>QWII01000021.1 GCA_021405325.1 Caldilinea sp. CFX5 | reverse complement strand
TATCTGGCGGCCTTAGCCATTTACCCCGCCATCGGCGCCCGCCTGGGCGAAGCCAACGTGCAAAAAGCGTTGGGCGACTTGGAAATGCGCGAGGCGAATCTCAAGGGCGCCCGCGAACGCTATCTGGCGGCCTTAGCCATTTACCCCGCCATCGGCGCCCGCCTGGGCGAAGCCAACGTGCTACAGAAGTTAGGTGATCTTGGACGCGCCGAAGGCAACTTGGAGCAAGCCTGGGAATATTTCCGGATGGCTTTGGCGCTACACACAGCAATTCATAACCAAATGGGCGTCGCGGCTGTATTGATTTATATGGGGCGAACGGCGAACGCGGCTGCGAATTATGTTCAGGCAGTACTGCTCTTGGATGAAGCGCTTTCGATTTATCACGTGATTACCGATCGTTTTGGCGAAATGCTCAGTTTGGACGATCAGGGCGATGCCTTCCAGGCGCTTGAATTAGCTGAGGCAGCGTTGGGTGCGTGGTGGCAAGCCTTTGTCCTGGCGCAAGCGATTGGTGATTCAACTGCCCAACGCCTGGCTGGCATCTTTAGCCAACTCGCGCAACAGATGGGTGACGAAGAATGGCGGCAACTGGCCACTGATCTCGCCACCCATGCCGAGGAATGGCGGCAAGCGGGCGTCGCCACGGTGCGCGCCCAAACCAACGATCAGGCATAGTGTGCGTTGCACGGGGCAGCCGTTGATCCTGTGGAGCGAACCGCTGTGCCCCGTGCAACGCACACTATAGTTGCCAACCTACCGCCGTACCGGCGGGGCCAGGGTCTGTTCCACCTGCTCCAGCCGCCGTTGTAAGGCAACCAGGAGTGTCTGCTGCGCCGCGCCATGTTGCAACAACTGGCCGATCACCTGCTCCGGCGTCACCTGCTCCCGTTCCCACAACTTGATCAATTCTGACCATTCATACATTGCCCGTTACTCCTCTCCTTTGTCATCAATGATTACTGATGCGTGATGCGTGATGCGTGATGCGTGATGCGTGATGCGTGATTCCGTAGCCTCCTTTCTTGCGGCGGCGATCCAATCAAAAAACGGCCCTGCCCTCGCGACACAGTGTCGTCAGGTGGCCGTTTTCTTGTACCCGTTCCGCAAAAAAGGTAAAATAAACAGAGCCACCCAGACTGGAAGCACAGTTTGGGCGGTGAGGCCGCCTTCTGGATGATCCGTTCATCCGGAGGGCGCCGTTTCTTCAATTGAATCATTCTCATTATACTGGAAATCGGTGGTTTGTCAAGCACTGTTTTCAGTAGGGGTGCGTCCTAAAAAAGATACCACCTACGAACATTGTTAACGGTTCACGCATCACGCATCACGCATCACGGAGGCCACGCATGAGCTTTTCCATCGGTTCAACCGGCGTCAACATGGGGCCGCGCGGGGTTTTGCAGCGGGCCGGCGAAAATGAGGGCGGCCAAGCCTTTGACCCGCAGATTGTCATCCGCCTGCTGGCCTTTGTCCGGCCCTATTGGCGGCAAATGGCGTTGGCCTTTGGCAATATGGTGATTGCCTCCGGCTTGACGCTGCTCACCCCCTACCTGGTCAAGGTGGCGATTGATGAGCATATCACCAACGGCAACCAGGCCGGCCTCAACCAAGTGGCGCTTTGGACAGCGCTGGCTTTTGTCGGCATCTATCTCACCACGGCGTGGCAGCGTTATATTTTGGGTTGGGTGGGGCAACAGGTGCTGGCGAATTTGCGCAGTCAACTCTTTCGCCATCTCCAATATCTGCCGCTACGCTATCATGACAACAACATCATCGGCGTCACCGTCTCGCGGGTGATCAACGATGTGGGGGTGATCAACGAATTGCTCTCGCAAGGCTTGCTGACGCTGCTGGGCGATCTGCTATTGCTCGGCGGCATCATGGTCGTCATGCTCGCCATGAGTCCAGAGTTGGCGCTCTACACCTTTACCGTGCTGCCGCTCATGGCGCTGGCGACTCACCTCTTTGCCCAGCGCGCCAAGGTCGCCTTTCGCCAGACGCGTTCACGGGTGGCGGCAGTGGTGGGCGACCTGGCCGAGAACATTGCCGGCATGAAGGTGATTCAAGCCTTTGCCCAGGAAGATGCTTCACAGCAGCGCTTTGATGGCGTCAATCGGGCCAATCGCGATGCCAACGTGGCGGCCATGTCGCTCTCCTTTCTCTTCTTGCCCACGGTTGAGTTTCTGGGTACGCTGGCGACGGCGATTGTCCTCTGGTTTGGCGGACGGGCGGTGATCAACGAGGGGGTGACGCTGGGGGTGCTGGTCGCTTTTTTGGCCTATGTCACCCGCTTCTTCCAACCAATCCAGGATCTGAGCCAGCTTTACACCACCATGCAACAAGCCATGGCCGGCGGCGAACGGGTGCTGGGCCTGCTCGACACCCACCCCGATGTGGCCGACCCGGCGGATGGCAAGACGATGGGGCCAATCCAGGGACAAGTCGCGCTGCGGGGCGTCAATTTTCACTATCGCGATGACACGCCGGTGTTGCACGACATCAACTTGATGCTGACAGCAGGGCAGATGGTGGCGCTGGTCGGGCCGACGGGTGCGGGCAAGAGTTCCATTGCCAACCTGATTGCCCGCTTCTATGATGTCAGCGCTGGCGTTGTGGAAATCGATGGTGTCGATGTGCGCACGGTGACGCAAGCCTCATTGCGTCGCCAGATGGGGCTGGTGCCGCAAGACCCTTTCCTCTTTCCCGGTACAATCCGTGATAACATCCGCTTTGCCCGCATCACTGCTACTGACGAAGAAGTGGAAGCTGCTGCCCGCTCGGCCAATGCCCATGATTTTATTCTTGATCTGCCCGATGGCTACGACACGGTAATTCTCGAAGGCGGTTCTAACCTGTCGGTGGGCCAGCGCCAGTTGATCTGCATCGCCCGCGCCGTCCTGGCCGACCCGCGCATCTTGATTCTGGACGAAGCCACCGCCAGCATCGACACCGTCACCGAAACCTTGATCCAGGAGGCGCTGGATCGGCTGCTGGCCGGGCGCACCTCCGTGGTCATCGCGCACCGGCTCAGCACCATCCGTAACGCCGATCTGATCTGCGTGCTGCAAGCCGGTCGCATTGTGGAACGGGGAACGCATGAAGAATTACTGGCACAGGATGGGCTGTATGCCGAGTTGTATCGGCGGCAGTATTTAGCAGCGTGAGACGTGTTGCGTGAGTATCACCGCGAATCATGGGATTAGCGAATCCCGTCAGGAGAAAAAGATTCGCTAATCCCATGATTCGCGGTGATATGGACGAGGAGAAAAAGATTCGCTAATCCTTTGATTCGCGGTGATATGTCTCCCACGATACAATGATCAGCATAATTCACGGAACACGGAACACGCAACCCTGTGGTATAATCACAACCAGCAAGCTTTTCCGCCCACGTTGACAAGGTTGATTTATGACCACCTTCACCTTTCCAGTCGCCAAATTGACCGACTACAAAGGGCAATGGGCCATGTTGGAGGCGAGCAAAAACCCCTTTGCCATTGTGGTCATGGCGCACCTCAAGACGCAAGAGACGCAACATGACAGTGAGGAACGCCGTTTCTGGAAGTTTTATATCATCCGCCACTTATATGAGCGGGGTTATGGCCGAGAAGACATCATCAACCTGTTTCATTTCATCGATTGGATCATGTGGTTGCCGCCAGCGGCTGAACAAGAACTCTGGCAGGAAATGGCGCAACTGGAGGTAGAAAAGAAGATGCCGTACATTACTAGTGTGGAACGAATCGGGATTCAAAAGGGACGTAGCGAAGGCGCTTTGGTTCTACTGCTCAATGTCTTAACACACCGCTTTGGGGAAGTGCCAGAGGCTGTACAAACACAACTACGAAGTCTATCAATGGAGCAATTAAATGCGTTGGTCAATTTGGCATTCACCCGTAATTCACTAACCGAGTTCATGAACGAATTGCCCAACGCCGTTGCCGCCTAAGAACCTGTTTAATAAGGGACAACCAGCAAAGTCACGGATTTGTTAACGAACTTACCCCATTTTTCCACAAGTTGTTGCAAACTGTGGTATACTCGTTGTCATCCAAAACCGTTGGCCTTCGTCCCATCAACCAACGGTTTGCCAACAGTAGAAATCGTTCATCGCTATCATAATTTATACTTATTACAATTAATAATCGTCAATTGACCATTATTTATTACAGAGGAGGCCCCGGTGCGGGTAAGCTGTCATCAAGAAAATCTAGCCAAAGGACTTTCCATTGTCGGCCGCGCCGTTTCCTCGCGCACGACCATGCCCGTGCTGAGTAACATCTTGCTGGAGGCGAAGAACAACCAATTGCGACTGGCCGCCACCAATCGCGAGATCGGCATCAACTGCTGGATCGGGGCCAAGGTGGAAGATGAGGGCGCGATTACGGTGCCGGCCCGCTTGTTGACCGAATTTGTCAACAGCCTGCCGCCGGAACGGATCGACATGGAACTGGCCGTGCGCACCCAAACGCTCCACCTGAGTTGCGCCCGCTTTGAAGCCAACATGAAGGGCATCGACGCCTTTGAATTCCCGCTCATCCCCACGGCCCAGGGCCACGATGACCCCAGCGATGACGGCCATAATGCCGTGCCGATTGTCGATGGCGTGCAGATGGAACTGGCGACCGGCGGTCTGCGCAAGATGATCGACCAGGTGATCTTTGCGGCCTCCAGCGATGAGAATCGCCCGACCCTCACCGGCGTCGAAGTGAGCTTTACGGGTGACCGCCTGACGATGGCGGCTACTGACGGCTATCGCCTGAGTGTCCGGGGCGTACCGCTCTCCCAAGGGTTGACTGAAGAGAAGATGACGGTGATTGTGCCGGCGCGCAGCCTGGGCGAATTGGCCCGCATTAGCGCCGACGCCGACGAAGCGCGCCCGGTGCTGGTGATTGTCACCCAGGCGCGTAACCAGATCTTGTTCCAACTGTGGGGCAAAGGCGAAGAGGCGCGCGGCGCTTTTCATCGCGTCGAGCTGGTCAGCGAATTGATCGACGCCCGCTTCCCTGACTATCGCGCCACCATCCCCAAGAGCCATAACACCCGCACGGTTATTGACACGGCGTCGCTGTTAAAAGCGGTGCGCGTTGCCTTGCTCTTTGCGCGTGATAATGCAAATATTGTCCGTCTGCGCGTCAATCCCGCCACAGGAGAAACCGTAGGGCAGGTGCGCTTAACAGCCACCAGCGCTGAGATGGGCGATAATGTGAGTGAATTGGATGCGATGGTCGAAGGTGAGGAGTTGGAAATTGCTTTCGACGCCCGTTTCTTAATTGATGTCCTCAGCCGCGTCGATCAACCGCAAGTCGTCCTCGAAACAACGCAACCGACCCGTCCCTGCGCCCTGCGCCCAGTCGGCATGGGCGAAGAAGAATTTTTACATGTGATCATGCCGATGCACCCGCCCAGATAAAAGGATGAAGGATGAAGTTTTTCCGCCTTCATCTTTCATCCTTACTCAAGCGGCGGCACCGTCAAAACCATCCCCACATCTAACGCTTCGGGTGAGGAGAGAATGGCGCGATTGGCCGCGAGGAGCGCGGCAATCTTGTTATCCCCATAAAGCCGATAGCTAATATCCCACAGAGTGTCACCTGGTTGGACAACATAGTTGTCTGCTGGGCGCAGCAAGAGATTCACCCCATTGACATCAGTTACACCCGGCATCGTTCTCGCCACTTCCAGCAATGCTTGGCGCAACTCGAACGAGGGCGCCGTGCCGATTAAAGTGAGAACACCCCCCTGTTGGGTGGCTGTCACCGCCAGTTGCGCCAGGTCAGGCCGATTTTGTTGTTGCAGGTAGCCTTGGATGTCAACCGGTTGTCCATCTGCAAAGTCAACCGTGCCGGTCATGCCATTGGCGGCAATTGCATTCGGCGTCACTGTGGGCTGGGCGTTAGCGACATCGGGCGGGACATTGGGCGTGCTGGTGGCCGTCGGCGTGAGAACCGCTGTTGCTTCGACTACCGGTAATGGCGTGTTCGTTGGTTCGGATTGAGCCGGTTGTTGAACGGGCGTGACCGGCGGGTTAGAGTCGGCGGTTTCCCCTTGACCGTCCGGCTGCCAGCGCCCAAAGGGGATGGCGTTGAAAAACCAAGCGCCGCCAAGCAGAATCACCAGGCAAACAGCGGCCACAGCCGCCCCTGAACGCAAGCGGCCACGCACCGCTTGCGCCGGTTGAATGGCATAGGGCAACTCTGCCGCTGCGATCATCGCCTGCTTACGCGTGATCAGCCCCTCCTTGGTCGCCTCGCGCAATTCGCGCTGATGGCTCTGATGCGAGCGCAGCAGCCATTCTCCTTCCGGGCGCAAAACATCATCCACCGGGATGGCGGCGACATGGTAGCGCATCTGGACAAAGTCGCCAAGGCGTTTCGCCAGGATCGCACCCAACAAGCGCAATTCAGAACTGGGCTGGTAACGCAGGCCGCGATCAATCTCCTCTAAGGCCGGCAGCAGTTGATCCCCAGCGGCGAGTTTAGCGGCGCGATCATAAAAATATTTAGAGGCATGGACCGGGTGCAGCAATTCACGGAGGTTTTCGCCACAGACCGAACAGAGTTCAGCATCCGGTGATATGTGAACAATGCGTCCACAGGTGTAACAAACAACTTCTTGCATAGTCGGTTTTCAGGGTTCGGGTTTGTTGACGCTGCCAAAAGTGTATCACAAAGCAGAGCTATATGCAAAGAAAGTACATTAAGTTTTCCGTAAGTGGTGCTGAGTGACTGTCATTTCGCCAAAGATAACTAAAACAAATGCTGTAGTTGGCCTATGCTTCTAGTGTATATTGCATGATATGAAGGAGAATATTGCGCTGGCGTCGTTCGCCACACTTGACAAACCCATGCTGTTCATAAAAACGGGCGGCCCAAGCCGTTTCTAACACAATGGCGGTACATCCTTCCCGTTGCGCCAGCGCAATGGCATGGGCGACCAGTTGTGCGCCTAAGCCGCGCCCTTGTTGTGACAGTGCAATCGCAAGCGTTGTGATATTTAAAATTGTACCGGCTGGTTGATGGGTCAATCGTGGGTCTTCGTCAAGTGCCGGCTCCCGTAATGTTGCCCACTTCTCTGTTGTGAGATACCCCAAAATGGGTTCTGCATCACCTTGCACGGTTGCTTTAGCCAGGACAACACAACCGGTGGGGAAGACAGCCAAGCGCGCGGCAATCACCTCTGGACTTTCGTCGGCGCCGTAAGTGCCAAAAATTTCTTGGTCCAAGGCAATGATCTGTGGCAGATCTGCTGTTGTCGCCGGGCGTAGTCGCACCATCATCATGCCCTCCCTTTATATAGCGCCTAGCCGGTTGCGCACCGGCTAGGACTGGGCGGTGTTTAGCTTTGCTCAATGGTGACTTTGCTGTTCGCCTTTGGCGCGTGTGGCTTTGGCGGCATCGCCGCGCACGCCGCTGACGCTCATGGTGCTCCAATAAGGCATCAGATTTGCCAATGAAGCATCAGGGCGTTTACCGGCCAGCAGGTCATTTTGAAAGCTGGGGGGCAGCGGGCTGCGTTCATCGACCGCTTTGTCCATCTGCACCAGATCAGGGCGCAAGGCCAGATAGAGCGATGTTTCATATTCACCCGCATGAGAGGTGCCGCCATAGTCCGAAGTGCGGATCTTCTTGCCCTCTTCGCGCAATTTGCGTACACCCCAGTGGTTCACCGACGCACAGAGGACACGCCCCTCCGTTTCGACAACCGTTAAGCGCGACGCCATTTCCAGCGGCGCAGCGTTGCTGCCATGTCCGTTGACAATCAGAATCCGGGTAAAGCCGTGATGAGCCAGACTCAAGCAGACATCTTTGACGTAGTTGATAAATGTATCCCAGCGGATGGTGATGGTGCCGGGGAAATCCATGTGATGCGGGCTATAGCCGTGAGTGACCGCGGGAATCAACACTGCTTCTTCCGGGATCAAGGCGACAGCGCGCTCGCTGATCTCCGTTGCCAATACCACATCGACATCAATCGGCAAATGGTAGCCATGATCTTCATAGGTCGCTACCGGCAAGACAGCTACGCGTCCCGCTTTGACAGCGGCGCTGCATTCCGGCCAGGTCATTTCTGCATAGCGGTATTTCATGGGAATGGCTCCTTGTGAGACAGTAAGACAGTAAGACAGTAAGACAGTAGGTCAGTAAGTCAGTAAGAACCGTTTCGCTGGCTCACCGTCCTACTGACTCACTGACTCACTGTCCTACGCCTGCGGTTGTAACGCCCAGAGTTGGCGAGTTAGCTGGCCGTGACCGATATGTTGGCTCATGTGTTCAATGGCGTGTTGGACATCATAGCGCACCGTGAAAATCCGGTCGGCCCGTTTGGGATGGGCGCGACTGCCGTCGAGATCGGCAGCGCTCAAGGTGTCGAGCAGTTCGTTGACAAAGGTTTGCACTCGCTCGATGCGCGCCTGCAAATAGGCGGGATCGTGGTTGGCCGGGCCAAATTCGTCGCTGCCCTCATCGCCATCAACCTGACGCCACTCAATCCGGCCCAGGGTCCATTCGGCGCGGCGGAGCAGATAAATGGTCGAAGAAACGGAATGGGCAATGATCAAGCCTAGTGTGCTGGCCGGCCCTTGCCAGGGGCTTTGTTCAAAGGGTTTCCATAGCAAGGCTGCCGATGGTAAGTCTTGTAACAACTGTTGTAACTCTTCGAATTTTTCGGCAAAAAGACGGCGATAGGTGGCAAGCTCAGAAGTCTCAGTCATAGGTCGCTCCGGTTTTCAGTGATTGATCAGCGCTATTTTAGCAGCTTGGTTGTGGGTTGCTGCGGTTATTGTAAGCGACATCGATTTCAACGACAATTTCGTTTTGACCTTGCCACAATCTGTCGCTTGGGCTAAGATTGGTGAGCGCCATGCCAGCTTCATGCCGGCCCCATACCAGTTATGTCAACAGATGCAACAGAAAGGGTGATCCTTGTGGAAAAGCTTTATACGATCGCACAACAATTCGCTGCGCCGGGGGAAGTGCAAACGGTGCAAACGTATGGGAGCGGCAATGTGAATGACACCTATCTGGTGACTGTTGCACCGACTGCAAACACTGTCACGACCAACCAGGATCGTCTGCAACAAGCTTCTCGGTTTGTCTTGCAACGGGTCAATACCCATGTTTTCCGGCGCCCTGAATTGATTTTGCTCAATATGCAGACTTTTCTAGGACATATGGCGGCGCAGATGGCCGGTCAACAGCGTTGGGCCGGCAAGCGTTGGGAGATGCCGCACATTTTGCTGACAGCCGGCGGTCAACCTTATTGCCTTGATTCTGATGGCGGCTTCTGGCGCGCCATCAGCTTGATCGAGCGAGCAAAAACCTATCCTAAAATTCGCGATGCTGCTCATGCACGCGAAGCTGGGCTTGCTCTTGGTCGCTTTCATCGTCTCCTGAGTAATCTAAATCCGCTACAATTACACGACACCTTACCCGGCTTTCATATCACCCCACAGTATCTCGCCGCCTATGACCAAGTATTGTCAAGCGATGTCGCCCAACAACGGATGAAAGGCGAAACGGCAACACAGGTGGCATGGGGGATAGCTTTTGTCAAAGAGCGGCGTACCTGGGCCGGCGCTTTAGAGGAAGCCTACGCGCGTGGTGAGTTGGTGCTCCGGGCCATTCATGGCGATCCCAAGGTTGACAACATTTTGATCGATGATGAATCGGGCGCGGCGGTGAGCATTATTGATTTAGATACGGTAAAACCCGGCCTGGTTCACTATGATATTGGCGATTGTTTGCGCTCTTGCTGTAACCCAGCCGGCGAAGAAACTACCGCACTGGAGACGGTTATCTTTGACACGGCGCTGTGTCAGGTGATTTTGGCTGGTTATCTAGAAGAAGCAGCCCATTTCTTTACAAAGTATGATTATGCCTATCTCTATGATGCCATCCGTTTGATCACCTTTGAATTGGGGCTTCGTTTCTTTGCTGACTACCTGGCCGGCGACGTTTACTTTAAGAGAAGACACCCAACCCACAATTTGGAGCGTGCGCTCGTTCAATTTCATCTGGTACAGTCAATTGAAGCGCAGGAACCAGTCATCCGTTCGCTTATTCGCATGTACCATCCATAAGCCGCTTCTCCATTTGATTTCGGTATAGGCGATTGCAGACGGACAAAGGAGGAGGCTGTTTACACCACTGACTGTCACACTCCGGTAGATATGACACATTTGCCCGGACCTTTAGGGTTTCCGAAACCCTAAAGGTCCGGTGACGGAATCCACGCCATAGCTCCTAGTCGTTATCAACCTCTTCTGCTACCAACATGAACAACTCCTCATCGCTAGATTGGTAAATATTAGTCTTGTTTACATAAATGTAATGTTTAATTAACAAATCGTAAGTTTATGATGATGATTGTCGTGCTATAATCGCCCCATTCGCACCCTCTTTGTCCTTACCTTTGTTGTAAGTTCATAGGTGTTTTGTGGCATTGCAATTCAGTCATGTTGCTAATGCCACAAAGCGCCCTGTCTGTCGTCAAACTTCATTTTGTCACATCCAAAGTCCGGGAAGGAAAGCATTCGCATGCCATCAAATCAAAAACAGTTTGCTCTCAAAACAACCGAAAACTTAAGATTCGTAAGCCGTTTTGCATTGATTGCTATCATTGTTCTCTTGAGCGTTTCCGTTGTCAATGCCCGTAGTGAAATTCAGCAACAAGATCGGCGCGCTAACGAGTCTGCCGGTCTACTTGCTGTGCCCACTGTGCCGACCGTGCCGACGGTGCCGACTGTACCGACCGTGCCGACGGTGCCGACTGTGCCGACTGTACCGACCGTGCCGACCGCCACACCAACGGCGACCAATACAGCGACGACTGAGCCGGCGACCGCCACACCAACGGCGACCAATACAGTGACGACCGAGCCGGCGACCGCCACACCAACAGCGACCAACACGGCCACCGCCACACCAACGTTGCCGCCGGGTGATCTGATCAAAGTCATCAATCCGGCCACCTCCGACGCTATTGACTGGGTTGAACCCGACAGTAGCGCGAGAATCTCGATTACCTTCCCAGCCGGCGTTGTTGATGCCACAACCACCTTTATCTTAACCAATCTGCCGGCGCCCGGCGCCAATCCGGTCGGCTTCAAATTTGCCGGCACGAGCTTTGCATTCGATGCCTACCGCAATAATCTTCCCCTGGATAACCTCCAATTTCAGGGAGACGGTATCATTCTGGCGATCATCTACCCCGACAGTATTCTGGCTCCCACGGATGATGAATTACAATTAACGCTGCAATATCTTGATGAGGCAACCGGACAATGGCGTACAGACGGCATTACCGTTTTGTCGCGTAACCCGGCCACCAACAGTGTCCGATTTGCGATCAAACATTTGACACAGTTTGCGCTCTTCTTGCCCAATGCCATACCAACGGTGCCAACAGTGCCGACGGTTCTGCCAACCAACACGCCGACCGCAACCAATACACCGGACGACACCAGTACGCCGCGCCCAACCAAGACGCCCACGCGCCAGCCAACCCAGACACCGCAACCGACGAATACGCCGGTATCCACGGTCGTTACCGGCCAAGATGGCGTCTTGGAAGAGCAACCAGGCAGCCCATTGGCTGGTAACAATTGCGTCACCACCGGTGGCGCGGGGTTGTTGAATAATCGGGATGGCAGCTTCCAACTGAATGTGCCGGGTACGCCTGCCCATGCCTATCTCTATTGGTCAGGTCGCTATAACGGCTTGAATCAGGGTGATGGTGCGATTGAAATTGCCATTAACGGCGGCAGCCCCATTACTGTGCTGGCCGGTAAAGGCAAGGTCGATTACGCCGGCGCCGGCAATGGCTACCACTATACCTACCAATCGGCCAATTTGGTCGGCAATAATCGCTTTGCCGGGCTGTTGAGCGGCTTGCTGAATATTAGGGTGAATGGTTTGCAATCAACCGGTATGTTCGGTAATGAAGGCTATGGCGTTGGCCTGGTGATCATCTCCGATAGCCCAAGCTGTACAAATACGCGTGTGAGCTTCTTCTATGGGTTGGATAGTTTCTACCAAGGGTTTGGCGGCGCCTTTGGCCCCAACAGCCAAACCCTCTGTGTTGATTTCCCCACGTCCGGCGTGGCCCGCACGCTTGAATTCCAGATGGGGGTGGCCGGCGCCGAAGGTGGCCGGAATGCGCTTTGGTATAAGACCGGCGCTGGCGTGAAACCCACAGAACTAATCGCCAACAACAGTGGCGTCGTCTTGGATGGCCCGCCGGCCACGGCGAATTCGCCCTTTGGTGGTAAATCCGGGCCACAGTGGGATAATTACACCAATAGCCTGGTGATTCCTGCCGGTGCGACTTACGCTTGTTTCCAAATCCAATCACTGTCGCCGGTTGTGGCCGCGGCCGGGACCGCGCAAACCGGTGCGGTCGATGGTGTTAGCGCCATTTGGGTCAACTTCACGGCGAAGCTGAACAATGGCGTTGTGCCGACTGCAACCCCAACTCCACAGCCAACCGTTACGCCAACCGTTACGGGGGCGCCAACCGTGCCGCCGGCGCCGACCGCCACGCCGGCGCCCCGCTTTGCCCTCAACGTTTCGGTGACGCCGCTCAATCCGGCCCCTGGTGAAAACTTGACCTATCGTCTGGCCTATCACAACAATGGCGCGGTGGCGCTTAACAATATCGTGTTACGCTTGACGGTGCCGGAATACACAACCTGGAACCAGGCGCTAAGTTCGGCCGGCTGGACTTGCGCCAATCATGGCGAGGCGGGCGCGCAGTGTATCTATACTATTGCCGGCATTCCGCCCGGCGCCAGCGGCGAAGTTCTCTTTGTCGTCACCCTGGACAGCGACTTGCCGCTTACCGCGCAGACCATTCGCCTCAATGTGAGCGCCGAAGGCGTCGATCAGGTTGTTTATGACCAGCAAGAGATTGTGGTAACACCAATGCTGCAAACGACAAGACGGCTCTTCATGCCTTACGTGCAGCGGTAGTTTTCAGTCGTAATCTATGGGGTAGAGCGCAACATGGCGGCGACATTCGTTAATACTGTTCGTTAATACTGTTCGTTAATGTGTACACCCCATGTTGCGCTCGATCAACAATCCGCCATTGCCCATGGGTTCGCCGTCCACCTGGCCCCGTCCAGCGCTAGAACACGAACCCATGGGCCTCTTTCTACCGAAATCGCTTATGAACGATTATTTCCTTTTACGTCGCAAACTACCACTCTTAGTCGCCACTCATCGCCGCCGCCTTGTCATTCATACCTTGTTCTTCACCATTCTGCTGCTTTGGCTCTCCTCAGCCACCCTCTTTGCGCAAAGCTGCCCACTCTACCCCTCCCCCCATTTACGGATTGGTGTGAATGTGACGACCGTCGGCGGTGTAAGCATTGCTGATTATGACGCGTCGCGGCTAGGCGCCGGCTGGTATCATAATTACCGTCTGCAAATGCTGCCAGCACACCCCGCCGGCATTCTTCATCATCAAATGGTGCGCGGGACAAGACGCACTTCACTTGCCGAGATCGAAAAACTCTTCCCAATGCTGAAGCGGTCGATTATCAATAATCCCGGCCAACTTTGGTTGGTGGTCAACGAAGGGGATCGCTATGGTCAGGATCAGTTGACGCCCCAGCAATACGCTGATTTTTACTATCAGATCTATCACTTTATCAAAGCACGCGACCCCAGCAGCCGCCTTTTTGTGGGCGGCATTGTCCAACCAACGCCCATTCGCTTACGCTATCTCGACCAGGTGCTGACGGCCTACGCACAGCGCTACGGCGCGCCGCTGCCGATGGATGGCTGGCACATTCATAACTTTATTCTGCCGGAAAATTGCGGGTGGGGCGCCGGTCTTCCGCCGGGATTGGAAGAGTATCTTCACGAAGGCGCCCCCTGCCCGCCTTCGCTGGATACACATGGCGACCTTGATCTGTTTAAACAACAAGTGCGTGCATTTCGTACCTGGATGAACAATCGCGGGTACCGCAATTACCCGCTGATCATTTCCGAATATGGCATTATCCTCTCGAAATATCATGGCTACCCGCACGCACGTGTGCGCGATTATATGGTGGGATCATTCGATTTTCTTCTCAATGCCACCGACAGTCAAACGGGGTATCCGGCCGACGGCAACCGTCTGGTGCAAGAATTTGCCTGGTTCAGTTTGAACGATTATGAATTTGATCCGCAAACCTACCAGGGGTTAAATGGCAATCTCTTTGACTATGAAAGCCGCCAGATCATGCCGCTGGGGTTAGATTTTGAAAATTATGTCAAAGCGATCACGGTCAAGCAGATCGATTTGACGATGCGCGCCTTTAGCACAGACCCGCCACAAGGGGCCATCAACCGACCGGTGGCCTTAACCGCCTCCTTTACCAATCAGGGCAGCGTGGCGGCGCAAGATGTGACCGTGCGCTTTTGGCAGGGTGATCCACGCGCCGGCGGCCAATTACTTGGCGCTGCCCCGCTCCAGCCCCAGGTTTTGCCCGAATGTACGGTAGTGCGCCAGGCCACACTCTTTTGGACACCGATGCAGCCGGGCGCTTATACGCTCTTTGCCGAGTTAACAGCAACCAATAGCAGTCTTGAGAGCAACCGCAACAATAACTACGCCAACTTGACGCTTACAGTAACCAACGCGCCGATAACGAGCACCCCTACAGCCTCCCCCACGCCTTCACGAACACCGACAACAACACCGACAACAACACCGACATTGGCGTCAACACTGACGCCAACGCCAGCACCGATTGCATCCGCCACCCCTGGGGCAATCATGACGCCATCATTAACCGCAACGGCTACCCCCACTTTGCCAGGGACCGCAACGGCAACGCCCGCGGGCACGGTGACAGCCGCCGCCACCAATACGCCTGTCATGCCGGTGACGGAAACAGCGACAGCCAGCGCAAACGCAACGCCCAACATAACATTGACGTCGCTGCCAACCGCAATAGCGACCGACACGCCGCCCAGTGTAGAGCCAACCCTGACAATGACGCCAGCGCAGACCGCCCTACCGACGGCAACGCCGCCTGACCTGCCAAACAATACACCAACACCTACCAGCACAGCGGTCATCATTGGTAACGCCCCCGTGCGCATAGACATTGATGTTGCATCGCCCACGGTCATGGCTGGTGAGAATATTCACTACCAATTTCTGTACACAAATACTAGCGACCAGGTGATCCCGCAGTTGACGTTACAGTTGTTCATGCCGGCCCATACAATGTTTCAAGGCGCGCAAAGTAGCCCTGGCTGGCTTTGTGATGCGAACAACCCAGTAGCGGAATGCCGTCTGGTCGCCGGTGATCTTGGGATTGGGGCGACCGGTGCGGCGGATTTTGTCGTAACGAGCGCGGCAGGGTTAGCATATTCACAAGCGGTGACGTTAACCGTCAGCGTAGCGGATAACCAGCGGGTGATCACCACCGCCAATGCCACGGTGACGCTGATTGGCGAGCGTGGTTTTCTTCAATATCTGCCCTTTGTGCAAAGATGACAGAATGAAGAGGGGAAGGGGTGACAGGGTGACAAGGTGATGGCGCGACGACCCTGTCACCCTGCCACTTGTCACAAAAGAAACAGATCTACCCGGCAAAGCTAAAGGTCGGCGCCCCTTTCACCCCAGGGTTTGCCTTAAACAGCCCGCCGGCGTGCGGTTCGCGTTGGCGGGCGGCATCATCCAGACCGATAGCGGCGCTGGTGATGTACAGGGTCGCGAGATCGGGGCCGCCGAAGGCGCAGGCGGTGATCTGCGAGGCCGGCAGTTCGATTACGCCGATGACCTGGCCCGTATGTGGATTCCAGCGGCGCACACAGGAGCCGCCAAAGTGCGCCACCCACAACATGCCTTCGGCGTCAATCGCCATGCCGTCGGGCAAGCCCAGCCCGTCGGTGCGGATGATCACCCGTTCGTTGCTGATATTGCCGGTCGCCAGATCATAATCAAAAGCACGCACGGTGTTGGCGACCGAGTCAATGTAATACATGGTTTTGTTGTCCAGGCTCCAGACAATGCCATTGGCAATGCCAATATTGCCGAGCATCTTGCGCACCGAAAGATCGGGATCGAGCCGGTAGAGGCTGCCCTGGGTGGTCTGGTTGCTATAGGCCATGGTGCCGGCCCAGAAACGCCCGGCGGGGTCGCATTTGCCGTCGTTGAAGCGATTGTCGGGCAGATCGGCCTCCGGGTCGGCGATCAGGGTCAACTGGCCGGTGGCGGGATCAAAGGCGGCAAAACCATCGTAGACCGCCAACATCACGCCGCCTGTCGCCCGTGGTACAATCGTGCCGACATGCTGGCCAACGTTGTAGCCCCGGTTGACGCCGGTGGCAGGATTATATTCATAGAGCATACTCGACATAATATCCACCCAATAGAGTACACCCTTCGCACCATCCCAAATCGGCCCTTCACCAACCAGGGCGTGGGCATCGACTAATAAGGTTACCGCACTGCTCATCTGCTTGTCTCCCTGTGAGTTTTAAGAGATTGAGCGATAAAGAGATTAAGCGCAAAATCGCTCAATCTCTTTATCTCCCATCTCTCTTCGTAAAGTTATTTCACAATCGCCTGAATCGCCGCCAACACTTCATCGGCATGACCCTGAAAATTGACATTTTTCCAGACTTGCTCGACCTTGCCATCGGGGCCGACGAGGACGGTGCTGCGGAAGACGCCCATAAATTTTTTGCCGTCGCGCTCCCGTTCACCCCAGAAGCCCAACTGTTCCAACACCACATGGCCCACATCGGCCAGGAGCGGAAAGTTCAAGCCATGTTTCTCAGCAAAGGCTTGGTGCGAGGCGATGTCATCAGGGCTGATACCATAGACGGCGACCTTCAGGGCAGTAAATTGAGGAATTCGATCACGGAATTCCGAAGCTTCAATCGTTCAGCCATAGGTGTCATCTTTGGGATAGGCAAAGATAATATAGCGCTGCCCAAGCAGCTTGGCCGGCGAAATTTCACCTGCCGTGTCCGACGGCAGCGTGAAATTGGGCAGAGGTTGGCCGATTTCTAGCATGTCTTTCTCCTTTTTGTTGGTTTATCACTGGCATGAGACGATACCAGGTGTTGATTATACCTAAAGGGCAACAAATTTGAAAACGTTGTTGCGCGTCAAGGGAAGAGAATCTTTGCTTGTGAAAAAGGCGGAAGATTGTCGCAACCGCTGACTACTGCTATAATAGAAAGCATAGAAATAAGATGCGCAACAGACAGGGATAGGCAGGCAATCGGTGACAACATCAACCCATCACCCTCATGACAAACTCTTTCGCACCGTCTTTGCCGATAAAGAAGAAGCGGAAGGTTTTCTACGCGCCTATCTACCGGAGGCAATCAGCAGCCAATTAGACTGGCAGACGCTAACGCTGGTCGAAACCAGCTTTGTCGATGAAGCGCTGCAAGATACAGAATCCGATCTACTCTATCGCATTCTGCATCGGGCCAGCAAAACCCCGGTTGTGCTTTATCTGCTCTTTGAACACCAATCGGTGCCGGATAAGTGGATGCGGTTCCGCCTCTTCAAGTACAAGGGTCGCATCTGGGATGAAAGCTTCAAGCGGCGCTAACTATTTGTATCTCTTTGTTCACTACATCGTGGCAACACAAGAACGTACCACGGTTGAAGCGTTTGTGGAAGCTGTGCAACAGCACAGATCACAGATTGGAGGCGATATGGTAACATTGGCAGAAGAATGGATGCGAGAAGGGGAAGCCAGAGGGGAAGCCAGAGGGGAAGCCAGAGGGGAAGCCAGAGGGGAAGCCAGAGGGGAAATCAAAACAAAAATCGAGACAGTCGAGAACATGCTGAAGATTGGAATGAATTGGGCTGTCATCGAGCAAGTCACCGGTGTTGATCAACCCAAGTTTCTGGCATTGAAGCGACAATTGGTTCAACTCACGCAAGCGCGCAAATCACAAACGGGTGAACGAGTGACGGAGTAACCAATAACGATGGAGCTTCGCACAGTCGCTTTGCATCCTGACTTTCCACAACAAGTGTGGGTTGTGACAGGTTGTTCACGCTGATTTGTCCGCTTTGGATACTGATACGAATGCTGAACTACAGCGTTTATACCCCTTCATTGGAGAAAACGAAGGCTGGTTCGGCGCAGAGGTGGCCCAAAGCTATTTACAGCAGCAACCGACACATCAGTAACCGATGCAATAGGGGCGCAGATTGTTATAGGAGATATGCAATCCGCGCTCCTATTTCTATTCACCACAGCCACTGATACCAGTTCTACGGTTGCAGATAGCCCAATCGCGCTGCCATTGACTGTGCTTTCAGCGCCAACTCCGAAGCACGGAAGCAATGCGCCTGTGACATAGCGGTCTCAGTGCGGTTGATAATATCGCTAAGTAATCGCGGGCCGTAGGGCAACTCCAACCCCTTGCAGTCAAAGTATTCGGTCTTCTCCTTGTTGACCAGGAACAGGTGATCCGTCCCCGGTCGCCCGGCAATGTCGATATATTTGCGCAGTTCGAGATAGCCATCCGTCCCCATGATGATCGTGCGGCCATCGCCCCAAGTCGCCAGACCATCAGGCGTGAACCAGTCAACGCGCACATAGCCGGTGCTATGCTTGCCACGCATCACCAGATCGCCAAAATCTTCAAATTCGGGATGTTGCGGGTGGGCATAGTTCGCCACTTGGGCATGCACAATCTCTACCTCGGTTTCACCGGTATAATAGAGATATTGGTCACACTGGTGCGAGGCAATGTCACAAAGGATACCGCCGTATTTATCCCGCTTGAAGAACCACCAGGGTCGTTGATGCAAGCGGGGGCGATGCGGCCCCAACCCTGTCGTCTGGATCACGCGACCAATGGCGCCGCTATGCACCAGTTCCGATGCCTTGACCGAAGCGCGCGTCTCCAGTCGTTCGCTATAATCAATCGAGTAGATGCGCCCTGTCTCCTGCTGCACCTGGCGCACGGCGGCCAGTTGCGCCAGGGTGGTGAAGCCGGGTTTGTCGCTCATGTAATCCTTGCCGTGGCGCATCACTTCAATGCCCAACGGCGCCCGTTCACTGGGGATGGCCGCGCTGATCACCAGTTGGATCGATTCATCTTCCAGAATCGCCCGCTTGTCCGTCACCTGCTTGGCCTGTGGGTAATCCTTCTGGTAGAGCGCCGCCAGATCCGGCTCCTCGGCATAAAACGCCACCAACTCGGCGCCCGCCTTGAGCAACAAGTTGGTCTGTCCATAAATGTGGAAATGATTGAGACCAATCGCGGCAAAGCGAATGGCCGGTTGAGTTGTCATTTTGTCTCCTTGTCTCCCTGTCTTCCTGTCTTCTTATCTTCTGTCTCACCTCGCCCCCACTCGTCATACCAGCGTTGGCGGTTTTGAATCCCAATGTTGAAAAGTTCAAAGGCGTCATCTTGCGGTTGATAGTTGACCAACTGGCGCGCCGCCGAAATGTCCATGCGCTTAAAGCGATTATCCGACACCGCCTGGAAGATGGCAAAGCGGAGATCGGGCGTCTCCAGCGACTGGACAATCAAGTGGGTGAGATCACGGGCGCTGACATAGGCGCTGAGGGTGCGGCCATCCAACGCTTCGGGGTGGGCGTGATAGTCATGATTGCCGGCATAGGCGCCCACGCGAATCGCAATACAGGGCAACCCCTCAGCGTAGGCAAAATAGTGACACATCGCCTCACCAAAAACCTTCGCCGCCGCATAAAGATTCATCGGCTTGGGCGGCATCTCCGGGTGAACCTGCGTGTCGAGCGGGTAGCCTTCAATCGCCTGAATACTGCTGGCAAAGATCACCCGTTGACAACCCTGGTCTTTGGCGGCGCGGAAGATGTTATAGGCCGCCTTGATATTGTTGTCGAGTAAGGAGCCATAAAAATCGGCAGTGGTGGAAGGATCGGCGGCGAGATGGACAACATAATCCATCCCCTGGCAGACTGCCTGGCAAGCTGCCAAATCGGCCAGATCCGCGGTCACAACCTCATGCGCACCGACGTCCGTCAGTTGCACACCCTTGCGGTCCACCAGGCGAAAGTGATAGCGATCCTGGGTCAATTGTCGAAAGGCGCTCCCAATGCGCCCAGCCGCACCGGTGAGGAGCAGACGTTTCATGGCAAACCCTGTTCTAGTGATGGATGATGGGGGCGCTGCCTGTATTATAGTGGTTGGCGGGGCGGAGGACAAACTGGGGTTGGGGAAGGGTGAGGAAGACAAGGAGACACGAGACAGGAGACACGAGACACGAGACATAGTCGTCGATTTCTCGTGTCTCCTGTCTCCTGTCTCCTGTCTATGTATTAATGTACTGGGCAAAAATCTGCTGGTTGACCAGGCGATTTTCGGGGCGGAAATAGGAGCCGTGGGCGCAGCCGAGATTGTACCAGCCCAGACCGCCGAGGGTGCGTTCACAGCCAACCGGCTCGATTTCGAGTTTTTCGACATCAACGGCAAAGCGGTCGGCCAGGGCGCCGCCGACGAGATCACCCTGCGCATCGAGGTTGATCCAGCGGTTGACCAGGCGAGGGCGGCGTCCGTCGCGATTGACCGCACGGAGGGAGCCGCGTACCGGCGGCAACGAAAGGGCGCTGCCAACCGTAAAGAAGTTGGCGACATGACCGGTCAGATCCTCCTCTGTTTCCAACTCGCGCAGCCCTTCGTAGGCGACAACGGTGCCCCAACTGTGCGAAATAATATCCAGCTCAGCGCCTGCGGCCAACAAGGGGCGCACCACACCCGTGAAGCGGTCGATGATCTGCTGGCGTATCTCCTTGTTCACCATGTAGATCAGGAAATCATCCAGGGCAAAGCCCCGGTCGCGTGTGCTTTCCAGGCCGCGACTGGCTTCGGCCCGCGCCGCCGCTGACCGCCCCGCCGGCGCCGCCTGTTGACGATGCCGATCTTCCAGCACATCCATGATCCGTTCCTGTAAAGCGGCGATGGCGACCTCTTCGGCAGCGCGTGTGGCCTGCGCGCTACGGCTGTTGACCAGATTGCTCCACAAGACTTCATGCCGGGTCTCATTCAACTTGCAGGCGCCAAAGATCGTTGTATGGGGCTTGAGCGCACCCCACCAGCCGTCCGAATAACCGGCGACATGCGTGCTGATGCCATGCACATAGACAAGGTGACAATGGTCAGTGCTGCGTTCACGGGGCGGTTGTTCAACCTTGAGCATTTCCAAGAGTTTCAGATAGGCTTCAATCAGCAGCCGCTGGTTCTCTTCCGAGAGCGGACTTTCCGTCAGCGTCGGTCGTGGGCTGTCAATGGTCGGCTGGATAGGGCCGGCAAAAGGGCGCTCGTTGCGAAACGCTTCTGTGACTGGACCATACTCATTGTATTGGGGCTGCTGCTGATCCTTTGGGATCTTGGCCGCAATGGCTTGATGCAAATCCTGGTAGTTGCCGACAAACGCGCCCCCTTGCCAAACATTGGCCAGCGCCATGGTAAAGGCGCCGCCACTTTCATAGCCGGCCGAGGTGAAGCCATCGCGACAGCCACCGAAATGGATCAGTTGCGCCTGCATAACGGCGCGCGTCCCCTGGCGCAGCGGTTGCAGCGGCGTCGGCGTAAAGACATCACGCACGGCCCGGTAGTTGGTGCCGGAGTTGCAACTGTCACTGAGCATGACGATGCGCACGCCCGGTTGAAAGCGGGGCCAGATCTGGTTCAACTCATCATCGGTAATCTCACCGTCATAGGCCAGCAACGTTTCGTCATGGTTGTCGATTTCGTCACTGTCGGTATCCGGTTGCTGACCGCCGTGGCCGGCGTAGTAAAAGACAAACATATCATCGGCCTGTAGACTTTGGGCCGCCTTTTCCAGATGGCTCAGAATTACACTTTTGGTTGCTGCGGTTGTTTTGAGCATCTGAATGTCATAGCCGAAAGGGGTGAGAATCTTTTCCACATTTTCGACATCCAATTCACAACCCTCACAGCCATTGGCGCCGTTCCAGCCGTTATAGGCCGCCGGCGATACCTGGCACAGACCAACCAACAGAGCCAGTTTGGTACTCATAGCATAAACTCCTTTATGAACAATACAGATAGAGTAAGAACCACGGATGAGAGTCGGCAGCCAATAGAAAAGCGGGTTGTGATGTCTGTGACTGGCGCTGTTTGTCATCCGTTGGGAAAATCATTTGTAGAGATAAACGTTGTTTGCGGCAAATTTCTGGCGCAATTGTTTTGTTACGGTAGCAGGGTCGGCCGACACCGGCAACCGCGGCCTCGGCGCGAAGGTGGGGATAGCCGCCTTTAATCAACGTGTATAGCGTGCGATTGTATCAGCTTTCTACTTGACTGACACGTTTGTGTAACAACAGTTTACACTGTAAAAGCTTGCTGGTCACCATCGCAAAGCGGCGCAGAGTGGTTGGGGCGAGGTCAAAGCGTTGCAGGAAAGTAGTTGGATCACCTACAATATGTACTGGCGATGGTCGGGAAGACTCGGGCTATTTCACAGGAGGATACGTATGGAGCATCTATCAAAACAACGTCTACAGCGTGCACTGCTCCTACTCTGGTTGGTAGCGTTTCTGGCTGGCGACAACTATGCCTGGAGTAGGGCCTCGCCTATTCTTGCTGCACCGGTAGCGACCAGCGGGGCGGAAAAAGCCAGCGCGGTCGATCGCCTGTTTACCGCCTTTATTGCCGGCAACGAGCCGGGCGCGGTGGTTATCGTGATCCACCAGAACAAAATTCTTTATCAAGCGGCGTATGGTCTGGCTGATGTTGAAGAGGGCATTGCCTTGACGCCGGCGCATATCTTTCATATCGGTTCGGTCGGCAAACAGTTTACGGCGATTGGCATCATGCAACTCTTTCAGGAGGGCAAACTTGATTATGACGACTCGATCCGCATGTACCTCCCCGAACTGCCGGCTTGGGCCGAGGCGATCACCATTCGCCACTTATTGCATCACACCTCCGGACTGCCGGATTACACCACCACTATTATCGACAAGCTCTTCCAGCGCACAGATACGCCTACCAACGGTGATCTAATCGCCGTTCTCGCCAAAATGCGCAAGCGGGGTGAACCGGGGGAATGGTTTGAGTATAGCAACATCGGCTATGACCTACTGGGATCGATCATTGCGCGGGTCTCCGGGCAGACCTTCACTCGCTATCTGGATACGCACATTTTCCAGCCGTTGAGGATGCAGCAGACCTTTTCACTGCCTAATGCCCGCCGCCAAAAAGCGAAGCTGGTCGCCCACAGCTATGAAGAGGCAGCGGGCGAACCCTACGATTCTGATCCACTGGATGGCCTGGTCGGCTCCGGTTCGGTTTATTCAACCGTGGGCGATCTGCACCGCTACGATCAGGCTCTTTATAGCAATAAATTGGTGAAGCAAGTAATTCTGGCCGAAGCGTTCAAGCCGGGGGTCTTGAATGATGGCAGCAAAACCGGCTACGGCTTTGCCTTTGAACTGGAAAAGTGGCAGAAAAGAGCCTATGTCGCCCACAGCGGCGCCTGGCTCGCCTTTCAAGCCGACTATGTCCGCTTTCCACAAGAACAACTGTCGGTGATTGTCTTGCTCAATCGGAACTACGCTATTCCTAATGACTCACGTCTCGCGCTACAAGTGGCGGAAATTTACTTGGATTGAGATACACTTGAAAAAGGTGGCACTCCTTAGCGAAAGAGCCATCTTTTTGATTGGTGGTTGATTGTACTGTTACGCTTCAGGCGGCCTGTTCAACCAATATGCGCGCTTGTTCAACCACGCGCCGTTCTGAGGGAAAGGTGAGCAACGTGAGCGCTTCGTCAAAGGTGACCCAACGCGCTTCGGTGACTTCTTGATCATGGTCAGCGACATCGCCGGTGACATAGTCGAAAAGAAAGCAATGCACAAATTTGTGGTAACGGGTGCGGACGCCGTGGCGGGTGGCGACATACCAATATTCGATGGTTTCCAGCGGCGCCACCAGTTTGCCGTCGATGCCGGTTTCCTCACGCACCTCACGGGTGGCGGCGGCTGCCGGCGTTTCGTCGCCGTCAAGCAACCCTTTGGGCAACTGCCAGCGCCGCTGCGGGCCAACGGCAATCAAGACCACTTGTGCTGGCTGCCCGTGGTCGCGGCGTACAACAACGCCCCCAGCGGATATTTGGGTTTCCACGGATGGTTTCTTGGATGGTGAATTGACGTTATCGTGTTGTGCGCTACTTGTCATCGGGTCGTTGCTTTCTCATCGTAAAATCAAAGCTTATCAGCAGGGCTATCTATCAGTATAGACAACCCTGCTGATTTAACTATGAGAAAGCTTCCCTATTGGTAACTACCAAGCCCGCTCCTAGCCGGCCCATGACCGGCTAGGAGCGGGCAGAGGATTAGTAGTTACCCCTGTTGTAAGTGTCGTAGCTTCTCCGGGTTCCGCACAATACGAATCGCGCTGACGCCGGCCCTGCCGATCTCAAAACTCATCACATTTTCAAGCTTGCCGTCCACCCGCACCACCAACGCCGGCGCGCCGTTGACTTCGGTCAATTCTGCCGTTGTGTTGGGTGGTCGTCGGTTGTAAATGCCCAGCAAGAAACGCATTACTGTTTCCCGCCCATACAACGGATGGGTTGCTGCTGCCGCTTTGCCGCCGCCATCAGAGCGTAGCTCCACATCTTCAGCGAGGAGCGCGGCAAAGGCATCGCTGTCGCCTAGCTGCATGGCCGCGAATAGCTTGCCGACCAGTTGCTGTTGCTCCTGCGGCGACGGGGTGAAGCGGGGACGACCGCTGTGAATATGCTTTTTCGCCCGGCTGTGCAATTGGCGACAGTTGGCTTCACTCTTGCCGACAATCTGCGCAATGGCGTCGTAATCGTAATCAAAGACTTCGCGCAAGAGAAAGACAGCGCGCTCCACCGGCGAGAGCGTCTCCAGCAGCAGCAGAAAGGCCATGGAAATCGACTCATGACGCGCCAGCAATTCATCGGGCGCCTCGGCGGTGAGCAGCGGTTCGGGGAGCCACGGCCCAAAGTATTCCTCCCGCTTCACCCGCGCCGACTTGAGTTGATCCAGACAGAGCCGGGTGACAATCGTGCTGAGAAAGGCTTTGGGCGACTGGATGGCCTCGGCGTCGGTCGCCATGTAGCGCAAATAGCTTTCTTGCACCGCGTCCTCGGCCTCCATCACACTACCCAACATGCGATAGGCAATGGAAAAGAGCAGGGGACGCTGTTGCTCAAAGGTTTGTAACCGGCTGTCCATAGCGCACCTGTTGTGATTGTTCGGGTTGCCCACCGACAATTTGTCGTCCTTGCGGCCAGGTGTAGCTGCCCGGCCAGCGTCTTTCCTGGTACAAGCTCCAAACGGTGTAGCGACAGATAAACTCCTTAATGCGTGCCGCCGCCCAACCGGTGACAATCCGTGATTTGGGTCTGTCATCAGCTTCAACGAATTGGACAAGCCCGTCATGCCGTCCCAAGCTGACACATTGAATCAGGTAGGAAAAGCGGAAAGGCGCCGGCAACGGTTGCCCCTTTAGTTGCGCCGTCAAGTGGGTAGCGACATAGGCGCCCATCGGCATAGCGGTGGCGCAGGCCATGCGCAACGGGGTGGCGGCGGCATCACCGGCGGCGTAGATGTCAGGGTAATTCACCACCCGTAATGACGCATCCACCAGGAGGCGCCCGCTGTTATCAACGGGTAGCCCCGCTGCCGCCGCTAATGGCGGGACAACAAACGAACCCGCCCAGAGCGCGCCGTCAAAGGGCAAGCGCCGACCATCCGTGCATTCAGCGGCATGCGCAGTCAGCCGTTCTACAGTCGTATCTTCGACGACGGTAATCCCCAACCGGGCAAAGACCCGGTGCACATGGGCCGCGCCGACGGGAGAAAGCGCCGCGCCTAATTTGCCTCTGGTCGCCAACGTCACCTGTAAACCGGGATAGCTTTCGGCCAACTCCGTGGCGGCTTCGATACCGGTGAGGCCGCCGCCAATGACCAGAAAACGTCCTCGCTTTGCCATCAGTTGTTTGGCGTGCTGCTGTAAACGCAGAGCGGTTGTCTCATCGGCCAGCGTGTGGGCATAGTCGGCAACACCCGGAATACGACTGGTCTCACTTTTGCTGCCTAGGGCGTAAATCAAATAGTCATAGTCCAGGGTAACAACATTGTTCGGCGTCTGCATGGTGATCTGCTTTTGTGCTGGCGCCAGCACCGTACACCACCCCTGAACAAAGCGCACATGGCTTCCTGCCAGTAGGTCGGTAAACGAGCGTTGACTTGGCCGCTGACCAGCAGCCAGTTGATGATGGCGGATGCGCTCGACAAAATGGTCGGCGCCATTCACCAACACAACCTCGACGGCTTGCCGCTTTGTCCGCCCGGCAATGCTAAGGGCAGCCAACGTGCCGGCGTAGCCGCCACCCAGTACAACAACTTTGGTCTGTTTCGTCTCGTTCATGATTGGTCGCTCCTTATAGAAACCAGATATTATCGATCCTTCCATACAGGAGACGAGCAACCGAGACGCTTTGTGAC
The DNA here is from genome assembly GCA_021405325.1 of Caldilinea sp. CFX5. The sequence goes on along the minus strand of QWII01000021.1, from coordinate 108,654 downwards.
AAACCCTTTGTGACAAAGTTGGTTAACCTAACTATGCCGCTCCTAGCCGGTCCGTGAGGCGTCAACCCCGCCGGTCACGGACCGGCTAGGAGCGGTTAGCAGCCGTTTTGACAGACCACATCAAGCACGGTGCGGATGGCGGCCACGACGACGTTGGGCTGTTCTTTGGGGATATTGTGCCCACTGTTGTCAACGGTGATGCGCAAACTCTGGGTAGAGAGTTTGGTCAATGCCTCCGGCAGCGTTTCTTGTAACAGTTGGTTGAGTTGCCCGGTCAGATCCGGCGCCAACACCCCCTCACCCAACATCGGCACGCCGGCCACCAGCACGAGGAGCGGCATATCACCCAGGGTCGTGACCGCTTGTAATGTTTTGGCCGTGGCCGGAATATCGATGCCTTCGGGATTCAGGGCCGGGTCAGCATAATCGCTCGTAACATATTGGCGGAAGTTCCGCAACTGTTCATTCTCTTCAGCAGTGGGCGGCGGTAACAGCGCCGCGGCGCGTTCCCACCACGCCTCATGCACCGCATCCGCTAGAATGATCCCCACCACCTCATCCGGGTATGTATGGGCAAAATGACGCACAAAGAGACCGCCAAAGGAGTGACCGACCAGCAGATAGGGGCCGCTTTCACCGGCGGCGGCCAGCAGTTGATGTAAGTCCTGGACAACATCGGCGCTGGTGCGTGGGGTGGTTGCCGGTGCGCTGGCGCCCAAACCGGCACGGTCATAGCTACAGACGCGCGCCAGTTCGGCCACGGCTGGTTGCACCAATGCCCAACTGGTATGGTCGCCACCTAAACCGGCTTCCAGCAAAACCGTCGGCTTTTTGTCACCAGCGCAGGCGAGAAAGAGGGAACGGCCATTGACCTCAACCAACTGACCGGTGGCAGCCAACGGCGTTGGCGTCGGTTGTACAACCGTTGCCGTTGCTGTGGGCGCCACGCTTGCCGTCACGGTCGGGGGTGGCGGTGTTGGTTCGGCAACCGGCGCACAAGCGGTAAGCAAGAGGAGCAGTGCCAGCCACCACTGAACAACGGTAACAGCGAATCCACCCCCTTCTACCCTCCTCCTGCTAAGGGGCGGCACGGTCGATCGCCCCACGGTTCCCGCCCCAAGCTGGGGCGGGGTAGGGAGGGACTTTTCGTGACGAAAGAAGAAAAACGGTTGCATTAACTCACCGTCGTTGCTAGCGGCTGTCGGCCACGGCGAAAGACCCGGCCGGCGATCCGATAATAGTCGATCAGTTGGTCCATCGTGGCCCGCCACGAACGCCCTTGGGCATGTTTGACGCCATTCTCAGCCATTGTTTCGCGCAACTGCGGGTTGGTGCGCAGACGGCCAATTAGCCCGGTGATCTGTTCCAGGCGGGTTGGCTCATAGAAAAAGCCATTCTCACCGTCCACCACGGTATCGACGACACCGCCGGCTTTGGCGGCAATTACCGGCAGCCGACAGGCCATTGCCTCCAATGCCACCAAGCCAAAGGTTTCGGTCGTGGAGGGAAAGATAAAGGCGTCGGCGGCGCGATAGGCGGCGACCAGATCGGCGCCACGCAAGAAACCGGGGAAGACGGTGGGCGTGCCGCGGTAGTGTTCACGCAACTGTTCATGGCTTGGCCCGCCGCCGACAAAGGCCATACGCACCCCCGGCTCGGCGAAGAGATGGTCGCGAATCTCCTTCAGCCCTTTCTCCGGTGACTGGCGCCCCACATTGATCACGAGAAAATCTTCAGGATGGCCGGCGGTCAGGCGGTTGCGCACCGCTTCGTCACATGGGCCGGGTCGGAAGAGTTCGGTGTCGATGCCACGCTTCCACCAGCGCACGCGCCGAAACCCCTGGCGGCGCAATTCGTCGCGCACGGCGCTGGAGGGGCAAAGATTGACATCGGCCTGGTTGTGAATGGTGCGCAGGTAGCTCCAGACCGCCGGCGCCGCAAAGCCGACGCCATAGTGGTGGGCATAGCGGGGCAGGTCGGTGTGAAACGAGGCCACCGTCGGCACCGCCAGCTTCTTGGCGTAGGAGAGACCAAACGGACCCAGTACAACCGGATTGACCATATGGATCAGGTCGGGTTGGAACGCCTGTAAGCGCTCCCAGACAAATTTGCGCGGGATGTTAATGCGCAATTCGGGGTAGAAGGGCAGCGGCAATCCTTCGACCCCGACAATTTCAGCGCCGGCATATTCGCTTGGTGCGCCCTTGGGGCCAAAGAGAATCACCTGATGCCCCTGCTCCTGGAGCCGCTGCAACATCAGACATAAAATGCTGACAATGCCATCGATCTTGGGTAGAAACGTTTCGGTGAAAACAGCGATTTTGAGCGGTTTCTCATTTGACATTTGCCACTACCTTATTAGCAAAAAAAATTGTATCTATGCAGGCTAGGTGAAGAAACCAGGTTTTTCTTTGGCAGGTAAAAAACCTGGCTTCTGGCTGAATAGTTACCTGACCTGAGTATAGAACTTCACGAATCACGCAGCACGAATCAACTACTACCTGTATGTTACGCTATACCGTCCTTTGCGTGCAATTCTGTCGAGCAGAAGTATTTTATCATTTTGTTAAATGCCGCCCCCTCGTTTATCCTTGAAGGGCCACAACTGGTATCCCGTAGGCCCGGTCAGATGACCGGCAAACAGCGTATTAACAGGAATGGTATGCCCGCCTTCCCGGCAAACAAAACGATGATGAGCCGACTGGGGTGTATCGATCCAACAGTAGAAGGAGAAAACGATGACGACAAAGGGTAAAGTAATTGTACTGGGCGGCGATGGTTTTTGTGGGTGGCCGACCAGCTTGCGCCTCTCGAACGAGGGCTACGATGTCACCATTGTTGACAATTTATCACGCCGCAAAATCGATATTGAGCTTGGCTGTCAGTCACTGACGCCGATTGAAACGACTGAAAGTCGGTTAGCGGCTTGGAAAGCTGTTACCGGGAAGACGATCAACTTTGTCAATTTGAATGTGGCCGAAGATTATCATGAATTGCGCGACCTCATCGCCACCGTGCGCCCCAAGGCGATGGTTCACTTTGCCGAACAACGGGCCGCGCCCTATTCCATGAAGTCGCCCAAGCACAAGCGCTATACGGTTGATAACAACATCAACGGCACCCACAATGTCCTCTGCGCCATTGTCGATGCCGGCGTTGATGTCCATCTGGTTCACCTAGGGACGATGGGCGTCTATGGCTATGGCACGGCCGGCATGACCATTCCCGAAGGCTACCTAACGGTCAAGGTGGACATTAAAGGCAACGATCACGAGATTGAGATCCCCTACCCGCCCCACCCCGGCAGCATCTATCACATGACCAAGACATTGGATGCGCTCCTCTTCTATTACTACAATCGCAACGACGGCGTGCGCATTACCGACCTGCACCAGGGCGTGGTCTGGGGAACGAATACCGATGAGACGCTCATGCACCCGGCGCTGATCAACCGCTTTGATTACGAAGGTGACTACGGCACGGTCCTCAATCGCTTCCTGGTCGAAGCCGCCGTTGGTCATCCGCTGACGATCTATGGCAGCGGCGGCCAGACGCGCGCCTTTATCCACATTCGTAATACGGTGCAATGTATCTCGCTGGCGATCAGTAATGCGCCGCAACCGGGTGAGCGGGTGAAAATTTTCAATCAGATGACGGAAACCCACCGTGTCCACCAACTGGCCGAGCTGGTTTCCCGCCTCACCGGCGCCGAAATTCGCTACTATGTCAATCCGCGCACCGAGGCGCTCGAGAACGAACTGGTAGTGCGCAATGATAACTTCATGGCGCTGGGGTTGAACCCAATCAAACTCAGTGAGGGGTTACTGGGCGAAGTCATCAATGTGGCGACGCGCTACAAGGATCGCTGCAATCTCGATAAAATCATCACCGACTCCCGCTGGCGCAAAGACATCCCCGTGGACAAAGTCGGCTCGGACAACCCAGTCTTAACCCGTACAACGGCCAACGGTCATGTCAAACCGGAAAAAGTGGCGGCTTAACGGCGTTTGCTTCGTATGGTGAAGCGTCGCCGACAGTTACACAAACAGTTACACAATTGGACAGGATCGGTCAGGTTTGATGAACGTTACGAAAATAAAGCGGTAACTATAGGTCATCGCCGCCGGCGTGACAAGTTCCAAGGATTATCGAACAATTAGCTAACCTGCATCAAACCTGACCGATTCTGTCCAACGCTCTACATCCCCCAACCCTTAAAGAGTTACTCTCGCTGCCCCATGTATACTCACGAGCAGCATGGGCAGCAACCCATTCAGCCTGCATAAAGGGTTGCTGCCCGGCGCTCGTTAGTGTATAGCGGCACATCGCCTTCCTTACCGTGCTTACGTAATCCCAGCTTTGCGTTTTTCGGCGTTTTCTCGGCTATACAACGTTATAACGAAAACTGTTTATATCAAGTAATGAATTGCCGACAATTGTCTTGTTATAATTGACTGACAAAACTGGACCGACAAAATAATGGAAAACTCAGCCATGATGACGCAGCATCGTAATGACCCGCATCAATACTTTTCCGCCCCTGCCCTTGCAACGCTTCCTGCTTTGGCAATGCCAGAACGCATCGCTGGAACACCAACGTTGTATTTCCCCACCGACTTATTGGTTATGGGCCAGGATCACCTTTTGCAACCCAGTTTGGAGGCCACAATTGTCGAGTACCAGGTTGAGGTATTTCCAGCCAAAAGTGCATCGACCGCCTTACGCCTGTTGAGCGATCGCAATGTTGCGGCGGTTCTCCTCAATTTAAATACACTCGGCGCGGCCGCTTATGATCTTTGCACTGAAATTCGCAATGCTTCGCTTGTGCCCATCATCATGGTCAGTTCTGACAAACGGTTGGAAGAACTTGTGGCCAGTTACGAAGCCGGCGCCGATCACTATATTGTCATGCCCTTTGCCCCAGCGGAGATTGTTGCCCGGATCGGTGCAACCAAGCGTCGCATGCATTATACCGAACCACGCAGCGCCCATATTACGCAAGGGGACTTGATCCTCGATCCCGTCCGCCAAGAGGTATGGATCAACGATACAATGATCGAATTGACGACCAATGAGAGTCGCCTCTTGCATTACCTTGTGCGCAACCCTAACCGGGCTGTCCGTACCGAAGATCTACTCCAGTTGCTCTGGGGCGAGGGATCACGAGAAGACCTCAGCGTTGTACGGACGACAATGCACCGTTTGCGGAACAAAATCGAACGCAACCCTAGTTCCCCCAAATATCTAAAGACGGTCTTTGGTTTGGGCTACCGCTTTTGTGTCTGAAAGGGTAACGGCTAACCCGCGGTGAAAAAACCAAGTTTTTGCTCAACTAATCAGCAGCGGTTGCCGGTGAAAACCCTGGTTTCTGGCTTCATAGTTACCTGAAAGGTTTGCAGGATGGCCTGATGATGCGCTACCTGCGTTAGAAAGTTCTGGCGCAGTTCGTCATCGCTAATCGTCGCCGCTTGCTGCTGCAACTGTTGGTACGCCGTGCGCAGCAAGTGTGGCGCACGTTCATCTTGATTCGCCGTAAGAATCTGGTAACAGCGCCAGAGCATGAGCAAAGGCTCGGTGGCAAAATCGAGCAGCGGCTGCTCTTGCTCGGCGATGACCAGCTCAATTGCCGACAACGCACCCGTCCGATCTCCTTGCTCGAAAGCGAGCCAGGCCAACTCCATTTGGGCAGCACAGCGCCAACCCCGTTGCCCACTCTCTTGCCAAAAGGCCAACGCCCGCTGCAATGCATCGGCCGCCTGCCGCTTTTGCCCACGCACGGCCCAAAGCCGACCGGCATAGAGCAGCGCTTCGGCCAGAATGGCCTGATGGCCGGCGCCGGTGGACAAGCGTAGCGCTTGTTCCTGATAGAACTCCGCCTTCTCATACAGCCCCAGCCGAAAAAAGAGGTTACATAGTTTCGTCAGCACCGCTTCCTCATAAAAGCGATCGCTAACCCGGTGAAGAATCGCCAGGGCCTGCTCCAGGTAGTTGCGTGCTTCGCCTAGAATGCTCACACTTAGCAGTAGCGAGCCAAGCCGATAGAGAACCATAGCAATCCCGGTCTGTTTATCCAATCGCCGCAGCAAAAAGAGCGCCTGTTGCAAACAATCCAAGGCTTTGGCAAAATTGCCGGCTTGTTCATACAGCTCTCCCCAGTGGAGGAGGACGGTGGCTTCTGCCTCTTTTGCACCCCGTCGCTGTGCCAACTGCAGGGCGTGCATGAAGCGATCTTGCGCCGCTTCATGGGCGCCAAGCCGGCCGGCGGCAATCCCCATATGTGTTAAAATGTTGCCTTCCAGCGTGCTACTTTCGCCTTGCCGCGCCCATTGGAGGGCTTCGCCACCAACCGCCAGCGCGGCCCGGTAATTCCCGCGCGCCAGCCAGAGCGCCATAACCCGAAAATGCCCTTCTGCCAACAGCAGCGGATCTTGACGCCGGCGGCCCTCCTCAAGCGCACGTTCAAAGCTCACGGCGGCATCGCCAAGATTGCCCAGCTTATAACTCAGATAGCCTTGGGCCAAGCGGAGGCGCGCTAACAAATGGTGGATGGCCGGCTGCTCATCCGCAACGGCTGTTCGTTGCTCCTCACACCATTGGCGGGCATGCCGGATCAGGGTTTCACCCGCTTTATAACGCCCCATCAGCTCACTACAGAGCATGAGGCCATCCAGCCCCTTGGCTAAGGCCGTTACATCATTGGCGGCAACGGCAAGGAGCCAGGCCGAACGGATATTGTCAAACTCAAGACGTAGCGCAACGGCCAGTTGCCGCTGTTCCGGCAATAGACTTTGATTGGTATAGAGCAGGTTCAAATAGTACGCATAGAAACGATTCAGCACCAAGCGTTTCTGGGCCGGCAACCGATCAAGCTGTTCCGCGGCAAACCGTTGCACTAATTCATGGAGCGCAAAGCGTGCATCGTCGGCATACCGTAAGAGCGACTGGTGGACCAGCGATTCCAACTGGAGCAGCGTGGCGCCGGTAATCGCCGTTGCCGCCTCAAGGCTGAACCCGCCATGAAAGACGGCGCACTGGGCAAGAATCTGCGCTTCCGCCGGCGTCAACAACTGCCATGAGTAGTCAAGCACGCGGCTCATACTGCGGTGGCGCGGCGCCAGATCCGCCAGGTTAGCCGCCAAAAAGGCATAATTGTTGGTCAATTGCTGGGCCACGACCGCCACATCATGATGCTCAACTAAGGCGGCGGCTAATTCAATCCCCAGCGGCAAACCTTCCACAAATTGACAGATCGCCAACACATGGCGTTGGTTTTCGGCAGTCAGGGTGAAGCCCGGCGATGTGCGATTGGCGCGTTCCAGAAAAAGTTGGATACTATCAAAATCAAGCAACGACTGGTTGGCCCAGTCGGTCTCCTCAACGGGGTCAGGCGCGGTCAAACCTTCGAGCCGATAAACGAACTCAGCTTGCAGGTTGAGTCGGTGCCGTGAGGTCACCAGCAATTTCAAGTGGTAGCAACTATGCAATAATTCGACGAGGAAACCAACGCCGGCGCCAAGCTGCTCAAAATTATCCAAGATGAGTAAGAGCTGCTTACCGGCAATGCGGGCAAACAGTTGTGACTTAAGCTGCGCGCCGTCGGCTAAGTCGAGATCGAGAACCGTGGCAATCGCCTCAGCGATTTGCTCAACGACATTACCATCGGCTGCCAAACCGGCTAACGGGACAAACCAGACGCCATCCACAAAGAGCGGCGCCCGCCCGCCATTGCCAGCGGTCTGAAACGGGTGAAGCGCGCCGCGCGCACCCCGGCGCCCGCCCTCCTCGCTTTGGCCCGGCGGCAACCCCTCGGCAATGGCATGCGCCACCCGTAAGGCCAACCGCGTCTTGCCTACCCCGCCTTCACCCACAATTGTGACCAGCGGATAGGCAGGATCGAGGACTTTGTTGTATACAACCAAACTTTCATGGAACCGCCCGACTAACGGGGTCAACTGGCGCGGTAAATTGTGCGGCAAGGTCGGCGCCGGGACCATCGGTGCAACCGCAACCGTTGCATTGGTGCCCAACCGCCGTCGTGCTTCGGCCTGGGTCGGCAAAGCCAGCAACGCTTCCAGAGGTTCACCATCGCGCATCTGTCGATAGAGCGCTGTCGTTTCGGGCATCGGTTCGACGCGTAATTCATCGGCCAGAATTTGGACACAGCTTTGATACTGCGCTAGGGCGGCGCTGCGTTGGCCGGTGAGCGCCAACAAAATCATCTGCTTCCGATGCGCCTCTTCGTTCCAGGGGTCGAGCAACAGGAGCCGTCGCGTTGCCGTTAAACCAGGATCATACTCGCCAGCAGCCAGATAGCGATCGGCCAACAGGTGTAAGCCATTCAAAACCAGTGTGTGATACTCTTCCCGCTTTTGGCGCGTCCACTCATCAAAGGGGCTGGCATGGACGATATAGAAGCCTTCCAAGAATTCGCCATGATAGAGACCGACAGCTTCGCGCAAATCATCCAACGCCGCGTTTCTGGGATCGGTCAGGACTTTACTCAACTCGGCAACATCAACCCAGCAGGACTGCGTGAGATCCATCGCCACCGTTTGGTGGGAAATCAGTAGATGGTCGCCCACAAGCTTACGTAAACTGGCGATTACATCACGCAAATTCTTACGTGCATTCTGTTCCGACATCTCAGGCCAGAGCAGGGTCGCCAGTGCAGCACGCGTATGTGGGCGTTCAGTTATGGCAAGATAATAAAAGAGCGCTTCGGCCTTTCGTGTGATAAAACCACTAACGACCTTGCCGTCACGGAGTAGCTTTGGCGTACCCAGCAGGGAAAGGGCAAGCACGCTCGGTTCAACTTTTTCCATCACAATCTTCTACTGAACTAGAAATCGCGAAAAAAGATACAAATAATTCGACGTTTCTTCGGCGCTGGTATGATACATTTGACGCAGTTTTATGCGCACCAGATCGTCAAGCAGCAAAATCCACATCAATAGGGCAGAGTACTGTCAAAGTAAGTTGGCGGGCCATTCAGATGCAGGGGATTGACAACCAACCCCGTATGAACAAACCAGCCCGACGAAAACAGACGAGACGTTGTTTGATTTATTTGCAAATCAACTAACTAAAACAAAAGAAACCAACCATGTCAAATCTAAGCCACACCCAAGTTGAACATTGTTTAGGACACGGAAGAGCAATGAGTGAACAAATCAAGATTGATACGCGCTATGAAACCAATCGCCAGAAAATTCTGGACGAAGCCTACCGCATCGTTCTTCATCAGGGGATTGACCAACTCTCCATGCGGTCGATTGCGACGGCGGTGAAGTCAAGCCCGGCCAATCTCTATGAATACTTTACCAGTAAAGATGAGATTGTCTATGAGCTGCATGTCAAGCTGCTGGACGACTTGGCCTGCCACTTGCGCACCGTCGATACGCAACAAGCGCCTGATGAATATTTAGAACAACTGGGCATTGCCTACCTCGATTTTGCCCAACGCCACTCGGCATTGTTCAAGTTGTATGGGCACTACAATGTCGAGGCCAACACAGGGGCACGGGTGTACCCGTTCCGCACCGAAGCGAACGGCCATCATCAGGCAACGCCCCCGTCACATCCGCTCTTTGAGATCTTACACGGCGCCATCCAACGCCAGGTTGCCGTTAACAAGGCAAACGTCGGCGCCACCCAGCCGACGGCATACGAACAGACGATGGCCTTCTGGGCAATGATTCACGGCTATGCGACGCTCATGTGGCTTGCCGTGCGCCCCGATTATTCGATTGTCGCCTGGCGCCGCCTCTTTCGCCAATTTTTTGTTGCCGTCTAATGTCATCAATTAGAACATTTGTTTGTTTTTTGCCAATCTGCTAGTTGACAAACTAGAACAAACGTGCTAATCTTAGGCTATTAGCTAGAACAATAGAACAATTGTTCTCTATTAACTAAACATTAGCACAGTACTAGGCTCACACACGTTCCGTATCGAATGTTGCGAGCCTGAAAGAATCCAAGCCTGGTCTGAGCGTATTGTTTGTTACCATTGGGTAACAACATTGGCTCACCAGGCTTTTTTGATCTTCACAATGGTAGTTGGTTCGTTCGAAGGTTTTTCTGTGTGACCCGCCAATAAACTACCGTGGCTCATCTACGGAAAGTGTGAACACCTGTCAGGTTTCCAAAACCTGACAGGTGTGGCGGGTCGAAACCTCACACTTTCTGTAGATGAGCGAACTACCGTTTACCTCCCAGTTGCTCTGACGGCGCCGCGAGGTGCAAAAGCACAAAAGCAGGGGGCTTGTTATGGCATACCGAAGACGAACATTAGAGATGCAGGCGGACGTGATTGAGGCAGTCCTGGCGCGCCACAAGGTTGCCGGTCGGGTCAATGGCGGCGTGGTGACGCCGCGCTTTGTTCGTTTTGAGTTAAGCACCAGTCTCGGCACCAAGGTGAGCAAAGTCGCCGCCCTGGCCGAAGAAATCGCCCTAGCGCTTGGCAAGCGAGAAGCACGGGTCTACCGCCAGAACGGCTCGATCAGCGTCGAGTTGCCACGGACTGAAGTCGGCCCGGTGCGTCTGTTACCGCTCTGTAGCCGGCTCACCACAGTGCCGGCGGTCACGGCTGTCCTCGGTTTGGAAGGCAACGGCACCCCCCTCCTGCTGCGTCTCAATGCGCCCGATGTAACCCACGTTCTGATTGCCGGCACAACCGGCTCCGGGAAGACGGCGTTGGCCCGCACGTTGCTCACCTCGCTGGCCATGCACAATCGGCAGAACGAGTTGCAGTTGCTCTTGATCGACCCCAAAGAACGCGGCTTTGCCCCCTTGACGGTTCTGCCCCATGTGTTAGGCGGCATTGCAGCCACGCCGGCCGCGGCGATTGAAAAGCTGCGCTGGGTGGCGCAAGAGATGGAGCGGCGCGATCAGAACCAAACCAATCGACCCGTGCTGGTGGTGGCGATTGATGAACTGGCCGATCTGTTGCAGACCGGCGGGCGCGAGATCGAGGCAATCCTGACCCGGATCAGCCAGCGGGGACGTGAAGCCGGCATTCATCTGGTGGCCTGCACCCAAAAACCCACCTCGGCGCTCATCGGCAGCGCCATCAAAGCCAACTTCCCGGTTCGTCTCGTTGGCGCCGTGGCGAGCAAAGATGAGGCCCGCTATGCGTCGGGGGTCAGCGATAGCGGCGCCGAAAAATTGCAAGGTAAAGGCGATTTCTTACTAATCTGTAAGGGTGAAATGGTGCGTTTCCAGGCGGCCTGGCTTGGCCCCAAAGACCTGTCCCAAATCTGTGACGGCTTGCAATCGGGGCAACGGACCTCGCGCCGGTGGGACATCAATTGCGTGGAGCAGCCGGACACAGCGCCGCCGGTGCAAGCCCCCATCCTCGGCGGTGTACGCGGTCTGCTCAATCGTTTAACCGCCCGCGCCCAAGCGTAATTGCGGCATCGTTAGTTAGCGGGCTTAGTAGTTACGCGGGTTTGTTACTAACCACCGAACCATCCCTATCCAGTTGTATTTGCGAGTGCTACCGGAGGTATGATGAAACGTTTATTTTTCTTGCTTCTGCTCATCTTTGTGGGCGTGAGCGCCTGGCGTATTAGTGAACGACTGAGTGCCGATGCGATTGGCATGGCGTTAGGGGTGCTCTTTGGCGTCTTGGCCGGCATTCCGGTGGCGCTGCTGGTATTGGCTTCGGCCCGTCGGCGCGACGCCTGGCAGGAGGAAGGGCAGAACCCGCACCATGGTTCGTCCCGCCGTTCTTTGGAGATGCATGGGCACGGTTATCCCATGCCCGTGCAACAGCCGCCGGTCATCGTCTTGGCCGGCCCTGGCTATCCGGCCATGCAGCAGGGCCATCAACCGCCTACCATGAATACGATGCTGTTGCCCGGTCCGCAAGCCATGGCCGGCCAACCAGGGGGACAGCGCAGTTTCAAGGTGATTGGCGAACAAGTCACTGACATTGAAGAATGGTGATCATCGAGCAGTGTTTTTTGTCAGACCAGAAGATCTGCTCTGTGTTCCTTCACGCTGTGTTTACTCTTTGGCACTTGGCCAAAGAGTAAACACAGCGTGAAGGAACACGGAAAAAGATTTAGCGAGTGTCCTCAAAACGGTTGATGATTCGGGGCGCCTTCGGCCGGAATATCCGTAGGCGACTGCGGCTTTACGACATGGGTGTCAAAGGTGAAGGTTTGGCCGTGGCGTAGCACATGAAGTTGGACGCCATGCACGCTGCCGGCGCCGGGACGCGTTACGGTGGTCACGTCGGTGTGCGTAATGGCGTGACCATCGACAAGCAGGACGTTGTTGGCGCCAAAGACCTCCAGGGTAGTGTCAGGATAGATCACGATCCCCGTATCGGCCTCAATGTCAACACCCACCAAAAAGGGATTGTAGGCGATGGCGGTCAATAAGCCGACGAGTTGATGACTGGCCGGCCGCGGCAGCGGCTCTACCGCCAAGAGGAGCCGATTCACCATGCCCAAACCGGGCGCAAATTGGATCAGATCGCGTTGCAACAGCGGCGCACTGGTGTCGCTTTCCCCCGGCTGCGTCAAGATGTGCTGACAGAGGATGGCCGCGCTTGGCCCGGCCCCGGCGACCGTTTTGCCAACCGCGTTGGCGCGGCGAATGGCGGTGGCAAGCTGGGTGCCGCCGATTAACGCGGCGACATGGAGTGCACTGGGCGCCAGCAACAGAATACCGGTGGCCCGTTCCACCAATGGTTGATGATCCGCCATCCGGGCGCTCTGCCGATCCTGGATCGGCAAGAGATCCACACTGGCCGCTTCCATCTGCCGGAGTTGGTCGGCATAGGCGCCGCTCTCTTTCTCCGTCCCCGGCGCGCCGCAGATCAGGATGCGCGCGCCATAGCCGCCGGCTTCGTTCCAAAAGCGTTGTAACAACTGTTCTTGTCGCGTGGCGCTGGTTGTCGTGCCGATGACGACGAGCGCACCGCGCGTGTAGCCGGCAGGCACTGGTGCTGGCATGGCTGTTCTTCCTTTACTGAATAAGCCCTGTCTCTTGCAGTCGCGCAAGAATCGTTGCGATCTGCTCTTGTGCTGCCGCCATCGACGTTGGCGCAGCGACAAAGGTCAGCAGGAGCAAATGGTTTCCGGTCGGGTCGAGCATGGCCGCCTGATAGCCGCTGATGTCGGCGGCGCCCCCGCTGACCGGCAAGGTGTATTGGAGCGTGGCAAGGGGAATATGCGCTTCGTGCAGGTCATAGCGCATGGTTGCCCTTTGCACAACAATCCCGGAGCCAAGCGCTAGGCGGCTTTGTTCTAATTCCGTCTGCGCTGCCGCCAGATAGCTTTGCAGGGATAGCCCCTCACTCGGCACAGTGGCAGCGACTAGGGTTAACGTTTCTTCCGCAATAGGCAATTGGATGAGAGCAACGCGCTCTTCTACGGTTAAGGTAGCCGCCAGCGCAGTCAAATAGTTGGCAAGTTGGGGTTGTTGCTGCTGAAGCTGGGCAAGCTGACTATCCCAAGTTGCATCCGTTGGGTAGAGAACCGGGGCGGAACTGGGCAGGTTGATCCGAAAAGGCGCCAGCGTAACAGTATTCGTTACAATCGTCGGCGGCGGCGGCGCAGCGGTTGCCGCCGGTTGTGCGGTGGCCGCCGGCAACCGCACAACCGTCACCGTTGGCGTCGGTGTGGGCGACGAGCCGCAACCGGCCACCATCAGCAAGATCAGCCAGGCGAAAGTAGTCCAGAAGGGTGATTGCAGACGCATGATTAGAGAGCCGCACTGGGGCAGAGATCGCTGAGTGTGCAAGCCGCGCAATTTGGTTTGCGGGCGTCGCAGACCTGGCGACCATGAAAAATCAGTAGGTGGGAGAGGTTGATCCACGCGGCCTTGGGGGTGATCGCTTGCAGATCACGCTCAATTTTTTCCGGGTCGCTTTGGGTGGTCAAACCTAGACGATTCGCGAGGCGCTTGACATGGGTATCGACCACCACGCCATCGGCGATGCCAAAGACCACGCCCAGCACCACATTGGCCGTTTTGCGCGCCACGCCGGGCAGGGTCAGCAATTCGTCCATCGTCTGCGGCACCACACCGCCGTAGGTGCTGACGATGCGTTGGGCGGCGCCTTGAATGTTCTTGGCCTTGTTGTGGTAGAAGCCGGTGGAACGAATCAAGCTTTCCAGTTCTTCACGGTCGGCGCCGGCCATCGCTTCCGGTGTGGGAAAGCGGGCAAAGAGCGCCGGCGTCACCTTGTTGACCCGCTCATCGGTGCATTGCGCCGACAGAATGGTCGCGACCAACAATTCAAAGGCGTTCCGGTGATGGAGCGCACACTCGGCCGCAGGGTAGGCTTCGTGTAGACGTTGGATCAGGGGCGTAATCCGTTCGGTGGCGGGCGCCGTTGCCGGCAAGGTGTTGGCTATACTCATAAAGATTGACCTGCTGCTCCCTATGATAACGACGGCAGCACCGGATTCGCCAGCACGCGATAGTCCGAGTCGTCGATCCGCTGCCAGGGATAGTGGATGAAGTCTTCCGTGATTTCGACATAGTAGTCTGGCGCCTGGTCGGGGAAGTGGCTGTTGGTCTGTTTCCAGTGCAAGACGGCGATTTCCGGGAAGCCGCCGGCGCTTTCAATGCGCCCCTTGGCGGCCAGGACCGTGCGCCCGTGGTTCCAGAGATTATCCACCACTAAAATCTTGCGCCCGGTCAGCAGGTTATCGGCCGGGAACTGGACAAACTTGGGCCAGCTCAGGCGCGGCAGCCCGCCGGTCTGCGGGTCGGTAAAGAGAACGGCTGCCGTCAGGACGTTGTGCATTTTGAGCGCTTCGGCGATCATGCCGCCGGGGATAATGCCGCCGCGCGCGATCAAGAGGATCGCATCATACGGGGTGTCCAGTTGAAAGATCAACTGGCTAATCAGTTCTTCGGTGTCGTGCCAACTTAGGTATACGTTTTTCATCCTGCTTCATCCTTGCCGTTCATTCACGCGGTGCGGTCGGCGCTAAATGCGCCGCGCTCAAGGCCAGCGCCACGCCAATGGTCACAGTGCGCTGGGCTAACGCCGGCGTCGGCAGCCGTTGATAGCCACGCCCCAGCTCGATTGGCATGGTCTGCGGTTCCATCGTCACTGCCGGCGGTGGTGTAAGGTTGAGCGTATAAGCGCCAATGGGCAATTGCCAGAGCCGGAAGTCGCCATTGGCATCGGTCGTGGTTTGCGTTACAACACCGCCATTTTGGTCTACCAATTGTACATGGATGTCGGCATATCGCAAAGAACCGCCGAGGATGGCAGCGCCTTCCGGGCGCAGCACCACCTGCACGGGGTCATGGTCGCTGGCATGGGCCAGGGTTTGTAACTGGGTTTGGCCGCCCGCCGGAAAATCGGCGTTGCTATGAATCGGATCGACCAGCGTGACCAGCGCCGCCAGCGCCGGCGTCACCAGTAGGTGGTCGAGCACCTGGCTGCCGCCGTTAAAAATATAGGTGTAGCGGTCAAGCGGCGGTAGATAATCATAAAGATGGACCAGCGGCGGTTGCACGCCGGTGCGCAGCACTTCGACCGGCGTGCTGGGATAGTAGTCATTCAGGTCGCCCAGCACAGTCACCAACGCATTGGGGTCGGTGGCCAATTTCGCTTGCACCAAGGTGGCGACATGCCGCGCCTGGTCAGCCCGCCGCACGGCATTGACCGTTTCGTCGCCGGCTTTGCTTTTCCAATGATTGTTCACTACTGTGATGGTGATTGGCTCGCCCCAAGCGCCGGTCACACGCAGATCAACCACCAGCGGCGGGCGATCAAAGAGGGCATACTGACCGCGCGGACAGTCACCGGCGCCGGCCGGGACTGCATAATCTTTGGGGGAGCAACCTTGCGGCGCCGCCGCCGCCAACACCTGCACCTGATCGCGCCGGGTGAGCAGACTGTTGGTCAACGGGAATTCGCGACTTTGCGTGTTGGGGCCGGCAAGGGCGGTTGCTTCATAGTCGAGTTGGTACAGCTCGGCCAGGAAATCGGCCAAATTTTGGGCGTCGGCAGGCGTCCCCGTCTCCTGAAGGCCGATGATGGTACAGCCATGCAAGGTTTCCGCAATGGCGCGGGCGCGTTTTGCCAGGTGTTGCTGGTATTCACGCGCATCAGGGCGTTGCTCACTGCCCCGCCCCAAGCCGTAGACGTTGAAGATACAAAGACCAAATTCGTCAGGCGCAGTTGGACGGCCTTCCTCCGGTTGGCGTTCAACTGTCGGATCGGCGAGGAGCGGTTCTACCGGTGTCGCCGGTAAGAGATGAAGTTGATATTTGCCAAAGTTATAGTCAAGAATGGCGGTTGCCGTGCGTCCTTCCGGTGTAGCAGCGCCAACGACCAGGGGTGCGCCCCAGGGCAGTTCGGGTAAGCTCGCGCCCAGTTCGTTGGTCAGATAGACGAGCGCGTTCAAGGCGGCGCTATCCGCCTGAAAGACGCGACCGCCGGGGATATAAGCTTGTAGCGTGGTCGGCAGCAGCGCCAGTTCCCTATCGCCGTCGGCAAAGTGTTTGGTCGGCCCCTGCACCGTGCCGGTGAGGTTGGTCATGGCCACCAACATCCCTTCGTAGGCTTCGTAGGTTATGCTCGGTGTCATCCCCAGGTGCGGCAACGGGATGGACGCGGCTTGCACCGTTTGACTGGGACAGCGGTCGCTGGGGGTGATGCTTTTGAGGCGTGACAGTTCGGTCTTTTCATAGAACTCAGTCACATAGGCGCGCGTCACCACGACGCATTCCCCTGGGGTGACAGTGGGGCGCTTGTTGGTATAGACAAAGATGCCGTCGCTGGTGGCCGGGTCGTCGTCGCCGACGGGGTCTTGCAGGTAAAAGCCGTCGCGCAGGACGCCAGTGACCAGACCATAACTATCCACCCATTTTTCCGCGTAGGGCGAAACCAACCCGTTGCCTTGCAGTTGATAAATCGGCACGAGCCATGGCCGGTTTTGGGCAAGCAAGGTGATGGGGTCGATGAAAAGGCCGGTCAGCCCACTGCCGATGCCGAACAGTAGACTTAGGAAGAGAAACAGGCGGTACCGATGGTGTTGCATGACGGCTCCCAACGTGACAGCGTGACGGGAAGTTGGCGTCGCTATTGTAGCGTCATTGATTCGTAAGGTCAAGTTTGGGGGTAGGTCACCATAATTGGCTGGGTTTTCAAAAGAATAGGAGTTACGCAGTTGGACAAGACCTGTCAGGTTTCGCAAACCTGACAGGTCTCTGGTAGCGCCCGTCAACTGCGTAACTCCTAAAGAAATAACAATGACAGTCGAGGAGGCTAGGGGTAGATGGAGCGGTTGCGGATGACGACCTGTATGGCGCCGGGGATGGATGGCTTTTGCCGCCAGTTGACGGACTATGTGGCAAGCCGGTTGGGACGTGCAATCGAGTTTGTGATCGACCTGGACTGGACGGAACGTTACCGCCAACTCGATGCCGGCGCCATTCAGATTGCCTGGATTTGTGGCGCGCCCTATGTGGTGCGGCGACCACAAGGGCAGGTGGCGCTACTGGCGGCGCCGGTCTGGCGGGGCGAACATTATGGCGATCAGCCGGTCTACTACTCGGATATGATGGTGCGGCGGGACCATCCGGCCCAACACTTTGGTGCATTGCGTGGTCAGCGCTGGGCTTACAATGAGCCGGGGTCGCTCTCCGGTTATCATGTGATGCGGGCGCACCTGGCGCGCTTGGGTGAAGGATTGGCGTTTTTTTCGCAAGCCATTGAAGCCGGCTATCATCGTCGGGCCTTACAGATGCTGGTTGCCGGCGAGGCGGATGTGGCAGCCATTGACACGACCGTCTTTGAACAGATTACCCAGGAACAGCCGGCGCTGATCGGCGCAGTGCGCGCATTGGGACGACTCGGCCCCAATCCGGCGCCGCCGTGGGTCATTCGCACGGAAGTGCCGCTGGCGCTGCGCCAGGCGATTACGGCGATTTTTTCCACAATGGCTGCGGAGCAAACAGGCGCCGCCCTGCTGGCCGCGTCACCCGTTGCCCGCTTTGCCAGGGTTGCTGATACCGATTATGATCCGGCGCAGACGATGGTCACGCTCTCCGCCGCTTTGGGCTAAAGGTGGTTGGCGGAACAGGTCTTTCGTCAGCCTTAGCGGCCATACAAAATACGACCGCAACTGGGACAGCTCACCATTTTGTCGGCCTGGCTGCGCAACGTGCTGAGAACGCCGGACGGGACGCGCACATGGCAGGCGCTACAGTTGTCGTTTTCTACCGTGGCGACCGCGACCCCAGCCTTGCGTTCGCGCAAATATTCGTACTGTTGTAAGAGCGCCTTGTCCAGGCTTTCGGCTAGGGTGTCACGCTGTTTTTTGAGCTGGAGATAGCCCCGTTTCAGCTTATTCTCTTCTTCGGTTAATTCGGCTTGACTGGCCGACCAGGCTTGTTGGATCCGTTGGAGTTGGTCGTTGGCGGTGGCCACTTGACTATGCAATTCTTCATGTTTCATGAGGGCTTCGACTGAGGCGGTTTCGACGGCGCTGCGTTGACGTTGGAGAGCTTCGATGCTGGATTGGAGCGATTCTAATTCTTTGGGGTTGCGCACCTGACCACTCATCAGGCGCTGCTCACTCTCTTTGATCCGGTCGGCCAGCGATTGCGCTTCCAGTTCGGCGCTCTTCTGTTTCCCATGCCACTGCTGCTGCTCTTCTTGCAACATTTCGGCTGCGGTGCGGGCGCGCTTCAGGTCATCACTTTCCACGAGCAGCGTCTTCAACTGGGTCAACCGCCGCCGTACCTTCTGCGTGGTAACATCAATCTTTTGTAGCTCATACAATTTGGCAATGTTGGCCATGTACCACCCCTTCCCTGCATTTGCTGACAGACTGCTCGACTGCGCTTGGCAGATGCTGCCGGCGTCCCGATTCCGATTGGCAAACGATGTCGGCTTTCGCTGATTGAACGCCATAGATTATAGCATCCCCACGACGCCACCCCAAACTGCGAGTAAAGCGAGTGCGTTGCTTTTGGTTTGGCGTCAGCTAGAGTTAATGCTATACTCGTAAGCACTGTTGGTATAGGATGCAGATGCTCTCTTCCTAATGCTGCGTTCTGCTACGCGTCTTCGCTGTAGCGATGATGCTTGCTGATCGGTGGCGAAAAACGATGAAACAAGGGGATCGTTGTCGGTGATTCGGATTATGGTAGTAGAAGACCACCCGCTGCTCATCCAAGGGTTGCGCCGGGTGTTGGAACTTGAAGATGATCTGCAGATTGTGGCGGAGGCGACAGCCGGCGATGAAGCGGTGCGGCTGGCCGTTGAACTGGCGCCCGACGTGATTCTAATGGACATCAATCTGCGGGGCAAAAATGGCTTACAGGCGACCCATGAGATCAAGCAAACCTATGCCATTGATGAAACCGCGGTGATTGTCCTGACAGCCTATAACGATGATGAGCAGATGTTGCACGCGTTGCGCGCCGGCGCTTCGGCCTACTATCCCAAGGATGTCCAGCCCAGTGAGTTGATTCCCGCCATTCGCACCGTCGCCCAAAATCGCTACTTTATCAACGGTAAGGTGCTGAATAAGACCGAAGCCTATCGCTGGCTGCTCGCTGAAATGGAAAAGTTGACCGTCGTCGCCGATACCGGCCAGGAAGCCTTTGCGCCGCTAAGTCCGCGCGAGATGGAAGTATTGGTCTTGACGACCAAGGGCGCCAGCAATAAAGAGATCGCCAGCGCCTTAAGCATCAGCCGGCAAACGGTGAAGAATCACATGAGTAGCGTCTTACGCAAGTTGGGCGTCGAAGATCGCACACAAGCCGCGATTCTCGCTCTCCGCCGCGGCTGGGTGCGCATTGAGGATCTGACGCCCTCGGCGTAAAAGGAGTGTTTTGTATGTCACGGATGCCCTCAAATCGGAGTGGGCAGGGCTTTATTGAGTATGCCCTCATGATCATTCTGGTGGCGATTGTGTTGCTCTCGATTCTCCTGATCCTGGGCGATGATCTGCGCACCTTTATCAATGACTTGTTGCTACGCTGGTTCCCCACGGCCTGGCAGGTAAATCCTGTCCATTGGGTCTGAACTCCGTTATGGGCGCTTTTCCTGATTTCTTGATGAGACGAATGGTTGAGCTGTAACCCGTCACAAAACCGTAGTGCATAACGCCATTTTCATGGTATGTTGATCTGAACTCGCCCAAAGCGCGGGTCCAGAGTCAGCTCAACCACTCCACCGGAAAGGCGAATTTTGAACGTTTCCACACACACGACAGCAGCCGGATGGTCGACAACCCGCCTGGCGCTTAGCCGCCATTTACGCCAGTTACCGGCGGCGCTGCTGGATCTGCTCTTTCCGCCCCGTTGTGTTGCCTGTCACCGGGCAGGCGCAGTGGTTTGTGCGGCTTGTGCGCAGGCGGTTCTCCCGGTTGGCCCAACTATCTGTACCCAGTGCGGACGACCGCAAGTGGCTTCGGTTGCCAGATGCGAACAATGCCAACACCTGACTGCCGACCCGTTGCGTGGGGTGCGCATTGCCGCGCTTCACACCGCGCCGCTGCGTGAGCTGATCCACGCCTTCAAATATGAGCAACAACCGGAATTGGCAGCGCCCTTAGCGCGTTATCTAGTTGCCCTCGTGCAAACCTTACCGTGGTGGGGTACATTCCCGTCAGTTGACGGGGTTGTACCTGTCCCCCTGTATAGTGTGCGCTACCGGGAACGGGGTTATAATCAAGCTGAGTTACTTGCCAGCGCCTTTTGCCATAGTGTACAATTACCCTTATACGCTGGCTGGCTTGTACGGCAGCGTTCCACCCAATCCCAGGTGGGTCTCACTGCCGGCGAGCGCCGGCGCAATGTCGAGGATGCTTTTATCGCCACCGATGCTGTGCTTGGAAAACGCCTTTTACTCATTGATGATGTCTACACTACCGGCGCCACCATGCGTGCGTGCGCCCAAGCGGCGTTGGACGCCGGCGCTGTCGCCGTTTATGGCTTGGCGCTGGCTTGCCCCCGTTGATTGTTTGTAAGCCGGTGGCGTCTGTCAGTAGGACAGTAAATCAGTCGCTCATCTACAGAAAGTGTGAAGTTTCGACCCGCCACACCTGGTTTCCAAAACCTGACAGGTGTTCACACTTTCCGTAGATGAGCCAAATCAGTAAAACAGTAAGTTAGCCAAACAGCAAGACGTTCTAACGCACAGACGGAGTTGCTGATTCACTGACCGACTGTCTAACTGTTCTACTGACGCACCGCTACCGCTTTCTCAAAAACCGTTATAGTAAGGAGAAGGACCATGCAACTCACTGTTCACGGACGCCATCTGGAAGTGACCGATTGGATTCATCAGTATATCGAAAAGAAGGTCAATCGCCTGGAGCGTTATCTGCCGCAGGTGCAAGAGATGCGCGCCGAACTTACGCAGAGTGAGACGCGCGCCGCCGCCGACCGATATACGGCCCAGATTACCCTTTGGGCGAATGGTCAGATCCTGCGAGCCGAAGAATCGACCAGTGACATCTTCGCCTCGATTGACGCCACCATCGACAAGATGGCGAAGCAGTTGCAGCGCTTCAAGGGCCGCCGCTTCCAAAGTCGCCGCCGCGCCGCTGCTGCCGCCAGCATGGAAGCCGAACTGGCCGCAACCGCGGAAGAGGTCGAACCGGATGTGGAAGAGGGCAAAATTATTCGCCGCAAGCAATTCCCCCTGGCGCCCATGAATGAACAGGAGGCGCTCGAACAGATGGAGCTATTGGGCCATGACTTCTTTGTCTTCTTTAACCCGGAAGTCAAGGCCGTCAACGTGATCTACCGCCGCCGCAGTGGCGACTATGGGCTGTTACAGCCGACGATGGTCTAAGAGTCGCGTAGTCGTTTGGTCGCGTAGTCGTCTAGTCATGCAGGTCGAAAAGTCGGTGCTGACTGTCTATAGACCAAACGACTACGCGACCAAACGACTACACAAACCGAATATCCTCAACCTGCCGCACTACATCACCCACATAGAGCCACGAAACCTGGCGCAGCGTCAAGGCTTGGTCAAAGTCAGTCAGGGCCGAGACGCCATTGGCCGGCACCACCACATGGAACCAGCGCAGCCCCGCCGAGGCGGCGGTGTGTAACACACAGATGCTGGAAACCGTGCCCACAATCACCAGATGTTTGACCTGCCAAACCCGTGTTAAATAGTGATCGAGTGAGCTGTCATAGAAACCGTCATAGCGGCTTTTGGGGCAGACGAGATCATTAGCCTGGGGCGCTAACTCGTCAATGATCTGCCAGCCCCAGGTGTTGGCGCGACAGTGGACAGGCCAGATGCTCCATTCGCGGTCGCCTTCATAATGAGTGTCCTGGGTATAGGCCACCCGCACCCCTTGCGCTCTGGCCTGGGCAAGCAGGTGTTGAATGGCGCCGACAGTTTCAATGGCCGCCGGCACCACCAGCGTGCCCGTGGGCTTGACAAAATCATTTTGCATATCGACCACGACCACGGCGCTCTCCTGCGCCGGTAACTCAATCGTGGCGCGGAACGGAATTTCGGGAATCGCAACCTGCTCACCAGCAACAAATTGTAAACTCATGCGATGCTTCTCCTTATGTAAAGTAACCCAAAATGTAAAATAACCCGAATGAAACGTGACCCGACAAATGGAAGTTAATGTATAATTTACACTAACTTGTTCTTTTCCTATTATCCTTCATCTATTGGCTTTTGTCCAGTGTTATTTGTTGCAATTTCCGGGTCGTTGATCAAGGTATTGTTGCGTCTGTGTTATACTGGGCGATAATTGGCTGTCACAAGGCGCTTATGCAACTTTTGCTTGTGCTCGACGTAGTAAGCTGGCAGGTGATTGATTTTATCATTGGCGATGGAAATGACAGGGGTTTAACTTGCAACGGTTATTAACGCAGGAACAAGACGAAGTTCTGCAACGGGAACGGTCGATGCTGGAGGATCTGCGGCTGTTGCTGGCGCGCCTTCATGCGGCAGAGGCGGATCTGGCGCTGCTCAAAACTAGTTCTATCCAGATGCAGGAACTCTTCCTGCTGGTGGTGGTGGGTGAATTTAACGCCGGCAAAACGGCTTTTCTCAATGCCATGTTGGGCGAACGCTTGTTGACCGAAGGGGTGACGCCGACAACCAGCCATGTTCACATCTTGCGTTACGGCGAACAGTTTCAGCAGGAAGTGACGCCTGATGACATCCTGCTGCTCCATCTGCCGGTCGAGTGGCTGCGCGATATTAACCTGGTCGATACACCCGGCACCAATGCCGTCATCCAACGCCATCAGGAGATCACCGAAGAGTTTGTGCCGCGCAGCGATCTGGTGCTCTTTGTCACCAGCGCCGACCGTCCCTTTACCGAAAGTGAACGCCTTTTTCTGGAACGCATTCGCCAGTGGAGCAAAAAGATTGTCGTCATTATCAACAAGATCGACATGGTGGATGAGCCGCAAGACCGGGCGAAGATTCTCGATTTTGTCCGTGAACATGGGCGCGCCCTGCTCGGGGCTGACCCCCAAATTTTCGCCGTCAGCGCCCGCCAAGCCTTGCAAGCCAAGCAAGAAGCGCGCCGACAGGGGGCGCCGCCGGCCAGTGACTTGTGGGCGGCCAGTCAATTTGCCCCGCTCGAAAGCTTCATCCTGCAACAACTGGATAATCGGGAACGGCTGCGGTTGAAGTTAGAAAACCCCTTGGGGGTTGCGCGGCGCTTGATCGAGAAATATCTCCAGGTGATCAACGAGCGCCAGAGCATCCTCAAGGGTGATTTTGAGACGCTCGATACGATTGAAGAGCAGTTGCTGGCCTATACCGACGACATGCGGCGTGACTTTGCCGCCCAACGCAGCCGGGTGGACAATGTCCTCTACGGCATGATCGAGCGGGGCGACCGCTTCTTTGATGAGACGCTGCAACTAACACGCGTGATGGATCTGGTCAACAGTGAAAAGGTGCGCGGCGAATTTGAACGCACGGTGGTGGCCGACACCAGCCGCGCCATTGAACGCCATGTGAGCGAACTCATCGATTGGGTGGTGGACAAGAATTACCGCCAGTGGCGCTCGGTGGTGGATTTTATCGGGCGGCGCGCCGCCCATCATACCGACCGCATGGTCGGCAGTGTCAACAGCGAATTTGAAATCAACCGCCTGGCCTTGCTCAAAACCGTCGGTGAAAATGCCCAACGGGTGATCGAGGGGTATGACCAGCAGCGCGAATCGCTGAAGCTGGCGCAGCAGGTGCAGACAGCGATCTTCCAGACTGCCGCCGTGCAGGTGGGCGCCATCGGTCTGGGCGCCGTCTTGGTGGCGCTGCTCCATACCTGGTGGCTGGATCTGACAGGCGTTTTGGGCGCCGGTTTGATTGCGGCGCTGGGGTTGTATGTCTTACCCTATCGGCGTGACAAGGTCAAGGCCGAGTTGCGCGACAAAATCAACGGCTTGCGCGCCCAATTGGATCATGCGCTTACCCAGCAATTTGAAAGCGAACTGGAGGAAAGCCTGCGTCGCATCCGCGATGCCATTGCGCCCTACACCCGCTTTGTGCGTGTCGAGCGGGAAAAGTTGGAAAAACTTGACGCCGAGTTGCGGCTGACCAAGAGCACCATCACGCAATTGCGTCGTGACATTGAAGGCTTATGAGCGTACCCCTGACCATTTCCCTGGTTCCGTTGTCGCCGGAATGGCACATTGACGCCCTGCAACAGGTCTACCTGGCGACGCCCGGCTATTGGGCCATGTATAACTTGCTCACCGCACCGATCGGCCAGGCGGAAAATGATCTGCGCACCGCCGCCGCGACGCCCGGACGGACTATTGTGGGCATTGTTCGCCGGGTAGAAGCGCAGGACACAGCAAACGCTGCCGCTGTTGAACTGATCGGACTGATCGACTTGCGCTTGCACTGGCCTAACGAGCAGATGGTTTCTATCGGCATGGTCATGGTAGCCGAACCCTATCAGCGCCTAGGGGTAGGAACGCAGGCTTGGCAGTTGCTCAAACCCTGGCTGACGGCGCAAGGCCAAATGAAACAAGCGCGCCTGACTGTTGAGCAGTTCAACCCCGGCGCTCTCCAATTCTTCCAAAGCTTAGGCTTTACGTTAACGGGCGAAGCCAATCGCATAAAGGTTGGCGACAAGTTTGTCCGTCTATTAGCAATGGAACTTCCTCTCACCTAAGCCTGTCTTGCACCAGCCACTACTGCTTCTGCTAAACCAAGTCGTCTGTGGCCGGTGCAGCGCACGCTCATCCACTTGCCTGTCCGTAAAGTCGTGGAGCGGAGCAGCCCAATCCTGGTGAACCAATGGCGAGAAGCGCGCCACGCGCTGATTCACCAACATATTGCTGCCGAAAATCGCCATGATCTGGCTGCCTGGCTGGCGACCTTTGCCCGCCCCAGCTATGAATTGGTGGCGTTGGATAGCAGCGCTGTGGGCGCAACGGCGGTGGCCGATCTGGTGGGGCGCTTGCTGACCGCCTTTCCCAATCTCTACACAGAAATCTTTGCGCTCTATCACGCCGATCTGGCGGTGATTCTGGAGGGGCAACTGGTCGGCGCACAGACCGGCGCCTGGTTGGGACTGCCGGCTTCCGGGCGGGTCATCAACCTACCCTTTGTGGCAATCTTCAGGTTTGATGAAGCCCGCTTGATTGGGAAAAGGTCTACTTTGACGCCGGCCTGATGATGCGCCAGTTAACCGGCGCCTGACCGTGAATACGGAAAGGAAGGCGGTTATACTCCGAACAGTTTACCGCTGACGGCTGGTTCCGCACCGGTGATGTCGCCCGCTCGCAGCCGGTCCGTGACCGGCGCCCCCAGACGCCGGTCACGGACCAGCTGCGAGCGGGTTCGTGGTTATCGATTTTCAACAAATTGGTGTGATCCAACTTATTGATGACTGCGTCAAACAGATAGACAGTGCAAAAGTGAGTAAAAAGTGAACAGCTTTTGAACTGGTAAGTGATTAGTCGATGGCGCCATAATGAATCGCAAGCAGAGAAGCTAAGAATGTAACTTTCTCTCTATCTAGTGGCTATATCTGGTTAAGGCAAAGGTGGATTAAACATCCTGTAAAGTTTTTGTTGAATTTTTATTAAGCAACAAATTGATTGCCATTTTATCTACTATTGCCTTTACCGATAAGTCCAAGCAACACACAATCGCGACTCGCTCTCGACCATAGTTAAAGTGAGGAAAGCTCATGTTGGCACAACCGTTGACGCTAGGGCGGTCACCCTTGACCTGGACCAAGCGCGCGTCTCTCCTGATCGGTATTACTCTGGTGCTGATTCTCTTACTGCCCACCACAGCGTTGGCGCACCCGCTGGGGAATTTTACGGTAAATCGTTATAGCCGCTTAACCGTGGCCGACAAGCAAATCCACCTGACCTATATCGTGGACATGGCCGAAATTCCGGCGCACCAGGAGCGCACTCGCATGGATGTCAATGGCGACGGCACAGTTGATCAGGCCGAACAAGAGGCCTACTTGACACAACTGCTGACAACCTTGCCGACGCAACTCAACTTACAATTAAATGGGATAATGCAATCATGGGCGCCAGTGCAACATGAGCTGACCTTCCCCACGGGTCAGGCGGGGTTGCCAACGCTACGGCTGGTCACTGAATGGTCAACACCATTTGACTCTCAGACAACCCTTTGGCAGGCCGATTATCATGACACCACCTATGCTGACCATATCGGCTGGCAGGAAGTCATCGTCCAGGCCGAGGCCGGCGCCCAGTTGGCAAGCTCCTCGGTCCCGGCCACCGATGTGAGTCAGGCGTTGCGCACCTACCCCGACAATCTATTGCAATCACCGTTGACAGTCAATCAGGCGAGCTTTCAGTTTGCGCCAATCGCCGGCGCCGCAGCGGAACAGGCCAAAACTGCCGCCGTTGCCCAAAGCGCCCCGATCGGCGCCGGGCGTCCTGCCGACCCCTTTGCCGAGTTGATTAGTGTGACTGCGCTCACCCCGTTGACCATCCTGTTAGCCTTGTTGGCAGCCTTCGGCTGGGGCGCGGCTCATGCCTTTTCCCCTGGGCATGGTAAGACGATTGTCGGCGCCTATCTGGTCGGGTCACGGGGGACGGTGCGTCATGCGCTTTTCCTAGGGCTAACCACCACGATCACCCATACCGCCGGCGTCTTTGCGCTGGGCTTTGTCACCCTCTTCGCCGCTCAGTTTATTCTGCCGGAGAAGCTCTACCCTTGGCTCAGTATGTTATCGGGTGTCTTGGTCGTCGTTATCGGCGCCATCATGATCAAGGATCGGCTCCATAGTTTTGTCAGCGGGCAGGATCATCACCATCATCATGGTCATCATCACGACCCTGATCACCACCATCATGATCACAGCCATGCCGACCACGAACATGGCCATGATCACAGCCATAATCATCACAGCCATGATCATCACGGTCATCACCACCTGCCGCCGGGGACGGATGGGACGCCGGTCACCTGGCGTGGGCTGCTGGCGCTCGGCATCTCCGGTGGGCTGTTGCCCTGTCCGTCGGCGCTGGTATTGATGTTGGGCGCCATCAGCCTGCAACGGGTCGGCTTTGGTCTGGCGCTCATCGTCATGTTTAGCCTGGGGCTGGCCAGTGTCTTAACCGCCATTGGGGTGGTGCTGGTCTATGCCGGTAAGTTCTTTCAACGCATCCCCGAAAGCGGCCCCCTCTTCCGCTTTGTTCCTGTCGCCAGCGCACTCTTTATCACCGTCGTTGGCGTTGGCATTACCGTCCAAGCACTTATGAGTATCGGCGTCTTTACCTTGAGTTAGGGGGTTGGTTGGTTCGTTGGTTTCGACAAGCTCAACCAACGAACCAACCAACAGCCCAAATGCCAAAAGAGCCACGTAGCTGTGTCAAGCCGCAAAAGGCTTGCACTTCTCTTCAACGCGGCCTTGAAGTGGTCAATAAACTCAGAATCTGGTCGAAAGGAGGCACGCAACACCTATCACGCAGCACGGTAGCAAGCACTTTCATCCAATCACCTTTTATTCAAGCTGTATGCTGAAAGGAATTTGTTCAATGAAACTTTCCCTATCACCGTCGTTACGCCGGCTGACCTTGGTCAGTTGTGCGTTACTGACACCACTGCTCTTGATCACCGCGGTGCTGATTGCCAACCAATCACAGGCCAGTGCATCCAGCCATCGCGAAGCGCCGTTGATCTCGAAGGATGCCTTTGCCGATAATACCGACTCCTATGTCTTTCTTTCGCCGGAAAACAACAACAATGTGGTGATGGTCGGCAGTTGGATTCCCTTTGAAGGTCCGGAAGGCGGCCCCTATTACTGGGAATGGGACGACACAGCGCTCTATGACATCTATGTCGACAATGACGGCGACGCCAAGGCCGATTTCACCTATACCCTTTCGAGCAAAGTCACGGTTGGCAATCTCGCCACTTTCCTCTACAACGTCGGCGCCATCGATAGCCCCACTGATGTGGACTGGAACCGCCAGCAAATCTATACCGTGACGGAAACCGCTGAAAATGGCACAACCACCGTTTTAGTGGCCGGCAAACCAGCAGCGCCCTCCAACATCGGCGAAAAGTCAACGCCCAACTATGCAGCATTGGTGGACGCCACCATCTATGATGCGGCGGATGGCGTGCCGGGTGGCATCAAGATCTTCGCCGGCCAGACCGACGACCCCTTCTGGGTTGATCTGCAAGTCTTTGACCTGCTCACCCTGCGCGGCCAAAGCACCACACCGCTGAAACCGGGCGGCCCGCCGTTGGGGTATGCCAAAGGCAACAACAAACCTACCGATTCCGTCAGCGCCTTCAATGTCCATAGCCTGGTGCTGGAAGTGCCGGTGGCCCGCCTCAAGCAAGGCAATGAACCGGTGTTGGGCGTTTGGGCCGGCACCCGTCGATCTGCCACACGTGTTATCGGCGCCCTCAACAGCCAGACCAGCAGCGGCCCCTATGTTCAGGTTTCCCGCCTGGGAATGCCGTTGGTCAACGAAGTGGTGATCCCCTTAGCACTCAAGGATGCCTTTAACAGCATCCCGCCCAGCGTCGATGCCGTGTTGTACACCACTGGTGGCCCTGGTGGCGCTCAATTGCAAAAGCTCTTGCAAAAGAGCGTGGAGGATCCGGAACTCGGCAATTTACTCTGCGGCCTCTATGGCGTGCCGCTACCGGGTGATGCCAACAAGGATTGCAAGACTGAAGTGCAGTATATTTCCGATGTGGGCGCCGGCGGTTTGCGCTCTGGTCGTGGCGATATTGTGGACATCTTCCTGCGTGGGATGGTGCTGGCCAAACCCTTTACGATTAAGACCAAGGGCGGCGACGTTACCCTGCCTGCCGGCTTTAATGTCAACCGACCAGCCAACGTGGTGCCGGCGGAGATGATGCGCATTAACACCGACATCAAGGGTGATACTTGCTCACCCACCCCCAGTCGGCTCGGCGTACTCGGTGGTGACGCCTGTGGTTTTCCCAATGGGCGGCGGCTGTATGATGACATTGTGGAGATCGAATTGGCAGCGGTGGCCGGCGCGGCTTACCAGGTGTTGGATGGGCGTGATGCCAGCTTTGCTTTTAACCCGGCCCTGCTCAATGTCTTGAACGATGGCATTGATTACAACGATGTGCCCTACTACAAGAATGTCCAGGTCGGCGCCGGTCAGTATCCCAAGACCTTCCCCTATCTGGGGATGGCCCAATCCGGCCAGGAACACTGGCACACCAACCCCTTCTTCACCCTCCTGCTCTCATGGGTCGGGCGCGATGTCGGGGTGCCGCAGCCGTAGACGTTTGCTAGTTCGTTGGTTGGTTCGTTGGTTTCGACAGGCTCAACCAACGAACCAACGAATCAGCGTTCGTGTTTGATGATTTGAAAGATGAATCCGCCAGTCGGATCAACTTCAGGATTCATCTTTCAATCTGAAGATAGGACAAGGCCACAGCTTCTGCACCAACACCGGTTGGCATTGCGGGCAGCCGGTCAACCGAAGCGCGGCAACGTCCCAAAGGTATTCTATAAGGAGATTGTATGAACACCAAACCGAGGAAACATCTGTTAACACGGCTAGGCTTGGTCCTTGCTGTGCTGTTAACGCCGCTCCTGCTCACCACCACTTCGCTGGTGGTCGATCAGGACAGCGTCAATGCTTCCAGTCACCGGGAAGCGCCGCTCATCTCGCAAGACGCCTATGCGGACGGCACCGATACCTATGTCTTTGTCTCGCCGGCCAATCCTGACAATCTGGTGTTGGTTGGTAGTTGGATTCCGTTTGAAGGGCCGGAAGGTGGCCCCAACTATTTTGAGTGGGGCAACGGCGTTCTCTATAGCATCCACGTTGATAACAACGGCGACGCTAAGGCGGATTACACCTACACGCTCTCCAGCAAAGTGGAAGTGAAGAACCCGCTGACCTTCCTCTACAATACAGGGTCGATTGGGAACGATGGCGCCAACTGGAATCGCCAACAACGCATTACCATCACCGAAACCAGCGCCGGTGGTGACAAAGTTCTCGTCAACAATAAATTAACGGCGCCGGTCAACATTGGTAACAAGTCAACGCCGAATTTTGCCGACCTGGAAAAGAGCTTCACCTACAATGTCACCGACGGCAGTGATACGATCAAGATCTATGCCGGCCAGGTTGATGATGCCTTCTGGGTCGATTTGCAAGTCTTTGACCTCTTAACGCTGCGCGGTCAACAACCGCCAATCGGCTACAGCAGCGGTAACAATGATCCCGTCGATTCGGTTGCCGGTTTCAACAATCATAGCATGGTCATCGAAGTGCCGATCAGTCGCTTGACGCAGGGTTCAGAAACGGTGCTGGGGGTGTGGGCCACGGCCAGCCGCCCGGCCACCCGTGTCCTCAAAGGCGTTGCCGGCCTCGGTACGCTGGAAAACAGTGGCGACGCAATCCAGGTCTCTCGCCTTGGGATGCCGCTGGTCAATGAAGTGGTTATTCCATTGGCCTTGAAAGATGCCTTTAACAGTATCGATCCTTCGTTGGATCTCCCCATCTATACCGATGCGTTAGGCGAAGATGTGGGTGCACTACTCCAGCGTAGCGTCGAAGATCCCGAAATTGGCCGCTTGCTCTGCGCCCTCTATGGCGTCCCGCTACCGGGCGACGCCGATGACAACTGCAGCACCGAAGTGGATGTTGAAACACCCCGCTCCGGTCGCGGCGACATCTTTGACATCTTCTTAACGGGCATGAAACTGGCGGCTCCCTTTACCATTCAGACCAAGAGTGGTCCCGTGACCTTACCCGCCGGCTTCAATGTCAATCAACCGGCCAACGTCGTGCCCGCCGAAGTGATTCGTATCAACACCGCCATCAAGGGCGACCTCTGTTCGCCGACCCCCAGCCGCTTGGGGGTGCTTGGCGGCGATGCTTGCGGCTTCCCTAATGGTCGCCGTCTCTTTGATGACATTGTGGAGATTGAGTTGCTGGCTGTGGCCGGCGCCGCCTACCCGGTGCTGGATGGCCGCGACACTAGTTTTAGCTTCAACCCGGCGCTGATCGGCGTCCTGGATGATGGCATCGACTTTAATGATCGCCCCTTCCGCAGTGAATTCCCCTACATGGCGTTGGCGCAAAGCGGGCAGGAACATATCCATGATAACCCGACCGGTCAAGCGGCGGTTGAGTCGACCACTGCCCTGATCAAAGCCGGTCGTGATGATGCGGAAGAGAGCAAGCGTGGCTCGGTCTACTTTACCAGCCGCGACCTCGATTTAGGCGAAGATCGCCAGACAATCGGGCTGCGCTTTGCCGAGGTCAATGTGCCGGCTGGTGCAACCATTCAGAAGGCGCATATCGCCTTTGTTGCCAAACAGAGTGACAACAAGGCGACTACCTTGAAGTTCGTCGCCGAAGCTGTCGACAATGCCGCTGCCTTTACCGACGCTCATGGCAACATTAGTAGTCGCGCTGCAACAAGCGCCAATGTAGCATGGAACAACGTGCCGGAGTGGAAGAAGAACGAAAAGTACTGGACGCCAGACCTCAGCGCGGTGATTCAGGAAATCGTCAACCGTGGTGGTTGGAGCGCCAACAATGCGCTCAACATCATTGTGACGGGGACGGGTGAACGCGAAGCCTGGGCCTACGACGGCAGCGTCTCACTAGCGCCGGTGCTTTACATTGAATATAGCACCAGTGCAACGGCCGCCGCGGCCGGCAGTAGCATGGCCGCCGGCACCAGTGTGTTGAGCAGCTCACTCTGGCGCAGCGAGGTTGACCCGGCCACCGTGGTCGAACCCGAAGGCGTTGACGAAGATGAGGTGATCGACGCGCAGGAAGCGGGCAGTGGCAGCAACACCACTGATACAACCCAAGCTAGCAAAGCTTACCTGCCGATTGTGACTGATTGAGTGAAGAGGTAAGTCCTGTTTTTCATAGGGGCACAATAGTTCGTGCCCCTATGAAAGTATTTCCAACGGCTCGACGTGTTGCAAGTGCAAGCAATTACTGGATTAGGATCATTTTATGGTACGCACAACGGCTTTTCGCACCCATCGGTTTCCCCGTCGCGCTTTACTCATGCTGGCGGTGGCGTTGGTGAGTTTGTTGATCGCACTGGGGTGGCGTGTTCTCCAGCCACCAGCGGCACGCATGGTAACGCCACCGGCGCCGGTCGAATTGTCGTCGCAGGAAGCGATCCGCAAGCTGGAAAATCGATTGCAAAATAACCCGGATGATACCTATGCCTATGCTCAGTTGGGTCTGGGGTTGTTGCAACAGGTGCGCGAAAGCGGCGATGTTTCGCTTTATACACGCGCCGGCAAAGCGTTTGACGAAGCACTGACCCGCGACCCCAAACAACTGGATGCGCTGGTGGGGCAAGGCATTCTGGCCCTGGCGCTGCATGATTTCCGCGGCGCCCTGGTCTGGGCCGACAAAGCCTGGGCCATCAACCCGTTCCGCGCCCAAACCTTGGGAATCATGGTGGATGGGCAAGTCGAATTGGGGCGCTACGACGAAGCCGTGCAGACGCTGCAAAAGATGGTCGATCTGCGTCCGGATCTGGATTCGTACAGCCGGGTATCGTACTTGCGGGAACTCTACGGCGATGTCGATGGCGCGATTGAGGCCATGCGCTCCGCTGTGCAAACCGCCCTGCCCGGCAGCGAAAGCTGGGCCTGGACGCTGACCCACTTGGGCCATCTCTATTTCAACCGCGGCGACGTGACGGAAGCGGCGGCGATTTATAAGCAGGTGCTGGCTGCCAAGGCCAACTATCCGTATGCCCTGGCCGGTCAGGCGCGTGTCGCCGCAGCGCAGGGCAACACCGATGAAGCCATTGCCATCTACAAGCAGATTAGCGAACGCTTGCCGCTCCCCGAATTTATCATCGCCCTCGGTGAACTCTATGAAGCGACCGGTCAAGCCGACGCCGCTCGCCAGCAGTACGATCTGGTCGGTGTGATCCAGCAACTCAACGCCGCCGCGGGGATGAATGTCGATCTCGAAATGGCGCTCTTCACCGCCAGCCACGGCAACGACCCCGTCGCCGCCGTCCAACAAGCGCGCACCGCCTATGCCGAACGCCCCACCATCTACGCGGCTGATACACTGGCCTGGGCGCTCTACCAGCAGGGAGAATATGCAGAAGCGTGGCAGTTCAGCCAGGAAGCACTACGCCTGGAAACAAAAGATGCGCTGCTGCACTTCCATGCCGGCATGATCGCAGCCAGGTTGAGTGACAAGGAAGCAGCCCGTACCCATTTGAAAACAGCCTTAGAGATCAATCCCCATTTCTCGCCGCTATATGCGCCGGTTGCGCAGGAAGCGTTGGCTCCATAGCCACTTGCTCTGCAAGTACGAAATGCATCTGAATTGCTTTTATACCCAACTCACGTTACAATGCAAACAATTATTTAACCTTCACTGTTGATGGTCCTGCAGGTGTGGTAGAAGTTCCTGCATAAGCTCTCCCTTTGCCTCTTTTTCGCTCTTTAGTAATATAAACGCATTACTAAGCGGTAGACGCCCTCCACTCTCCCCCATCACCCCATAAGTTTGACACCCTTTCCCGATTGCCCTACAATCACAACAAAGAAAAACTGAATCCTTTGCGAAAAAAGTGAAGCTTTATGAAACGATTGTCAACCAACGAAATCCGTCAATTATGGTTTGAATATTGGGGCGAACTGAACCACGCCGTGGTCGAGAGCAGCAGCCTGGTGCCGGCCAATGACCCGACCTTGTTGCTGACCAATGCCGGCATGGTGCAGTTCAAAGACCTCTTTTTGGGGTTGGAAAAACGCGATTATAGCCGCGCCGCCACCAGCCAGAAGTGTATGCGCGTCTCCGGGAAGCATAACGATTTAGAGAATGTCGGCCCCAGCCCGCGCCACCACACCTTTTTTGAGATGTTGGGCAACTTCTCCTTTGGCGACTACTTTAAAAAGGACGCCATCCGCTGGGCCTGGCACCTGCTCGTTGATGAACTCGGGTTGCCGCTGGAACGGCTCTGGTTCACCGTCTACACCGACGACGATGAAGCCGAGCGGCTCTGGGTCGAAACCGGCGCTGCGCCCGAACGCGTCCTGCGCTTTGGCAAAAAGGACAACTGGTGGGCAATGGGCGACACCGGCCCCTGTGGCCCCTGCTCCGAGATCCACTACTACTGGGGCGACCTGGACAAACAGGTGAGCGGCGGCGTCAACAAAGACGACGAGTATCTGGAAATCTGGAATCTGGTCTTCATGCAATATGATTCCAAGGCGGACGGCACACTGACGCCACTGCCCAAACCCAGCGTCGATACAGGCGCTGGCCTGGAACGCATTGCCAGCATTCTCCAGGGCAAAGATAACAACTACGACACCGACGCCTTTATGCCGATCATGCAGCGTATCCAGTCGTTGCTGGGGCAAGATGAAGCGCACCGGCTGGCGAACCTGGCCCGCTACCGCGCCATTGCCGACCACAGCCGTTCCTGCACCTTTTTGATTGGTGACGGCGTGTTGCCCGGCAACGAAGGACGCAGCTATGTCCTGCGCATGATTCTGCGGCGGGCGGCGCGCTTTGGTAAGCTCATCGGCTTTGAAGGCCCCTTCCTGGCGCAGATCGCCGCGACGGTCATCGACATGATGGGCGGCCATTACACCGATCTGGTCAACAAACGTGACTTTATTTTGCAGACCATCACCGAGGAAGAAGAACGCTTCCACCGCACGTTGACCACCGGCCTGAGCCTGCTCGACGATCTCATGAGCGATCTGCGGGCGGCGGGCAAAACCGAAATTGCCGGCAAAGACGCCTTCCGCCTCTGGGACACCTATGGCTTCCCGGTTGACTTGACCCGCGACGTGGCCGGCGACGCCGGTTTTACCGTTGATGAGGCGGGTTTCCGCGCTGCCCTCAATGAAGCTAAGGAGCGCAGCCGCGAAACCGCCCAAGAGAAGACAGCGGCGGACTTGAGCGTTTATGGGCAACTGCTCGCCGACCTGAAGCGCGAAGGGCTGGTCGATGAAGAGGGGGTCAAACATCTCATCTACGAGAATGTGGCCGAGGTTGACACCCAGATCATCGGGCTGCTGGTCAATGGGCAACGGGTGGAAGAAGTCCACGCCGGTGACGCCGTTGAGATTGTCCTGCCGGAAACCCCTTTCTATGCCGAAAGCGGCGGTCAGGTGAGCGACACCGGTGAAATCTACTACTTCCCCGAAGAGATGGAAGAACCGGCCTGGATCGTCGCGATCACCGACACCCGCCGCCGCATTCCGGGCTTGATCGTCCATATCGGCACCGTGACCAGCGGTTCCCTGCGCATCGGCGACCCGGCCCAGGCGAGCATCGACACGGAGCGTCGTTGGGACATTATGCGCAACCACACCGGCACCCATGTGCTGCACGCCGTCCTCCGCCACCGGCTGGGGACGCACGCCCATCAGGCCGGTTCGTTGGTGGCGCCGGAGCGTTTGCGCTTTGACTTTACCCATAGCCAGCCGGTGAGCAAGGAAGAGTTGGCCGACATGGAACGGCTGGCCAACGAGATCATTCTGACCAACTACAGCGTCAACACCCGCTGGACCAGCTATAAACGAGCCGTGCAAGAAGGCGCGATAGCGCTCTTTGGCGAAAAGTATGGCGACGAAGTGCGTGTCGTCAGCTTTGGCGAAGACGAGGGCGTCAGCATGGAACTCTGCGGCGGCACTCATGTCGATAGCACCGCCGAGATCGGCAGCTTCCGCATTGTCAGCGAAGGCAGCGTCTCTTCCGGTATCCGCCGTATTGAGGTGGTGACGGGGCGCTATGCCGAAAGCTTGATTGAAGAGCGGCTCGGCGCGCTGGATCGCGCCGCTGGTCTGCTGCGCACCAAACCGACCGAAGTCGATAATGCGATTGAACAGTTGCAGGCGCAAAATCAACAGTTGCAAAAAGAGTTGGCCCAACTGCGCCAGAAACTAGCCCAGCAGGACACCCAATCCCTGCTCAACCAGGCGACCCGTGTCGATGGCTTTGCTGTGCTGGCCGTCCAGGTCAACGCGGCCGATGTGGATACCATGCGCCAGATGAGCGACTGGTTCCGCGACAAACTGGGCAGCAGCGTCGTTACGTTGGGCGCCGTCATCGATGAAAAACCAATGCTGGTCGCCTCTGTCACCCAAGACCTGATCGGGCGCGGGATGCACGCCGGCAACCTGGTGCGTGATGCCGCCAAAGTGATCGGCGGCGGCGGCGGCGGTCGCCCCAACATGGCGCAGGCCGGCGGCAAAGACCCCGCCAAATTGACCGAAGCCCTCGCCAGTGTCCAACCGTGGGTGGAAAAGAACTTAAAGTGATTTACGAATTACGAATTACGAGTTACGAATATTCCTTCGTAACTCGTAATTCGTAATTCGTAATTCGTAACTTGCTTATGACTGAAATGCTCGAAATCAATCCAGAAGCCACCCTCGACGCCGTGCGCCGGCAGTTGATGGGGTTGCGCGGGCGACGGGTGGCACTCCTTGTGCCGGAGGGCTGGCCGGAACTGCAAAATTTGGCGCAATTGCGGCTGCTCCAACGGCAGGCGCAACGGCAGCGCTGTGAGCTTGGTTTGATCACCCGTAACCCACAACTTCATCAACTGGCGTCGAGCCTTGGTTTGCCGGTTTTTGTTAAGCCGGAGGAAGCTATGGAGAGCAACTGGCGTATGCGCCCGCCGCTCCCCTTGCTTCACCCCCGCCGCCTGCGCGACGGCCTGCCCGATGAACCCCGTTGGCGCCGCCGCAAGATTATCGATCTGGAAACCACACCGACGTACTTCCGTTCCCGGCAGAAGCGTATTCGCTCCGAAATCGCTTACCGCCAACCGCTGCCGCTCTGGTTAAGCTGGTTGGGAACGGGATTGGCCGGTCTCTTGATGGTGGCTGCCGTTGGCTTTTTTGTTGCCTATGTCATCCCTGCCGCCACCATTACCCTGGTTCCCGGTCGCGAACCAATTGCTGTGACCTTCCAGGTGACAGCCAACCCCGGTCTGGATGCGGCGGATTTTGAATTTCGTCAATTACCTGCCCGTCTGGTCGAAACCAATATCGAAGAGACCGGCGTCATTGCCACCACCGGCACCCGCCAGAAAGCCACCGAGCGCGCGCAAGGCAGCGTGGTCTTTAGCAACTTAGGCGCTAACCCGGTGAATATTCCCGCCGGCGTCATTGTCAGTACCGGCACCGGCACGGTTGTCAATTTCCGCACCTTGACCGCTGTCCAAGTGCCGGGCGGTTTTAACCAACGGGCGACGGCGGCGGTTGAAGCGTTAGAACCGGGCATTAACGGCAATGTGCGCGCCAATACCATCAATACGATCGGCGGCGGCTACAATTTACGGGTGCGGGTGACCAACCCTGGCGGCACCGGTGGCGGCGGCGCGGCATTGACCCCAGTCGTGACACAGGAGGATCGCGACAACTTGTTGGCCGAAGTCCTGGCGCGTGCGCAAGCGCGGGCAGCGGACAGCCTGCAACCGAATGTGAAGGACGGGGAATGGCTGGCCCCGGAATCGCTGCAAACAATCGTTACGTCACAAGCCTTTAGCGCCTTTAATGATGAAGAAGCGCAGGAATTATCGTTAACCTTGCGGCTCTTGGTGCGTGGCGTTGCCGTTGATCAAGCGGTGTTACGTGAAGTATTATTAGAAGCCGCGCAGCAGGCCACGCCGGAACGGGGCAAACTGGTGGCCAGCACCTTGCGCGCGCAACGGGTCCCCGGCGCTGATTTTAATGGTCAGGCTGTCACCTTTACGATGACGGTGGGGGCCGATTATGTGATCCCCATCGATCCGGTGGAAGTGCGGAGCGCCATTGCCGGCTTGCCGCCGGCTGAAGCCATTCAAGTGGTGCAGGCACGGTGGCCCTTGGAACGCACCCCAGAAATCCATCGCGACCCCCAATGGTTTGCGACCCTCCCGTCCATCGGCAATCGCATTCAAGTGCGGATTGCATATGATCCGGCGGTAGCGGCGCGCTAGATATGACTGGCGGCGTGAGATGAATGAGCGGAGTAAATGATGGAGATTGCGAGATTCAGAGGTTGAGTAGTTTAATCTCTGAATCTCGCAATCTCGCAATCGCCATCTATGAACAGGACAAATGTAGGCAAATTGTTGGCGCTCGATGTGGGTTTGGCGCGTATTGGCGTGGCGGTCTGTGATCCATTACGGCTGGCCGCTCGCCCCCTCACCGTCATTCACCGGCGCAGCCGCCGGGATGACTTTGCCGAACTGGCGCAACTTGTGCAGCGGGAAGAGATTGTCGGGATCATCTGCGGCTTGCCCTTGAATATGGATGGCAGCGAAGGCCCGCAGGCGCAGACCGTGCGCAAGTGGGCGGAACGTTGTGTCTATGCCTTGCGCGCCATTCTGGGGCAAGCTGTGCCGCTGACCTTTTGGGATGAACGACTAAGCACCTTTGCCGCCCAGGAGTTGCTGGCTGAACAGGGGCCAAGCAAACAGAAGCCGGCAGAAGATGCTGCTGCTGCCGCTGTTATCTTGCAGAATTATCTGGACGCGCAGCGGCTGGGGGAAACATTAGACTTTGGACGAATTGAACTGTCTGTTCGATGATGTAACTGCTAAAGGTTGAATTGCTGCATGTCTCTATTTGATCGCTCTGCTTCCAATGTTAGTTTATCGACAACCGAGCGCCGACAACGCCTGTTGACACAACGAACCCGACGAATGTCTGAACCGATCAACCCACGCACCTTGCTACGGCCGATTACGCTACTGAATTTCTTTAGCCGCCTTGCGTTTCTGGTGTTGGTAGTTGGTGTCTTGCTGGGAGTGTGGCTGGTAAGTTCGGCCCATCTGCAAGAGCAGTTTTTGGGCGTGCAACGGAGCGTAGTTGGCTTGATCGACCCGGACGCCGGCCAAGGCGCCTTAACGCCGGATAATATTGAGAAGCAGATTCTTGCCTATAGTCTACAGTTACGGGAAAATGAATTGGACATTCCCGCCGGCGATAACCCGCGCCAACAGCCCTTTGTCATCAGCCTGGGCGAGCCGGCGCGCTTTGTGGCTTCCCGGTTGGCGGCAGAAGGCTTTGTGCGTGATGCCGATCTTTTCAACCTCTACCTGCGGGTCAGTGGATTGGAGCGGCGGATTCAGGCCGGCAACTTCATGTTGAGCCAAAATATGAACATGCGTGAAGTAGCGCAAGCGTTGCAACAGGCGCTGGAACCCGAAGCGCTCGTCACCATCCCCGAAGGCTTCCGCGCCGAAGAGATCGCCGAGCGATTGGCGGCCAACAATGTGATGGAAGCGGAGCGCTTTCTCACGGCGGTGCGGCAACCCCGTGCGCTCTCGCTCTTTGCCGATTATGACTTTTTGCAAGATCTGCCCCCCGATGCTTCCCTGGAAGGCTTCCTTTTCCCGGACACCTACCGCTTTCCGGTCTTTGCCAGCACACCGGAGCTGGTCATCGCGCCCTTTTTGGATAACTTTGTCCGCCGTGTAGGGACCGAAGGGCTGGCCGGCGGGCGCAGCGGCTTGCGCGGACGCGACCTCATCAACCTGGCGGCGATTGTTGAGCGCGAAGCCGTGCAATCGGATGAACGCCCGCTCATTGCCAGCGTTTATCTCAACCGGCTCAACAACACTTGCCCTGATGTTGGCGGACGCTACCTCCAGGCCGACCCGACCGTGCAATACGCGCGTGGCGTACCCGGCAATTGGTGGTGGAAGCCGGCCAGTATAGAAGAGTATGGTCAGGTGCAAAGTCCCTTTAACACCTATCTCAATCAAGGCTTGCCCCCGGCGCCGATTGCCAATCCTGGCCTGAATGCCATTGAAGCTACCCAAAGCCCGGCGCAGACGGCCTACTGTTTCTTCCTGGGCACGGGGGAGGATGGCCGTCATGTCTTCGCGCAGACGTTGGCGGAACATCAGCAGAATTTGCAGATCTATGGGTATCAGTAAAAAAGCGATTGAGCGACTGCGCGATTCTCACAAGTGCCTAATTGCTCAATCGCTCAATCGCTCAATCTTCTTGCTCTTACTCTGCTTTATTCTGACTTCCTGTACGTCGATCCGTCCGGTCATCAAAATCGGGCTGTTAGCCCCTTTTGAGGGGTTGCAACGACGGAGTGGCTATGTGGCTTTGACCGCAATGCGGCAAGCCATTGCCGATAGCACGCCGGCCGATGTTGCCATTATGCCCTTAGCGCTGGACAGCGGCGCCGATCCGGCGGGAGTCGAACGGGCGGCGCGCAAACTGTTACAAGATGATGCCGTGGCAGCACTCGTCGGCCCTTATACGCCTTTGCTGATGCAGCAGATTGACGCAGTTGTTACCCCCACCCGTTTGCCCTGGCTGGTTCCTTTTGCCATCAACCCGACTGATGGATTTGTCACACCGCACGAAGGTGGCGAGTGGGCATTACCGTTATTGCGGGCCGCAGCGGCAGAGGCGGCAAAGTTGGGTCGTCAGCGGTTAGTGTTGGCCGGTTGGCCGGCAGGATGGCCGCAACTGATCACAGGGCAAGAGCCTGCCAGCTTTGCGCTGCCGTTGTTGCTGGAACCAAGTTCAGTCATCCAGCCCACCGATGCCGTTTTCTGGTTGGGTGATGCCAAAGATGGCGCTGTTTACTTTACTGATCTGCGCGCACGCTTCCCGACAGTGCCCTTTTTGCTGGCGCCATACGCCGCTGAGCCAATTTTTTCAGAACAGACTCAGATCAGCGGTCCGGTATACTTGCTCAATTGGCAGGATGACGGGTATGAACAGTGGCGCACGCGCTACCCCGGTCAGCCGCCCCGTGCTTACCTGACTTACCGTGCAACACAGGTGGCGATTACCCGGATCCTGGGCGAAACAACGTCGGAAAATGCGTTATGGCGCATACAGACTGTTGCTTTGACGGTTGATAAGGTAGAGTAGTTACTTTTTCAGAAAGAGTCCGAGGATGCGTGTACTTGCGCTTAGTTGGGAATATCCTCCGCATATGGTTGGCGGTATCGGTAAACATGTCGCCGATCTCCTGCCGCTGCTGGCTGGTTATCGCGTGGCTGATGGCCCGCTTGCCATTGATTTGATTACGCCCCGTTATGGTGATGCTGATCCGATTGAAAAACTGAGCGATCACCTGACCATTCACCGGGTCGATATGCCGGTGGTTGATGTGTTGGATCACTATAACAGCGTGATTGCCAACAATGCCTATTTCGTTACCTATGCAAATAAATTAGCCCAGATCCACACCTATGATCTCATTCATAACCATGAATGGCTGACTGGCGCTGCCGGCATAGCCTTAAAGCATCTCTGGAAGACGCCGTTGCTCACCACCATTCATGGCACCGAGCGGGGGCGTCACCAGGGCTATCTGCCGAGCCAGACCAGCCAGCAGATCAATCAACTGGAGTGGCAAATCTGTTTTGAGGCATGGCGGGTGATTGTCTGTAGCCAGTTTATGTGTGAAGAGCTGCAAAACTACTTTGCCGTGCCGATGGATAAGATCGATGTGATCTTCAATGGCGTCAACCAAACCGCCGGCGACGATTGCACCGATGAAGAGCTACAAGCTTTGCGCCAACGCTATGCCCCCAACGGCGAACGACTGCTCTTCTTTGTTGGGCGGATTGTCCATGAAAAAGGGGTGCAGATTCTGATTCGCGCCATGCCCCGCATTCTGGCAACTTCCCCGGGGACACGGCTGCTGGTGGCGGGCAAAAATGGTCAACGTATGTGGCCGCTCGCCTACGAATTGGGCGTGGAGAATTCGGTAGAGTTTCTCGGCTTTATCAGCGACCGCGAGCGCGATTGTATCTATCGCATTGCCGACGCCGCCATTTTCCCCAGTCTCTATGAACCTTTTGGCATTGTGGCGTTGGAAGCGATGGCTTGTGGTTGTAATGTCATCGTCAGCCATGTGGGTGGCTTGCGCGAAGTGGTGGAACATCAACAAAACGGCTTGACCGTCTACCCCGATGATCCGTTGAGCGTGGCCTGGGCCGTTGATCAACTCTTCCAAAATTCGGCGCAGGCCCGGCAGTGGCGTGACTATGCAGACACGGTCACGCTGCCCCAATTCCGCTGGTCACGCATTGCGGCGCAGACAGCGGCGCTTTATGAAAAGATTGTGCAAGCACGCGGGCGGGTTGTGTGGTAAGCAGAGGCAAACGGGATAGCAAATTCAAAGTCTGCTATCCTATTTGTGTTGCTGTTTGTTAGAAGACCGTGGCATCATTTTTCCTGTTCTACGCCGCTTTACGTAGAGCGACACTTTGTAGAAAACGCCGCAACGCAAGTATAGGTTCGACATTTCGCAAAATCTGAAGATGTTGTTCCTGCAACCTGGCAATAAAGTTTTCCATGTTAATGCCGCTGGCTTGAAGGTAATTGTCAAGGATCAACCTTGGTGCATACTCACTAACGGCAAGATCGCGCTCTGTTAACTTTTTGCCCAGCAGTTTTTCTAAAATTTCCGGCGCGTTAAAGAAAATAATTTCAATCGTTGGCACCATTAAAAACACTGTGAATGGCACTCCTTGAGAAGTAAATCGTAGGTAGGCCGTGTAAGCAACTTGCTGCTCCTCTACGGCCGCAGCGTCATTGGTATCAGCGTCAAGTATTAAAGCAACAGGTTCGTGAAATTGTACTTGCAGAGTTCGTGCCAGTGAGTGAGCTGCATTTTTCCCTTCTGCAATACGAAATCTCAGATTAACATTCTTGCAATCTGCTAAAAGCGTGCTAAGTATAAGTGCATCACGATTGCCTTCGACAACGATCTGAATTGTGTTCATTGGTCAACTCCTAAACGTACCAGCGGCAAACCTGATTCTACCGCATACCTGAGCTTATACGCCAAGCCTTCGACCATCTTACCGTTAATTATAGCATACTCAAAGTCTTTTGGTCCCCATAGGATAACATTTAATGGGCTAACAAACTGTGTGAATATTTCTGTTGGCAATGTAAAATTGGAAACACTGAAGACAATCCCCATTGTCCCCGGCGGTCGTCTTTCTAGTCGTAGACGCAGTTTTGCCACAGATTCAATGCCAAGAGCCTGTTCATAATGTTTACTTTCGATTAAAAACGCTCTGCTTTCATGATAAATAACACCATCGATCTGTTCTACCGTACCAAACTTCTGTGGCAAAGTAACGCGATATGGCCAACTGACTTGTAGCCCCTCGAATTGAAAAGCACGTACAACAAGATATTCAAAAGCCTGCCCGCTACCCCAGTTTGGCGTAGTTTTCTGTTTGATTTGTTGCCAGAGATTCACCAAATCCAAACGATTATCAATTGCTTCCGCTTGTTTTTATAGAGTTGCGCGTTGCTTTGAAACTCTTCGTCTGTTTCACTTAAATCACTTGTCATTGCTCAAGTAGCTCTCAATGCTGATTAGGGTTGGATAATAGTGCTATTATATCTAACTCTTGAGCAACAATCAAGACGTCAGCTAGATTAAAATATCATTACTTTTTGCAAGGCGTACTAACACCGCCGCTGACAATGATCCTTGATTCACATAAGTGACAGCCTGTTCCAACTGTTCCAGCGTTGAAATACCCACCAGCGCCGTTGACACCGCCGGGTGGCTAATCACAAAACGAATCGCCGCTTCCACCAGCGTGGTGACATGCCCTTCCGCAACCAACCAGCCCAGCCGTTGCGCTTGTGCGACATCGTCGGCATAGGCTGCGGCGGAAGCAATCGGGTTGACCTCACGGGCTGCGACCGGATGGCGTTCCAGCACGCCACTCAGCGCGCCGCCGGCCAATACCCGAATGGCGATGACGCCGATTTGTCGCGTGGCAGCGCTGTTGATGATCTGACCGTAATCCTGGAACGGAAAGTCAGCCGCCACCGGTGCGCCGGCGCTGGGGTTGATCAGGTTGTAACAGCATTGCACGGATTGGATGTTGCTGCTGTTCATCATCTGCTGCAACGTTGCCGTTTCCCCCAAGCCGGTAATGCCCCAGTGGCGGATCTTGCCCTGTTGTTGCAATTTTTGAAAGGCGTTGATCACCACAGCCAGATCCGCCGCTGTCACCAGGGAACGAGCCAGATTTCGTTCCGCGCCGAGGCTGTTGTGAAACTGGATCAGGTCGATCACCTCACGGCCCAGACGGCGCAAACTGCCCTCCACCGATTGGATGATCGTCTGCTCGATTTGGTTGAATTCTTCAGGGCGGGTCAAGCGCGCCTTGGTGCCGACCAGGACATCCGCCCCTAGCTCACGCAGCACCGCCCCCAGGTTGACCTCGGATTGACCATTGCCGTAAAGGGAGGCGGTGTCAAAGTAGTTGACGCCCAATTCAATCGCCCGCGCCACCGTCTGCCGCATGGCCGGGTAGTCGCCGCGCACGAGTAGCCCGCCAATTGCGCCGCAGCCGAAGCCGAGCGTCGAAACTTGTAATCCTGTCTGGCCCAAGGGTCGATAGTTCATGGTACGGTTGCCTTTCCGTTGTGGGTTACCGATGATGGTTGCTATGGGCCATTATAACGGAATGGTTGGTGGATCAACAAAGGTGTGGTCTCACCCTTTGGGGATGGCCGAGGCGTTTCCCATTGCGCAAATCCGCCGGTGAAGTTGTATGACAGGCTGGCGATCAAGTA
The DNA here is from genome assembly GCA_021405325.1 of Caldilinea sp. CFX5. Next base: position 63,667 of record QWII01000021.1, on the reverse strand, counting down.
CAATGAGCCGACCATAGAGATGCATTCACATACCGTATGGGCGTTGTGCGTCCGGTTGGCGGAAGGAAAAGAGGATGGCAAAATTATTACGCAAACTCAAACAGGCGGTGGAACAGCGCTTCCAGAGCGCCAAACGCCCCGACCCGGAGTTGCAACGCAGCTTGGCCCAGGCCGAGCAGTTGATGGCCGCCCGCCGCGCCCGTGAGGTCATCGACCTGTTAACCCCGTTGAAGCCGCGCTACCCCCGCTCGGCGGAGTTGCACTACTACCTTGGCTATGCTTCAGCGTTGGCTGGTGATCTTTGGGGTGGGTTGGCCGGTTATGAGCAGGCGTTAGCGCTCACCAATGATACGGCTTATTGGGAACCGCTCGCATCCATCTACAGCGGCCTCGAATTACGCGCCCACGCATTGACGGCCTTTCGTCAACTGCAACGGCAGACGCCGGAACACCCCATGTTTGGCAAGGTCAGCCTGCTGGTCGCTGAACTGGCAACGATCATGCAGGAAATGGCGGATGAGTTCGGTTGCCCCGTGGCAACCTTTGAACAAGCGTGCCGCGAGATGGAACGGAGCCAAGTTGCGCTCGCCAGCAATGACTTTGCGGCGTCGATTCAGGCTAACCAACGGGCGTTACGGCTGGTGGAGCAGTGGCCGCCGCCACGAAACAATCTGGCGTTGGCCTATTTTTACAATGGGCAACCGGCGGAAGCCATTGCCGCTGCCTGCAAGGTGTTGACCTATGACCCGGACAATTTACAAGCGTTGAGCAATTTGGTGCGCTTTCTCGATTGGACGGGGGAGACCGCCGCTGCCCACGAACTTTGGCCGCGCCTGCAACCGCTCGTCCCAGAGGGGCCAACCGAAAGTCTGAAAAAGGCCGAAGCGCTCGCCGCGCTGCAAAAGGATCAGGAGATCCGCCAACTCCTGCAACCGTTGGCCAAAGATGCCAAGGGCGAGCAGGTGCTGGATCGGCAGATCCTGCGCTATCTGGCGGTGGCGGAGGCGAACAGTGGCGATCTGCGCAGCGCCAAACGCCATCTACGCGCCATCCCGCCTGACTCACCACTGGTTGACCAGATGCAACGTGCCGTGCAAGCCAACAAAGCCGGCCCTGGCTGGGCCACGCGCTATCCCTATGTTCATAGCACCGAACTCTTGCCCCGCACCGCCATGGATGACTTTATCAAGCTGGTTGGTCGGCATAACCAGTTGCCAGAGCGCGCCTACCGCAAACAGATCCAGCAATTTGCCGAACGCTACCCGCAACTGGTGCTGGTTGGTGAAAAGCTCATTTGGGAAGAGGAGCAGGTCAACCCCGGCATTGCCCTCCTACAAACGCTGGCGACGCCGGCAGCGTTTGCGGTGCTGCGCCACTTTGCCCTCAGCCAGGCCGGCGATGATGAAACGCGCGTGAAGGTGGTCGGCATCTTGCAAGACGCCGGTCAACTGGCCCACGGGGAGGTGATCCGGCTTTGGCAGCGCGGGCAGTGGCGCGAAATCCAACTGCAAAAGCTGGAGATCACGGAAGACCATAAGGTGGTCTATGCGCCACGCGTCGCCGATCTCATCGACCGTGGACTGGACGCCATCAAACGCAAAGATGACGAATTAGCGGAAAAATTGCTGCGACAGGCGGTGGCATTAGAGCCAGGCGCCAAAGAAGCGTATAACAACTTAGGGGTGATCTACTCGCAACGCAACAACCAGACCGAAGCGCGAGCCATGTTCCAGGTGGCAGCGGATCTTGACCCCACCTATGTCTTCCCACGTGCCAACCTGGTGATCTACCTGCTCCGGGACAAGAATGTGGAAGGGGCCAAGGAAATGCTCAAGCCCCTAGTGGCAGGCACGCAGCGCACGCCGCAAGAAATGGCCTTTTACCTCTATGCCCAGGCGCAAATTCAGATGGCCGAGGACGCGCATGAGGACGCGCTTGCTTCTGTCAACGGCGCGCTGCAACTCAACCCCGATCTAGCGCCGGCCAAAGAATTACAGACCCGGCTGGAACGCTATCTCCCGCTGATGACGAATATGAAAGCGTTTCAGGAGCGCCAGGAAGAACGAGACCAGAAACAACGGTTGCGCTTCCAGAGTAAACTGACCACCGCCGAACCAACCCTGGCCGAAACCTTAGCGATCTACACCAAAGAGGCGCTCCTGGCGATGGCCCGTGCGCTTGCCATCGCTGACGGCTTGACCGGCTTGCGCAAGGCCGAAGTGTATGATCATGTCGTCGCCGCGCTGCGGGAACCGACACTCTGGCAACAGGTGATTCCCACCCTCTTCCCGGACGACCGCCGCGCCCTGCAAGCCGTCATGGCGCAAGGTGGCCAGATGCCCTGGGCCAGCTTTAGCGAGCAATTTGGCCATGATCTCGACGAATCCCCCTACTGGCAATATCGCGAACCGCAAAGCGTGATGGGCCGGTTGCGGCTCCGTGGGCTGCTGGTCGAAGCGACGGTGAAGAAGGAAGTGTTGATCGTTGTGCCGATGGAGTTGCGGCCGATTTTGCAAACGATCTTCCGGGAGGAAGCAACAGAGGCGTAGCACTGCCTGACAGGTTTGGCAACCTGTCAGGCATTCGCTCTTCAACAAATGGCGAGTAAAAGTACCCAATTTATGCGACGCTGTCGCATAAATTGTCTTGATTCTAAAGCTGTCTGTGGTTGGTAACGCTTACTGAGTGATCAAAATTGTCTGATTGCGTGCAAGTTTCCAGCCGATTTGAAACAAGCCCAAAGGCCATGTGCGCCGTCCGTCAGGAGAAGGGGCTGGATCAAAATTATTCATAGGCAAGCCGGTACGCAGGATTCAGATCGTTCTTGCAGGAAAAAGGGAATGGTTGTCACGCAGCGATATCAACCTAACGCATTGTTGCGTCAGATATGGCTCTTTACTCTCTCGCAATGTTCGACTAGCCGCTTTCATTTGGTCAATGGGCGTCCAAGCGACAACCAGACCGGTTTCGTCAGCAATGGCGACAACACCGACACTGCCAATCGGGCCAGTGTGTAGGTAGGCTAGGTGAACAGGAACAACCCACGTTGCTTCCGTAGAAGAGACCATCAAATGGGGCTGACCAGCCAGCAACTGGTTGCCGACATGATCCAACAAAAATTCAGTAGCCGCACCTTGGGCCTCTTCCGCAGTAGTATGCGGCTTGGTGAGAGTCGCTTGGTTTTCTGTTGCGAATGGTGGTTGGCCTGTGTTCTTGGTGATGGCACCTAGTGTTAGGGTTGACATGATTGACCCCTTGGTACGATTACACGGTTTATGCCCTGATCATACCATATCTCAAGTCCATGCGGTAGTTTTTTAGGTCAAGTAGAAACAATTCTCATTTCTGCCGTCAACGTCTTGCCACAACCGGGCGGGCCACAAAAGAGCAGCCGACTTTTCGGGCGCACGCCATAGGTTTAGAGCAGTTCCGCCCGCCGCACCTCAGTGACGACCCGTTCTAACAAGGCGCAGTTTTCCTCGGTGATGATCAGATCCGGCCAATATTTATCGGGGTGGCGAATCTCCAGCAGACCGGCGTTTTCTTCCTGGTTGCGCGGCAAGGGGTGCAAGTGACCGTTTCGTTGTGCCGCCACCGACCCATTGGCAAGGATGCGTTGCAGATCGTTGGCCAGTACATGGTGGTTCTTCTGTCGCTCTTCGGCAATGATCTGCTGCGCCACGGCCTCGAAGCCGGGGTTATCGCTACTCTTGTAGTTGCGGAACAGTTGCTTGAGCAGATCACCATTTGGCATAAGATGGTGCCTCGATGGGCTAGAGTTACGTGCTGAATAGACCAGGACAGGAACAAAGGTTCAGCCCTGATCGTACCATTACCCGCTTGGCCTGTCAATGAGCACTAAGAAAAAAGGCTTACATGAGGTGCGGGCAGCGGTGGCATTGATTGAATAACTACCCATAAGGTTGGACAGTCTTCTAGAACGGGGTCGATGATCAACATGAAGATCAATATAAAATTAAAATGTTACTCTGTTAAGGTTGACAGTTGAGTTAAGTTAATTTATATTAAAGTAAAGCAATAAGGTCAATAAAATCCTACTTTGATACAATCGCTAAAGGTGTTAACCTAATGACAGATAGTATATCACTAGAATTAGTGACTAACCAAATAAGAGAAAGTCTTCAAAGATCAGGTGAGTTGGGAATACTTCTGCTTAACGACATAGACTATATAGTAGCCGGAGGAATTGAACAAGAAGAATCATCTAACAGGACAGATGACCATATAACCAGAAGACCAGCCCAGCCAGTCGAGGTACTAGAAGTATACATTCATGCTTTAAAGACATATCTGGTTGATTTACCGCTAATAGCAAATCGTGTTCATATCCAATTTCAAAGTGAATTTCACATAGAGCAACTGCTTTTGTCTTTGCAATCTGATCTCTCCCCTTTGGCGCAAAGTGGCGAAGCGCTAAACTTTTCTTCAATTTCTGAGTTTTATCATGAAAATAATACAGTATTATTAGCGCAATTTAGAGCTATAGAGGAATTGCTAAATCAACTAAATTCCCAAGGAGATAGATAATGTCAGATCCCATTTCAGAGCTAAAAGCTAAAGTCGATTCTCTGTTAAAAGTTATTTCCACGAATGTAAAAATCCTGCAAATGAGAAAGTCAGGAGATGCAATCTATGCTGCTTATGTTTTTGGGTTAGTATTACAAGCCGTGCAGAGAGTTGCAACACCAGGTAGTGTTAGCTTGAAATCCATTAATCAGGCTATTCTGTCCACAAAACCTCCAGTGCAAGGTACATTCATTATTCGTGGCGCTCCAGGTTACATTTACTCTACTGCGCAAGATTACGGTTACGCTCAGTTTGAATACTCGAAAATAATGTATGAGATTCACATGGGAGTACGGTATTTTGGCTCATCCAAGGTACTCCATGAATTTGATATTTCAATTATCGATGCCAGGGATGCAAAAAAGTGCCGCATCCAGTCTCAATGCCCTTCTTCTGCAAAGACTAAGATTGTTTTTGAATGTAAATTTTATTCTGACAAGTTAGGAATAGAGTTAGGTAGAGAGCTTGTTGGTCTAGTTTCTGATTTTCGCGGTCTCAAAGTTGCCAGATTAGTTACCAATTCAAGTTCAGAAAGTGTGCGAAAATATCTAAAAGACAGAGTAACCTATAAACTAAATGAATCAGTAACGCCTGCAAACCCTGAAGTTGAAGAGGAATTTATTAAAGCTATTGCTGATGATTTGCGTAACAGGTTGGGATCTTAAGCATGTGTACAGGAAGCCAAATGAATCATCTCTTCGATGGCGGGTCGCTGTAACTCCGGCCAACTGTGCAGCAATTGATCGATGCTGTATCCTTTGGCCAGGAAGGTCAGCACCGTGTCCACCGGAATACGTGTTCCCCGAAAGGTCATTTGCCCGTGGCAAATCTCCCGGTCAATCACAAGGTAGTTGCCAATTTCGATCATAACGCTCATTACCTCCCTACGGTTTGCACAAACAAGACAACGCAGCACAGCTCGCTGCTGTTGCTTGGTTTGCTATAGTATACCATAGCTGTCAACCCGGCTCACTCTTCCAAGTCCAGATTGTCATTCAGTAACAAATCAAACGACACCCCAAAGACCTCCGCCACCTTGTAGACAAAGTCCAGGGTCGGCTTGCGTTTGCCGTTTTCAAAGAGACTGAGCGGGCTGTGGGTGGCATAGCCGGTCAACTTTGCCAATTCGTTAAGTGTCATCCCACGTCGTTCACGCAAAATCCGTAACTTTTCGCCAAATTCCATCCGTTCGCCCCCACATTGGTACTTGACATGGGCAAAATCATCGAGTAAAATGTTTCAAAATGAAACGTTTCATTTTGAAACATTTTTATTTTCAACACCACAAAGGATAACAACCGATGGCCACCTACGACCACAAACAAGTCCTCGCCGACTACGCCGCTGGGCGCATCACCGCGGAGATGGCAGTGGGTCACAGCTTGCAACACATTGCCCACCTCTACGAAGCCCAAGCCGCCACCCGCACCGCGCTCGATGGGCGCGTCAATGCCTTGCAGGCGGCGGTGGATCGTTTGACCGCCTTTATGGACAAAGTGCTGCGCGCCCAAAAGAAGCGCAGCGATGCTAAAACGCCCAAAACTGGACAGACGTAAAGCGACAAGTAAGCTTGCCCGCTCCTCTGGCTTATCATACGCTGGCCTCGGCATTTTCAGCAAGTTACCAACTGGAATGCAGTAGATTGCGTACATTTTTCCTATTGATGGAAAAGGGTATCCATGATACAATCACTGGACAGCCAAGCGGTCTACCCATGTTGGTCCGTGGGAGCAAGGTCTCCCCTTGGCTGTCTTTTTTCATGATCACCCCACTCCAAATGCAAGAACGGCGGTTTTTCTGCTATAATGAGAACCGGTTTGTTGAAGAAGGGGGAAACATATATGCCGATACTGCTTGCTGATGAGCCGGCCATCGATCATAAAGCCGATTGGTTACTGGTCTTTGAAGCCGCCTTGCGCGTTGGTGATTACGGCTCATTTGACGAATTGCTGTTGCGGGCGCTCAACGCCTGGCTGGATCAACTGCCGTTAGAAGCCCGTTGGAAGATTGCGCTTGAACTATATACCAACGATCGCATTAGCACTGGGCGGGCGGCGGAAATTGCCGGCCTGGGCTATATCATGTTTATGGAAAAACTGCGGGAGCAGCGGATCCCATTTATGGCAGCGGTCGTGACCAATGATGCAGAACGCCAACGCGAGGAAGCGTTGTTAGATGAACTCCTTAGCATCTAATCGTCCGCAAGGCGTTCTGTTTGATACGAATGTGTTGTCGCTTTTTGCCAGGATTGACCGTTTACCGCTGTTATTGCAAGCCTTTGCCAACTTACACCAGGCAAAGCGGATCTATATTTCACCCACGATCCATCATGAATTGGTGAGAGGCGTGCAAAATGGCGCGACCTATCTCGAAGCGGCTTTACAGCTCATCACGACTGGCGATCTGCAAATCGTTTATCCATCGAAGGCCGATCAACAATTTACCTATAGCCTCCCTGCTAAATTGGCTGCCGGTGAGGCGGAAGCAATCGCCTTATGTTACCGACTGAATCTTGTCTTCATCTCCCATGATCGGAAAGCGACAAATTACTGTGAGCGCGCTGGCATCGCCAGTATTAAGCTGGACGTTCTCCTCAATCGACTACAAACTGCGGGGTTATTAACGGAAGCTGACATCACAAAGATGTTGCTGTAATTGAATCACAAGACGCCTACGAAGTGCGTCCGCAGATGACGAGGGAGGCAATCACACACGCTCCGATCTATTCTCGGAAGTTTAGCCAACTTGTACGCAAACCTTGGTATTGTGCATACGACTAGCAAATCACAACCGAATACTACCCGTATGGGCGGGTGCAGCAAGCGAACCCGGGAAACGCTTGCCGCTAGGTTGCTCCCACCGCTGGCTTCGGCTAAGTGGGTTTTCAATGGTATGGGTCAATGGCTTGTTATCAGCCATTGACCCATACCGTTAAATCAACAGCGGACTACTCCGCTGCACAAACTGCCCACTCCCCGGCTCCGCCAGCAGTTGATCGCCATCGACCACCACCTGCCCGCGCACCAGCACCTTGACCGGCTTGCCGTGGACTTTGTAGCCCTCGAAGAGGTTGTAATCCATGTTGCTGTGATGGGTGGCCGCGCTGATCGTATGGGCGGCGTTGCCATCCCAGAGGAGAATATCGGCGTCGCTACCGACAGCCAGCGTGCCTTTCTTCGGGTAGAGACCAAAGAGTTTGGCCGGATTGGTGGCGGTAATGGCGACAAAATGGCTCGGCGTCATACGCCCGCTACGCACGCCCCCTTCCCAGAGCATAAAGAGCCGCTCTTCAATCCCCGGCACGCCGTTAGGAATCTTGGCAAAGCTCTCCAACCCCAACTTCTTCTGCTCCTCATAGCGCCACGGACAGTGATCAGTGCTGACTGAAGCCAGATCACCGTTGACCAACCCACGCCAAAGCGCTACCTGATCGCTCTTTTCGCGCAGCGGCGGCGAACAGACAAACTTGGCCCCGTTAAAGGCGTCATCCGCCGTTCCCAGCAGATCATCTTTAGTGTAGAAGAGATATTGGGTGCAGGTTTCGGCATAGACCGACTGCCCACGCTCTCGTCCGGCGCTGACTGCCGCCAACGCATCGGCGCAGGTGCAGTGGACGACAAAGAGCGGGGCGTCCCCGGCCACCTTCGCTAGCCAGACGGCACGGGCAGTCGCCTCGGCCTCTAATTCCGGCGGGCGGGTGAGGGCGTGGTAAATCGGGTCATGGTTGCCGGCGGCCAACGCTTGGGCAATCAGCACCTCAATCGCGTCGCCATTTTCGGCGTGAACCAGCGACAGCACACCACTGTTCTTCGCCATCTGAAAGCTCTTGAAAAGGGTCATATCATCGACTTGCAGGGAGTCCTTGTAGGCCATAAAGAGCTTGATGCTGGTGACGCCGAGCTTTGGCAGTTCGGCAATTTCCGCCATCACCGCATCGGTCAAATCGGTGATGGCGACATGGAAGCCGTAGTCAATGATCGCTTTGCCCCTGGCGTTACCCTGCCAGGTCTCCACCGCCGAGCGCAGGGTGCCGCCTTTGCTCTGTACAGAAAAATCGACGTGGGTGGTGGTGCCGCCAAAGGCCGCGGCGCGATGGCCGGTGAAGAAATCATCGGCGCTGCGCACGCCGCGCCAGGGCATGTCAAGATGGGTGTGGACATCCACGCCGCCGGGCAGCACATAAAGCCCAGTGGCGTCAATCACCCGGTCGGCCAGCTTCGGGTCGAGGTTAGCGCCGATGAGGGCAATGGTTTCGCCGTCAATGAGCAGATCGGCCACATAGGCGTCGGCTGCTGTCACAAGGTTGCCGTTTTTGATTAATGTTTTCATGGGACGCTCTTTTGTGAAAGATGAGAATAAACTTGGAAACGGGCGGCAAGCGCAAGACCATTGCGCCGTGGGAAAGCGACAAACGGTTGCGTGTCGTCGCCTTCCTTGCCTGCTTGGTTGTCGCTTCCGATTTTACCGTAAGTCGTCCCGTTGGCTAAAAATCAACCGACGCGGAAATGGTCGATGAGATCCGGCGGCAGATCAATGCCCATGCCTGGCGTCGCGGGAAAGGCAATCGCACCATCAACGAAAGGTAGCCCAACTTCTTGAATTGCTTTGCGTAAAGGCGACCAGTAGATCTGCGCCGGCGCATACTCAATGATCGGCGTCACCGGCGAGTAGGCGGCCAGATGGACGCTGGCGGCCCCCAACACCTGCGTCGACCAGTTGCCAGGGCAGACCAACACGCCACGCGGCTGGGCTAACTCCACAATGCGGCGCGCCTCGGTCAGGCCGCCACAGGTTGTGACCCACGGCTGGGCGACGCCAATGCGCCCCCGATCCATCAAGTCGAGAAATTCCCAGCGGGTGGTCGTATGTTCACCGGCGGCAATGCGCAGCGGTGACTGGTCGGCCAGCCGGGCGTAGGCGTCCAGCGAATCGACGGGGAAGGGGGTCTCTAGAAAATAGACATCATACTCGGCCAGTTGTTGGGTCACGGCAGCAGCGATGCCAACATCATTCCACAGATAGCCAACATCGACACAGAGAATGCGCTCCGGCCCCAGCACTTCCCGCGACCGTCGGGCGAGTTCGAGAATGGTCTTTGGTTCGGAGTACATTGGCTCGATCTTGACGGCGCGGAAACCGGCTTCGACCAACGCGGTGACGCGGTCAAGCTGTTCGCGCACGACGCTGGCATGATCCCAGTGTTGGGAAATGATCGTGCCATAGGGGATGGCTTGTTGGGTGCTGCCGTGAATGGTCTGGGCGTGGCTGCGACTGCTGCCGCCGAGCAGTTGATAGACCGGTCGGCCCAGCGCTTTGCCGTAAATGTCCCAGAGCGCGACATCAACCGCGCCGATGCAGATGATCGCCCAGCCGCGGCGGTTGCCGTGCATCATGCTGTTGTAGAGCTTCTGCCAGAGCCGTTCGGGGGCAATAGGATCTTCGCCGACCAGGAGTTGGCCGAAGAAGGAGTCAGGGCCATCCAACGCGGCTTTGGCGACGCCGGGCGGGACGGCGAAGATTTCGGACAGGCCCGTGATGCCTTCATCGGTGTGGATGCGGAGAAAGGCGAGGGCGGTGATCCGTTCGTCTTCTGGTTGGGATGCGGGCGGGTCGCCCAGGACAAAGATTTCGGTTTTGGTGATTTTCATGGTCGGTAGCCTATTTGGGTGGGTTCGCTAGCAAGGGACGCAGAGCGTCCAGCCGGCATTCCGCCGCTGAGCGGCGGAACGAGCAGACGAGCGGCGGAACGAGCAGAAGCTAGCGTTCGGGATCGTACATGTGGAGGTCGTGATCGGGCATTTTGAGACCGAGCAGACGGAGGCGCTCTTCGCTGGCGTTTTGTAGCGCTTGCCAGGGGAGTTCCTGTTCGGACTCGTAGCGTTTGAGCCACCAGTAGCCATAGTAGAGATAGATGCCCCGGCGCAGACCATCGGTTGTGTTGCGCCCACCGGTGTGCCAGATGGCGCTGTTGATAAAGACGGCGTCACCCGGCGCAGCATGAACGGCCACTTCACCGGGGAGCGGTTGGTTGACTTTGTCGGCGGGGGGATATTGTTCGCCCAGGTGGGTGCGGGGAACGACACGGGTCGGGCCGCGGGCGTCGGTCATCTCGTTGAGCATGATGATGGTGTTGATCGATAAGGGGCGGTCGCCGGGGAAGACAAAGTCGCGATGCCAGGCGCGCAGGGGAAAGGTGCTGCCCGGCCCCTGGCGCAACAGGTCAAATTGCAGGAGTTGCACCTGATTGCCAAAGATCGCCCGCTGCCGTTCCAAAATTGGTGGATGCTCGATCAGGTCGATAAAGGCTTGATATTTGAGCAGCCGGTGCTGGTTGACCTTGGGCTTCTCCACCTCCCACACCCGGTCAAACTCATCCTGAATCAACCGCAAATGGTCGCCCCGCAACACCCCGCGCACATGTAGATAACCCTCGCGCTGGAAAAAGTCATATTCTTCTTGTGTGATCATTGTTCACCCCATCGGGTCATACATATGCAAATCCCGGTCCGGCATCTTGACGCCTAAGAGCTTGAGCCGCGCTTCGCTGGCGTTTTGGAGCGCTTGCCAGGGGAGGGCAGTGTCTTCGTTGTAGCGTTTGAGCCACCAGTAGCCATAGTAGAGAAAGATGCCGCGGCGCAGACCAGTAGTTTTGTTCTTGCCGCCGGTGTGCCAGATCGCACCGTTGATAAAGCAGGCATCGCCGGCCGCGCCGTAACAGGCTACTTCACCGGGCAAGGGTGCGTTGCTTTGCTCCGGCGGCGGATATTGTTCGCCCAAGTGGGTGCGGGGGACGACGCGGGTGGGGCCACGCTGCTCGGTCATCTCGTCCATATAGAGGATGGTGTTGATCGCCAGCGGCCGGTCGCCGGGGAAGGTGAAGTCGCGATGCCAACTGCGCTCCTTCATGCTATTTTCCGGCCCCTGACGCAGAAGGTCATAGGCGATCAACTGGCTCTGGTTGCCAAAGACTGCCTTGATCCGCCCCAAGATGTTGGGATGTTCGATCAGGTCGATAAAGCTCTGGTATTTGAGCAACTGATATTGCCAGACGCGACCGGTTTTGCCCTCGATCTCCCAGATGCGGTCAAACTCGGCGCGGTAGAAGGCCAATTCGTCGGCGCTCAGCACACTGGGAGCGTGCAGATAGCCCTGCTCCTGAAAAAAACGCATTTCGTCTACGGTATACATAACCCTTCCTTCAATCAATACCCGCTGTTTACCTCACGACAAATTGAACCGCAGAGGCGCAAAGGGCGCAGAGAATCTGGAAGAAGCCTTTGCGTTCTCTGCGTCTTTGCGGTTCATTTCTGCGTTCAGTAACCGAAACTATCCCAGTGTTTGCAGTGCTTCTTCCGCCGCTTTGTCTACCTCCGGCAGGACTTCGGCGGCGCTCTTTTCGCCGTTCCAGAGCGGGGCCGTCACCTGGTTGTAGACATCTTCGACCTGGATGTAGCCAAAGAGCAGAGAGGCCGGCGTCTCTTGGGCGCGTTCGATCGCGCCTTTGTAAACCTGTTCCAGATCGGCGGCGTCCACGGTGGTGAAGTTCTTATACCACTCGGAGAGCAGCGTCTGATCGGCCGGCGGGGCGGCAAGATCGAGGGCAATGCTCTTCTGGCCGGGGCCGGTGGTGAGATATTTGACCAGTTCAAAGGCGGACGCCGGCTCTTTGGAAGCTTTGGTGATATACCACGGGTCGCTAAAGGTGGGGATCTTGTTGCTGGTCTGGCGTGGCACAGCGCCCACGCCCCAGTTCACCCCTTCCAGGCCGTTGAGTTCCCAGATGCCCCAACCGCCCTGGTAGATCATGGCAACCTTGCCGGTGCCAATCACATTGCCCTGGGCCGAGAGCGCTTCGCTGGCTGCTGGGTTGGGCGCGACGCCATGTTTGTAGGTGAGATCGGCTTTGGCTTGCAGGGCGGCGATCATCTCTTCCGAATCCATGTTCACGGCGGTAACTTTGCCGCTCTCATAAGCTTCGGGCGGGAAGGGATCAGCGCCAAAGAGCCACGGCACGCCGACATAGAGATCGTTCAGGTTGATGCGGATGCCATATTGGGCCTTGGCGGGATCATCGACATCTTTGGTCAGCTTCTGCGCCCGGCTTACCATCTCGTCCCACGTCCAGCTTTCGTCATTCCAGTCGAGCGGCGGGTAGGCCACCCCGGCGGCGTCAAACAAGTCTTTGTTGTAGTAGATAAAGGAACCGAGCGAGTACATCGGTACGCCAAAGAGCTTGCCGTCAAATTTGTAGTAGTTCTGCAACGATTCGGGGATGTTGCTCAGATCCCAGTCGGCGGCGAAGTCGGTGATGTCGAGCAGGATGCCCTTGTGGTAATAGGTGCCGCCACCGCTCTGTCCCCACTGGGCAAAGAGATCCGCTGAATCGCCGGCCGCGTTCATGGCAAAGAGCTTGGTGTCATGCTCTTCCCAGGGCACAGTCATCAGTTCAAGTTGAATATCGGGATGCTCCTCCTGGAACGCAGGCATAATCGTCTGCTCGGCCCAGGTGTTGCGTGTCTCGTCGATGTTCATATACCAGACAATCTTCTTGGCTTCGGCGGCTGCGCTGCCTCCGGCCTGTCCACCCGGCGCGACCCCCGGCGCACAGCCGGCGACCAGCGCGACACCGACCGTTGTCACACCAACCCGCTTGAGAAAATCGCGTCTGCTCAGATGATGGGAAAGCATAAAGTGGTTCTCCTTTGTGAAAGATTGGTACAATCGCAAAAACGCTTACTTGATCCCCGTAATCACCACCCCCTGCATGAAAACCCGTTGGGCTACAAAAAAGAGGATGGCGACCGGCAGCACCGAAATCACCGACGCGGCCATCAACAACTCCCAGTGCGACTGACCGCGATGGGCGATAAAATGCACCAGGCCAACTTGTAACGTGTACTTTTCCGACGAATTGATATAGAGCAGCGGCCCCAGATAGTTGCTCCAATGATAGGAGAAAGCGAGAATCGACGCCGCCAAGACCACCGGGCGCGCCAGCGGCAGGACAATCCGGACAAAGGCCATCAGCGGGCCAGCGCCGTCGATCCGGGCCGCATCCAAGATCTCCGGCGAGATGCCCTGCATAAACTGGCGAAAGAGAAAGATGAGAAAGGCCGACGCAAAGAACGATGGTGCGATCAGCGGCAGGTAGGTATCGAGCCAACCCAACCGGTGAAAGAGAATATATTGCGGGATCATCACCACCGGATAGGGCAGCAGAATGGTGCTGATCACCAGCAGAAAAAAGAGCCGTCGCCCCGGTGCGCGAAACTTGGCAAAGCCATAGCCCACCAGCGCCGACGAAAGCACCTCGCCAAAGGTCGCCAAGACGGCATAGTAGGTATTGTTGAGAAAGTAGCGCCAGAGCGGCACAACCTCGGTCAATGCCTTGGGGTAATTGCTGAACTGCACCGGGTTGGGTAGCCACTCCGGTGGAAAACGCAACGTCTGCTCCAAGCTCTTGAGCGAAGTCGAGAGCATCCAGAAGACCGGCCAGGCAAAGGGGATGACCAGCACACAAAGCAGCGCAAAAACCACCGTGCGCCAGAGGATGTCCTGCGCCCGTCGCCCCCAGCGGATGCCGGTGCGTTGGGGCGTCAACGTTAGTTCACGTACACCTGCCATGATGACCTCACAAAACATAGCACAGTTGAAACTGGCTGCTAACAGCGAGAAGCGGCCTCAGCCGCTGGTTCTTTACAAATCTTTTTCTTCGTAATGCACCCAGGAGGCCGACGAGCGAAAAGCGATAATGGTCAAGACCAACACGATGATAAAGAGTACCCAGGCCAGCGCCGAGGCATAGCCCATGCGAAAGTCGCGGAAACCGACCTGAAAGAGATAAAGAACATAGACCAGCGAGGCGTAGTTGGGACCGCCTTTGGTCAACACTTGGGGCGTGGTGAAAACCTGAAACGCGCCGATCATGCTGGTGATCAAATTAAAAAAGATGACCGGCGAAAGCAGCGGCAAGGTAATGCGCCAGAGCCGTCGCCAACCAGTAGCGCCATCCAGTTCGGCAGCTTCATACAACTCGGTGGGGATGCCTTGTAGCCCGGCGAGAAAGATCACCATCGTCCCGCCGACGCCCCAGAGGGCAATGAGGCTCAACGAGGGTAGCACCCAGCTTTCGCTGGTCAACCAGAGCGGGCCTTTGATGCCAAAAAGCTGCCAGAGCGCATAGTTCAACATGCCAAAATCGGCGTTAAAGATCCAACGCCAGAGCGCCGCCAGCGCCACACCAGAGACGACCGTGGGCAAGTAGAAGAAGGTGCGAAAGATCCGCAACCCCGGCACCCGCTGGTTGAGCAGCAACGCCAACCCCAAGCTGAAGATCAACCCCGGCGCAACACTCAGCAAGGTATAGACGGTCGTCACCTGCAAGGATTTCCAGAAGAAGGTATCAGTCAGTAACTTGCTATAGTTGGCCGGGCCCAACCAACTCGGTGCCGAGACCAGATCATAGTTGGTGAAGCTCAAATAGAGCGACGCCAGCAGCGGACCAGCGGTAAAGAGCAGAAAACCGATGAGAAAGGGTGAAATGAGTAGATAAAACCAAAGCGCCTCACGGCGTTGCAAGGAAAGGTGCATAAAACAGTTCCTCTGGATTAGGTCCTCGGCTATGGTTGGGTGGCAGCGCCCAAAGCAATCACCGCTTGCCACAATTCGACGGAAAATTCCAGATGCCGTCGCATGGCATCGTTCGCCGTAGCGGGCGCACGATCTTTGAGCGCCAGATAAATTTCGCGATGGGTGGCGTTGCCTTCTGACATTGCCGGCAGATCCACCCCATGTGACTGGCGCATGGCTTCTTCCAGCAGATCAATCAGGTTGTTGATAATATAGGCAACAATTGTGTTCTGCGTCGCCTGCCCGATCCGCCGGTGAAAGTTCATGTCGGCGGTGAGATAGTCATGAAAGGTGGCGGCCTTCTCCATCTGCGTCAGCAGGGCGGACAACGCTTGCAAATCCTCGTCCGTAGCCTGGTCGGCGGCGACACGGGCGGCTTCGGCCTCGATCATGGTGCGGGCTTGCATGATCTCCATGATCGTCCCGCCCCAACTCATCAAGCCTAGACCGATGGTGCGTCCAATCGTTGCGCCGATTTGCGCCGTGATATAGGTGCCGTCACCAACACGCGACTCGACCAGCCCCACCGATTCCAAAATTTTGAGCGCTTCGCGCACACTGGTGCGCGCAATGCCCAGCCGCTCGGCCAGTTCCCGTTCCGAAGGCAATCGTTCCCCAACCTGCACACTGCCAGAGCCGATGTACTGCTTCAATTGCTCAAGCGCCTGCTCTTTGATATTGACGCGCGGAATGGGGGTAAAAGTCAGAGAACCGCTCACAAAAGGACTCCGGTCACAAACTCACAATAGCGAATTTTTGAAAAATGGTCAGTGGTCTGACCAATTGTAACAGAATTATTTGTGTTGTCAACTTATTTTCCTACGGCGCACCAAATTGACGCTTGACTTTTTGCGTAACCTTAGGTAACATCTACGCAAGCCCTTACGTTGCTTTTGCTTCCCGTTACGATCAACCCATACAATTTGTGCTTTCCTAGACGCTCATCAGGTTGGGTCATATGGCGCTTACGTTACAGGAAATTGCCAAAACCCTCAATGTCTCCTCAGCCACTGTTTCGCGCGCGCTCAACGGCAAGGCTGGCGTTTCGGCGGAAATGCGCCGCAAAGTGTTGGAATTGGCCGGCGAATTGCACTATCAGCCCAACCCCGTCGCCCAGCAACTGGCAACGGCCAAAGCATATGCCGTCGCTTTTGTCATTCGCCGCCAACTGATCCGTGTCGATAACCCCTTTTATGATCGAATCATGATGGGCGTTGAGTTGGAGTTGGAAAAGCAAGGCTACCACCTTGTCGCCATTACCATTGACGAAGATACTCACCGCGACAACACGCTCCCCCCAGGGTTGGACAGCCGGCGCTTGGACGGGCTGATCATCGCCGGCCCGGAGCTGTCGGGGCGAATGATGATGCGGCTGCTGGCGTTGGGGTTGCCGACGGTGTTGGTGGGGAATATGCTCCCCAATGTGGCAGTTGATGCGGTGGCATCGAAAAATCGCGAGGGGGGCTACCGGGCGACCAAACATCTGATTGAACATGGTCATCAGCAAATTGCTTTCCTGAGCGGACCGACGGATTGGTCACCGGTGCAAGAGCGAACGCGAGGCTATTTGGAAGCGCTGCAAGAGCATAACTTGGCCCACACCATTATCTATCAGTCAGGATTGCGTATTGCCAATGGCTATGCTGCGCTACAAGAGTTACTGGCGCAGCATCCTACCGTTACCGCTGTTTTCGCCTCCAACGACCCGATGGCGATTGGCGCACTGCAAGCCGCGAAAGAAGCCGGTCGCTCCGTGCCCAACGACCTGGCGTTGATTGGCTTTGACAACATTCCCTGGGCGGAGACCACCGACCCGCCGTTGACTACCGTCTATATTCACAAACAGCAGATGGGGAAACTGGCCGCTCGTCGCCTGCTCGATCTGCTGCAAAACGGCCCGGAACCGGCCGTCTTTATCGGGGTAGAAAATGAATTGGTGATCCGTCGTTCATGTGGCTGTGTGGCCGATTAGTTCTGGGTGCGCAAGCGATAAGCAACCGCAAAGACGCAAAGAACGCAAAGGTTTTTTGATTTCTTTGCGCCCTCTGCGCCTCTGCGGTTAATGCTTACCTTGTTCGTGGCAGGAACTGATTGACCCACTGCCGCATAGACGTTTTCTTCTTTGTCGTTCGCATTCATGTGGCCGTTTTTGTGTATGTTGTCGCCCTACGCATGGCAACCAGACCAAAGGAGAGTCTATGTCAGCCAATCCGCAGAACCCGTATCGTTTGAGTCGCCGCCACTTTATGGCCGGCACCACTATCATCTCCGCTAGCGCCTTGCTGGCCGCCTGTGTCCCGGCCGCGCCAGGGGGTCAACCGGCGGCCGGCGATGCCCCCGCTTCGTCCGAAGCTGCCTGGCTCACCGAACCCGATGTTGCCAAATTGCCCCAAACCACCTTGCGCTACTGGTATTTCGAGACGCCGGAACGCATTGAACTGGGCAAGCAGCAGGAAGCCGCCTTTGAGGCCATGCACCCCAACATCCAGATCGAAGGCAGCACCGCCCCCGACGCCGTCGATAACGAGATGCTGGTCGCCTTTATCAAGGCCGGCACCAACTCCCATGTCCATCAGTCGGTCAATATGGAAGACACCTGGTATTTCAGCCGCGATCTCTTGCTGCCGTTGCAGGATCTACCCGGCTTCCAGGAAGTGATGGACAAGATGAACCCGAAGCTCAATTACACCTGGAAGGATGGCAACGTCTACAGCATTTCCTGGTATTCGGGGCCGCGCGTCATGTTCTACAACGGGCAACGGGTGCGCGAGGCTGGCCTCGACCCGGAAAAGCTGCCGGAGACCTACAGCCAGTATCTCGAATGGGCCAAGGCGCTCACCGATGACACCCATTGGTTCACCAACCTCTGGACACAGGAAGAGTGGTGGCGCTGGCAATTCCAAGCCTATGCGTTCTACATTGCCGCCACCGGCACCAACCAACTGGTGAGCGAAGACGGCGCCAAGGCGATCTTCAACACCCCAGAAGCGCTGCAATCCTACGAGTTGATCCACACCCTCTTCGCCGAGAAGTACAACCTGACCGAAACGCTCGAAGGCAACCCCTTCCTCTCCGGCCAGGTGGCGGCTACCCTAAGCGGCGCGGGCTTAATGGGGACAGTCAAGCGGGAAGCGCCGGAAGGCTTTGAATTGCTTGTCGGCCCCATTCCGAAACCCGATGATTCCACCGTGGAAGGCTTTCCCACCTATAACTTTGTGCGCAACTTCGCCATTATGCGTGAACAAGCGCTCGAAGGGGGTGCAGCGGATCAGGTCAATCGCGCCGCCTGGGAGTTTATGAAATATCTCCTCTCCGATGAGCAACTGGCCGCCGACTTTGCCATCACTGGCGATCTGCCGCCGACCAAGGATGTGCTCACCAACCCGCTCTTTACGCAAGTTCTCCAAGGCTTACCGGCAGGGGAAAAGTATGCGACCTTTGCCGAGAACTCCTACATCTACGATATGAACACCACCCTCGGCAGCGAGATCATGGGCGTTCTCACCAAATCCTATGTCGATATGATCTTTGACGCCAAGACGCCCGACCAGGCGCTGGCCGATGCCGAAACCGAAGTGAACGATCTGTTGGCCAAGCAGTAGGCTATCATCATAGGGGCACGATAACACGATAGGTCGTGCCCCTATGATGAGGAAGGGCGGGTCATCATGCAAGCAACTGGAACTGAGATGCCGCAGGTTGGCGGTACGCGCCGGCGCTTGGGCGTAACACGACGGATGCGCCGGTGGGGCAAGTGGGATAAGATTGCTGTTTTGTTGGTCGCGCCCTGGCTCCTACAACTGGCGGTCTTCACCCTCTACCCCCTCTATATCGCGCTCTATGGCAGCGTGGCCGAGTGGGACATCCTCAAAGATACGATGACCTACATCGGCTTTGACAACTATATCAACTTATGGAGCGATGCTGATTTCTTTAAGGCGCTGCGCAATTCGTTTGTCTATATTCTGATTCAGGTGCCGGCCTCGATTGCCGGTGGCTTTTTTGTCGCGCTGTTGCTCAATAGTTCGAAAGTGCGCGGGCGCGCCTTTTTTCGCGGCATCTACATCTTGCCGGTAATTGTGCCGGTGGTGGTGATGGCGATTGTCTGGCAGTGGATGTATGCCACCAACAGCGGGATCATCAACTACCTGCTCAGTTTTCTCGGCATCCCACAAGTGCCGTGGTTGACCAGTGAACGCTTTTCTATGCCCTCGATTGCCCTCATGAAGGTCTGGAACGATGTCGGCTTGTATGCTATGTTCTTCCTGGCCGGCTTACAGGGTCTCTCCAAAGATGTACTGGACGCGGCCGAAGTCGATGGCGTCAGTCGTTGGCAGATGATTCGCCATATCAAACTGCCCTTGCTCAACCCGGTCGTCGTCTTCTCCGTGGTCATGGGGACGCTCTGGGGGCTGAATATTTTTACTGAACCGTTGTTGATGACCGAAGGCGGCCCGCGCGGGAGCAGTTTGACAACCCTGCTCCATCTCTACCGCGAAGGCTTTATCTGGAGCCGCTTGGGTTATGCCAACGCCATCGGCGTTACTTCGACGATCATCATTCTCGTCCTGACCTTTGTCCAGCGGCGGTTGTTAGAACGAAGCAGTTGGTAGAAAGGAGCGCATCAGATGGCCGGATCAACCTTGTCACAACGCTTGCCGACGCGCACCCAGCGCCACCAGGGGCAATTTTCGTCACTTTTACAAACCGTTACGCTCTATGGCATTCTCATCTTGGGCGCGCTCATCTCGCTCTTCCCCTTCTACTGGATGGTGAACACGTCGCTCAAGCCGGCATATACGATCTTCTCCTACCCGCCGACTCTTTGGGCGCCAGAGCCTTCGCTCAATGCCTACCGCTATGTCTGGGAGACGATGGATGTGCCGCGGTCGCTCTTAAACAGCGTGGTGGTCTCGGTGCTGGGGGTGGCGATCAATGTTTTTTTCTCGTCGTGGGTGGGCTATGCGCTGGCCAAGCTGCGCTTTCCCTTTAAGCGTGTGCTTTTCTTTCTGGTGCTGGCGCTGATGATCCTGCCACAGCAGATTTTGATGATCCCACTCTTCCTCCAGGTGGATCGCCTCGGCCTGATCGACACCTTCGCCGGCGTGATTTTGCCCTATGCCATCACCCCCTTTACCATCTACCTCTGTCGGCAGGCGTTTCTCACCTTCCCCGATGATTATGTCGACGCCGCGGTGATCGACGGCGCTAATCACCTGCAAATTCTCTTTCGCATCGCCTACCCGATTGCCAAGCCGATGTTGTTGACCGCCGTGGTGATCAACTTCTACTGGTCGTGGAACGCCTTTCTCTGGCCCTTCCTGGTCATTCGCAGCGATGAGATGACGACCCTGCCGATTGCCTTGTCCCGTTATCACGCCTTTGCCGACCAACGCTGGGATGCAATCATGGCGGCAGCAACAGTGGTGGCGTTGCCCATCTTGCTGCTCTACCTCGCCGTGCAACGTCAGTTTGTCGATGCGTTGACGATGACGGGGTTGAAGGGGTAATATAGAGCCACAACTATGTAAACTAGAATTGTGAGATTTTATGAAGAAAACACTCTCTTGGGGCATTTTAGGCACAGGTCGCATCGCCCGCCGCTTTGCGCAGGAACTTCCGCAATCGGAAACCGGTCAGTTGCTGGCCGTGGGCAGCCGCACGCAAGCGGCAGCCGATCAATTTGCCAAGGAAACCGGCATTGCCCGCGCCTACGGCAGCTACGAAGCGTTACTTGCCGATGCTGATGTAGAAGCGATTTACATTTCGCTACCCAATCATCTACACGCCCAGTGGGCAATCCGCTGTGCGGAGGCAGGCAAACACACCCTCTGCGAAAAGCCGTTGACCACCAACTACCCGGAAGCGATGACGGTGATTGAGGCGGCGCGTGCCAACGATGTCTTTCTCATGGAAGCCTTTATGTACCGCTGCCACCCGCAGATCGCCAAATTGCAAGAACTCATCCGCAGCGGCGCGATTGGACAGGTGCGGCTGATCCAGGCATCTTTTGGCTATAACATGGGCGGCCACAATGCTGACATCCGCTTGCAGAACGCTTGGGCCGGCGGTGGGATTATGGATGTGGGTTGCTACCCGGTGTCGATGGTGCGGCTGATTGCCGGTGCGGCGCTCGGTCAACCCTTTGCCAACCCGATCATTGAGAGTGACGGCTATCGCAACGAGATGGCGCTGCGCACCTACGGTCACATCGGCGCAGAAAGTGGCGTGGACGAGTGGGCGACCGCCATGCTCAAATTCCCCGGCGATCTGGTGGCGGAAATTGCTTGCGGGTTGCAAGTGCGCCTGGAAAACGAAGTCAAGGTTTGGGGTTCAACCGGCCATCTGGTGCTACGCAATCCCTGGCTGCCCGACACCGACCGTTACAAAGGGTCGGAAGGGGTGGGCATTTTGCTCTACCAAGATGGCAAAGCCGAACCCCAAGAAGTTGCTGTACAAAGCGCCAAACCGCTCTACGCCATCGAAGCCGACACCGTAGCCCACCACCTCGCGGATCGCCAAGCGCCCGCCATGTCCTGGGCCGACAGCCTGGGCAACATGTTGACCCTTGATGCCTGGCGGCGGGAACTGGGATTGGTCTTTGGCAATGAGAAATATGCCGCCCTCACCCTGCCAACCGTTGGCCGACCCTTGCAGCGCAAAGCCGATCACCCCATGCAGTACGGTTATGTGCCGGGAGTAGAGAAACCTATCTCCCGCCTCGTCATGGGGACAATGATCTTCAAGGCCGATCGGTTGCCGCTGGCCTGTTCGCTGCTCGACTATTTCTATGAGATGGGGGGCAACTGCTTTGACACCGCCCATGTCTACCGCAGCGAAGAGTGTGTCGGCCAGTGGATCAAACTGCGCGGGGTGCGGGAAGAGTTGGTGATTCTGGCCAAGGGCGCCCGCGATGTCAACTGCACCCCCGCCGGCATCAACGCCCAACTGGCCGAAACGCTGGAAAAGATGCAACTCGACTATGTGGACATCTACATGATGCACAGCGACAACCCCGGTGTGCCAGTGGGCGAACTGGTCGATTGTCTCAATGAGCATCTGCGCGCCGGGCGCATTCGGGCCTATGGCGGCTCCAACTGGAGCATCGAGCGGATCGCGGCCGCCAACGCCTATGCACGGGAACATGGTCTGGTCGGTTTTGCCGCCAGCAGCCCCAACCTCTCGCTGGCTGAGTGGAATGAACCCATGTGGCCAGCCTGTTTGACGGCGTCGGATGCCCGGTCGCGCGCCTGGTATGCTGCCCAGCAATTTCCGCTCTTCAGTTGGAGCAGCCAGGCCACCGGCTTCTTCACCGGTCGCTACAAACCCGCCGACCGCACTATCTCCGCCATCGCGCCGATTGTGCGCACCTGGTTCAACGAGGGCAACTGGCAACGGCTGGATCGCGCACAAGAACTGGCAAGCCAGAAGGGAGTCACGGCCGCGCAGATTGCACTGGCCTATGTGCTTTGTCAGCCTTTCCCGATCTTCGCGCTGATCGGGCCGCAGTCGATTGATGAGTTGCGGGAAGTGTTGCCGGCGCTCAATGTGCAGTTGACGGTGGAAGAGATGCGGTGGCTGAATTTGGAGGAATGATCTAAATTCCAGAATCTAGCGCGTTAAACGCTTAAACAGTAGACACAAATGTTAGTATACATATTTTTGTATACACAGATAGGAAGAAACACTGATTCTGTAAAATATCTGTGTTCTTTCTTATCTGTGTTAACTTCTTTGGTTCTGGCTTGTCCAGGTTAGGTTGAATGAGAACGTTTTCGTATTGGCGGCGACCTTCGTTGTTGAGCTTGTTACTTAAAAGAAGCCAAGAAAGGGGCTATAGGGATTTACGGCTTGTGGTGGAATCGCCGTAAATTCTCCGGTTAAAACTCTGGTAACCACCCACTTCACAAAGTCGTCAATCGGTTCTTGCCATGCGTTTATTTCATGCAAAGAGAGATAGGCTGCTCTATCCGTCTCGACACCATCAGGCTCAGGCTCACCACTGATATGCTCACCCAGAAAAATGATGTAAAGGCGAGGATCACCAGTACGCGAACTATGGTTTTGTATCCCAAGTAAACCGACAATTCTTGTGTGTATCTTCGCTTCCTCTAGGGTTTCGCGGACTGCGGCCATTTCTGGTGTATCTAGCGTCCCATCAGTGCTCTTTCCTTCAACAAAGCCCCAAGGAATACCCCAGACGCCGCGATCATGCCCTGTTGCTTCACGAATCAGCAAAACTTTCTGTTCGCGTAACACTACCGTTCCTACACAGATCGCGATCTTGGGTGGCCAGGTCGTTGAACTCATCGGTTATAGCCTTAGGGCATTAGACGCTGTTGCCGGCAGCCCCGCCGCAAACCGTTCATAGCCAAAGGTCGTAAAGTCCGCCAAGGAATAGGCGTAAAACGCGGCTTCATCCTCGGCGCTTCACCCTACATCAAGCAGCGTTGTAAGGATCTTGTATAACTCATTAATTCATTTTCATGGTAAGCTGAGACATACGTGAGGAACATATCCGCCGCCTATATCCGTTCATATTGGCGTATCTTCGGTTTGTGTTACGCTCAACAACAGCATTATTGCCTGACTTTCAACAACTAAGTTTAAACAACAAGCAACTGTAAACAACAAACAGTCCATGAAGGAGTCTTTATGTTAGCCAGCACTCATACCAAAGCCGCCGTTGTTGGTGAAAAAGCTGCCCTGCTCGGTCGTTCTAGATCGGTTACCAAGAGCTATTTTTGTCCCAACAGCGCTTGCCTGGCTGATGAAATTTCCGCCCACGCCGCTTCTTCGTTTGCCAATGTCTGGCTCGTTACCGATGAAGAGATCGGCAGCTCCTGGCTTATGATGGCCGACAAACCCACCTGCCCGCAATGTGGTTCGACCCTGGTTGCCACCCATAGTGAACGCGCTGAAGTTGTGCTGCCTTTGATGTAATGCGTGTTGCATGAACCGTTTGTTTGGTGAACGCTTCCCGATAAGGCGTCTGCTTTTTTGTCAGCGCGGTGAATTGGGATGCAAATGGGCTTGGATCATCGCCAGATTTAACTCGACGCCCAGACCCGGCCTGCCGCTGACACGCACTTCATTCCCTTGGAAGGAAATGGGTTCCATCAACATAAGATTGTAGGCCGGAATAGCCGCGGTGCTGTGTTCCAGCCGGTAGAAGTTCGGCACGGTCATCATGACATGGGCGCCGGCGACCACCTGGAGTGGCCCCATGGCATTATGGGGGCTGATCGGTACAAAATAGGCTTCGGCCATTGTTGCAATCTTCTTGAGTTCACTAATCCCGCCCGTCCAGACCACATCGGGCATGATATAGTCGGCCAACCGCTGTTGGAAAATTGGTAAGAAATCCCAGCGCGTAAAGAGCCGTTCGCCCACACAAATCGAACATTGCACCTGCTCGCGCACGGCGCGCAGCGCGTCGTACCCTTCGGGTGGCACCGGTTCTTCAAACCAGTCGATCTTGGCCTCGGCATAGAGACGGTTGGCCAGTCGCACCGCCGTCGGCACGTTGTAGTGACCGTGGGCGTCGATCAAAATTTCCACCTTGGGGCCAAGCGCTTCCCGCAAGGCAGCGACAATGTTACAGCCCAACTCTTCGCCCGCCGCCGAGATCTGCCCGGTGACATAGCCGGTGTGATAGGGGATCATTTCCAGAAACGGGTCGAGTTTGATCGCATCATGACCGCTGGCGATCACCGCTTTGGCTGCCGCCACATATTGCTCCGGCGTTGAGCAGCCACCAAACCAACCGTTGGCATAGAGCCGAATGCTGTCGCGGAACTTGCCCCCCAGTAGGTCATAGATCGGCTTGCCCAGCGCTTTGCCTTTGATGTCCCATAGCGCAATATCGATCCCGCTAATTGCCGTCGTCGGCAACCCGCGCGCGCCGAGATAGGTGTAGCGCCGGTAGAGCTTGTGCCAGATGCGCTCAATATCCGCCGGGTCTTCGCCCACCAGCACCTCCTTTTGCAGCAACACCGCCTGTGCGCTCAGAAATGAACCGCCGCCGGGATAGTTGGTCGCCTCGCCCCAGCCGGTGATGCCTTCGTCGGTGTCGATCTGGACAAAGGTCCATTCACGATCTTTGCTGCTGCCATAGGCGGGAAGCGGCGGGTCAACGACATAGGCTTTGACATCAGTGATTTTCATGGCATCCTCTTTTCTGATTGCGTGATTCGTGTTGCGTGAACCGTTTACAAGTATTCCTATTCATTGGGCGCTATTGCCATCGTTTGCCAGGCAGCCCGTTCGGTTTGGGCTTTGCGTTTGGCGACATTGAC
Organism: Caldilinea sp. CFX5; assembly: GCA_021405325.1. The sequence continues at coordinate 38,153 of QWII01000021.1, read as the reverse complement.
TAAAGCTGCGGCGAGTTCGTGTTGTTTGCGGGCAGAATAACTTTCGGCGCGACCAATCCAATTCTTGGGTAAACCACTGGTGGCGCCGGTCAGGGCGCCACAAATTGCGCCGGCCATTGTGGCAATCGTATCGGTATCACGGCCAAAGTTGGCGCCGTAGATGATAGCATCGACCGGTTTGCCTTTAGCCAAGTAGCATAACCCAAAGACAGCCGGCACGGTTTCCCGCGTGTCACAAGCTATAGGGCGACGAAAGGCGGCATGATAGTGTTCGCGAAAGGTCTTATAGTCACCCACACGGCGGGCCAGGTCAATAGCATTGTGAATGAGATCGCGCACCTCAGCGCCACTGGTCGGCTTGAGATAACGGGTGGCGGCGAGCAGCACCGTTTCGATAGTGGCATCAGGAGCAAACGCGGCGGCGACCGCGGCGGCCACAGCCGCCGCGCCATCCTGACAGAAAGCGACATCCCCGGTATGAATCAAGCTGCCTAACTCCTGGGCTTGGGCGGCCGCAGCGCGCGGGTGACCGGCGTTGACAATGCCCACCGGCGCAATGCTCATGGCCGAGCTGGAACTAGGCAGGTTGCCGCTGCTGACCATGCGAGGCAGATACCCCACACTCAATTTGAGAAAGGTCTGTTTGACCGAGACAAAGAAGCGGTTCTGTTTGGGGCCAGTAATCTCATGGCGGTTGCGTAACCAGGCTGCGGCCCACTCGTCGGCAGTAGCGTAGCCATCGGTGGCGATCAACGCTTCACAGAGCAGATGTTTGAGGATCGAATCATCGGTGCCATCTTCGCTAAAGTCCTCCACCCAGCCAAAGCGCGCTTCGATCTCGGTGGGTTCTTTGTTCTCCGTGGGCGTTCCCATCGCGTCACCGATGAGACCACCCAGGAGGCAGCCATAGCTTTTATCGAGTAGGGTCATGGGCAGGCTCCTTCTTTGCATCGATTTGAATTGCAAGGCGCTTCGTGATAAGCTCCATTGTAACCAAGATTTTCATTCAATTCAAACAAGGAAAATATCATCCATGCCAACAACCACCACGCCAACCGGCAAACCCAAAGTTTGGACCGAAGTCGAACTCCATCCTTCTGTCGTCGCACGCCTTGCGGAAGTTGCTGAGGTCATTACCGGCGGCACAAAAGCAACGTTGTCCGGTGTCGATATTGCTATCATCGGCGCCAGCAAGGTTAACGGCGCCTTTCTCGATCACGCTGGCCCGCAGTTGAAACTAGTCGCTCGCCACGGCATCGGTTACAACGATGTCGATGTGCCGGCGGCGACGGCGCGCGGCATCCTCGCCACCAACACGCCCGACGGCCCCACCGAGCCGACAGCGGAACACACCGTCGCGCTGCTGCTGGCGGCGGCCAAGTGGATTGTCAAGGGCGATCTGTATCTACGCAACAACCGCCCCTATACCCGTGGCACGCTACGCGGCGTCGAGGTGCGGGACTTGACGCTGGGCATTGTCGGCTTTGGGCGCATTGGGAAACGGGTGGCGGAGATTTGTGGGCTGGGGTTACGAATGCGGGTGGTGGTCTTTGATCCCTATTTGCCGGTCGGCTCGCCGGCGCCGGCCTATGTGGAACTGGTCGGCGACCTGGATACATTGCTGACCCAAGCTGACTTTCTGACCCTGCACACGCCCTTGACACCGGAGACCCATCATCTGATCAGCACACGCGAATTACACTTGCTCAAACGGGGCAGCTATGTGATCAACGCCAGTCGCGGCCCGGTGTTGGATGAAGCCGCGTTGATTGCGGCATTGCAGGAAGGCCACCTCGCCGGCGCCGGGTTGGATGTCTTTGACCCCGAACCACCTCACCCTGACAACCCGCTGCTCAAGATGGAAAACGTCATCGTGACGCCGCACAGCGCCGGCAACACGGTCCAGGGCAGCATCCGCACCGGCCAGATGTTGGTGGAACAGGTGCTACATGTCCTGCGCGGCGAACGTCCACCCGATCTGCTCAACCCGGAAGCCTGGCCGGGGCGAATGCAAAGATAAACCATGAAGGCACGAATAGCATGAAGGTCTACATTGAAAATCTTCGTGTTCTTTGCGTCTTCGTGGTTAAGCATTCAGTTTAAAGGTAGCTATCGGTCGCTCGTAGCCGGTCCGTGACCGGCGTTTGGGGCGCCGGTCACGGACCGGCTACGAGCAGGCTTAGGAGTTACAGCTATCCTTTGCTGTATTCTTGTAGGTAGGCTGGAACAGGAATGCCTTCGGTCAATTTGGGGTCGGCCTCCAACGCACCAAAGTGTTGCTGGATCGGCAACACCCCAGCCCAGACCGGCAGGGCGTAATCTTCCGCCTCATCTTTGGGCGGGCCGGTGCGGATCTTGGCCGAGGCGCTCTCAATAGACATGGCAACGATAGCCGTTGCTTTGAACTCTGCCGGCGTGGGTGGACGTACATCGTTCCAGCGCCCAGGGATCAGCTTTTCAGTGAAGTACGTCAGGTACTCCATTTTGTCTTCATCCTGCACCAGGCGGGCGCGACCAAAGAGTACCGCCGAGCGGTAGTTGATCGAGTGATTGAAAACCGAACGCGCCAGCACCAGCCCATCCATCAGCGTCACGGTGACGCAAAGGGGGTGGCCGGCCATGGCATATTGCAGCAGGCGACTGGTAGTGGCCCCATGTAGCAAAATCTCATCTTCACGCCGGGCATGAAGGGTCGGGATCACCACTGGTTCACCCTCGTGGATCATGCCGACATGGCAGAGCAAGGCAGCATCGACAATCGGGTAGATCGTCGCCTTATCATACGCGCCACGGGCCGGCAGCCGGCGAACGCGGTTTTTGTCAGTCTGGGTAAAATCGCTCATAGCTTGTCCTATTTGTGTAGGAGATTGAGAGATTAGGTTTGTTCATAATCTCTCAATCTCTCAATCTCTCCTCTTACTCGCCAATCACCGCCGTCACTTCAATCTCCACCAACAATTCCGGGCTGATCAACGCCTTAATCTCGATCATGCTGGCGGCCGGTTTGATGGTGTGGAAAAATTCACCGTGGGCGCGACCAATCGCCTCCCAACGACTGATGTCGGTGACAAAGACGCGGGTGCGGATCACATCTTCCAGCGTCGCGCCGGCTTTGTGCAGCGCTTTTTCGATCTTTTGTAGAATGAAGCGCGTCTGCGCCGCCGGGTCATCACCGCCAACCACCTGCCCGTTCTCGTCAACGGCGGTTGTCCCGGCTACTTCCACAATATTGCCAATCCGCACCGCGCGTGAGTAGCCGACAATCTCTTCCCACTGCGCGCCCGATGAAATGTTTTGTCGTTTGCTCATATTATTCTCCTTCACCTGGCATACCCCAACACTACAACGGATGATGGCGGGAACGGATGAAGCGGCTAGAGAACGGAAACCGATTAAGACAATGACTTTGTTGAGATAGAGATCGGCGTTATTACCGTTCACCAGCAAAAAAGACATCCGTTCCCGTCTTCATCCGCTGTAGTGTCTTTGTGTTACCCTTCCTGCGGTCTGTGGGGCGTCTCCAACAGTAGTTCCAAAAACTTGAGATCCAGCCAGCGCCCAAACTTGTAGCCGACTTCGCGAAAATGGGCCACCTCGACAAAACCGAAGTTTTGATGGAGCCGGTAGCTGGCGACGTTGGTAGCGTCGATGCCGGCGATGATGGCGTGCATTTCCATACGGCGGGCGGCCTCGATCAGCGGCGGCAGGAGCAATTTGCCAATGCCCTGGCCGCGCCGCGCGGCCGCCACATAAATCGAATTTTCCACTGTGTACTTGTAGGCTGCCCAGGCGCGGAAGGGGCCAAGCGCGCTAAACCCGACCACCGCCCCGGCGTCATCGGCCACAAAGACCGGCAAGCCCGCTGCGACTTTGGCTTCATACCACGTCTGCCGCATGGCCAGCGTGTGGGGATCGTAATCATAGACCGCCGTCGTGGTCAGAATGGCGTCGTTGTAAATCGTCAGGATCGCCGGTAGATCCTGCTCCGTTGCCGCACGGATTGCGATCATACGTTCAGTCGCTCCTGCATATAGTGACCAGTTGCGGCAATAGCCGTATTGGTGGCGCTGACCAACGCCGCCGCCACTCGTTGCTGGTCGCCGGCGGGACGATTCTGGCTTAATTTGAACTTGCCTTCCAACCGGGTGACGGTGATCTCGAAGGCGACAATGCCGTTGAGCATCCCCGCCCGAAATTTGTCGGGCAGACTCTCCCACTGGGCTTGATAGCCTGGTTCGGTGGCGGCAATCAGTTGACTTAACGTCGCCAACAGCCCGGCTTCCTCCTGCACCAACTGCACCGAACCATAGGCGTGAACGGCAATATAGTTCCAGGTCGGTACGCTCTCCCACTTTTCATAGTGACTGGGCGAGATATAGGCGTGCGGCCCCTGAAAGATGACCAGCACCTCTTGCGTCGCCCAGTCCTGCCAGTGCGGGTTCGCCTTCGCCAGATGGCCGCGCAGTCGGATCTGCTCCCCCTCCGCCACAATCACCAGCGGCAGATGGGTGGCAAAGAGTTCGCCCTGTACCAGGCTCACCACGGTCGCAAAGCTGTGCGCCTGCATAAAGGCCACCAACTGGCCCTGATCGTCAACACGGTTGGCATTGGGAATATACATAGTTCTCGACCAATTTCCTTATCCAAAAATCAAAGCTTACGCAGACTTCGTCGTGAGCTCAGCCGAACGATTATGCAGATTTTTGGTTTGCGCTTCGTAACGATTGCGGTTGGGGCCACCCTGCCCTGAAACCAACAGGGATTTCGCAGATTTCAAAGATTTATATTGCAAATTAATCTGTATAATCTGCGAAATCCCTGTTGGTTTCATTGGCTGCGGCGCACAATGGTGCATGGCTACTTCCTGGAAGCGGCGGAAACAGTTCTGGATGACTAGACGCACGTTGCCTCTTCCAGGAAGGGTTGCCGCCGCCTAGACCCGGACAGTCACCGCGTGTCTTTAATCAAAAACCTTCATCTGCATAGACGCTAAATCCGCTCTTATCGTAACCCGCTGTGGTGTTCCGCCGCCAGCGTGCGCGTGATCTGATCAATATGCGCTTCGCCATGGGCGGCATAGCTGCGCACAATATCATCCAGCGTCATTGGGCCATTGTCCGGGTGAAAACCGACGCGACCCCAGGCCGCCTCCGGCAAGTTTTCCCAAAAGGTGACCCAGCGGGCATGGAGTTGTGCCAGCAACAGCAGCGACGTAGAGAGGTCAGCGCTCCGGGCATCCGGCAGATTAGCCCACGCATCCTGGTCATACGGCTTGAGCGGGGGATTTTCCTCGGTCAAGATCAGCTTGCAGCGAATGTAGCTATTCATGTGCGAATCGGCCAGGTGATGCACATTCTGCGCAACTGTCCACTCGCCGGCCAGAAAATGGGTAGTAAGCTGCGCTTCGCTCAGGCCACTCACCAGTTCTTCAATCTGCCCCGGCAACCGGCGAATTTTGTCGATGCAACGTTGGCGTTCTTGGACGCTCATGGCGTGACTTCCTTCCTTAATGCTTGGGTGCTTGGGTGCTTCGGTGATTTCGACAAGCTCAATCACCGAAGCACCCAAGCACCCAAGCACCTATGTTATGCCGTCGCAGGAACGGTTTTGGGTGTATGACGAATTTGCAGCGAGAGCAAGGCCGCGATCATGGCAATAGTGCCGGCGACCAGGAAGGCGAGCAGATAGTCGCCAAACATGTCACGGGTGACGCCGCCAAGCCAGGCCGCCAGCGCTGCGCCGACCTGATGCGAACAAAAGACCCAGCCGTAGACCGTACCGACATTGCGCCGGCCAAAGGTGTCAGCGACCAGGGCGGTAGTTGGCGGCACGGTGGCGATGTAATCCAGGCCAAACATAATGGCAAAGACCGACAGACCAAAGACGCCGCTCACATAGGGCAGGAGAAAGAGCGACAGGCCGCGAAAACCGTAGTAGATACAGAGCAACTTGCGCGGGTCATATTTGTCCGTGAGCCAGCCGGAGGCGATGGTGCCGACAAAGTTCATGGCGCCCATCAACGCCAACATGCCGGCGGCGGTCGCTTGCGGGATGCCATGATCGGCGGCGTGGGGGATCAGGTGGGTGCCGATCAAGCCGTTGGAGGTGGCGCCGCAGACAAAGAAGGTGGCGGCCAGCAGCCAGAATTCCGGCGCTTTGATGGCCCGTTGCATGACATTGGGGTCAACGGTTGGCCGCCCCGCGCCTTGTCCTGTTGTCGCGCCGTAGGGCGCCAATCCCATATCAGTCGGATCATCACGCAGGAAGATCAGTACGGGAATCATGACGGCCAGCGCGATCAGGCCCAAAGCAACGCTGCTCCAGCGCCAGCCCACCGTCAGCACGACGGCCATGAGCGCCGGCACAAAGACCAGTTGTCCAGCCGAAAGGGAGGCGCCAAAGATGCCGATGACCAACCCACGGCGCGCCACAAACCAGCGATTGGCCACAGCCGGCCCCAAGACGCCGCCGACCATCCCCGTGCCAAGCCCGCTGATCATGCCCCAGAGCAAATTGAGTTGCCACAGTTCGGTAATGCCATAGCTGCTGACCATTGCGGCCACCACCAACGCCAGCCCGACTAGCGCGACCCGCTTGGGGCCAAAGCGATCCATCAGCCAGCCGCTCAACGGGCCGGCAATGCCCAAGGTGATCAACCCAATCGAGACGGCAAAAGAGATCGCCGAGCGGCTCCACCCCATATCCTGTTCCAGCGGTAGAATAAAGACACCGGGCGCCGACCGTAGACCGGCGGAGACAAAGAGCGTCACCGCCGTTATCGCGACGACCACCCAGCCATAGAAGAACTTGCCTGCTTTTATTGTTTGCATGAATTGCCTCTTGCTTTGGCGAAAATGAATAATCGTTTATGATACAGGAAAATGGTTGAATGACAAGAGCCATTTTCGATAATTTAATAGGGCCAATTGTGATTCGTGTTGCGTGATTCGTGTTGCGTGCTGCGTGTTGCGTGGCCTGAGCCTGTCGAAGGCCACGCAACACGCAGCACGTACCATTCCTGGAGCAACGTCGTGAGCAAACAAGTCACTGCCTTTGATCTCGCCGCCATCTTGCCGGAACTGACCCGCGAACAGTCTTTGTATCAACAACTGTATGACGGTCTGCGCCAGGCCATTTTGAGCGGGCGGCTACGGGCCGGTATGCGGCTGCCCTCGACGCGCGATCTATCAACCGTTCTCGGTGTTTCGCGCAATACAACGATGGCAACCTTTGAACAACTGGTGGCGGAAGGCTATCTGGAAAGCCGCGTCGGCGACGGCACCTATGTCAGCCTGGCCCTGCCCGATGAACTGGCGCTGGTCAACCGACGGGTCCAACCGGCCAACGCATTACAGCAGGCGCTCGCCGGTGAATTTTCCCAACGCCATCGCCGCATTACGGCCGCGCCGATGGGGGGCGCGTCGGATGATTTTGCCCCCCGCGCCTTTCGCACGGGTATTCCGGCGCTCGACATGTTCCCGACCAAAGTTTGGGCACGGTTGGCTGCCCACCGCTGGCGCACCGCCGGCCCGGAACTGTTGACCTATGGCGACGCCTGTGGTTACTGGCCCTTGCGCCAGGCCATTGCCGAATATTTGGGGGCGGCGCGTGGGGTGCGTTGCACGGCGGAACAGGTCTTGATCACCGCCGGTTCGCAACATGCGCTCGACCTGGTGGCGCAGGTGCTGCTCGACCCTGACGATCCGGTCTGGATCGAAGACCCCGGCTACCGGGGCGCACGGGCGGCGTTGCTTGGCGTCGGCGTCCACCTGATGCCGATTCCGGTCGATGCCGAAGGCTTGTGCGTTGACATCGGCGCCGCCCAGCAGCCGACGGCGCGGCTGATCTACGTCACGCCATCCCATCAATACCCGACCGGCGCGACCATGAGCGTGACCCGGCGCCTGGCCCTGTTGGCCTGGGCGCGGCAGCACAATGCCTGGATTTTGGAAGATGATTATGACAGTGAGTATCGCTATCGCGGACGCCCCCTGGCGGCGCTGCAAGGGTTGGATCAAGCGGATGAGTGCGCCTTACGAACAGGCCCACCCTGTGACAGTCGAGTTTTGTATAGCGGCACTTTTAGCAAAGTTCTCTTTCCAGGGCTACGGCTGGGCTATCTGGTGACGCCACCTTCTTTAACCGAAGCCTTTAGCGATGCCCTCTTCCTGGCCCATCGCTACCTGCCGGTCTTTGACCAGGCCGTCCTGGCCGATTTTATCCTCGACGGCCACTTTGCCCGTCACATCCGGCGGATGCGCACGCTCTACGCCGAACGGCAGCAGGTGTTGGTGACAGCGCTGCAACAACAACTCAGCGCCCACTTGACTGTGGGGTACGCTGAAGCTGGTCTCCACCTGGTCGCCTGGTGCAATAACGGACTGAATGACGAACAAATTGCCGAAGCCGCCTGGCAACAGGGGGTCGAAGTCGCCCCCATCTCTGCCTATGTCATGGGGGCGCCCATCCGCAGCGGTCTCGTGCTGGGCTATGGCATGTTGAAACCGGAGGAAATTCGGATTGGCGTGCAGAAATTGGCGGGGGTGTTTACCAGCGGATTCTAGATAGGAGCGGATTAGCCGCTGCTTTTTTGAAAATTTAGTGTGCTATGGCGCTTCTATCTAACCAAGCACAAGATGTTCTCAAATTCAGCTACGACTAATCCGCTCCTATCTAGAATCCGTTGTTCCTGCTTAGAATAACCCTTCAATCGACAGATAGCGTTCACCCGTGTCGTAGCAGAAGGTGAGGACGCGGGCGCCGGCGGGAATTTCGGCCAGTTTTTTGCGCACGGCGGCCAGGGCGGCGCCGGAAGAGATGCCGATAAAGATGCCTTCTTCTTTGGCCGCGCGTTGCGCCATCTCAATGGCATGGTCTTTGTTGACCTGGATCACGCCGTCAATGGCGTCGGTATGGAGGTTGCGCGGGATAAAGCCGGCGCCAATGCCTTGAATCGGGTGGGGGCCGGGGTTGCCGCCGCTGATGACCGGCGAGAGTTCGGGTTCGACGGCAAAGACTTTGAGATTCGGCCAATGTTCCTTGAGGACTTCGGCGCAGCCGGTGATATGACCGCCGGTGCCGACGCCGGTGATGAGATAGTCAACGCCTTCAGGGAAGTCGCGCAGAATCTCCTGGGCGGTGGTGCGCTTGTGGACTTCCACATTGGCTTCGTTTTCAAACTGTTGCGGAATCCAGGAGTTCGGGATCTCCTTCAGCATCTCCTCGGCACGGGCGATGGCGCCTTTCATCCCCTTTTCGCGTGGGGTTAATTCAAAGGTGGCGCCATAGGCGGCCATGATCTTGCGTCGCTCCACCGACATCGATTCGGGCATGACCAGGATCAGCTTGTAGCCCTTCACCGCGGCCGTCATCGCCAGACCGATACCGGTGTTGCCGGAGGTCGGCTCGATGATCACGCTGTCGGGCTTGAGAATGCCCCGTTTTTCGGCATCTTCGATCATTGACAGACCAATGCGATCCTTGATGCTGCCGCCGGGGTTGGCTCGTTCCAACTTCATCCACACTTCGTGGCTGCTGTCAAAGAGGCGGTTGATCCGCACATGAGGCGTATTGCCAATGGTTTCCAAAATGTTGTTTGCTCGCATGAAGGTTCTCCCATTGCTGGACCAACAAAGGTGAAGTTGTTGGTCAATAAGCTATTACGAAAATGGGAGATTGAGAGATTGGGCGATTGAGAGATTATGGACATGCCGCCGGTAATCTCTCAATCGCTCAGTCTCTCAATCTCTTAATCATTAAATCACAAAATCCAACACTTGCCCATCATGTTTATTGCGCACGCTGACCTTGCTCTCGTGATAGACACGGGAGTAGGGCGGGAGGCTACGGGTGATCCAGACGTTGCCGCCGAGGATCGAATGATGACCGACCACCGTTTCCCCGCCGAGGATGGTGGCGTTGGCGTAGATAATCACGTCATCCTCAATGGTCGGGTGGCGTTTGGTGTTGGCCAGCGATTTTTCCACCTGAAGCGCGCCCAGTGTTACGCCCTGGTAGAGCTTGACATTATCGCCGATCTTGGTGGTGGCGCCAATCACAATGCCGGTGCCGTGGTCGATGAAGAACGAATGACCGATCTGCGCCGCCGGGTGAATGTCGATGCCGGTTTTGCCGTGGGCATATTCGGTCAACATGCGGGGTAACAACGGCACACCCAGTTGCACCAGTCGGTGGGCCAGACGATAGATGGTGATGGCATAAAAGCCGGGGTAGGTGGTGATCACCTCTTCCAGGCTGGTGGCCGCCGGGTCAAAGGCCATCGTCGCTTCGGCATCTTCCAGCAACCGTTCATAGAGTTCCGGTAGAGCGGCAAAAAAGTTCTCTGTCACCGTCTCGGCATCACTATCCAGCGGATCAAGCAATCGTACCAGTTGGTCAGAGAGATTGACATACTGCACCGAGGCTTTGCGCGGCTGGGGACAGTTGATCGGAAAGAGAAAGTCAAACATGCCCTCGGCAAAGTGATTCACCTCCTGTTTGGGGGGCAGCACGCTGCGAAAGTTGCTGATTTGGGTGTCAAGCTTTTCCAAAAAGCGCGTCAGTGATAGCGTTTGGTTGTTGATCATAGGCTCCGTTTGCTCTTCTCTGCTGCTACTGCTCTTTTGGCCGGGATAAAATTGCAATCGTGATCATTATCGGCAAGAGTAGTAGATTACACCGTATTTGTCAACCCATTGTAGCAGAAGCTAGTTGAAGTGTGAAATCTTGCTACAAAAAATATAGTGGAAAGGCGGCTGGATAGCCAGGCCAGACAGTTGCCAAATCAACCAAAGTCGTTTATCCTACCAGGAGACTTCGTCGCTACGGTAATGAATGGATGCCATGCTCACCATTGGAGAACTCGCCAAACGCACCGGCCTGCGCACTTCGGCCTTACGCTATTATGAAGAGCAGCAGTTGTTGCAACCGGCCGAGCGCACAGCCGCCGGTTATCGCCTGTATGCCAACGAAGCCGAACAGACCGTGCGTTTGATTCAACGGACACAACGGCTGGGCTTCTCCTTAACTGAGATCAAATTGTTGCTCAAGGGTATGGCTGCCGGCGACCTGACCGACGAAGCGCTGTTGCAAACGGCCGAAGCGCGCTATCTCCTGCTGGAACAAGAGATTACCGCGCTGTTGGTTGTGCGCCATGAATTGGGTCTCTTCTGGCAGGATATGCACTACAAGATGACCGCGCAAGAACCGATGGCAGCAACCGATCGCCTGGCGCAACTGGTTCAGCAGATTTGTGGCGACCCCCAAACCCAAGCGGCCCGCCTCTTCGAGTGGCTCTTGCGCAAGACAGGCTGTGAGCTAGGCACCCACGAAGCGCGCGATCTCTTTACACAATTGCGTGGTCAGCATATCCATATTTGGCAAGAAGAGGACGCCTATCATATCCTGGTGGTCAGCACCGATCCGCAGATTGGCCGGGTATTGGCCGCCCTGACCCACTTGGAAACGCACTGTCAGGTCCACGCCCATCGGCAACAGGCGCCGGTGTTGATGTACAATGAGGAAGGGTATCTGGTCGTTGCGCGTGGCGCCAATGCATTTATCTTTGCCCGGCTCTTTCTAGCCTTTGCGGAGGCGCAGGCGTAAACGCTGATCTGAGAAGTTTGCCCCTTGACCTTCAACCCGACTTGAAGGTGTATGCTGTAGGCAATCGCAAAATTGCTACATTCTGTAGGGGAGTTTTATGACCACTGTACGTAACACATTCCAATTCCAGGTGACCGGCCTCGACTGCGCCGGCTGTGCGCAGTCGTTGGAAAAAGCGGTGGGCCAACTGCCAGGGGTTGACCATTGCGAGTTGACCTTTACCACCGCCAAACTGCGCATCAGCGGTCAGGTGGCTGCCGTCACGATCACGGACAAAGTGCAAGCGTTGGGCTATGGCATTGCCAACGCCGACAGCACGCCGCTAACCGCCACCACACCTGACACCTTACCAAGTTTTTGGGCCTATCTCTGGCAACGGCGCGAAACGCAGTTTGCCTTACTGGGCGCGCTCTTGATTTTACCAGGGCTGTTCCTGACCGAGTTGTTTGGTTATGAACATGCACTGGTTGACGTGTTCTCGCTCCTGGCGATGATCGCCGCCGGCTGGCCGATTGCCCAAAGCGCCTGGCGCGCAGTTCTCAGCCGTGACATCAACATCAATGTCCTGATGACCATTGCCGCCATTGGCGCTGTCATCATTGGCGCCTATACAGAAGCAGGCATGGTGATGGTACTCTTTGCCTTGAGCGAAGCGCTGGAAGGCTACACCGGTAATCGCGCCCGCCACGCCATCCGCAGCCTCTTGGCAACCGCGCCCAGCACGGCCACCGTGATTGCCCGCAATGGCATCTCGACCACGCCCGCTGAATATCCAATCACCCAATTACAAATCGGCGACCTGTTACGCGTCCGCCCTGGCGAACGCATCCCGATGGACGGGCGGGTACAAACGGGACAATCCGCCGTAAACCAGGCGGCGATCACCGGCGAAAGCCTGCCGATTGACAAAACGGTCGGTGATGATCTCTTTGCCGGCAGCATCAATGGCGAAGGCGTCCTCACGCTGGAAGTCACTCACCTGGCCGCCGACAACACGATTAGTCGCATGATCCGGTTGGTGGAAGAAGCACAGGAGAAGCGAGCGCCGGTGCAACGCTTTGTTGATCAATTTGCCCGTTATTATACGCCGGCGGTGGTCGTGCTGGCCGCGCTGGTCGCCACCGTGCCGCCGCTCTTCTTGGGGCAACCTTTTTGGAATCCTGCCCCCGATACCTTTGGCTGGCTCTACCGCGGGTTGGCGCTCCTGGTGGTCGCCTGTCCTTGTGCGCTGGTCATTAGCACGCCGGTCAGCCTGATCAGCGCCATCACCAATGCGGCCCGCCAGGGGGTTTTGTTTAAGGGGGGCGCCTTTATTGAAGCGTTGAGTCGCGTGCGCGCCATTGCGCTCGACAAAACCGGCACCATCACCGCCGGCCGGCCAACGGTCGTCGCCATTCGCAGCACCGCTTGCGCCGAAATGACGCCCATCGGCAGCGATGATTGTCCGGCCTGCGATGATCTGCTGGCGCTGGCGAGCGCGGTGGAAGAACAGAGCGAACATCCGTTGGCACGCGCCGTGGTCAGCGCAGCCCAACAACGCGGTCTCCACCAGCGCTATGGCCCGGCGCAAGCCGTTACAGCTTTGACCGGACGGGGGGTGACCGGCGTGGTCGAGCAGCGCCAGGTGATTATCGGCAGTCATGCCTATTTTGACGCCACCTTTGGTCATGCGCCCGACCATTGTCTTGCCGCCACCGATGACGCCCAGCGCGGTTATACCCCGCTTTTGATCAGCGTCGATGGCATCTACCACGGCGCACTGGCCGTGGCGGACACGGTGCGCGCCAACAGCCCGAGTGCTGTGCAGCAATTAAAAGCGGCGGGTATGGCTGCCGTTGTCATGTTGACCGGCGACAATCGCGGCGCGGCCCAAACCATCGGCGCGCAAGTGGGTGTGACGGACGTGCGGGCCGAGCTGTTGCCGACGGATAAATTGACGGCCATTCGTGAGCTACAAGCGACCCACGGCGCGGTGGCAATGGTGGGCGATGGCATTAACGACGCCCCGGCGTTGGCGGCGGCGGATGTGGGCATTGCCATCGGCGGCGCCACCGGCACCGCCCAGGCGATGGAAACGGCCGATGTGACCTTGATGAGCGCCGATCTCCGTCAATTGCCCTTTGCTGTCAAGCTGAGTCGGGCGGCTATGCGCACCATTCGCACCAATGTCGCCCTGAGCATTGGCATCAAACTGGCCTTTCTGGTGGTCGTCCTGCTGGGCTGGGGGACGATGTGGATGGCGGTCGTGGCCGATATGGGGACGGCGCTGCTGGTGACTTTGAACGGGATGCGCTTATTGCGTTATGGTGGGGATAGAATCAACACAACTACGATATAACAAAGGAGTATACTGCTATGCGTGAAGTTAAATTGCGTGAAACAACAGCCGCCTTACTGGCAGAACCGTTGTTGGGCGATGGGGAGATTGATAGCAAGATTTTGCACCTCCTGGCCGGCGAATATCAGCGTCGTCTGGCGGATGCACAAGCGGTTAACCAGCGGCTGAGTCAGAAATATGAGACAACCTATGCCGATTTTCAGGAGCGGCGCACCACAGTGCAATATGCCAGTAGTTGGGAAGTTGAAACCGATACGTTGGCTTGGGAAAAAGCCATTGCCGACATGGTGACGTTGCCGGGCAAACTGGAAGAAATTGCGGGGTTGACCGATGACGCTGCCCACTGAACTGATTCCGCTCCTCTCTGATCTGGTTGCCATCGACTCGATCAACCCCGATCTTGTTCCCGGCGCCGCCGGGGAAGCGGCCATTGCCGTTTATGTAGCGGATTGGCTGGCGCGGGCTGGTCTTGAAGTGACCTTTGATGAGCCGGTGCGTGGACGGCCCAATATCGTCGGCATTGTGCGCGGTACGGGGGGCGGACGCTCGTTGATGCTCAATGCCCACACCGATACCGTGGGGGTGGCCGGCATGACCAACCCCTTTACGCCCCGTGTGGAGGGTAATCGCCTCTATGGCCGCGGAGCCTACGATATGAAAGGGAGTCTGGCGGCTTGTCTGCTGACCGCCGTGCGCGCCAAACAGATGAAGTTGCGCGGTGATGTGATCATTACGGCGGTTTCCGACGAGGAGTATGCCAGCATCGGCACGGCGTCGATTGTAAAAAAGTGGCGCGCCGACGCCGCCATTGTCACCGAACCGAGTCATCTTGACCTCTGTGTCGCCCATCGCGGCTTTGTCTGGCTAGAGGTGGAAACCCACGGCGTTGCCGCCCACGGCTCGCGCCCGGAACTGGGGATCGACGCCATTGCCAAGATGGGGCATGTGTTGGTGGCGCTGGAACAACTGGATCGCGACCTGCGCGCCCAGCCGACACACGCTCTGTTGCGCAGTGGTTCGCTGCATGCCTCGCTCATCTCCGGCGGGCAAGAGCTTTCCAGCTATCCGGCCCACTGCCGTCTCGAAGTGGAGCGGCGCACCATTCCCGGTGAAACGCCGGCCATTGTCGAAGGGCAGATCCAGGCTATTTTGGACAAACTGGCGGCCGCCGATCCTCAGTTCAAAGCGGAAGTGCGCATGGGCCTTGTGCGCGACCCGTTTGAAGTCGCCCAGAATGAGCCAATTGTCACCTTGCTCCAAGCGCAAATTCAACAACATTTGGGCCGCACGCCGAAAATCTATGGCGACCAGCCGTGGATGGACACGGCGATCCTCGCGGCGGCAGGGATTCCCGCTGTCATCTTTGGGCCAACCGGCGCCGGCGCCCATGCGGTGGAAGAGTGGGTGGATCTGGAAAGCGTGGCGCAATGTACCGATGTGTTGACGGCGACAGTGGCGGCATTTTGTTCATAACACGCGCACAACAAGCACTTTTCTGTTTGATTAATTCACCGCGCCAGCGGTAGAATAAAAGCGTTTTATACGCAATTATGCGGAAGAAATGTCCCGATAGGCGTCAGGCATCGGTGGAAGTGTGGGTGTTAGCCTTGTGCTGCTATCGTAAGTAGCTCCTAGCCGGTCCGTGACCGGCGCCCCAGACGCCGGTCACGGACCGGCTAGGAGCTACTTACCTGCTATCAACCAGACCCTATGCTCACACTGGCGGCTGATGGGCGCCGTTAATCAGCAGAAAGCCAGGAAGAAGCTAATGAATGACGAATTGAGGATTTTTGCCGGTAGTTCCAACCCCAAGCTGGCCGGCGAGATCTGTCGCTATTTGGATATGCCCCTCAGCCCCTTGAAGATTTCCCGCTTCTCGAACGACAACATGCATGTTCAGATTTTGGAGAATGTGCGTGAGCGCGATGTCTTTGTCGTCCAGTCGTTCACCCCGCCGGTCAATGATCATATCATCGAACTCTTTATTACATTGGATGCCCTTCGTAGCGCCTCCGCCCGTCGCATTACCGTGGTCATTCCCTACTATTCCTATGCTCGTTCGGATAAAAAGGACGCCCCGCGCATCTCCATCACGGGCCGGCTAATGGCTGATCTCATGGTGACGGCAGGGGCGAACCGGGTGTTGACGATGGACTTGCACGCGCCCCAAGTGCAGGGCTTTTTCAGCATTCCCGTCGATCACCTGACCGCGATCCCGACCATTGCCGACCATGTGCGGCAGAATTATGATCTGACCAAAGCTGTCGTGGTGGCGGCGGATGTGGGGAGCGTCAAACGGGCCGGCTTCTTTGCGCGCCGCTTAAATCTACCAATGGCAATCATCGACAAACGCCGGATTAGCGATACCAATGTGGAGCAAGGCTCCATTGTGGGTGAAGTGCGCGATTGTGACGCTTTTATCTTCGAGGATGAGATCGCCACCGGCACCACTCTCATGACCACCATGAACACCTTACGCGATGCCGGTGTGCGCAAAATCTATGTGGGGGCGACGCATCCCGTCTTCTGTGGACGGGCGATTCAACTCTTTGCCAATGCCCCGGTCGAAGCGCTCTTTGTCACCAACACGGTGGACGTGCCGCCGGAAAAGCATCTCGACAAGATCACCGTCTTGTCCGTCGCGCCGCTGTTGGCCGCCGCCATTGAACGCATCCATACGGGTGAAAGCGTGGGCGCGCTATTTTCTTAAGTGGGGAGATTGAGAGATACAGAGGTTGAGACATCTAATCTCTGTATCTCTTTCTCAAAAGCCATACAAGTGCTCCACCGGGTCAATAACACTCTCCTGCCAGTCCAGCAGATAGGCGGCGCGTTCCAGGGTTTCGGCATCCCCCTGATCAACCATCTGCTGGAGGACGGCGATCTGTTCCGGGCTTAATTTTTGCTCCTGAAGCGCCTGGAGCCAACTGTTAAATTCGCGTTCTTCTTGGATCGACGCCATGCGTGACCTCCTTGTAGGTGTTGCGTGATGTGTGAACAGGTGGGGCGAGTTTCATCATAAAGCAAAAGCGGACTACTGAAAAGTGGTTTCATGCCAAAGTAGAAAGGAATTTGCCAATGGCAGCGCCATTTCCCAGCCAGGCTTGGGCTGATCAATTCAAAGAGGTATTGAACAATAGTGAAGCATACCGCAGTGCGGCCCACAACTGGGAGGGCGATCTCTTCCTCGCGCTTGAGGGAGACGGGGGTCTGTATCTTGATCTCTGGCATGGCGCCTGCCGGGAAGCGACTTATCGCAGTGACAGTGCGGGCAAAAAAGCGGCATACACAATCACGGCGAATATGGAAAGCTGGCGCAAGGTTCTCGCTGGTCAACTGGAACCGGTCCAGGGCATTATGTCTCGTCAACTCAAGATGGAAGGCAACCTGGTCAAGCTGATGCAACATCTCAAAGCCGCGCAGGAGTTGGTCAAATGCGCAGCCCAAGTAGGCATCGAAGAGTAGCAACCGAACCGGTGAAGAAAACCACGAAGACTCAAAGTTCACGAAGATTTCCACAGATTTCTTCGTGAACTTCGTGCCTTTGTGGTTAATTGTAAAACAGGCCACATGAATCGGGTTCACCGCAAACAATGAAAATCAGCTTTTGCGCAAAGATTGCGCCGATTGCACAGATTTTTCTTGTTCTTTCATCTGCGGAATCGGCGCAATCCCTGTTATGTACAGAACGGCTTGTGCGTTAGGCTGTGCCGAACTGGCGGTCGCCGGCGTCGCCCAGCCCTGGCCAGATATAGCCGGAGGGAAACTCATCATCTTTGTTGGTCAAGCGTTCATCCACCGCAGCGACATGAATATCCACGTCGGGATGGTGGGCGTGCAGGGCGGCAATCCCTTCGGGCGCGGCAATCAAGCCGACAAATTTAATGCGTTCCACGCCCCAGCGTTTTAGCACCTGCACCGCCGCCATGGCCGAACCGCCGGTCGCCAGCATGGGATCTAAGAGCAGACAAAGCTGTACCGTGGGATCGGTCGGCAACTTGTTGTAGTATTCCACCGGCTGCAACGTCCGCTCGTCGCGATAGAGGCCGAGGTGCCAGACTTCGGCTTGGGGTAGCAAGCGCCAGGCGCCATCCACCATCCCCAGCCCGGCGCGCAAGATCGGCACCAACCCAATCTTTTCGCCCATCATCGCGCCACGCATATTCGTAAGCGGCGTATCGACTTCATAGGGCAACAACGGCAGATCGCGGGTTGCTTCGTAGACAAGCATCGTCGATAACTCACTGACGAGTTCGCGAAATTTTTTCGGTTCCGTGGTTTTGCGTCGCAAGAGGGTTAGTTTATGTTGCGCCAGCGGATGGGATGACGGAAAAACGTTAGCAGACACGGCTTGGCTCCTTACCAGTTGATAGTTGTGGGCGGGATCAGGGTGTGGTTGGCAATTGGACAGTAGGTCAGTAAGCCAGTGAACCGGTAAGACAACAAATCAGCGCCCCACTGAGCTACTCTCTTACTGGCCTGCTGTCTCACTGCCCCAATGCCCTACTGAATACGGTCGTTCAGAAAAAATAAATGAGGGCGACCGCAAGGGTACGCCCCTACGGAGTAATTATTTTTCGGAATAGCCTAACTGATCCGCTATTGTAGCGTTTTTACTGGCTGACGACAACTTACCATTGCACCTGGCGCGTGTTACGCCCGCGTCGGCTCAACCGTTCGACTTCCGACTGACAGGAAACACAGAGCGTGGCATCTGGTTTGACTTCTAAGCGACCCGGTTCAATCGGGTTGCCACAGCGGGCGCAAGTGCCGTAGCTGCCTTTTTCAATCGAACGTAACGCCATCTGGATGTCTTGCAACCGGTTTTCCAAGACAGCGATCAGGGCGGCATTCTTCTCCCGCTCCGTAATCTCGGCATCCCCTTCATCGGGATCAATGTCCACCTCATCGAGCATGAGTTCGCGCAGATGGCGCAACTCATCCTTGACCTGCCGTTCTTCACTTAGTAACCGGTTCTTCTCCTGTGTAATGGCATCGGACTGTGACATAATCAATTCCTCTCTAGAAGCAATATTCCCAACCTGCCGGCTGTTGTTCACGCCCGCAGGGCTAATGGTGTGTCTGTTGTGTGCGCTATCTTTGTTGTAGTATCGGCAGCAAGGGTTGGCCAATCGAACAATTATCCAACCAACGATGAATGTGACCTACGATCAGCAATAAGTTTCTTTGCCTGAAAAGCAGTCGCGCTAATAAAAAGTTAGACAACGTTTATAGCAGTTTTTTGATGAAAGGTCAAACTACAATTGTAGGAAAAAGCTTGAAGATTGCCTGACAGATGCTGTCAACCTATAGTCAGTAGTCCCTAGTCGTGCGGTCGCCTAGTCCGGCGGTGGACAATGGCAATCGCGGCTGCGTTGTGGGCTACTGAGCATAGCGTTTGTACTGCGAGTTATGCGAAAAAAACATAGAATTTGGTCAACTACTGCCAATGCTGGTATAATACCCTGAATAGAACAAACGTGCAAGTGAATTTTATAGAGAGTAGCAGAGGAAGCCGATGGCGGACGAACGTAGCATTGATGGGCGCAAAGCCGTTGAGCCGCGCCCGACCACGGAGCGGATGATCTCCAGCGATGCGCAAGGGAACGAACAAAAGGTTGATCATGCCTTGCGCCCCCGCTCCTTGAAAGAGATGATCGGCCAGGAACGCCTGCGCGAAAAAATCGGGATTTTGGTGGAGGCGGCGCGTAAACGGGGTGAGCCGCTGGATCATGTTCTGTTATATGGCCCTCCCGGCCTTGGTAAATGTATTGCAGCGGATAGTCTTATTTTAACGGCAAAGGGCTGGCGTCCTTTTCGCGACCTTTTGCCGGCCGCTTTGCCGGCGGATACATACCAACCGCTGTCCACCGAAATTTATGGGTTGCAAGGCGTTGAAGCCACATCCCATGTTTATGCCAACGGCGTTGGCCCAACCATCCGTCTGCGCACCCGTTCCGGTTTTGAAGTGGAAGGCACCCCCAATCATCCTGTTTTGGTGGCAACGGCAGCCGGCCCCCGCTGGAAACCGTTAGGCGCGCTGACAGTCGAGGACTATGTGGCTGTCATGCGGGGCGCGAATTGTTGGGGAGAAGCGACCACTGCAGACTGGCAGCGCTTTAGACCAACGGATCGCCTCAACCGTACCGATAAATTAGTTGTCCACTATCATACGGAATTAACGACTGCTTTAAACAGACCCCCATCCATTACGGAGTTACGTCATGCCTATGCACGCAGTGAAAGCGGGAATCCTACCCCGGAGATTCCGGCAAAGCGTGTAGGCTTACCATTGACCAACGGACATGCGATCAAACCAATTGACGCACCCTGGTTACTGACGACCGTACCCGATGAACAACAACGGTTGACGCTAAACTCTGACCTTGCTTACCTCTTAGGCGTGCTTGTGGGTGATGGACACTTTGAGCGCAGCCAGGGCTACCCGGCTTTTGTCATTACCAATGGGGATGCCGAAATTCTGGCTGAATTACAGCGGATTGCCTTGGATCATTTTGGCAGCGCACCGCCGATCCATCAATATGGTGAGCAAACAACCCACTTAAAGTTTAGCCAAAGCTATGGTCAGGTGATGCTGGCCTTTGGGGCAAAAGCCGTGACCGCCGCTGATAAGGTTGTGCCAGCGGCGATTATGCAAGGCCCGCGCAACTGCGCCGTCGCCTTTTTACAAGGATTGTTTGATGCCGATGGCAGTGCATGGCCGGATGGTTATGTTGAATTTGGCACCCGTTCCCGCGCATTAGCGCAGCAAGTGCAATTGCTGCTGGCAAACTTGGGCATTATCGCCCAGCGCACCTGCAAACAGCGCACCGGTTCCGATTTCTGGCAGCTATTTATCGGAGGACAAGACGCGGTGCGCTTCTATCAGGAAGTGGGGTTCCGTTTACCCCGCAAACAACAGCGGAGCCAAAGTCTACATACCAGCACGCGTGGATGGAATCGCAGCGATTTAGCGCCTGGCGTCAATGAGGCGTTAGCTACACTTGTTGACAAAACCCGGCCCCATTCGCGCAAGTTGCACAAAGTGTTTGATCATGCTAAACGCAATGATCGTGTTTCGACGCGGCAACAAGTGCAAAAATACCTTTCGTTGTTGCCGGAGACGATCCAAAATGAGCCGGAATTTACCATTATTACCGAGTTGTGCAACCCACACATCTACTGGGATAAAGTGGCTCATCTGGCCGAAGCAACCGCCGAAACGTATGACTTTGTGGTGCCGGGAACCCACTCGTTTGTTGCGAATGGCCTTTTCAACCACAATACCACCCTTAGCCACATCCTGGCGAATGAGATGGAGAGTAACCTCAAAGTAACTGCCGGCCCGGCTATTGAAAAAGCCGGCGATCTCGCCGCCATTCTCACCAACTTGCGTAAAGGCGATATTCTCTTTATCGACGAGATCCACCGCTTGGGGCGCGCCGTCGAAGAAATTCTCTATCCGGCGATGGAGGACTTTGCCCTGGATATTGTCGTGGGCAGCGGCCCCGGCGCCCGCAATATTCGCTTGTCCTTGCCCAAGTTTACCGTGGTGGGGGCGACGACCCGGTTGGCGCTGATGACCTCCCCGCTGCGCGCCCGCTTTGGCGTGGTCGAGCGCTTTGATTTTTATACCGTCGAAGCGCTGCATGAGATTGTCACCCGTGGTTCTGGTTTATTAAGCGTCAAGATCGAGCCGGATGGCGCCCTGGAGGTGGCCCGCCGTTCACGCGGTACGCCGCGCATTGCCTTGCGCCTCTTGCGCCGCGTGCGCGACTTTGCCGAAGTACGCGCCGATGGTCGCATCACCCAAATCGTGGCCGAACAAGCCTTGACCATGTTGGAAATTGATTGGCTGGGGCTGGATGATCTGGATCGCCGCGTACTGCTGGCGATTATCGAAAAGTTTGGCGGCGGCCCCGTTGGCCTGGAAACGTTAGCAGCCAGCATCAGCGAGGAAGGCGACACGATTATGGATGTGGTGGAACCCTATCTGCTCCAAATGGGCTTTTTGGATCGCACGCCGCGCGGTCGTATCGCCACCCGCGCCGCGTATCATCATGTCGGCATTCCTTATCCTGATCGCACGGAGCAGGGGACGCTCTTTGGGGTGTGACAGCGACAGATTCAGGGGGCGCGGATTTCTCCGCCCCCTGAATCCGCCGCTGTCACACGGGCAAAAAAATCGTAAATCTAGTTCCTCGACCCACTCCGCCGCTGGTGGCGTTGACTTCGCCGCCATGCGCTTCCACAATGGCCTTGACAATGGCTAACCCCAGACCACTGCCGCCCGTTTCGCGGCTGCGCGACGGGTCGGTGCGATAGAAGCGGTCAAAGATATGTTCCAGATGTTGCGGATCGATACCTTCGCCGGTGTCCTGTACCGTCAACCGCACCCGGCCGGCGGTTTGGGCCAGCGCTGCGGTCACCTGTCCCCCCGCCGGCGTATGGCGCAAGGCATTGGCTAACAAATTGTGCAGCACTTGCCGCATACGGGCAGGATCGATATTGACGACGGGTAAACTGGGCGGCAATTGGACAAGGAGTTGCACCCCTTTTTCTTCCATCAGGGGCGCAAAAACAGCGGCGCTCTCCTGTAACAGGGCGCGGAGATCGACCGCTTCCTGCGCCAACGGCAGTTGCGCCGCTTCGGCCAGCGTCAATTCACGCAATTCGCTGACCAACCGGATCAGATGGCGCGTCTGCTCATAGAGATTGGCAATCTGCTCATCATCCAGTTCGTAGACATGGTCGAGCGCGGCGCGCAGATTGCCTTCCAGCACCGTCAGCGGGGTGCGCAGTTCGTGGGAGACGTCGGCCATCAAGTTACTGCGCAGTTCGGCGGCGTGCTGGAGGTCGGCGGCCATCTTGTTAAAGGCTTGGGCCAGAGCGTCGATCTCCTTGCTGCTGTGGTTCAATTCGACGCGCACTGTTAGATCGCCGGCGCCAATCGCCTGGGCGGCATTGGCCAATTTGGTAATCGGCGCCGCCAGGATCCAACTGGCGGCCACGCCACCGGCGATACCCACTGCGCCGGCCAGCAGCACCGATTGGAATAAATTCCCCGGTAAAGTACGCCAGGGCGTAAAGAAGCGTCGCTCTACTGCCGGATGCCCCTCATCGCGTCTCCCGTTGCGCTCCCAGTCATTGGCGCCGCGATCCGGGAGGACCAAAAAAGCAAAAAGGGGCAGAAGGGTAAAGAGCAAAATCAACCCGCTCATCACCACACTCAGCCGTACCCACAAGCGTTTCATCATGCCTCCCTGGCCAGCCGATAGCCGACGCCGTAGACGGTTTGAATGTAGATCGGCGCACTGGGATCGGGTTCGATCTTTTTGCGCAGATTGCTCATATGCGTATCGAGCGTGCGCCCCATCCCTTCATAGGCGTAGCCCATGCTCTTCTCCAATAATTCATCACGCGTGAAGGTGTGGCCCGGATTGGCCATCAGCAGTTGTAACAGGGTAAATTCCGTGCGCGTGAGGTCAACTCCCTTGCCCTCAATCATCAGCGTGCGTTGATCCAGATCGAGTTGTAGGGCGCCGATCCGTAATTGGGCCGGTGGCGCGCTCTGGGCAAACTGGGCGCGCCGCAACAGCGCTCGCACCCGCGCCACAATCTCGCGCGCATTGAACGGCTTAGTGATATAGTCGTCAGCGCCTAATTCCAACCCGATAATCTTGTCGGTGTCTTCGACGCGGGCGGTCAACATGATGATCGGGGTGGCGCCAAGCGTGGCGTCGGCGCGAATGGTGCGGGTAATTTCCCAGCCATCGCGATCCGGTAACATGAGATCTAAAACCAACAGATCGGGTTTTTCGCTACGCAGGATATGCAGCGCCGTCGAACCGTCATAGGCCACCCGCACCGCATAGCCGGCCTGCTCCAAATAGCTGCGCACCACTTTGACAATCGATTTATCGTCATCGACAACGAGAATCCGATGTTTGCTCATGCGTACTCTGTCTCTCCTAAAAGTTCGCCTTTTGTCAAAAGGCGAACTTTTTTACACCGCTGCCCCGCTCAACCGTCGGACAAAAAAGCGTTCAAGACCGACGACAACCAGCACTACCACTCCAATGATAGCAAAGTTCTTGGCGAACCCAAAGAGACCAAAGGTCAAACGACCAGCAAGACTTTGATTCCGCGGGCTGTGCCCTTCCCCACGGAACGCATGTCCTTCTCCTGGCTGTGTTGTGGCAGCGCTTTGCCCGGCGTCATCCGCGCTTGCTTGATTGAACGCGTTACGTTCAATTGGCGCCAAGCGATTGGTGGCGTTGGTATCGACAAAACGCATGGTGATCCCAACGACCACGGTCGCCGCCAGCAGAATCAAGGCGAGGCGACCAATCAGCATCAGTACATTTTTCATGGGTAGATGCCTTTCTGCAGCGCCTGTTCCGGCAGGGCAACGACTGGTTTCGCTGGGCGCACACGGCCAACCAAGTGCTTGGTGGTGTTGACAAGCCAACGCCAGTGCAGGGCCACATGCAACCCCAGAATCGGCAGCGCCAGATTGGCCGACAGCTCATGCAGGCTGCGCCAGGCAAAACTGTGGGCCAGGGTGATGCCGACCGCGGGCAGTGCGGCTTCCGAAATCATAATGCCGCTGAAAATAATGATTGTCATGTCGATAAAAAAGAGCAGGTTGATAAGGTAATTCAACCGGGCCTCACGCGTGATTTTGCCAAAGAAGCGCTGCGTAATCCCCACCAGCCACGACCAGTGGAGCAAGAGATGGGTGATAATGGCCGCGCCAAAGGCGATACTGAGCCACTCATGCAGGGCAATGCCGGTGCTGCGCGGATCCATCGCCACCAAAAAGGCGACAAAGATGGCGATGTCTATCAGATAGTTGATGGTGGTTGGACTCAGTTTGCGCTGGGTCGTTTGCATTGGTTATTTCCTTTACTGGCCAGATGATGGCTGGCGTTTTTCCCTGTCCTTGTCTGTCGGCTGTCCTTGTACTGTTGCCAGCATGGGGCCAGCGCCACCCTTAGTATACGCGGTAAATCTCAAGGAATTGTTAAGAAGTGCAGGAAACTTTGTCGAATCATAATGCAAGAAAAAACGCCCTCTCGCTTGAGAAGGCGTTTTTCTGCGGCTTACCGCTGCGCTTATGCTTGCGGCGCTACCGGTTCAGCAGCCGGGGCAGCGGCAGGCGCCGGGGCCGGTTCACCGGTGAGATCACGGCGAATGGTTTCATACTCTTCGCGGGTGATCTCCCCCTTGGCATAGCGGATTTGCAAGATTTCCAGTGGGGCCTGGCTGGTTGCGCCGCTGCTGGGCGTCAAGGACGAAGCCGTGCGGCGGGTATAATCCTTGATCTTGCCCCAGTTGCGCGTCACCCAGAGGACGGCCAACACAATCAGCACCGTCCACAAGACGCTCATCAACCCACCCAGCAGGAAGCCGCCGCCATGACCACCAGGCCCGCCCCGCATCATGCCTTGCGCGGCCGCGTTGCCCATCGGGTTGTTGAGTAGATAGAAAATTGTCGCTTGCATACGTAGATCTCCTTATGGTTTATCGCTTGTTACTTGTTTGTTTTACTTGAACGGATTGACATAAATCTCAGCACTTTACCGGGGTAGCGCGGTGATGGATTGTACCCTAACTACCCCATGTAGACCTCAGGCATTCCCCTCAACACCGGGAACGACCGGTGCATCATTGGATTGTTGGGATGGGGTTGACAGCGGTGCGGGCGCTTCCTGCTGGTTGCGATCCCCACCAAAGCGACCATGACCGCGTGGCCCACCTAAACCAGGCCCCATACCACCTTTCAGACTGAGCAGGTGCGGCAGATTGGCTTGGAGGCGGGCAAGCTGTTGGTGGGCCTGCGCCTGCGTCAACCGACCAGCGGTTACAGCCTGTTGCAGGGCGGTTTTTTGTTCGGCAACGATGGCCGCGCTCACTTTGGCGAGATCGACATTCTTTTCGGCGGCAATGTCGGCGACACTTTTGCCTGCTTGCAGGGCGGTCATCAACTCACTTTCGCTGACGCCTAAGGTTGTTGCAATCGTGGCAAACGAAGCGCCGGGGCCAAAGCTGCCGGGCATCCCGCGGCCACCACCGCGCAGACCAGGGGTAAAGGCCGTGCTGAGTTGGGTCGGCAGTTGCGTTTGTAACGCGGCCAGGCGGGCATCGGCCTGCGCTTGGGTCAGCCGGCCAGCGGTGACAGCCTGTTGCAGCACGGTTTTCTGCTCGGCAATCAACGCATCGACAATTGTTTGCAAGGCGACACCCTTTTCAGTGGCGAGGGCGGCAACCGTCTTACCCGACTGGAGGGCGCTCTGGAGATCGGCCACGGTCATGTTCAGGGCGGTGGCAATGGTGGTCAGCGAAGCGCCGCGTCCCAGACCGCCCGGCCCGCCGTGGTTGCCGCGCCACTCAATCGCAGCAACGCCTTGGTCATTGGCAAAGGTAGTGGTCGCCGCGCCAACCGCAACCGTGACGGCTAAGAGCGCCCCCAAGCCACCGACGACCCAGCGATTCCATTTGTTATTCATTGATCACTCCTTTATACTGTGTGGTGTTGAACCACAAACATTTATACTGTGTGGTGTTGAACAATCGTAGGTGCGGTTTGTAACCGCACTTGCTCCCTGGGAACCGTGCGGTTACAAACCGCACCTACGATTACCGAAACAAATTCCTAACTCCCATTAGCAACGATACACCCTTATTGTAGCGGGCAAACCTCAAGGGATTGTCAAGAAACTCTTGGCAAGTTATCAAAGTTTGGGCATTGCGGCAGAAGCGTACGGTAGAAAAGGCAGTGCGCCAATGACAGTCACAACAACAGAACCAGCGCTTTGTCTGGAACGACCAACCCTTGCTGCCCTGCCGGCGCCGGCCCTACCGGCTGGCTTCTGCATCCGTTCGATTGGCGTTGATGAGGGTATACTCTGGGAAAGGGTGATGGATCAAGCCTTTGGCAATTATGAGCCGGGCGATTTTCAGAAGGTGATGGTGGAAAATTACGACTATGATCCTAGTCGCGTCTTTATCATGTTTAATGCGACAGGCGAACCCTGCGCCACCGCCAGCGCCTGGCGGCAACATTACCGCTGGGGCGAAGGAGTTGGTTATGTCCTGTTTGTTGGGGTTATTCCGCCACAGCGGGGCCGCGGCTTAGGCTATCAAATGGTGCTGTATATTTTGCATGAATTTGTCCGCTGCAGCTTAACCAGCGCCGTGTTGGAGACAGACGACGCCAACCTACCGGCAATTAAAACCTATCTAAAACTTGGCTTCCTGCCGCGTCTGGTGCATGAAAACCAAATTGCCCGTTGGCAACAGATCTTTGCCGCCTGCCGGCTGGCGCCCCTGCCGCTGCCGACAACTTGCCGACCGCCGCAGAATGCGCCTCACCCGTCGCCGCCTTTCCCCTATGCGCTCAAGGAGGCCATGCTGACAGCGTAGGGTATGCTTTTCGGCCGACGGCAAAGTTATTGTAGAATCAGTAGTCCGCAGTCCAAAGTCGGGGTAGGCGGTGTTGCGGTCTACTGAGAATAGACACTTACTTTGGTCGCTGAGTTACCAGACCAGCGCCACACCGGTATAGGTCTCCGGCTGGCGCAGCAAACCCTCGTAGGCTGCTTTGATGGCCGTCGGTGGTAGGCGGTGGGAGACCAACGGCTCGATCTGCAAGAGACCGCGCTGCATCCAGTCGTAGATCTGCTCCTGTTTGCTCCACTGGGAAGTGCGATTGCCAATATCAGGGTACATGGGGACGCACCATTCCAGCGCACCACGCAGGGCGATCCAACGCAGATGAACATCTGAAAGCAACTCAGTGAGATTACCTTCCACTGGCACACGCGGCGAGCCGAGAATCACCAACTGCCCAAAGCTGGCCGTCGCCTTGGCCGCTTGCATGACCACGGCGCTATGACCAACCGCATCGACCGTGATGTTGGCTCCCTTGCCGCCGGTAATCGCCATGATTTCCTCGTGGGCGGCTGCCGGATCACCGCCAACCGTGACTTCCATGCCGCAGCGTTCGGCCAGTTGACGTCGATAGCCGACCGGGTCAACGCCGATCACCCGGCAGCCGCGAATGCGAAACATCTGCGCCGCCAGGTTGCCGACGGTGCCAAGACCAAAGACGGCCACCCACGGGTTATCGCGAATCTCGCTAACAATGATCGAGGTCATCGCCACACCGGCCATGCGTGCGGCAGCAGCTAAGACCGGATCAACACCCGCCGGCACGGGGATGATCAACCGTTGCTGGTTGTAGCGCACCAGTGAAGCGTGGTTGCCATAGCTAAAGACCCGCTCGCCGACCTTGACCCGCTTCACACTGCTGCCGACCGCCTGCACCATGCCGACATTCGCATAGCCGGATTTCCACGGGTAGGTACACCATTGCCCCGGTTGAAAGACCTTTGGCTCCTTGCCCGTATAGTTTGCCAACTCGGTGCCGGCGCTGATAAAGGTCGCTTCGGTTTTGATGAGCAATTCATCCGGTCCCAGCGCGGCTTCGTTCAATGTGGCATCTTGTAACTCAACTTGATTTTGCCCGGTAACGACAACTTGTTGAATGTTCATAAGGTGTACTCCTGTTAAAGGTAGAGAAAGGTTGATGCAAGGCGGGAGATACAGAGATTGAGAGATTACGTGCCGCTACGCAATCTCTTAATCTCTTGTCCTACCCCTTCGTCGCGCCGGCGATCAAGCCGCGCGTCAGATAACGTTGCATGGCAAAAAAGAAGACCAGCACCGGCAGCGTCGTCAAGACCGAGGCCGTCATGAGATATTCCCAGCGGGTGAAAAATTGTTTGATAAAGGTGTACAAGCCCATTTGCAGGGTGTAATTATCTTCCGAAACCAAAAAGATATAGGCGAAAAAGAACTCATTCCAGGCCAACAAAAAGGCAAAGACCGCTACTGTGGAAATACCGGGGCCGGAGAGCGGCAACACAATCCGCCAGAGAACCCCCATGCGCGAGGCGCCGTCGATCAAGGCCGCTTCCTCAATCTCGCGTGGAATGCCGTCAAAGTAGCCCTTGAGCATCCAGACTGAGAAGGCCAGGGCAAAGGTCATATAGGTGATGAGCAGCGCCCACAGGCTATCGACCAACAACAGCTTGGTGAAGATCAAAAAGAGGGGAATCCCCAACATGACGCCGGGAAACATCTGTACCAGCAAGAGGGTATTGCCATAAACGCCCCAACCCCAAAAGCGGTAGCGCGACAGGGCATAGCCGGCCAGCGTGGCAATCGTGATTGACAAGAGCGTTGTGCCGCCGGCCAGGAGCAACGTGTTCAAAAACCAACGCCCAAAGGCCGTTTCATTCAGCACATAGATAAAATTCGCCAATGTCGGCTGGTTGGGCAACAGATTGGGGTTGGTATAGACTTCGGTCTGCGGCTTGAGCGCGGTGCCGATGGCCCAGAGCAAGGGGGCCACCGCAAAGAGACAGAGCAGCCACAAAACCACATGGCGCAACAAGCCCAACCCGAAGCGCAGTGGGGAGAAAGGTTTCGGTTGGCGTCGTTTGTTTGATTGTGATGCACTACCTACGGCCATTGCAATTTCCTTTCGTGTTGCGTGTTGCGTGAACCGGTAGACGAAGTACACAACACGAACAACTTCATCGCTTGTTTAGTAGCATCTACAAATCACGTTCACGGCTCTGTAAGCGCAGGTAAACCGTCCCGATGCCCATCATCAACAGCATAGCAATCACCGCCAACGCTGACCCGTAGCCCACGTTATAACGTTGGAACGCCTCTTTATACGACTGAATGATCAGCGTCGTTGTCGCGCTGGCCGGGCCGCCGCCGGTGAGAACAAAGATGGTGCCAAAGTCATTAAACGTCCAGATCGAACTGAGCACCACCGCCGTCAAACTGATGGGAAAAATCAGCGGCCAGGTAATGTGACGGAAAAGCTGCCAGTCCGACGCCCCGTCGATGCGGCCCGCCTCATAGATGTCATCGGGGATGCTGCTTAACGCGGCCAGGATGGTGATCATCATAAAGGGAAAGTTGCGCCAGACATGGACAATGATCACCGAAATCATCGCCAGGTGTGGTTTGGAGAGCCAGTAGATCGGCTTGGCAATGACGCCCCAACTGCGCAAGGTGCGGTTGATAATACCGTCCTGGTCGGCATACATCCACATCCAACTGGTGCCGGCCACCACCGGCGGCACGACCCACGGCAAGAGCAAAATTGAGCGATAGATCCCCCGCCCCCGAAATTCACTGTTGAGCAGCAACGCGGCCAGCAAACCCAGCAGATAGCTGGCGAGAACGCCACCAAAGGTCCAAATGGTCGAGGTGCGGAGGGCGACCCAGAAATCGTGGGCTTGCAAGGCCGTCACAAAGTTTTCCACACCGGTAAAGCGGTAGGCCCACGGTTGGACACGGCTGTAATAGTGCAAACTCTGCCAGAAACCGTTGGCCATGGGGTAGAAATAGATCAACATGATCATCAGCAGCGAGGGGGTGATCAAGAGATAGGCCAGCCGGTTATGAACCATGTGGTTGCGCAGCCGGACCCGCCAGGCAGGCAGATCTTTCGTTCGGGCAACCGGTGTCAATTCAATTGTCTTTGTCATCAAGAATTCTCCAACGATCAGAGTCACAAACCAGGTTTGTGACTGCTACCGCATTCCCGTCAGCGCAATGCCCCGAATAAAGTGGCGCTGGAAGATCAAGAACAAGAGCAGCACCGGCAACGTCGCCAACACCGAGCCGGCCATGACCAGATCCCAGACGGTGCGGTTTTTGACGACAAAGAGCGCCAGTCCCAGCGGCAAGGTGCGCAGATCGGGGCTGCTGATAATAATCAGCGGCCAAAAGAAATCATTCCAGGCATAGGTAAAGGTAAAGATGCCCATCGCCGCCAACGCCGGTAGACTGAGCGGCACGACGATCTGGGCGTAAATGCGAAATTCGGCGGCGCCGTCAATGCGGGCGGCGTCCAGTAATTCATCAGGAATGGTCTTCATATACTGGCGCAGGAGAAAGATACCATAGGTGCTGACCGCGCCCGGCGCAATCAAACCCCAGAAGGAATCGAGCCAGCCATGGCCGCCCTGCCCCAGCCAATTGTTGTCGCCGAAGAAGGGGATATGCTGCAAAATTAGGTACGAAGGAATCAGCGTCACCTGGCCGGGAATCATCAGCGTCCCCAACATCAGGAGAAAGAGAAAATCGCGCCCCGGAAAGCGCCGCTTGGCAAAGGTATAAGCCGCCAACGAGTTGAAAAAAAGCTGCAAGAGGGTGACGCTCGTCGCTACAATCCCGCTATTGCCAAAGAGCAGCCCCAGATCCGCCGCCGCCAGAAAGCGGACATAATTGTCCAGCGTCGGGTTCTCCGGCAGCCAGGTCGGCGGCCAGTTAAAAATGTCGCCCAGTGGCTGGAACGAAGCCGAGACCATCCATGCCCACGGCGCGATAAAGAGGATCGCTCCCCCCGCCAACAGCAGATAAACCGCCACCTTGCCGGCCACCGCTTGCCACCGCACTCGCCGCCCTTTTGGTTGCGACTCCGCCCCTACCATTGCCTTCCCTTGACTTGCGATTGCCAAAATCCCCCCATCTCTCTTTTATAATTTCACGCAACACGCAACACGAATCACGTTAATACTCCGTATCGCGCCGAAACGCCCGCATCTGCCACAAGGTGAAAACAAAGATCATAGCAAAGAGACCGTAGGCCATCGCTGTCGCATAGCCCATGTCAAAGTGACGAAAGGCTTTTTCATAGAGATAATAACCAATCGTCGTCGTGCGCCGCAGGGGACCGCCGCTGGTCATAATATAAATCTGGGTAAAGACCTGAAAGGAGCCGATCACCGACGTGACAAACAAAAAGAAGCTGGTCGGTTGCAGCAGCGGAATAGTAATATGCCAAAGCTGCCGCCAGGCGTTGGCGCCATCGACCTTGGCGGCGTCATAAAAGGTTTCCGGGATCGATTGCAGACCGGCCAGATAGATCACCATGTGAAAGCCCGCCCCGCCCCAGATGCTCATCAGGATCACCGCCGGCATCGCCAACACCGGGTCGCCCAGCCAGAGCCACGGCTCCCGAATCAAGCCCAACTGGAGCAGATAGTAGTTGAGCAGCCCATAGTCGCCCTGGTAGACCCACTTCCAGATGATCGCCGAGACGACCAGCGGCGTGATCACCGGCACATAGTAGAGCGTGCGAAAGAGGCTGCGGCCATGAATCGAGGTGTTGAGCAGCAGCGCAATCGCCAAGCCGGCGGCCATTGTCAACGGCACAGAAAAGGCAGTGTAATAGAGCGTATTGATGACCGCTTCATGAAATTTCTCATCCGCAAAGAGCCGGCGATAGTTGTCCAAGCCCACAAAAGGCTTGGCCGGCTCCAAAATATTCCATTCATGAAAGCTCAGGTAAAAGGAGAAAAGCACCGCATAGACGGTGAAGATGCTAAAGAGCAACAACCCCGGCGCCAGAAAGAGATAGGCGGTCCACTCTTTGCGCATTTCGCCCAGCACTCGCAGCACGCCATTAGTTGCTCTTTGCCGCCGGGGTTGATGGATCGTCGTCGTTGTAGTCATCCTGACTTCCTTGATCCCAATAGTTAACACAGATAGGGAGGAACACAGATAATTTTAAAGGGATGAGCAGTGTTTTTCCCTATCCGTGTTAACTACTTTATGTCACATTCCTATACTAATCTACCGCGCCAAAATATCTTGCGCTTCTTGTGCCGCTTCCCGGATGGCGGTGGCGGCGTCGGTTTCGCCGTAGATGGCGCGGCCGAGGGCATCATTCAACACCGATTCCACCTCCGGCCACTTGGGATTGGCAATCGTGTTGGTGACGGCGCAGGCCATGTTATCGGCAAAGCCGGCCAGAATGGGATTGGCCTCAAAGGTCTTGGGATCTTCGAGCAGCGACTTGCGCGGGGGCAGCAAGGTGGTCGGCGCGTCGGGCGTACCTAGGTTGATCAAGGCCATGTTCTCCGGCGCCGAGACAAATTCGATCCACTTCCAGGCGGCTTCAGGATGGTCGCTGGCGTTGAAGATCACCAGCGTGTCACCGGCAATCGTCGTGGCGCACTGCTTGTCCTGGGGCAGCGGCGCGGTTGCCCATTTGCCATTGGCGTCGGGGAACTCTTCCATCAACGTGCCGGCAAACCAGGCGCCGGCCACATACATGCCGACGGTGCCATTGGCAAAGGCCACCCGGCCATCCCACGAGTTGGAGTTATAGAAATCGGGCGGCGCATAGTCGCGCAGCGCGACATAAAATTCAGCCGCGCGTTGTCCTTCTTCGCTATCCCACAGTACCTGGCTGTTATCTTCCGAAAGCAGCGCGCCGCCGGCCTGCCACAACCAGGGATACCAGTAGTAGGCCGCTTCCGGCGCAAAGAGGGCAAAGCCATATTGCTTCTGGTCGGGAACCGTCAATGCCTGCGCCGCGGCCAGGAACTCATCCCAGGTGGTCGGCGGGCCGGCAATGCCGGCGGCTTCAAAGCGATCGGTGCGATAGAAGAGGCCGGTCGATTCACCATCGATGGGCAGGCCGTAGATATGCCCCTCGTAAGTGGCGGAACCGATAAAGGCTTCGACATAATCCTTGGGGTCAACGGCGCTGCTGGCGGCAATGTAATCATCGAGATTGACCAGGGCATTGCGCGAGGCAAATTCGCTGACGCTGCTCGAATCCATGTAGGCGACATCGGGCGGGTTGTTGGCCGCCACTTGGGTCAGCAGTTTGGTGCGCATCTCTTCAAAGGGGACATCCTGAAACTCAATCGTGATGTTGGGGTGCGCTTCATGGAACTGCTCCGCCAACAACTGCCACGCCTGCCCGCCCCCGACCCACGAAGCAAAGGTGACAACTACCGGCGCACTGGGATCGGGAATGGATGGGCTAAAATCGCCTTCATTGTTGTCGGCGCCGGCGGCAGGTTGCGCTTCCCCGCCTGTTGTTGCCGCCGGCGCCGAAACCGTGGCGCAGCCGGCAAGCAAGAGCAGGACAAGCAAGAACGCCAATCGCCGCTGCATCACTGCGCTTTTTACCTGGAATGGGGTGCTATGCATCGACTTCCTCCTCGTTGTATGATCGGTAGACACTTTCTAGAACAAAAAAATTCAGTTAACACAGATAGGGAAGAACACGGCTTCACAAACCAGGTTTTTGAGAAAAACCTGGTTTGTTGTCAAACGCGCGAGGGTCTATTGAAAAGCAAACCGTGTTTTTCCCTATCCGTATTAACTACTGGTTCATTGCCGCAAACCCTCACGAATCACGCTGCACGAATCACGCTCGCTCACTGCCCCATCTTCTTAAACAACTGCCCCAACTTCTCCTGCCCATCCGCCAGCGCTTCTTCCGGGGTGCGGGCGCCGACCAGCACCGGATTGACAATGAAATCAGCAATCCCCGTTCCCATCGAGCCGATGCCGATGGCGGCGGCGTTGTTGGGGAACCAGTAGTCCACCGAAAAATCATTGACCTGTTGGTTCAACTTGGCGGCCATTGGTTCAGCATCCCACATAGGATCTTCACGCAGGGCGGTAAAGGGCGAGAATTTACTGCCCAGGTCATTCTGATAGACCCGTTTCAAACTATCGGGCGACGCCATGAACTTGAGAAATTCCAGCGCTTCTTCGGGATGCTTCGACTGCTTGAAGACCATCCACGGATTGTAGAAACCGACAATGCGCTGCACCGCATTCGGCCCCTGCCCCGTCAGCGGATCGAGAATATCGGTGACGGCATAGATGTCGGGGGCTTGTTGCTTTAACTGTTGGATAAACCAGCCGCCATTAAAGACCATGGCGCATTGACCCTGCATGTAAAGACGGCTGATTTCGGCAAAAGTATAGCCGGGGGTGCCTTCCGGCGCGGCTTTGGCCAACAACTCCTGCTCAAAGTTGAGGGCGGCCAGATGTTCCGGCGTCTCAAAAGTGGGATTGCCTTCCACATCGGCCAGACCGCCGCCGTTCTGGAGAACCAGCGTCATGTAGAATTGGTCGGTGTCATAGCTGCCCGCTTTGCCGGGGATGCAGAGACCATATTTCTCGGCAGCGACATCGGTCAAGGCTTCGGCGGCGGCCAGCAACTCATCGTGGGTGGTGGGCAGCGCAAGGCCGGCGGCTTCAAAGAGATCGGTGCGATAGTAGATGGCGCGGGCGTCGATCTGCCAGGTGACGCCGACATAGTGACCATCAAAGAACCATTTGTCCTGTCCCCATTGGGTCAACCCATCGAAAGTCCCATCATTTTTCCAGCCTTCATAAAGGTCATCGAGCAACAGCGCTTCGCCCTGGGCGTAGAAGTTGAAGGGCAAACCGGAGTCGCCGCCGGTGACATCGGGGGGCGTGCCGGCGGCCACGGCTGAAAGCATCTTCTGCACATAGTCGCCCCAACTGAGCTTGGTCATCTCGACCTGGATGTTTGGGTGGCTGGCATTGAACTCTGCCACCAACTGCTCCAGCGCCGCCGTCACCTGATCGCCCCAATCCATTTCCCAATATTGTAGCACAACCTTTTCCCCGGCAGCATCACCGGCGGGGGCCGGCGCCTCGGAAGCTGTGGGTGCGACGCAAGCAGCCAGGGCCAGCGTCACCAGAAGAACCACTGCCGCAGTGAGCGGCCATCGAAGACGGAAC
Source organism: Caldilinea sp. CFX5 (assembly GCA_021405325.1). The sequence goes on along the minus strand of QWII01000021.1, from coordinate 2,596 downwards.
ATTGTTTTCCTCCTTGGATAAATGTTGACGATCAACCGCTGCCATTATTGGATAGCGGCGGTTGACTGGCGAACAATCAGTTGGCCGGTGACGGTACAGCGTTGCGCCGCCGCCGGCAGTTGCTCATTGATGCGATCCAACAACAGTTGGCATAACTGTTGGCCCAGGGCCAGAATCGGCGTCGCAATCGTTGTGAGCGGGGGATAGACAAAGGTGCTTAAGGTAATGTTATCAAAACCCACCACCGACATGGCGGCCGGCGTCGGCACTTGCCGGGCTTGTAACGCCGCCAAGACGCCAATCGCCATCGTATCGTTACAGGCAAAAATCGCCGTGGGTGGCGTCGGTAAAGCCAATAACTGCTGCGTCGCCGCCAGACCACTCTGGTATGTCCAATCACCGGCCACGATCAAGGCGGGATCAACCGGTACGCCGGCTGCTTGTAGCGTCGCCTGATAGCCACGCACGCGGTCATGGCTGCGCGAGGGGGAGTCGGGGCCGGCAATGCAGCCGATGCGGCGGTGACCCAAGGTCAGCAAGTGGCGGGTGGCCTCAACCCCGCCCTGAAAGTTGTCCAACATAATGGCGTCAACATCGGCATAATCCCGATCAAAGGTGACGACCGGGATCTGTTGGCGCCGCAACGGTTCTAGGCGCTCGGCAGCATTGTCGGCGGTCATATAGATCACGCCATCGACCCGCTTGGCAATCAACATATCGAGATAGGCCAGCTCTTTGGTCGTACTGCGGTCCGAATTGCAGAGAATCACATTGTAGCCGGCAGCAAAACCATACGCCTCAATTCCGCGTGCCAGCTCGGCAAAAAAGGGGTTGACATTGTCGGGAACAATCAAGGCAATCGTGCGCGTCTCCTGCCGCACCATGGCCCGCGCCAGCGAACTGGGACGGTAGTTGAGTTGATCCACCGCCGCCATTACCTTGGTAGTCGTCTCTTCACTCACAAAGCGGGTGCCGTTGAGAACATGGGAGACGGTACTGATTGAGACGCCGGCTGCCTGCGCAACATCGTAAATCGTAGCCATGAGTAACTTTCTAAGAGGAATGAAGCCAATAGAGAGGAGATTGGGAGATTTACTGACTTAATCTCCCAATCTCTGTTCACGCCACTTCATCCTCATTCACTCCTTCTTTGCCCGTGCGCTGGAAACTGAAGCGAATCTCCCCTTTGTCCGGGACGCTGTAGGGGTTGTCGGAGTAGAACCGTTGAATGCGCAAGACCGCTTCACGACTCCACTCCAGCAGATCGGCCAGGTACTCCGGTTTGTCGTCGGTCAGGTGGCGAATCCAGCGGGTGGCCAGCTTGACATGGGTGAGTTCATCGGCTTGCAGATAATCGGCCAGTTCGGCAATGCGGGTGTAACCCCGTTCGGCGGCATGGTCACGCCAGTCGCGCAGCGTCTGCATCAGGCCGGCCTCGGACCAAGCGTTGGTCACAGAAATGCGGCGCAACGGGTCTGCCTCGTTTTGCATCCACCACCAGATCAAGGGCCAGGGGCCGTAACCCAATGTCGCGCCCAGTTCCTCTTCCAGCGCCTTGGCGACGATTTCAATGTGGCGCGCCTCGTCCCACATCTGGTGCGCCAACTCCATACGCATGGGCCAAGGCAGTTCCGGGTGTTCGGCGATCAGTTTGCCCATACGGTCGGTCGTCTCCACTTCGCCGTAGAGCAGTTGGTGAAATTTGTGGCGATAGCCTTCCAGCGACCAGGGGTCATCACTGTGATAGGCCGCACGAAAAGCGGCGCGATCCGGCGCAAACCAGAAGGGCGCTTCCACCACCGGATGGTCACGCGGCGGCGATTGTTTGACAAAGCGGTAGCCCTGCGCCAGACCGCGGCTGGCGCGTTGGGGCGGTTTGGCCTCTTCGCGTGCGCTGTGAAAGGTCAACCAATGCGATTCGATGCCCTGCCCGGTGACGCCGCCACAGGCGAGCAATTGCGCTTCGACTTCGGCCTGCACGGCCAGCGCCTGTTTGCGCGCCTCCGGTGTATTGGTGAGTGAATCCAGCACGGCCTGCCCCCACGCTATATGCGATTGATCGATGCTGCCCAGGTGGCGCAACAGGCGCACCGTTGGCGCATCGGCCAGGGGGTCGGTGGCGTCGGCGTGGTAGACATAGGTGCTGACCAGATGGGGTTCCAAGACACGGTAGACGGCCACCAGCCGGTCCACGGTGGATTCAAGGCGCCAGACATATTCGCAAAGTTGGGCAAACTCATCGGTGGCCGGCTCGCCCCGTTCGCGGCTGGAGCGCAACTGTTCGAGCCGTTCGCCTAACATATCGGCGGCTTGGGCATGATCATAGACGTGGTAGCCAAAGGTGGCTTTGAAGGCCAGGTGGGGCGTGGTGTGGCTCCAACCGGCGAGCAACTCCATTAATTCAATTTCCAGATAACGGTAATTCGCCAATCGGCGCGAATTTTCCTGGACGGAAAAGCGGCCGCCAAAGCTTCTGCGATCAACAACCGGCATAGCAACTCGTCCTTGTGTATGCAAAACTGGCGATCGAGGTTGGCAAGTATCATTTTGTAGAAAAGGGAGACAAGCGCTTGCGCAAGCGCTTGTCTGGCACTAT
>QWII01000139.1 GCA_021405325.1 Caldilinea sp. CFX5 | reverse complement strand
GCGGTTTGTAACCGCACGGTTCCCAGGGAGCAAGTGCGGTTACAAACCGCACCTACGATTACCGGTTTATTTACCTAATGTTCATAAGTCTTTACTACAGGACTTAGACTAGCCGCCTGCTTGGGTCAGGGTAATGGCTTGTTCTAGGGATAGTCTACACCCGGCGCTCCAAGTAGCGTCGAACGTGGCTGGCTCCAGGTGGGCGCGCAGAGTGGCAATGGCTTGCGCTTTGTCACTATGTTCGGGTTCATCGAGCCGGGCGGTTAAGGCGCTGAGGTGTGTTTCCACCGCGCCCAGCAGTTTCACCGCCAGGTGGAGATTCCCCTGTACCTGCTGCAAACGCGCCAGACCGGAGAACGCGCCCACAACACCGCGTTGGTTGCCCAACTCTTGGAAGAGCCGCAAGCTTTCCTGATAGTGTGTATACGCTGCTCCATAATCTCCCTGTTTGGCAGTCAGATTGGCAATATCGTTGAGGGTGGCCGCCACGCCCCGCTTGTCACCGATGGTGCGGCGCAAGGTTAGGCATTCCTGGTAAAAAGGCCACGCTGCTGCCTCATTGCCTTGCAGATTGGCAAGATTGCCCAAAGCGTTGAGCGAGTAGGCAACATCGCTATGCCCGATTTCGCGAAATCGGGTCAGGCTTTCGGCTAGATGTTCATGCGCTGCCGAGTAATCCGCCAGGTGATAAGCGACCAGTCCCAGACAGAAATGCGCCATGGCGACCGGATGTTTGGTTCCCATCACATGGGCCGCGGCAAGCGATTCTGTGTAATAAGCTTGGGCGGCGGCATAATCCCCTTGCTCGAACGCCACACCACCCAAGATGCCAAGCGTAGCACTGATGCCGTCCCATTTGTCTACCTTCCGGTCCAGGGCAAGACTTTTCTCTAACAAGATCCGTGCGCCCGTAAAATCACATTGACGCCATGTCATGGCGCCAGCCCTCGCCAAGGCCAGGGCTGTCCAGCTACGCAAATCGGCAGCTTGGTTTAGGTATGTCCCTGTTCTATCGCTCAACGCCAATGCTTGGGCTAACCACTGACGGCCCTCACCCCAGTAGCCGCGTAATTCCCAGAATGATCCCGTTGCTGCCGCCAGACGCAAGGCTTCGACCGCCTTACCACTCTCCATTGCTCGGCGCAGGGCGATCCGAATGTTATTGTGGAGACGCTCCAGGCATGCCATCCAGTATTCTCGGTCGACAGAATCCCACTGGTCATACAACGATTCAGTCGCGCGGATAAAAAAGTGAAGATGACGCAGCCGCAAGTGTTCGATCTCTCCAGATGACAGGAGCTTTTCACGTGCATAGTCGCGCATGGTTTCAAACAAACGATAGTAGACGCCCTGCCCAGTCCGCTCCACCGTCACCAGCGACTTTTCGACCAAATGGGTCAACAGGTCAAGCGTGGGCGCCGGCAGCGGGCCACAGATTTCTTCGACCGCTGCCAAGGGAAAGCTACCGGCAAAGATCGCCAGCCGCCGGAAAAGTAGCTGTTCTTCCGCCGTGAGCAGATCATAGCTCCAGTCCAGGGTGGCGCGTAAGGTTTGGTGATGGGGCGCCGCGGTGCGACTGCCGGCGGTGAGCAAACGCAAGCGGTCGTTGAGCCGCCCCGCAATCTGTTCCACCGTCAGCACCTTCATACGCGCCGCGGCCAATTCAAGCGCCAGGGGAATGCCATCGAGGCGCTGACAAACTTGACAAATCGTGGCGGCGTTGGCCGTTGTCAAGCGGAAATCAGGATCGATGCTCTGGGCGCGTTCGACAAAGAGCCGGATCGCTTCATAGTCGAGGAGTCGTTCCGGCGACAGCCCGACACAGGAGCCAGGCAGGGAGAGGATCGGCGCCGGATAGACATGTTCCCCGGTGATGCCCAACGGCTCGCGACTGGTCGCCAGAATCTGCACCCTGGCGCAGCGGCTCAGGAGTGTGTAGGCCAGTTGCGCACAGGCATCGATCAGATGTTCACAGTTGTCCAGCACCAAGAGCAACTCTTTCTTTTGCAGAAATTGCAGGAGTGTTGTCGGCAAAGGTGTCTGGTGAGCTTCACTGACCCCTAAGGTATGCGCCACCACTTGCGGCACCAGAGAAGCTTCCTGCAAGGCAACGAGGTCGATCCACCAGACGCCATCGGCATAAGCGTCCACCAAAGCGGTGGCAACTTGCAGCGCCAGCCGGGTTTTCCCACTCCCGCCCGCACCAATTAGGGTGACAAGCCTGACCGGCGGTAGTCGGCGATCGCGAACCACTTTGTGCTGTCCAATGTCAGGCGTTTCCGTCCCTTGCAAGCAGGCTTTGATCTCAGCAATTTCCCGCTGTCGGCCCACAAAGCTGCTGACGGGGATGGGCAGGTTGGTTGTCACGGGGGCCGGCGCTGGCGGTGGGGAAGCGGGTTGGCGCAGGGAGTGCAAAAGTTGCTCATAGAGTTCATGGGTCGCCGCCATTGGTTCGACATCCAGTTCCCGTTCCAGTGCAGTCACACAGTTTTGGTAGACGCGCAAGAGGCCGCTGCGGTCGCCAAGTGCGGCGTAGGAATGCATAAGCCGACCGTAGATGCCCTCGTCGGTTGGATCGAGTTGGAGCAATTGCTGACCGTACCCAATAGCGGTGCGGTGGTCGTTCATGCGTTCAAGGGCATCAAGCAACCGCGTGAGGGCTTCGCTGGCCCGCCGTTGGTACGCCTCGCGTTCGGGCAAGATCCAGTCATCGTAACAACTGGGCAAGAGCGGCCCGCTGTAGTGCTTCACCGCCGTTTCCAGTTCAGCGCAGGTGGTCGCCTGCGTCAGCGCCGCTTCAAAGTCAGCAACATCCAGGGTGAAGGGTGCGTCCGGTCGCCATTGCACCGTTTGCGCATCGGCCAGCAGAAAGTGATCCGGCTCCGGCAGCGCCTGCCGCAATTTGTGCAGGAGGTTGCGTAGATTGGTCAACGCCTGCGCTTCGGACGTATCCGGCCAGAAGAGAAAGGCCAGATGTTGCCGCGTTTGCGGCGCGTGGCGGTGGAGCAGCAGGTAGGCCAGCAAAGCTTGCAGACGCGCCGTATTCATGGCGGTCACAGCCTGCCCGCCGTAGGTCAACTGAAAGTCACCCAAGAGGTGGATGCGGAGGATGGGCATCGATTTCGCTCCTTGCTCTAAAAAGTTTACTTGGTTGTACCAGCATAACAAGCCGTAACGACGACAGCGCGACAAGATCGCGACAAATGGTTTCAAAAATCTACTTAGTTTGTCGTTTTGTCGTTATTCAGTTGGGGATACCCCTTGAAAGAACCCCACGTTTGTAGCTGCTACCGTATCTGCTCCATGGTCCCGCTAAAGTAGCTCACATTATGGAACGCGTTCTTGACAATCGCCAGTGCGATCCTTTGCACCTGCTCGCCGTCCTTCCCGAAGACAATGATGCGCGTGTTGTGATCCTGTACCGGCAGGCGCTGGTCAGCTTTGGCTTTGGTCACCGCTTCCTTGTCAATCAGGTTGACAGCGCCGGGTAGGCTACCAGCGGCGAACTCTGCCGGGCTGCGTGAATCTACCCAGCACGCCGTTTTGTCCCTGTCGAATAGATAATCTATACCCGCCGGTTCAATCTGTGTCAGCCCAACCAGCGCACGCCAGATGGGAATGCCCAGTTGATAGCAGCGCACATTCGTAAAACCGGCGGCCAACAACGCTGCCGCCAGCCATTGGCACCGATCACAGAAGGGGCCATTGCCGTAGAGGACAAGGGACGCCGTCTTGTCCTGGACAATGCGTTCAATCTCGGCTACGTCCGCGCCGGCTGGCGACATGCCCACCCCTGCCCTGGGCGTTGCGGTCAGCGAACCGGGGATGTGGCTGATCGCATACGCCAGATAGGGGCGGGCATCGAAGACATAGGCCGACCCGTCAGCGAGAAGCTGGCGCAGTTCGGCGGTTGTCACTTCCGGTGTTGCTTGTTCTGGTTCCATAAAGCCATAGTCTACGGGGCGACCGTTACAGATTCGTCCAACTTTGCGTCCAATGTACTATTGAGTTTTCCATGAAATTGTGTATAATCGTTGCAGTCAGCCTTGCTTCCGTGCTGATGCCGCACGCAGTCATCGCCGATCCCGTTATTACCGAAGGAGACTTCCCCTATGGCGGAACTTTGTCTCTACCTGTTTGGCGCACCGCGTCTGGAACGCAATGGGAAAACTGTCAAAATTGAGACCTGGAAAGCCCAGGCGTTGCTGGCTTACCTCACCTTGAATGGACAGGAACATCACCGTGAGGCGCTGGCGACCCTGTTCTGGCCGGAACAGGGCGAAGTGCAGGCCCGTGGCAGTTTGCGCCGCGCCCTCTGGACGCTACGCCAGGCGCTGGCAACCGCTGGGCTGGACGGTGACAAGCAAACCTTGATCTTCCGCCGCCCGGCTGCGTTACAGGTCGATGTGCTGCAATTTCAAGCGTTGCTGGCGGCTAGTGCAGCGGTGGAAAATTTGCGGGCGGCAGTTACTCTCTATCGTAACGATTTTCTGGCCGGCTTCACGCTACCCGACTGTCCACTCTTTGATGAATGGCAGTTCTTCACCGCCGAGCGCTTGCGCCGTCAGTTGGCCGATGCCTTACAACAGTTGATTGCCTGGGACACCAGCCAACAAAATTATCCCGCCGCCATTGCAGCAGCCCAACGCTGGCTGGCGCTCGATCCGTTGCAGGAAGCAGCGCACCGGCGCCTGATGCAGCTTTACACCTGGTCGGGCCAACTGGCAGCGGCGCTACGCCAGTATGAAACGTGTAAACGGCTGTTGGATGATGAATTAGGTGTGCCGCCGGAGCCGGAAACGGAAGAACTCTATACGGCCATTCGTGCCAATCGATTAACAGCGCCGGCCAAACCAATCAGCGCCAGCGTAGAAACCAACAACGCCCCCCAACCCGCCGCGCCGCCCCGCTATTCGTTGCCGCGCCCGGTGTTGCCGCTCTTTGGGCGCACGCTGGAACTGGCCGAACTTGACCTGCTTATGGTGGATCGCGGCGAACGGCTGCTCACCATCACCGGGCCGGGGGGCATGGGCAAAACCCGCCTGGCCCTGGCCGTGGCCGAGCGCCATCTGGCGGCGCAGCGCTTTCGCGATGGCGCCTGTTTTGTGGCGCTGGCCGCCATCGACGACCCCCAAGCCATCGTGCCGGCGCTGGTCAATGCGCTCGGCTTATCTGCGGAAGGAAGTCAGCTTCCCGCAGAAGCACGCAAACGGCAGGTGCTTGACTTTCTGGCCGATCAACAGATGTTGTTGATCTTCGATAATTTTGAGCAGGTGCTGGAAGGGCGCACGCTGTTGGGGGAGATTTTGACGGCTGCCCCTGCTGTACATCTGCTGGTGACGGCGCGCGAGCGGCTGCATCTCTATGATGAACAGGTTTACCCCATCGGCGGCCTGGAATGCCCGACGACGGTGTCTGATACAGACGCGCCGGCTCTGGCGCTCTTTCTGCGCACCGTCCAACGCAGCCAGCCCCGTTTTCAGCCCAATGCGCAGGAACAACACGAGTTGGTGCGCATCTGTCAACTGGTGGGCGGGATGCCGCTGGCGCTGGAACTGGCCGCCGCTTGGGCGCATCTGCTGCCGCTAGCCACCATTGCCGATGCGATCCAAACCAATTTGGATCTGTTGGAAGCACAGGTGGCCGATCTGCCGGCGCGCCAGCGCAGTATGCGGGCGACCTTTGCCACCACCTGGCAACTGTTGGCCGACGAGGAACGGGTCGCCTTTGCCCAACTCAGCGTTTTTCGCGGCGGTTTTACCCGTGATGCCGCCCACCAGGTGGCGGGCGTGAGCCTGAAACAACTGAATGCTTTGATGGATAAGTCGCTGCTGGCGTATCGCCGCACCGTGGACCGCTATGTCATCCACGAGTTGCTACGCCAATATGGTGCGGAACAATTAGTCAGCCAGGGTGAAGCGCCCCACGTTCAACGCCGCCATGCCTACTATTTTTTGGCCCTGGTCGAGAGCGCCAACCTGGAGTTGCGCGGACCCCGGCAAAAAGAGCAGCTTGATCGGATCGAAAGCGAACTTGATAATTTGCGCGCCGCCCTGGCGGTTACGTTGTCACAAGAGCCGCCTTTGGCGCTGGCGCTGGCGGCTGCCCTGGGGCCTTTCTGGCGGCGGCGGTATGGCAGCGAAGGCTACCAGTGGGTAACGGCAGCCCTGGCCGCCGACCCCAAGCTGTCGCCATTGCGCGCCAAAGCGTTGATGTTTGGCGGTGCGTTGGCGCGCCTCAATGGTGAGCGAGCGCAGGCGCGGAGCTGGTTGCAAGAAAGCGTTGCTTTCTGGCGCACGACAGACGACCTCGACTACCTGGCCCAAGCCCTACGCTATCTCGGTTGGGCCTATTACAGCGTGGTACCTAGCCAATCCATTGCTTATATTGAAGAAAGCCTTCAGCTTTTCCGTCAGCTTGGCAATGAGCAACGCATTGCCCAATGCCTGACCGATTTGTCCCATCTCACCCGCGATGCGACAGCCGATTATGTGCAAGCAACCCGTTATGGCAACGAAAGCTTGACTTTTATGCGCAAATTCGGTGATCAACTGGGCATTGCCCATGCGTTGCTGGCCCTGGCGGAGCTGACCCATCTGCAGGGGCAGTACGCTGAGGCGATCCCCCTGCTGACCGAAGCAATGGCGATCTTTCAGTTGCTGAACAACAAAGGTGGTCTTGCCGATACGTTGGTCGCCTTTATCGAAAATGCCTGGCAGCGCGGCGCTTACCAAGAGGCTTGCACCTGGGGTGAGCGCGTCTTACACGAAGTCGGTGAACAGCACACAGATGCAAGGCTGTTGTGGCATCATTTGGGCTTGGTCGATGTCAGTTTGGGCCACCCCACGCAGGCCCAAGAACGGTTACAAAAGAGTCTTCGTCTCGCCTATGAGCCACCGAATGAGAAGATGATCGCCCGTTGTTTGGCCGGGTTGGGGGGCGTGGCGCTCAGTCAGGGTGATGCCCTACGCGCTGTCCGTCTCCTGAGCGCGGCCTATGCCCAATTTGCCCAGTTGCCCCCTTTCCTCGCGCCGGCGGATGAGGCGGCTTACCAAAGCTGGATTACGCAAGCGCGCACTGCGGTAGGCGAAGCGCGCTTTGCGGATGAATGGGTATATGGAGAGACAATGGCGCTTGACGCGATTGTTCGCGAAGCACTGCGGTGAGGTTTTTGAATAACGCAGATAAAACGAACCGCCAAGGCACAAAGAACGCGAAGGATGCCTTCGCGTTCTTTGTGCCTTGGCGGTTACTTGCCAGCTACGTTAACCGACAAGTTACTTCTGTTCACCCTCCTTGACCACAACCACCGGTTCGACAATCATTGGCGCGCTTTGCGTACTCGCTGCCAGGCTTTGGCGAATCTGGTTGCGCAGGGCATCTACTTCGGGCGACCGTTCCACTTCGCCGGCCACGTTGACCCCCATGCGTTCGGAGAGCAGCATCGCCAGCAGCCCTTCCATCAGGTTGCTGCCGCTCGGTTGAGCGCCATTGGCCCCGCCGCCACCACCGATCACCACACGGGGCACCACATCCACGCCGGAGGTTTGAATCGCCTCGGCAAAGCGGTTGAGGACCTGTTGCGTCACCTGGAACTGCGGGCCGCCATAGGCGCGCACCTGTTCTTCAATGGCGATGGCCTGACCGATACCGATACGGGCAGCCTTTTCGGCGTCCGCTTCGGCCAGCGCACGAATCTGGGCAGCTTGTTGGAGCGCCCGCTGGTATTGCGCTTTCCCCTCGTTGCCTTGCACGGTGATGCTCAACTCCGATTCGGTAATCTTGGTTTGTTGATCCGCCCGCGCTTTGGCTTCGCGCAGTTCACGCTCTTTGACCGCCGCCTCCTGCTGGCGCGCATAGGTTTCGATCTGCTCCTGGGCAATCTGCCGGGAACGCAGTTGGGTCAGAATGTTTTCAATCTGCGTGTCGCCCGGCGACGATTGCGGCGTACCGATCAGCACCTCTTCCAGTTCCAGGTTGTAATGTTCAAACTTCTGTTTCATCTCCTGGCTGGAAATGCGTTGAATATCGCTGCGCTCCTGAAGCAGTTGGATCAAGGTGCGCGTCTGGCCGATGTTCTTGAAGTAGGCCGCCACCATCGGGTCCAGGGTCTGCTCGACCAGCCGTTTGATGTCGCCAAAGCGTTGGATCACCAACGGCGCTTTGCGGTAATCAATATGCACCACCACCGAGAGCGGCAGCGACGGTTCAAAGGCATCCTTGGTGATGAGCGAAACTTCGGCCAGGTTTTCGTCAAAGCGGTGCGAACCAATCTCCCGGCGATTCCACTTGAGAATGATGTTAGTGGTCGGCACGCTGATCACCTTACCGGCGTAGGTGTTAAAGGCATATTTGCCCGGCAACAACGGTTCATTCCAGACGCCCCGTTGCCCTTTTGTCACCAACTCGCCATGTTTGTAATCGGCGCCGGAGAGATCCGTACCCGTCACACCCGTATAGGAGATGACGACGCCGGCATTACCCACCTCGATGATGGTCTTCTGGATCATCTCCACGGTGGCAAAGAGGCGGTTGATGTAGTAGGTGCCTTCGACCAGCACCTGCAACTGGCGACCACGATTGCCGCCGGCTTTCAGGAAGCGATCCGCATCCTGAAAGTTGTTATGATAGGTATCGGTGTTATTCGGATCTTCACCCACTGTCGGCGCAATGATTTCGCCTTGGGGCAGCGATGGCCCGTCATGCACCGTCACAACACCGATCATGTCGTCGGCATCCTTGATCACCACCGTACGGAACCCCTGGCGTTCGCCAATCAGGTCGGCCATACGCTGGACAATCTCTTCCTCCTCGCGGCTCAATGACAAGGAGTAGACTTTGCCTTCGGTGATCACCACGAATTGAGCCAGGTTGATGGCGTAGGTGCCTTCACGCAGGATCATGCGCTGCGGCCCGCGTTGACCGCCCTTGGTCAAAAAGGCAACGACATCTTGGAAATCCTTGACCACGGCATTGGAAGCCAGGGTTTGCGTTGGGCTAAGTTGTTCGCCATCACGGGCAAAGATATAGCCCATCTTGCCTTGGGGGATCGTCACCAATGCAGCCCGATGGACGGCATACTGGAAGGGTGGCAGAAAGTGGATACCACCACGCAGCAGATCCGGTTGAAAGCCCGCTTCGCCATTGAGGGCGATGAAACCACTTTTGATCGAACCGCGATTGCTCCAGCGTTTTTCCACAATGCCGACGCGATTGTTGGGGATGTAGCGAATCCACAACGAGAGGATGGCAATCAAGAGAAAGAAGCCAATCACCCCTACTACAAAATAAAGCAACAAAGAAAACATAGGTTAAATCCTTTCGATTTGCGACCAGGTAGGGTCATAGGAAGGTTAGGAAAATAAACGGGTACTCGTAGGTGCGGTTTGTAACCGCATAGCTTCCCCGAAGTCAGTGCGGTTTGTAACCGCACCTACGAGTACCGAAACAAATCCGTAATTCTTATATAACCCGTCAGCACTGGCGCGATGGCTGTGCAACCCGGTAAGGCTATTGCACAAAACCAGCTTATCATGACAATGACTGCTTTTCCTGACATCAACCTGCGTGTTCTCGCTGATTCGCTGACAATGCGGCTGACAGAAACAGATATATTTTCTTTTCTTTATTATTAAGCAAAAACAATAGCAATCAGCATGAAAGATTACAGGAGAATTGCGCAATTTTCATGTACAATTGACAGCATTGCCAAGAGCAAGTAAGATAAACCGAAATGACGCCTGCGATGAGCCGGGAGCTGAAACAGGGCAGAACTTGAATGTTTTATTGACACAGGAAGCTGACGTTTATCTTGTCTACCGCCGAAGTGATTCTCACCCACGAACATACTGATTTTGATGCACTTGCCTCGTTACTTGGCGCGGCCTTACTCTTTCCGGGAGCAATGCCGTTGCTGCCCTACCAGATGAACCGCAATGTCAGCGAGTTTGTGACCCTCTACCGCAACCAGTTTCCCTTTCTCCACCCCAAAGAGTTGCCCCGTGGGCAGGTGAGCCGCGTGATTATGGTGGATACGCGCACAGCCAACCAGCCCAAGGGCATTCAGGAGGAAACGCAATTTTTGGTCATCGACCACCATAGCGTTGACAAAACCCTGCCCGCCGGTTGGCAACTGTGGGGGGAAACAGTTGGCGCCAATACAACGTTGCTCGTAGAAAAATTGATCGAACAGCAGATCGACCTGACCAGCGTGCAAGCGACCTTGTTAGCGCTCGGCATTCATGAAGACACCGGCAGTCTCACCTACCCTTCCACCACCTATCGCGACGCCCGCTGTTTGGCCTGGCTAATGGAGCCGGCGCAAGGGGTGAACCTGGAGGTCTTGAATCGCTTTCTGCAACACCCCCTCAGCGCCGAACAACGCGCCCTTTTGCAAACCCTCATTGAGCAGAGCGAATTTATTGAAAACAAGGGCTACACCGTTGTTATCGCCTGTGCAGAAGCCCCTGACTATACCAGCGGCTTGAGTACCCTCGCCCACCGGCTGCGCGATTTTCATGAGTCCGATGCACTCTTTGTGGTGGTCAGGCTAGGCGACATGATCCAGATTGTGGCGCGTAGCACAATCGACGCTGTTGATGTTGGTCAAATTATGCAAGCACTGGGCGGCGGCGGCCATACACGAGCAGCGGCGGCCTCAGTACATGGGCAATCACTCCAACAAATTCGCGACGCCATTGTAAAACTACTTGGCCAGCACAGCCAGAGCACCACCACCGTGCGCCAGATCATGAGCGTAGGTCGGCCCCAGATGTTGACGCTCGACCAGTCGATAGATGACGCCGCTGTATTGATGCGCCGCTATGGTCATGAAGGCTTTCCGGTTGTCGGCAAGCGCGCCGATGGCACGGAGCAACTGTTGGGCGTCCTCACCCGGCGCGAAGCGGATCGGGCGATCAACCATGGGCTGGGAACATCGCCGGTGCAGCGCTTTATGCAGGCCGGCGCGGTGACGATTCAGCCAACCGATTCGATTCATCAGTTACGCAAAACCATGATCGACAGCGGCTGGGGGCAGATTCCGGTGGTCAATGAACAGGGGCAGATCATCGGCATTGCCACCCGTACCGATCTCATTAAACTCTGGGATGAAGCCACCCTGCCCGACCGACGCAAAGTTGAGTTGACCGAACGGCTGCGCGCCGTTTTGCCACCGGCCCAATATGCCCTGTTGCAACTCGTGGGCGTCGAGGTAGATCGCATGGACTATGCGGTCTATGTGGTCGGTGGCTTCGTGCGCGATCTATTGCTCAACGGCAGCAACCAAGCGGCAACGGCGGTCGATATGGACATTGTAATCGAAGGCGACGCCATCGCTTTTGCCGAGCGAATGCAGGAGCGCTATGGCGGGCGCATTGTGCCACACAAACGTTTTGGCACCGCCAAGTGGCTGTTACAGGATGAGGGACATCCTCTCAACGAGCAATTGCTCTTAGCCAGCCTGCAAGACGGTTTTACGGTGGAGAGTCTGCCGTCGCATCTGGATTTTGTCACCGCACGCACCGAATTTTACACTGCGCCCACGGCCCTGCCAACGGTGGAGCGGGGTAGCATCAAACTGGATTTACACCGTCGCGATTTTACCATCAACACGCTGGCGCTCTGTTTGAACCCAGACCGCTGGGGGGAATTGCTTGATTTTTATGGCGGCGTTAATGACTTGAATGACGGTGTGGTGCGGGTGCTGCACAGTCTAAGTTTTGTTGATGACCCAACGCGTATCCTACGGGCCGTGCGTTATGAGCAACGCTTTGATTTCAACATTGCCGAACGCACGCTAGAGCTATTACATGATGCGATTGAATTGTTGGATCGGGTAACGGCGGCGCGCATTCGGCATGAATTAGATCGCATTTTGCAAGAAGCGTCGCCGGAAAAAACATTGCAACGGCTCGTTGATCTAGGGGTGTTACAGCAAATTCATCCGGCGTTGACAATGGACTCGTGGCATTTTGCCCAATTCGCCAAACTGCGCACCCTTTACGCCCAAATAGACAAAGACAATCCGTTGCATAGCGAACCGCTGGAACGGCTCTATTGGGGCATCCTTGTCCTGCGGCTACCGTTGGCCGCCCACGAAGCGCTCATTGAACGGCTGGCGTTACGCGGCGAGACGCAACGCTTTATGGCCGGGTTGCGGGTTCTGCAAGAACAACAAGCGCTTCTCATGTCAGCCCCGCTTTTACCTAGCCAGGTTGTCGCCGCTTTGGATCACGCCGAACCGGCAGCCATTGCGCTCTGGATCGCCTTGGATGTTGAGCCGGCGCTCACCCCGATCTTGCAACAGTATCTCGTCAAATGGCGGCATGTACGCCCGCTGTTGGATGGTCACGCCTTGCGCAAGTTGGGGCTACCGCCTGGTCCGCTCTTTAGTAAAATTTTGCATGAATTGCGGGCTGCCCGACTGGATGGGGGATTGAGTAGCCTGGCGGAAGAGGAAGCGCTAGCATATTCTATTGCGCAAATAAGGTAAGAGCTTTTGCTTTATTTATCTTCTTTTCGGAAAGCCGGACATGTGCTATGATGCAATAATAGCAGCAAAATTGTTCCTGTCGCAGCGGCCGTGTTATTTCATGATGGGCACTGGAGCAGAAATGAGTAATCAAGTAACGTTAACGCTTCCTGATGATTTATACGAAAATGCTCAACAGTGGGCAGTAATGATGCAACGTGAGTTATCAGAAACCTTGACCGATGCTTTGCGCGTAGTTTTGACGCCGGTGGTAACAAAACCCAAAGCCGAACGACCTGTTTCAGCTTTGTCCGATGAAGAAGTGATAGCGCTGTCAAAAGTACAAATGGATAAGGAGCAGGGTGAACGGCTGGGAAAGTTACTAGAAAAGCAACGTGAAAATACCTTAACGGCAATAGAGCAGGTATCACTCATGATGTTGATGCAGGTATATCATCAGCTTTGGATTCGCCAGTCTGAGGCTCTGGCAGAAGCTGTTAAGCGCGGTTTGCGCCCACCCTTAGAATGACAACTAGTGATCACTGATTTATTGCGAATAAAGATTGTCACACAAGCACAGAACCGTTGCGGTTACTGTTTGGCACGCCAGGAATACATACCTTGGCTGCTCGAAGTTGAACACATTATCCCGCGTGCGAAAGGTGGGACAGATGCTGAGGAAAATCTTTGGTTAGCGTGTCGCGCTTGTAATTTACGCAAAGGTAGTCAAACTCATGGAATTGATCCACTAATTAATGAGGAAATGCCTTTGTTCAATCCGCGAACACAACGGTGGTTTCAGCACTTTCAGTGGAGTGAAGATGGTACGCTTATCATCGGACGCACAGCGTGTGGTCGAGCCACTGTTATTGCACTTGATTTAAATAATTTTATCGCCGTTACGGTACGACGTAACTGGGTTTCTGTTGGCTGGCATCCACCGCATAAATAACATTTGTTATTACAGCCGAACTATTACCGGCTGCTTCTTAAACAGCGAAACTTGTCTATGTCCGCGCACGCCCCACCAAACCGTCGCCGCCTCGACAGCAAAGCCGTGAAAAAGTGCCAGAATCCCCATCGTCGCACCCATGATGCCAAAGAAGGGCAAGACTAACAGACTGAGCCAGATGGCGGCCAGGCGCGCTGGTGCGCTGGGCGCTAAGGCTGGTGTGCGTCGTTCGGCCAGGGCAATGCCTTGGTAATAAGCGCGGATGGACACGGCTATAGTGTAGGCCGTATAAATATAGAGTGGCACGCGACTCATTTCGACCAGTTCCGGCGACAGGCCGACCAGATCGCCCAAGATGCGTTCCCGCAAGGGCGTCCAAAAACAGACAAACATCATCAGGAGCGAGACGCCTGTACAACCAATGGCAAAGCGGCGAATGTAGTGGAGACTGTTTGGCTCCTCGCGAAAGGCGGCGGCCAGACTGCGGATGTCGTTGAGCCAGCCATAGGGCACCCGCCCCAGGATATAGACCACCGCCAGCACCGCCAACGCCGCCGGCCCATCACTCTGGCGGGCGACATAGAGGTTGATCAAGGGCCGGCTGAACTCCTGCAACATGAGAATGAGCGCCAGGGGCCAGAAGAAGCGAATGATCTGCCCAACGGTTGGCGCAATCGGGTCGCTGGCGGTCGGCGTCTGCTCGCGGGCGACCCGCCGAAAGCCCCACAAAATAATAGCTAGTTCCACCAGAATACTGGCATAGATGCCCAGAATCGGTAGCCGCACCGGCTGGGCCGCCACCCAAGGCAAGGGCAAGGCCAGAAAGACCGTCAAAATGCTGCACCCCATGCTGGCAATCATGGCATAGCTCACCAGGCTTGTGCGCCGGTGGCGGATCAGCAAGCCGGTGTGATAAAGCGACAGCCCACGAATCAACGGATAGGGCGCGAGCCAGAGCATGGCAGTGCGCACGGTCTGGCCGATCTGTTCGTCAATGCCGTGGAAATCTTCGATAATCCAGTGACCCATCGGCGTTAGCGCCAGGAAGGCCAACAGTGCTGTGAGCATAAAGCCCGTGTAAAGGACAAAGCGGCGCACCTGTTGCCGCGCGGCGACCCCCTCGCCCATCACCAAGCCGAGTTCCCTGGATTGACCCAACGGGCTGGTCAGAAAGAGGATAATCCCCAACGCGACGCCAAAGCCGGCCAGCGTCTCCGTGGCGTGGGGCATTCGGGCCATACCGGCATTGAGCATCTGTGTACCAAATTCCAGCACAATGGTGGTGATCGCCAGGGGCAGCAAAAAGCGGAAGAGACGCCAGTAGATCATGGCTAAAAGGCCGGGTAGATTTGGACGATGAGCGGCAACTCACCGGTGAGGGTTTCGACAAATTTGATCTCGCGCTTGCCATGCGTCCAAGCGTAGCGATGCCAGCAACTGTTCATGACATCGTTGACCAGCAACGAATCGTTCAGCGAGTCGCGGTAGACATGCCCGTCAAAGTGGTTTGCCAGCGCTTTTAGAGAGTGAAAGGAGAGAACAGCCATGCGTTTCCTTACTATTGTTACAAAGGTTACTTAGTTGGTCAAGGATAACACCCGGAGCGGGTAATGTCAAACCTTCCAATGAGTACCGATTTCTGTTACTTTTGACCGTATCATTCTATGTAAGCTGTGGTATATTATGGGGTCAAACGATTGAAACAAGGAGAAACCATCATATGGCAGCGTTGACAATCCCTGAATCTGTCCAAGCTTATTTTCCGCATAACATCGATCCGACCCAGCTTTGGGTAAACTACAACTCCAAAGCCGATGCTTTAACGATTTATTTTACCGGCAGACCCACCCCCAGCGTCTGGGATGATGTCGATGAATATGCGTATATTGGCTTTTCGCTTGATGATAGCAGCGTGGTCACGGGGTTGATGATTGAACATTTTAGCCGATGGCTGCTGATTCCAGGAAGCACACAGCACGCTTTCCAGCCTGCCTGAAACCATGAGGCGTGATGCCGTCAACAATCACAACTATCTCAACCGCCTGTTTTCGCCGCTTGATAATCGCTATAATTCCCCACATACTCCACCAGCGCGCCATCCTGCAACTCCACAATCCGGTTCACTACCCGATCCAGAAAATAGCGATCATGGGAGATCACCAAGACCGTCCCGTCAAATTCATTGAGCGCGTCTTCCAACACCTCGGCGGAGGCGATGTCCAGGTTGTTGGTCGGTTCATCGAGCAGCAGAAAGTTGGCGTTGGTGAGCATCAAGAGCGCCATCTGTAAGCGACTCCGTTCGCCGCCGGAGAGGGTGCGCACCCAATTCCTGGCCTGTTCATAGCCAAAGAGAAACTTGCCCAAAAAGCTGACCGCTTCGCTTTCGGAAAAACGGACGGCCTGCCGAATCGTTTCGATCAAGGTGCGGTTATAGTCGAGCGTCTCATGCTCTTGGGCATAGTAGCCGACCTGAACGCTTGGGCCAATCGCAATCTGGCCGCCGGTCGGTTGTTCCTGGCCGTTGATCAGCCGAAACAAGACCGACTTGCCTGCGCCATTCGGCCCCACCAGCCCGACCCGCTCCCCACGCCAGATCAACAGATCGAGACCGGCCAGCACAATCGTTTCGTTCCCGGCTTCGGTGGTGAAGACTTTGTCCAACTCCTGAATATCCAACACCTTGTTGCTGCCCCGCCAGCCGGAGAGTTCCAGATCCATGCGCCGCCGTTCCAGGATTGGTTTGTCGATGCGCTCAATCCGTTCGAGCCGATTGAGGATATTCTTGCCGCGTTTGATCAGCTTCTCATTGTCATAGACGCGACCCCAGGTCAACAACCGTTTGGCGGCCTGTTCCAGGCGTGTGATCTCTTTGTCTTGCGCTTGGAAGAGTTGCTGTTGGCGCAGCAGACGGCTCTGTTTTTCAAAGGCATATTGGGAGTAGTCACCAGGGTATTGGCTCAGGCGACCATCTTCCAGTTCGACAATCTCATCGACCACCAGATCAAGCAGATAGCGGTCATGGGAGACGATCACCACTGCCCCCTTGTGTGCACGGATGATCTGCTCCAACAGCCGCTTGCGATCCAAATCGAGATGATTGTCCGGCTCATCGAGCAGCAACACCTTGGGGTCAGTGATCAACAGTTTTGCCAGCCCCACCAACTTCTTTTGCCCACCGCTCAGGGTTTCGACTTTGAGGGCAAACTCCGCTTCGGTAAAGCCCAAACTCAGCAAGGTGGCGCGCACCCGCCCGGCATAGGCTGGCCCGCCCAGCTTTTCAAAGGTTTCCAGCAGGCGCGTCTGTTCGTCGAGAACGGCATTCAGCTTCTTCTCGTCGCTGTAAACGGAAGGGTCAGCCAATTTGGCTTCCACCTGTGCCAGTTGTTGTTCGATCTTTTGCAACGCATCCGAAGCAGTTAATGCCTCTTCCCAGACGGTGGCAGCCGGTTGTAACTGCGGCTCCTGCGGCAGATAGCCAACGGTCAGCCCGCTCTGCCGGTTGACAAACCCGGTGTCGCTGGTAAGCTGGCCGGCCAGCAGCCGCAACAGGGTGCTCTTCCCACTCCCATTCGGCCCCACCAACCCCACACAGCGGTCATCATGCACCGCCCAGGAAAGGTTGGTGAAGATGGGGTGAGCAATATAGGTGACGGTGACTTTGTCGAGATGAATGGCGATCATAGGCTTGACAGATGACAAGGTGACAAGGTGACAAGGTGGCAGGGTGAGGGGGTGAAAGAGATCACCTTGTCACCTTGTCACCCTGTCATGGGTTACGGTGACGGATTCACGTTGTCCGGCACAGTCCAGAGGAAGACAGTGCCGTCACGCGCACCGGCGGCGAGTTGGCGGCCGTCGGTAGACCAACTGATACCGGTGACGAGGGCGGTTGGGCCGGTGAGGGTCGATTGTAGCTCGCCTGATTCGATAGACCAGATGCGCAATGGATAGCTTTCCTCGTCTTGATCGGATGGGCGGGTGGCAGCGACAATGCGGCTGCTGTCGGGCGACCAGGCCAAGCTGGTCACAGCGCCGCCCAGGTTGTCCAGTTGTAAGACCGGCGCCCCATTTTCCGCATTCCAGATGACCACAGTTTCGTCTTCACCGCCGGTAGCAAGGAGTGCGCCGTCGGGCGACCAGCGCATAACCGTGCGGCCATCGGGGTGGGCATTGATGGTTAGCACTTCTTCGCCGGTTGCCGGTCGCCAGATGTGGACGATGCCATCATCACCGGCAGCGGCCAGCAGGGTGCTATCAGCCGACCAACTGACGCTGGTGACATCGGCTTCCTGGCCCAACCTGGCGTTGAGCGCATTGGTGGCGACATCCCAGATGTAGAGCCGTTCATCAGCCGAGCCGACGGCAATCCACGCGCCATCGGGTGACCAGGCGACGGTCAACACCGCCGCTTCCGGCCCGGTTAAGGTCGATAGGGGTTCGCTGCCGGCGAGATCCCAGAGGGAAACAGCCCCGGTGCTATTTTGGGCGTCGCTACGATTTCCCACGCCCGTTGCCAGGAACAAACCGTTGGGTGACCAACTAAGACTGGAAAGCGGATCAGCCGTGGGCAGTGTCGTCGCGTCGCCTTCACCGACCGGTCTAAACCATAGGCCGCTATCGGTGGCGACAGCCAGCGTTGCGCTATTGGGTGACAGCGCCACATCCCAGACATTCCCCAACTCCAGGGCAAAGGTTTGGTCGGGCGCTAACGTCCCATCACTTGTTTCGCCGGGCGTCGCCGTCGCTTCGGCACCCTCCTCTGCCGTAGGTTCGCCTTCGCTGGTTGGCGTTATCTCTAGCGTACCTGTAATCTCGGCGCCATCGGTGATCGGCACAGTTTCCGTCAGGGTTACGGTCTCCGTCGGCGTCGGCGTTTCCACCCCAATAGGCGCCGCTTCCGCCAGCGCCGTCAAGGTGGCTTCGACTGCTGCTTGGATCGTCGCTGTAATATCAGGCGATTCAGCAGGGGCCAGCACAGCAACCGTAGCTTCGACCGCTTCGGCAATGGTTTCCGCAATCGCCGTTTCCGTTGCTTCTAGATCAGGCGTTTCCGTCGGCGTGATTGGCTCGGTGGCGATCAACGTCGGCGTCTCGGTTGGCGCCAACGCCGTCAAGGTGGCAATGACAGCGGCTTCAACGGTGGCGCTAATGTCTTCAGTTGCCGTTGGCGTTGGCGTCTCAGTTGGGGTATCGGTGACGGTCGGCGCCAGAGCGGTCAACGTCGCCGTGATGCCGGCTTCTAAGGTCGCCGTGAGGTTGGGCGTGGCCGTTGCGGTCGGGGTTTCTGTTGGTACACCCGTCGCCGTCGGCGCGACTGCGGTCAAAGTTGCGCTAATGGCGGCAGCCACGGTGGACGTAATATCCGGCGTGGCCGTGGGCAATGGCGTTTCGGTTGGCGTCGCTGTGACGGTGGGGGCAATGGCAGTCAAGGTGGCGCTAATGCCGGCAGCCACTGTCGCGGTGATGTTGGGGCTTTCCGTCGGCGTATTGGTGACTGTCGGTGTGATGGCCGCAAGCGTTGCGGTAATGGCTGACGCAACTGTCGCCGTAATGTCCGGTGTGGCGGTCGGCGTGCTGGTCAAGGTTGGCGTCAACGTCGCCGTCGGTGCAATCGCGGTTAAGCGGGAGTCGATACCGGCCACAATGGTTGCCTGGATGGCGGTGGCGGTAGCGTTGAGATCAGCCGTCGGCGTGGGCGAGGCCAGGGTCAGCGGCGTGTTGGTCGGTGACGGGCTAGGGGCGAGCGCGGTCATGGTTGCGGCCAGGGCCGCCTGTACCGTGCTGGTGACATTGACAGTGGCACTAGGCGTTGGCGTCCAGGTGGGCACAGGGGTCAACGTTGGCGGCAAGGCGGTGAGCGTCCCGCCCACGGCTGTCTGCACGGCAATCTGGAAGGCAATGGTGGTCGCGCCGAAATCAGGCGTATAGGTTGGCGGCGGGAGCGTCACCGTGGAAACCGGCGTCCAGGTCGGTGTGGCAAAGGGCGTTTCGGTCGGTGGGCCGCCGGCGGTGGCCGTGGCAATGACGGACGTTGGCGTCGGCACAGCCGTCAACGTCGCGGCCACGGCTTGTTGCACAGCCACGGCAAGCGCCTGGGTCGTTGCGGCGACATCCGGTGTCGGCTGCCGGGTGATGGGAACCGGTGTTGCCGCAGCCGTGGGTGGTGCGACCGTGGGTGCGGGCGGCTGTGCCGTTAAGGTGGCATTGACGCCGGCAACGATCAGGGCTTGTAGTGCACTGGCGGTCGCCGTTGTATCGACAGTGGCCGCCGCTGGCAGAGGGGTAGCCGTAAAGGTAGGTAGTGCCGTATTGTTGCTGCCGCCGGTGCTCACCGTGACGGTGGCGATGGGGGCAGGTTCCGTTGGGCCGGCCAACCGGTCGCCAAAGAAATAGCCCAATCCAAACATGATGATGGCGGCGGCGACCGCCGTTAAGAGAATGGCGTTTCGTGTGTTCATGCACTACCTCTCTGTGATAAACGTGATTCGTGATACGTGATTCGTGAAGCGTGATTCGTGTGTGGTTGCGTTGATTCAAGGATTATAAAGATAACCCCGTCTAATCGGCACAGTTCACGCAGCACGTTTCACGAATCACGCATCACGTATCAATTCTAAGCCAACGCCCGCTTCATATCCTCGGCGTGCATTAGCTCATGGGCGTAAATGGTTTCGTAATATTGCTCAATCGTGATCACGCCGCGGGAAGGATGGCGACCGGTGCGTGACCAATCTTCGTCTTTTAAGGAATTCATCACGTCAACGGTTTTGGTGCGGGTCGTTTCCAAGGCAGCGATCAACTCGGCGGGGCTGAGATCGCCGACGCGCTTCTGGACGCCAGCGTTCCAACGCTCAATGTCAAAGCCGGGCGGGATCGTCTCTTCGCCTTTGCGCGTCTTGTGGATCTGAATGCTCATCCCCCGTTCGCTATCGAGCAGGTGGCTGACTACGGTCGTAACCGTCCAGGTATCACCTTCGCTAAAGACCGGCTGCGCCCACTGGGCCGGCGTCAAAGCATTGAGCAGCGCCAGCAAAGCGGTGCGGGATTCAGCGAGCTTTTGTTGCCACTGGGCTTTTCGTTCGACAGACATGTGTTCCTCCATAGGTTGATTTGGGTGAAACGTAAGTGCGTGATTCGTGCTACGTGATTCGTAATACGTGAACTACGATGTAGCACGCAACACGCAACACGAATCACGAATCACGCTTCACGAATCACTGAAAGCGCTCCTGATCCGCATCGACCATTAAGCGGATCAGATCCACGAAGTTTGTCTGGGGTCGCCAGCCCAATTCACGCTCGGCCAAACTATAATCACCCACCAGCGCCGCAATTTCTGTAGGGCGCAATAACTTTTCGTTGGTGATCACATGCTCTTCCCAGTCTAGCCCGACGTGGGCAAAGGCGATCTGACAGACATCGCGGACAGTATGAGAAACACGGGTGCCGATCACATAGTCGCGCGGCTGCTCATTTTGCAACATGCGCCACATGGCATCGACATACTCAGGGGCATACCCCCAATCCCGTTCGCTATCCAGCCAACCCAACATAACCTTGTGATCCGCTGTCACTAGCGGATTGCCCAATTCATCAAGTGGCGGCGTTTTCACCCCATTTTTGATACAGGCGGCAGCGGCGGTGATCTTGCGGGTGACAAAGTGCAGGCTACGCCGCGGGCTTTCATGGTTGAAGAGGACGCCGGCGCAGGCAAACAAGCCAAAGGAGTCGCGATAGCAGCGGGTCATCATGTGGGCGTAGGCTTTGGCAATGCCGTAGGGGTTGTTGGCGTCAATCGGCGTGGCCTCGGTGGCGACGCCGGTGATGTTGCCGTAGATCTCCCGGCTGGTGGCTTGATAGACGCGGGCTTTGGGAGCATGGAGGCGCACAGCTTCCAGCACACGCACTGCGCCCAGGGCGGTCACTTCGCCGGTGTAGTAGGGATGCGACCAACTGTCGGCGGGCACCGATTGGGCGGCAATGTTATACACTTCGTCGGGTTGATATTCGCGCAGGAGGCGGGCGATGCTCTCGCTATCGAGCAGGTCGGCGGCCTCAATGCGGATCTTGCCGATGAGGTGGCGAATGTTCTCCTGGTAGAAATTGGTGGTGCGGCGAATCGTGCCGATAACTTCGTAGCCTTTGCCGAGGAGGAGATCGGCCAGGTAGGAGCCATCTTGGGAGGAGACGCCGATGATGAGAGCTTTGGTCATAGAAATAATTAATGGTCAATGGAAAACGAATAATGGTTAATTTGGTTGAGCCGCATGAGTGATGCGGATGACGACCGGGTTGGGCCAGCGGTTGTTGTTGTAGAGCCGTTGGGCACGCATGGCGGAAATGTGTAGCCCCTGGTCATCTTGCCGCCAACTGGCTTTGGGATTGACCCCCGGTTGATACTCTAAGACATTACCCGATTGACCCAAGATTTCGACTTCGGTCTGTTCGGTGGCGCGGACATGGTGCAGGGTGATGACCTTACGTTCGCCTTTGGGCCAGGGGGTGCCGGTGACGATGGCGTAGACGGTGTCGTCATCCTTGCTTTGGGTATACCACACTTCATGATCCAGCGTCAGCCGCTCCCGGATAATGGGCCAGGGGCGGATGTTGTACATCGACTCACCGTTGACAAAGAGCCAGAGCGCCATCTCCTGGATGCGCGCCGCCTGTTCAATGGGAATTTCGCCATCGGGTTTGGGGCCGACGTTGAGAAGCAGATTACCTCCTTTGGCGCGGGTTTCGATAAGCATTTCGATCAACTTGGTGCCTGACTTGTATTCTTCGTTGGTTGGTTTGTAGGCCCACTGGGTGCCGAGCGTAAAACAGGCTTCCCACGGGCCGGGGATGGGGCGATCCGGCAGGTGTTGCTCCGGCGTTGCCAGGTCGCCACGGGTGACGACAATGTCCGGTTGCAGCTCCCACGCCAGTTGTTTCAACCCCTCCGCCACGCCATCCAGAAAGAGGACGTCGACGGGGCCGTAATTGTTCAATAATTCGCGCAATTGGGCTTGATTGTG
>QWII01000138.1 GCA_021405325.1 Caldilinea sp. CFX5 | reverse complement strand
GTGGTGGACAACAACGGGGTGATCTACAATCCCAGCTATAACGATCTGACCGGCAAAGGCGTAGTCAATGGTACACGCACCACCCCCTTGGCGCTGCCGTTGCGCTCTGGCCTACCGGCGCTGCCCGCCATCACCCCTGGCACGCAGGCCGTCACCGTCAATGGCAGCCAGACACTCGCCGCCGGCAGCTATGGCGCCCTGACGGTGAACAATGGCGCCACGCTGGTACTGAGCGGCGGACTCTATCACTTCGCTTCCTGGACAGTGAGCCAGAACGCCAAGGTTCACTTCCAAGCGCCGAGTGAAGTGCGCATCGCCGGTGTGCTCCTGGTCAACAATAATGCCTTTGTCGGGCCGGCGCCGGGCGTGACCAATCTGGATGCCAACGGTATCATCCTCCATGTCGCCGGTACGGATGGGCAAAGCGGGCCGGGCAGCCAACCACGGTCGGCGGCCTTTGAGCAGAATGTGACGATCACCGCCTATGTCGTGGCCCCGAACGGGCTGATCAACTTCCGCCAGAATGTCAACGCCACCGGCGCCTTCATCGGCAAGTGGGTATTGGCCGAGCAAAATGCCAAAGTCACCCGCCCCGGCGATCCCGTGGTACGGGCGGCCAGTGCCGAGAGTGTGACGGCGGAGCCGGTTAGCGTGACGCCGGGCATCACGACGACGGTCGAAACCACGACTGTGGTTGACACAGTGGTTGATGTGGCGGCGAACGCACTCTTCCTGCCGCTGGTCACTGGCGGGAACAGCGCCGCCAGTGAGACCCCAACGACGGCGACGGCGATCAGTGAGACCGTAGTGACAGAAACTACCCCTGTCCTCACGCCAACGCTGACGACAACAGCCGCGGTAACGACAACAGCGGTACTCACGGCGACAGCACCGGTGACGGCAACCGACTCGGCAACCAACAGTGCTGCCGGCGGGTCGCTGGTCTATCTACCCATGATCGTAAAATGATGCTGACCTCATCCCCCGACAACTACACCTGATACAACATGACCGGATGAGTTTGCCGAAGCTCATCCGGTCATGTTGTATTCATATGCACCGGCCAGTTGGTGTTGACTTGCAGGGGAAACGAGGGGGGCGCCACTGTTCCTTGGGCCGGCGCGACAATACTAACCACGGTGGCGCCGGGGGTGGGGGTAGCGCCCGGCGTCGGCGTGGCGGTCGGGATCGGCGGCGGGGCGCAAGGCTCGCCGCCGATTTCGGCCTCAGCGCCTTTACCGCCGCCCGTGCGGATGAGCGGTAGATAGAGCAGATTGGCCGGGGTAACCTCCGGCGGCACGGTCAGGGATTGGCCATTAGGATCGGGTTTGGTCACGGTCGCCGTTGGGTCAACAATCATGGTGACGGCAGCCGGATATTCCGGGCCGGCGGACAGGCGATAGGCGCCGGCGGGTGTGGTGGGCAGGGTGATCAAGGCGACGACAAAGGCGCCATTCGCATCGGTCGGGATCTGACCGATCACCCGGTTGTTGATATAGAGCGTCAGCGTAGTATTGGCAGGGAAGCGCTGCCCGATGACAATGAAATAGCTGCCGGGCGCCCCAATAGTTGGTCCGCCGCTGATCTCCAAGGTGGGGCCAGTGGCCGGCGGTGTAGCGGTTGGCGCCGGACAGGTGGGGGTTGGCGCGACCGTTTGGGTGGCTGTGGGTGTTGTGTCGGGCGGCGGCGTGGCCGTCGGTGTATTGGTTGGCGGCGCCGGTGTATTGGTCGGCGGTTGGCTGGTGGCGGTGGGGGGCAGGACGCCGGTCGGTGTCGGCGTTTCTGTCGGCGTGACCGTGGTCGCCGGCGGCAGTGGAGTGTTGGTCGCCGGCGGCGGCAGTGGAGTGTTGGTCGGCGGCACAGCAGTTGCCGTCGGTTGGGTGCTGTTGCTCTGGCGGAAATTGGCGACGGTCAGCGCCGTGTTGTTAAAGGTGAGCCGAACATCAGCGTCACAGGCCGGGTTGTTGGCATTACCAGCGTAACAGCTCAGATTGGTGCCGGGACGCACGCCGGTCGCTTTGCCCTGATAGCTCACATCGGGGTTGGCAAAGTGGGCAATGCGGGGCACCGACGAACATTGACTGCCATAGGCCATGATGGTGCGGAAGCTGCACGCCGGCTCGACATAGCCATGACTGTAGTCAAAGGCGCCCGGTTCGTCATCGACATACCAGTCATGGGCCGCTCCCATGTTATGCCCCAGCTCATGGGCAAAGACAAAGCCGCCGGCGACACAGCAGATGTCCACCACATTAAAGGCGTAGGCTTCAAAGGATGGCTGCACCCCTTGCAAGATCCAGGCGATGCCGGCGGCGGCTTCGTTGGTATCGACGATCAACGTGACAATGTCGGCGGCGGCTTCGTTGCGCAAGGTGTGGATTTCGTCCATAAAGCCGTCGGTCTTGCGGGTGATCCGATTGAGGTCGGTGGCCATATTGCCCTCGGTGTAGTTGACCTCCCTGGTGCGCACCAGGCGAATGCGCTGGTTGATCCCGCTGTTAGCGTAGGCTTTGTTGGTCAATGCCACGGCGGCATCAATATCCAAGGCAATCGCGGCGGCGCTGCCGGACGCAGTGCGGGCGCGGGGGGTGTAGGCGACCATTACATCGATGAGCGAACCGTCGTCGGCTTGGGGGATGTTGCCGGCGCCCGGTTCGGTCGGTTCCGGCGGCAGAAAATCGGGCGTGGTGTGATCGGTTTCCACCATCCTGACCTGACGCACCAGATGGAGATTGTCCGCCAATGGACGCACCTGATAGACAGCGATGATTGGCATTCCTTCGGCGTTGAGGGCGCCGGGGAGGATAATGTCCGCCGCCATTAGCCCATCTTTGACGACCAGTTGCACAAGGCTATCGGGCTGATCGACGACTGTCCCGCTCCAGACATAACCACCGCCGCTGGGGTTGGGCGCCACCTGCTCTGCCTGGGCCAGCAGCGTCAGATCGGGAAAGAGATTCAGCGGCAATGGTTGGGTAGACGCGGCTTGCCGTGAGCTTGTCGAACCGGCGCTGCTGAGCGCGGCCAGTTGGGCAAAGTCGATTTGTACGGCGCGGCTGCGTTCGACAAGCACTTTATGGTCAGCGCTATCTTGCCGCGCCAGCATCGCTGTTGCCGCAGTAGCCAGCGGGATAAAAAGTCCCGTATCCGTGGTTGACCCTGCCGGTTGCCCACTGGGCGCGGCCGTAGCCTCTCTGGTCAGTTGCGATGAAGAGAGTAGTGTGAAGACCAGGAGAGTGAGCAATAGTTTTGCCGGCGGCAAAGAACGTATGCGCATATCCCTCCTCTTTCTTGGGAAACAATGTTCTTGGGGAAACGGTATTTTGGGAACGCTGAAATGGCATGATTCACGCCGTGGCGCGAACGGGTACAGCGTAGCATGGTTTGCGTAAGCGTGCTTTACGGGCTTGGTGTGATTCCACCGTTGGCAGGCTCCTGTTAGTCAGTGAAAACAGCGTATCGTATAGTCGCTTACCCTATGCGTAGGCAACCGGTAGGCTACATTCTGCCACTTTTAATTCCGCAATCCGGGCGTCTGGTATATAATGAAGGCAATTCCCATCATTCGCACACATGACGTCCCCTCCACGTCATGTACTCATCAGCAACAGATCCGAGGAAGCATATGCAACTGGCAAAACAACTGGACAAATTGGGCACAGAAACCGCCTTTGCCGTCTCCGGCGCCGCGGCGGCGTGGGCGGCGAAAGGCCATCGCGTCTACCCCTTTCACCTGGGCGATATGAACATTCCCACCCCCGCCAACATTGTCGAGGCGACTTATAAAGCGATTAAAGATGGCTACACCGGCTACTGTCCCGCCGCCGGCATTCCCGAATTGCGGGCAGTCTTGGCCGCGGATGTGGGCAGCAAGCGCAGCGTGACCTACAGCGCCGAAAATGTGTCGGTGCAACCGGGCGGCAAGCCGGTCATCGGCAAGTTTATTGCCGCCGTGATGAACCCCGGCGATGAGGTACTCTACCCCAACCCCGGCTATCCGATCTACGAGTCGCAGATTGAATATTTGGGCGGCGTGGCCGTGCCCTATGGCTATATTGAAACCGCCACCGGTTTTGCGCTGGACATGGACGCCATCAAGCGGTCGATTACCCCGCGCACCAAGGCGCTCATCTACAACAATTATCAGAATCCGACCGGCGCCCAGTCCACCCGCCAGGAGATGGAAGAACTGGCCGCGCTGGCGATCAAGCATGACCTCTGGGTGATGAGCGATGACGCCTATCATGAAATCATCTACAGCGGCAAGGCGGAGTCGATTGTCAACATTCCGGGGATGCAGGAGCGCACGGTCATCCTCTACACCTGTTCCAAACGCTTTGCCATGACCGGCTGGCGGCTGGGCGCGGCGATTGGGCCAAAAGAGGTGATCAATGTCATCAACAAGCTCAACACCAATGTCGAATCCTGTTCGCCCCACTTTATCCAGCGGGCGATGGTCCAAGCCATTCCCGGTGACACCACCGGCCCCGACGCCATTGTCGAGACCTTGATGGAGCGGCGCGATGCGGCAGTGGCTGGCTTGCAGGCAATCAACGGCGTGACGATTGCCAAGCCGGACAGCACCTTCTACCTCTTCCCCAATGTAACCAAGATCATGGAACGCAAAGGCTTTACGGATGTAAACCAGTTGATGACCGAGGCGTTGACCAACACCGATGTCTCCTTCTGCACGCGCAAGCACTTCGGTCGCCCGTTGGCCGGGGAGAAAAATCATTACATCCGGTTGGCCTATTCGGGGATTAACGTGGAAGATATTAAGACCGGGTTGGCCCGGTTGAAGGACTACTTTGAGGCATAAGCGATGAATGCACATGGGCAGAACGCTGGTGCACGCCTGGCAGCCCAGGGGATGCGATCGACCATCGTGGGCATTGGCGTCAATCTGGCGCTGGCCCTGATCAAAGGGGCGGCCGGCGTGCTGGGCAATTCCTATGCCCTCATCGCCGACGCCGTCGAATCGACCCTGGATGTGGTCAGTTCGATCATCGTGTGGGCGGGGTTGCGCATCTCCGTCAGACCGCCCGACGCCAACCATCCCTATGGTCACGGCAAAGCAGAGCCGTTGGCGGCAGTGGCGGTCGCGCTGGCGCTCTTTGGCGCCGCCGTAGGCATTGCGATTCAGAGCGTGCGCGAGATTCAGACGCCACATCATGCGCCGGCCCCCTTTACGCTGGTCGTGCTGGTATTGGTGATCCTCACCAAGGAGACGCTCTTCCGCTATGTCTTCAAGGTGGGCGACGCCACCAGCAGCACGGCGGTGAAGAGTGACGCCTGGCACCATCGTAGCGACGCCATTACGTCGGTGGCCGCCTTTATCGGCATTGCCATTGCGCTCATCGGCGGCGCCGGCTATGAAAGCGCCGATGATTGGGCGGCGCTCTTTGCCTCGTGGATCATCGGCTTTAACGCCTATAATCTGCTGCGTCCGGCGTTGGCCGAACTGACCGACGCCGCACCCGATCCTAAACTAGAGGAGGAGGTGCGCGCCATTGCCAAACGGATTGATGGCGTGCTTGGCACCCATAAATGCCATGTGCGCAAAATGGGCTTTGATTATTACGTCGACCTGGATGTGATCGTCGCCGGCCACATGACCGTCAGCGCCGCGCATGTGGTCGCTCATCAGGTGCAGGATGCGATCCGCCGCGCCAACCCGCTCTTCACCAAGGTTTTAATTCACATTGAACCACCGGATTTATCACGCCCCTTGCCCAGTTGATCTGCGCTGGCTTGGATAGGCGGTGGAAAGGAATTCACCATGACAACTTCGGCTATTCCAGCAGAGACGCGCATTGGCCATGTTCATCTTAAAGTAGCCGATCTGGCGCGGGCGATTCGCTTCTATCGCGACTTAATCGGCTTTGATCTGCTGATGGATTTTGGCACAGCGGCCTTTTTGTCGGCGGGCGGCTATCATCACCACTTGGGGCTGAACACTTGGGAGAGCAAGGATGGTGCGCCGCCGGCGCCCGGCACGACGGGGCTTTATCACTTTGCCATCAACTACCCGACCCGGCGCGATCTGGCCGTCGCCCTCGTGCGCTTGTTGGAAGGCGGCTGGGGCATCGACGGCGCTTCCGATCACGGCACCCATGAGGCGCTCTATCTCCATGACCCGGACTTCAATGGCATTGAACTGGCCTGGGATCGCGCACCGGCAGAGTGGCCGCGCAAGGATGGCAAGATTGTCTTCAGTCGCCAGCCGCTGGATTTTCCGAGCTTGCTGGGTGAATTGGGCGACGGGGATCGCACGGAGATGTTGGCGTCTTTAGCTGTATACACATAGCAATCAAGCTTACGTACTTACCACGATGAGTTTACTCAATCCTTTAGTTGATGATTTTCCAGGTATTGAGCATACGCTTGGTGTTTGTGGCGGTGCGGCGCGTATTAGCGGGACAAGAATCCCAGTTTGGGTACTTGTTGGCTACAAAAAACTTGGCGTCAGTGACGCCGAGTTACTACGCGCCTACCCCACAGTAAGTGCAGAAGCTTTAATGAACGCCTGGCATTACTACCGTACTCACACGCAGGAAATCGAAGCGGAAATCCAGGAAAACGAAGCAACATAACGGTGACACGTTTGTAGGAAGATAACAATTATGTCAAAGATCAACCGCATCCTAATTCTGCTTTTTGTTCTCATCTCTTGTGTCGGCTGTGATCAAGCGACCAAATTCGTTGCGCGCCAGACGTTGGCGACAGCGCCGATGCAGGAATATGCTGGCGGTCTCTTCCGCCTGGTCTATGCCGAGAATCCGGGTGCGTTTCTAAGTTTGGGCGCTACCTTGCCCCACACAACGCGCTTCTGGATCTTTGTCGTGATGGCGGCGTTGCTCTTGACTGGCGTCGGCATCTTTGCCCTGCGCTATTTGCCGCAAACACCCCTACCGGTGATCGTGTCGATTGCGCTGGTCATCGGCGGCGGGTTGGGCAACTTGATCGACCGCATTGTGCATGACGGGCGGGTGGTCGATTTTATGCAGGTGGGCTTCCCCTGGCTGCGCACCGGCGTCTTCAATGTGGCCGATATGGCGATTATGGCGGGGGTTGGGCTGATGTTGGTTGCGACGCTGCGTGGTCAGCAAGAACAAGCAAGCGATTAAAGGTGAGAGGACTTTAGCCGTAGACGTACCTTGATTTCTACCCTATTGCGAGGCCAGGAAACCAAACCCCACCCCAACCCTACCCAGTTTGGGGAGGAAGCCGTTGTAGGTGACAAAGGGTGTTCTTGTTTTATGGAAACTTAGTAGGAAAACGTAGATTCAACTTTGTCCACCACTATCTATCCTCGTTCATTGCCACAACTCATTGCAGCCCGACCAATCCATTCAACCGCACAACGGTTCCTCCCCCAAGCTGGGGGAGGTTAGGAGGGGGTTTGTGTGTTCTCCCTAATAACCGGCAACTCAGAAAGAGGGTTCTATGCTCACCCGTACTGACTGGCAACCGTCACCTGAACTCTGGCAAAAGCTCAAACCACTGGCCCGGCAGATGCGCAAAGAACCCACGGCTGCCGAAGCAAAACTGTGGCAACGGTTGCGCAAAGAACAGATCCGCGGCGTGAAGTTCCGGCGACAGTTTGCGATTGATCGCTTTATCGCCGATTTTTGCAGCCCGCAGATTCGCCTGATCATTGAGGTGGACGGGCCGACGCATCAATACAGTCAAGAGGAAGATGCGATCCGGCAGACGTTTCTGGAAGGGGTGGGGTTTGCGGTGGTGCGGTTTACCAATTTGGCGGTGTTGAATGATTTGTCGGCGGTGTTGGATGTGATTGATGGGGTGGTGTTGGCGCGGCTTGGGTTTGCGGAAGGTGAGCTAACCCCTCCCTAACCCTCCCCAGCTTGGGGAGGGGACTATCACGCCGCGTTCGTGAACGGTAGGTTAGGTGAGGGTTACGGGTGAAAACTCGGTTATGTGGGTAGCGTCTTCTTGGTGAACGTGGCTGCATGTGGTACGATTTCTGTAATGGTAAGGTTTGTAATCTGCTATGATTAACTTCGTCTGGATCGCCAGACCAAATTTGATGCCTATGAAGCAGCCGGGGTGGCCGAATATTGGCTGGTCGATCCCAAAGCCCGGTCGGTGGAGGTCTATACGCTTTCCAGTGGCGAATATGCGCTGTTGGGCCATATACAGGCGACGAAGTGATCACGTCAAGGTTGCTGGCTGGGTTGGCAATCCCAAATCGTGTTTTGTATCATGGCTGATCTTTAACTGGGTAGCATGATGGTAAAGGTGCTACCCTGCCCCCGCCCCGCGCTGGCAACCGCCACCTGCCCCCCATGCGCTTCCACCAAGGCGCGCACAATCGCCAACCCCAACCCGGCGCCGCCGTGGTCACGGTCACGGGCGCTGTCGGTGCGGTAGAAGCGATCAAAGAGATAGGGCAGATGGTCGGTGTCAATGCCGTCGCCCGTGTCTTGAATGGTTAGCTTCACCGCCTCATCCACCACCAGGCGCACCGTGATACAGCCGCCCGCCGGGGTATGACGCAAGGCGTTGACCAGCAGATTCTGCAAAACCTGGGTGATACGCGCCTGATCCACCTGCACCATGACAGCCGTTTTCGGCAAGTTCATCTGCAACTGCACTTCTTCCGCCTCGGCAATCGGCGCAAAGATGGCGACGGCGTCATCCACCAACCAGACGAGATCAGTCGTTTGTAAATTGAGCGGTAACTGGCGCGCTTCGGCCTGCGCCAACTCATGCAAATCGCTGACCAGCCGGTGGAGATGGCGGGTTTGGTCATAGAGATGGGCGACTTCGGCTTTGTCCAGGGCATAGACATCGTCAAGAATGGCGCGCAGGTTGCCTTGCAGCACCGTCAGCGGCGTGCGCAACTCATGGGCGACATCGGCCAACAGATTTTGGCGCAGACGTTCGCCTTCCTCTAGCTTGCCGGCCATCTGGTTAAAGGACTGAGCCAACGCCACAATTTCGGCGCTGCCCTGTGGTTTGACCCGGTAGCTCAAATCGCCGGCGCCGATGGTTTCCGTCCCTTTGGCCAATTCCTCCAGGGGGGCGGTCAAACGGCGGCTCATCCACACGCCAGCGGCAATACCCAGCACGCTGCCGATCACCACCACACTGATCAAGGAGCGGGTCAAAATTTCGGCGGCGCGGGTGCGAAATTCAAGGCGTTGCGCTTCGTTGGGTGGCGGTCGATCAGCCGGTGGATCTGGACGCAACAGAAAGCCGATGCCCAGCAGCGCAATGGCGGCAATGATCACCACGCCGGCAAAGGCCAGACTAAATTGCTGCCAGAGTTGATTAAAGCGGAACCGTTTGCTCATGGCGCCACCAACCGATAGCCGACGCCATAGACCGTCTGAATATAAGCCGGGTCTTTGGGATCGTCGCCCACTTTGCGCCGCAGGTTTTTGATATGGGTGTCAAGCGAGCGCTCAATGCTCTCGTAGCTGTGGCCCAGCGCCTTTTCGATCAATTCGCTGCGGGTGAAGACGTAGCCGGGGTTTTGCAGCAGCGTTTGCAGTAGGTTAAATTCGGTGCGCGTCAGCTCCAGTAGGGCGCCATCCAAGGTGACCTCATGGCGCGCCACATCCAGGCGCAGACGGCCCACTTGCAGGACTGTAGCAACGCCATGATCGAGAATTCTCTGCTGGCGGCGCAACATCGCCCGTACCCGTGCCAGCACCTCACGCGGGTTGAAGGGTTTGGTGATATAGTCATCAGCGCCCAGTTCCAGGCCGAGAATTTTGTCGGTGTCTTCGACGCGCGCCGTTACCATGATGATTGGCGTATCGGCCAGAGTGGCGTCGCTGCGAATTACGCGCGTCACATCCCAGCCATCACGGTCGGGCAGCATCAGATCGAGGATCAGTAGATCGGGATGTTCACGCCGCAGGGTGTGCAACGCACTCTCGCCGGTGGGCGCGGTCAAAACTTCGTACCCCGCCTGTTCGAGATAGCTACGGAGCAGACGGGTGATCTCGCGGTCGTCATCCACAACCAAAATTCGTTCGTGTGCCATAGCCTTGTTATAGCCGGTTTCGTCAATCTGTGCAAGAATCATCCACGCCTCCTCGCCACCGGGGCGCACAGTCATCCCCCTTGATCGATTGTACAAAACAAATGTGGGAAAATTCTGAAGAAATCGCAGAGTTATCGTGGGGTTTGGCGGAGCGGTCGGTGCGTGGCAAGCAGAAAGAATGGAAACGCGAGGAGAGTATGGTGTGCGTGTTAAGGCGGACCGTCGAGTAACTCAGCGCCGCCGGCCACCATCGCGTCACTCACCTGAGCACTCCTTACAGCGGCAGGGTCGAAGGTCACAGCAAAATAGAGCCAGCCATCGCGCGGGCTTAATTCTTGCAGGTTGACAGTCAGCTTGGCCTCTTTCAGGGCATCGGCGACGTTGACGGTTGCCGAACCGGCAAAGCAGTTACAATAGGGCACTCTGCCCCACAGTACAGCGGCGGACGGCTGGGTGGTGGGCGCGACGGCAATTGTCGTCAATCCCTGCTTATTAGAAACGCTGGCCGCCGTGTTTGTTGAGGCTGGCCCACAGGCGGCAATAGCAAGCAGTAGGATGATGCCGACTAGGCTACTTCTGCGGCGAGAAAGAACTGACATACAAGAGCGTTTTTCTGCGATAAGCCGTCGCGTAGGGATGCTTGCGTTTAAGAATGACACCGCTCACAGCCGGTCCGTGACCGGCGTGTAGGACGCCGGTCACGGACCGGCTGTGAGCGGGCTGGGCCTGATTACGTTGCCCTAAACTCAGGCATCCCTACGGGACGAAAACGTGCGTGCAGCGGGGGGCGCTACGGCTTCAAGACTAGACTACTCGGCGCCGGTCGGTTCGATCTTGAGCAGCGCGGTCATGATGCTGGCCCACAGGGCGTAGGGCGCCACATAGGGATCTTCCGCATTCGGCCAGCCCTTCCAGTAGTGGTAGTTGTAGACGCGCACATGGCGTTCTTCCGAAAGGGTGATTTCGATCACGTCGTTGAGGTAGATCTCGACAGCCTGGCGCACCAGATCGGTGTACGCTTTGTCATCGGGCGAGGGCGGGATGCCGTCCAACTGGTCGATAATGGCGTCGTACTCCGGGTTCATATACTGGCTGTTGGCCCAGATGTAGTTGTTCGTCTTGCCCTGTTCCGGCGAGGCGAACTTGCTGTGGTAGTGCTGGAGCGTACCCCACGGTTCGCGGCTGCTGCCGCAGTGGACGATGATCCAGAGGTCGGCCTGACCGGTGCGCACCGTCTCGAAGAAGGGATCGCAGGTGGTGGTGACGAGCTTGACCGTCACGTCAAAGCCGGCGTCGCGCAGTTGCTTTTCGATCACCGGCCCCATCGGCCCAAGCCAACAGGCGCAATGGAATTC
The DNA here is from genome assembly GCA_021405325.1 of Caldilinea sp. CFX5. The sequence goes on along the minus strand of QWII01000138.1, from coordinate 27,011 downwards.
GGGCTGTAGGCGGGCGCCGTCTTTGGCCCAGAAGCCTTCGCTGTCCTTTTCATAGCCGGCTTCCGCCATTTCGGCATCAACCAGTTCCTGCGAAGGATTGTCGGGCTTGTACTGTTCGACCAGATCGGCAACTAACTCTTCATAGGGATCGAGGCCGCCAAAGCTCGAGAAGGGCAACACCAAGGGGATCGTCCCTCCTTCGTAAGCCAGATCGACCATCTCAGTACGATTGATGGCCGCTTGCACGGCGCGGCGTACATGCACGTCGGCCATCGGCCCCCAGCGCGTGTTCAACCCCAACGTGTACATACAGGCATCGGCAGCGCCCCACGACGGCCCTTCGGCGTTCCAGCTCTTGAGATCCGGGTTTTGCGCCATGCCGGCCACAAACTCGCCGGGTTGGACGGTCCAGTCCACATCCAGTTCGTTGTTGATCATGCGGGCAAAGACCGCAGCGCCGGCGCCAAGGGGCAGGAAGGACTGGCGGGTGACCTTGGACGCCTGGGAGAAGCCGGTCTTGACGCCCCACCAGTTGTCGTCACGATCAAAGAAGACGCCTTGCGGCCCGGCTTCGACCAGCTTGAACGGCCCGGTGCCGACCGGCAAGCCCTTCGCCGGGTCGTAGTTCTGGAAGGTGGTCCAGTCTTCGTTCTCCCAAATATGCTTGGGCAGAATGGCGACCTGGATTTCCGAGTTCTCCACAAAGTAGAAGTAGAAGAAGCGGGGATTGGCCTTGTTCAGATTGATGGTGAAGTTCTGGGCATCGACCACGGTGACATCCTTGACCCACTCCTTCATATCGGAGGAGAAGGCCAGTTCCGGCGTGTCGCGCAGTTTTTCCAGGGTGAACTTGACATCATCTGACGTGAAGGGCGTGCCGTCGTTCCAGGTCACGCCTTGGCGAATGACGACAGAAACGCTCGTAAAGTCGTCGGCCACCGTGTAGCTCTCGGCCAGCCAGGGAATCTCAGACCCATCGTTGTGGTTGTAGTAGTACAAGAACTCGAAGATCGTCTTGTTGAGCGGGCCACGGATGCGCCCCAAACCACCAAGCGAGTAGGGGTTGAAGTTCGTCGGTTCGAGGATTTCTGTGTCGCCGCCATAGTGGATCAAGGTATCCTTGCGCGCAACTTCCGCCTTACCACTGCCGGCCGGCGCTGCCGCTGCGCCACCACCGGAACCGGCTTCGGACGGCGGAGCCGCCGGCGCGCCCGGTTGCCCGCAAGCGGCCAGGAGCATAGCCGTGCTACTGGCGCCGAGGCCCATCAGAAAAGAACGGCGATTCAAACGTGTTGAGTTTAACATGATGACAACTAACCTCCTCCTTTGTTATAAACAAAAGTGATGGTTCACCCGGAACAGAGTGAGCTAACCGGTCTATCTTCCCGGCAGATTGTACGCGGGTCTCCCGGGTTCCGGTAGAACCAAAGTTATAAATAGACAGTCGATGCTTGGCAAGTCAAACAACCGGCTGCTTTTACCGTCAAATTCCTGCGGCTAAGTATGCACAGGTGAAGCGGGCGGCACAAAAATCTCACTCAGCTTCTCCGACCCGGCCACCGGCGCCTCCTTGTAGAGATAACAGGCGGTGGCGCGGTGGGGCGCGGTCTGGTAGAGCGGCGGCGCCTTCTCACGACAGATCGACATCACGTTTGGACAGCGATCAGCAAATTGACACCCCTGCCGCCCGCCGCCTTTATTGGCTGCATCGGTCACATCGTCCTTGCTCCCCCACGGGTGCTTGGGGTCGGGTCGCGGGATGGAGCCGATCAGCAAGCGGGTGTAGGGATGCTCCGGCTCCTTGACCACCCGCTCGACATCGCCCACTTCAGCAACCGACCCGCGGTACAGCACCACAATATTCTCGCTCATCTGGTAGGCGGTGGTGAGATCATGGGTGATGTAGATAAGCGAGATACCAAAGCGGCGGTTGAGATTGCGTAGACTTTCAATGACCGTAGCGCGCAAAGAAGCGTCGATCATCGACACCGGCTCGTCGGCGACAATCACACGCGGGCGCAAGAGCAGCGAACGGGCCACCATCACCCGTTGCCGTTGACCGCCGCTCAGTTGATGCGGGTAGCGCCCCAGCGTCTCCTCCGGGCGCAGACCAACCGAAGTGAGCGCCTCTTCGATCAATTCCCGCCCCTGCGCTTTCGATTTGGCAAGCCGGAAGTTTGTCACCGGTTCGTTGAGAACGTGATCGACCCGGTAGAACGGGTTGTAGACTTCGTAGGGGTCTTGGAAGATGACTTGAACCTCGCGCAGGAAGTGGCGGCGCTGTTCGCGATCCAGCTTGCGCAGATCAACCCCACGATAGAGAACCTCGCCGCTGGTCGGCTCGGTAAGGCCGAGGATCAGGCGGGCGAGCGTTGTCTTGCCGCTGCCGCTCTCCCCCACAATGGCAGTGATGGTCGGTGGCGCATCCTCAATGGTCAGCGATAGATTGTTCAGCGCGACCAGGCCGGCGCCCTGTTGCCAGAGGCCGCCCCCGAACACTTTGGTTACATTACGGGCTTCAAGTAAAGCGCTCATGCCGCCCCCTTGCCGGTTGCGGTAGCCCCCGCCATCTCCGGTGCATGCAAATGGCAGGCGACATTGCGGTGCGGGCGCACGGTCAGTAATTTCGGTTCCTCCACCTTGCAGCGGTCGAACGCATCCGGGCAGCGGGGATGAAAGGGGCAGCCGGTTGGCTTGTTGAGCAGCGACGGCATCAACCCCGGAATCCCTTTTGCTGCCTCCTTGCGCTCCAGCGAAGGCAGGCTCGCCATGAGCAAGCGGGTATAAGGGTGGAGCGGCTCGTCGAAAAGCTCGGCAATGCTGCCGGTCTCAATCAGGTCGCCGGCATACATCACGCCGAGGCGATCCACCGCCTGCGCCATCAACCCCATATCATGGCCGATGAGAATGACCGACGCGCCCAAGTCGGCGCGCAGATTCTCCAGCGTCTCCATTACCTGGCGCTGCACAACGACATCCAATGCACTTGTCGGCTCGTCGGCAATGATAACCTTGGGCTTCAAACAGATAGCGATGGCGATGCAGGCGCGCTGTTTCATGCCGCCGCTCAACTCGTGGGGGAACATGTCCGCCGCGTTACGGGGCAGGCCGACCCGCTGCATCAATTCGCCAATCCACTCGGCCCGTTCCCGCGCTCCCATCTTCACCCCGTGGTCGCGCAAGGCGTCCTCGATCTGACGCCGCACCCGCGCAACCGGATTCAGCGAGTTCATGGCGCCTTGCGAGACTAGCGCAATTTCCGCCAACCGGATTTGGCGCATGCGTTCATCGGGCAACGCAAGGAGCGAGAGACCGTCGAGCAGCACCTGGCCGCCCTCGATCTTGCCGGGCGGGCGGATCAAGCGCATCAACGCCTGCGCTGCCGTCGTCTTGCCAGAGCCGGACTCGCCAACCAGCCCCAGCCGTTCACCGGCATAGAGGTCAAAGGAGATGTCGTTGACTGCTCGCACCGGGCCTTGCCGGGTGTAATAGTGGACGCGGAGATCGCGCACCTGAAGGATAATCGAATTCAAACCGCACCTCTCGCAAAAAGCAGTAAAACAGTGGGCAGTGGGACAGTAGCACAGTCAGTTACTGGTTCAGCAGAAACTGACTGACTGTTTCACTGACTCACTGTCCTACTATAGATTGATTAGCACCGCTATATGTCAGGTTCACGCTTTGCTCCGCAGCCGGGGATTGGCGATCTGATCCAGCCCCTGGCTCATCAAGAAAAGCCCCAAGAAGAGGATGATAATGATCACAATGGGGGGCATAAACCACCACCACATCTGGCGAATCAGCGCGCCGTAGGTGATGGCCCAGTAGAAGGTCAGCCCCAGCGACGGCTTGGTCATTGGCCCCAGCCCCAGCGTCGAGAGGCCGACCGACGCCAGGATGGCGCCGGAGATGGCGCCGACCAGGTTGGCCGCCAGGTAGGGCGCCAGGTTCGGCAGCAATTCGCCGATGATGATCTTCATGTTGCTGGCGCCGTTGAAGCGGGCCAACTGGACATACATGCGTTCACGAATGGTGAGGACTTGCGCCCGCACGGTGCGCGCCGGCCACATCCATGACAAGGCCGCAATGATCAACGCCATTGCCTCAACCGAGACGGCGCCCAGCATGGACGCCACGATGATCAAGATCATCAAACTGGGGATGGTCAGCAAAATATCGACGATAATCCGAATCACCTCATCAATGATGCCACCGGCATAACCAGCGACAAGGCCCATCAGCGCGCCCAACGTCACCCCTAATACGCCGGCGATGACACCGATCTGCAAAGAGGTGGGGGTGCCATAGATGAGATCGGCTAATATATCCCGACCCTGTTGATCAGTGCCTAGCCAATGTTCGGCAGACGGCGGCTTGGCCGGACGACCAGCGCCCACTTCCGACCTTTCAAAAGGGACGAAGAGCTGACCCACTAGGCCAAAGAGGGTGATCAACAACACCAGGAGGGCGCCGGCAATCAACAAGCGATAGCGACCTAACGCTTCCAAAAAAGTGTTCTCTTTCCTTACCATGACGCTTTGTTTCCTAGCTTTGGCGATACCGAATGCGCGGGTCAATGAGTGGATACAACAGATCCAGCGCTAACAAGACGACGCCAATCGATAGCGTGATGAAGAGGGCGATGCCCTGGATGACAAAGTAGTCATTGCCGGCAATCGCCTTGAAGAGCAGATTGCCCACGCCCGGATAGCCGAAGATCACTTCCACCAACACGGCGCCCGACATGACCATCGCCAACGAGATCGCCAGCGACGTGATTTGGGGCAACAGCGCATTGCGCAGGGCATAATCCTTGAAGATGGTAGCCGGTTTCAAGCCCTTGGCCTCCGCCATGTGGAGATAATCCTCGCCCAACGTAGTGGTCATCATTGCGCGCATTCCCAACCCCCAGGAGCCGATGCTGCTCAAGACAATCGACGCCGCCGGTAGTATGGCGTGCTTGCCAATGTCGAGCGCTGACTGTAAGCTGAAGGATAAGGTCGTACCAGAAGTGTACGCCCCGCCAACCGGCAGCAGCCGCCAACGCATGGCGATCAGGTAGATGAAGAGCATGCCCACCAGATAATAGGGAATGGCCGAGAGCGTCATAAAGAGCGGCGATAGCGCCGTGGCAAGGCTGCTTGTTCGCGGCCAGGCCATGAGCGCACCCAGGAGCGTACCGAGGACAAAGGCAATGAGGGTCGATACGGTCAGCAGGCCAATTGTCCACGGGGCGGAGCGGGCGATCATATCAAGGGCGGTCTGTGGGTAGAAGGCCACCGATACACCAAGATCCATCCGCAACAGGTCGCCCCAGTAGGTCAGGTATTGCCGCCAAAGTGGTTGATCAAAGCCAAATTTGGCGTTATAGATCTTGATCAGTTCCTGAATCTGGTTCTCATAAACGCCCCCCTGCGCCGCCAGTTGGTTCATACGCGACTGGATGGGGTTGGTCGTTCTGAGGCGGGGCATCAGAAAGTTGAGGGTAACGGCGGTGATCACAATGAGAAAAAAGATCCCGATCCGTCGAATCACATAGCCAATGGTCACAGTTTTCACCTCAAAGCAAGCTAGCACGACATCCTAAAATGCCGGGCATTTTATCCAAAATTGTAAGCGAAATGCAGGGGTGGCACGACAAACAGTAGTATGCGTCTTCGCTAGTAGACATCTTTGCTATGGACGCCAACAGCCGCGGAACGGCAAGGGCAGGCTGATTCATCGAGTTTAACGCTTCGCTGACTGAGTGTATTCGATTATACAATCGAATATCTGCCGTGTCAACTTGCTTTAAAAGGGTAGGGTTGGCACAGACTTTCTGTGATTTATCGATTATATGACTTATTTATAAGAATTAAGGTAACGACTCAGTTCCTCGCCAGTCCGTGACTGGCGAGGAACTGAGTCGTTACGAATTAAGAATGACGTTATAATCTACTGCTTACCCGGTTTGGAGAATAAAGGAATGAGAACTTTTCTAAAAATTGTTGGCGCCCTCTTTGTGCTCCTGTTGTTCACGGGCACGGCTTTTGGCGCCGGGTTATTTATCGGCGGCGCCAATTTATCCCCTTGTATCACACGCACAGCAGAACAACCAGAACAATTCGATGTCTTTTGGGAAGCGTGGAATTTGGTGCAACGCAATTTTGTCGATCGTAGTGCGCTCGACCCGACACGCTTGACCTATGGCGCCATTCGCGGCATGGTCGATGCCCTGGGGGACACCGGCCACACCAGCTACCTAACGCCGGAACAACGGGAAGATCGGCTGACCAGCATCGAGGGCCGTTTTACCGGCATCGGCGCCCAGTTGGGCGAAGATCAGGGCTTGCCCATCATCGTGGCGCCCTTTGATGGCTCCCCGGCGCAACAGGCCGGCATCAAGCCGGGTGATGTGATTGTGGCCGTCAACGGCGAAGAGGTTACGGGGTTGACCTTGGCCGAAATTGCGGAAAAGGTGCGCGGTCCGGCGGACAGCCAGGTGACGCTCACCCTCTTTCGCCCGGAAGAGAACCGCAGTCTGGAGATTGTGGTGACGCGTGGCGAGATCACCATCCCAGCCGTCTCGTGGACGATGGTGCCGGAGACGCAGGTGGCGTTGATTCGCCTCAGTCAATTTAGCGCCCAGGCGACGGATGAAATTGTGACGGCGATCAATGCCGCCAAGGAAGCCGGCGCCACCAGTCTGTTGGTCGATGTGCGCAATAACCCTGGCGGCCTGCTGGATCAGGCCATTGGCGTCACCAGCCAATTCTTGACGGGAGGCAACGTCCTCTTGGAAGAAGACGCCGACGGCAATCGCACCGCCTATCCGGTGGAGGCCGGCGGACAGGCGACCGATCTGCCGCTGGTTGTGCTGGTCAACCCCGGCAGCGCCAGCTCTTCCGAAATCTTTGCCGGCGCCATTCAAGATCAGCAGCGCGGCCAGATTGTTGGCGAAACCACCTTTGGCACCGGCACCGTCCTCCAGCCCTATACCTTGCAAGATGGCTCGGAACTCTTGCTCGGCGTGAAACAATGGCTTACGCCCAATGGCCGCTTGATTCGCAACCAGGGTATCCAGCCCGATGAAGTGGTGGAATTGCCCCTAGGCGCCGCTTTGTTGACGCCGGCCCTTGTGCGTGAAATGACGTTAGCCGAAATTCGCGCCAGCCAGGATGCCCAATTGCAAAAAGCGTTGGAGTTGCTGGGCGCTTTGCCGGCGCAGGCGAGTTGATAGTCTGTAGTCCGCATGCTTGAGTTGGGGTGGCTTTCCGGGTAGGGTTGCAACGTTTTATTAAAGCATAACGTATTACATAACGAGGATTAGCCGACAAAGAAGTTGGCGAAGTGATCGTGCCAATTGCAGGAGCAGATCGTTTTGTGTCGCCGCGCTTCTGCAAAAATCATGATTTTGTCCAAGGCGCGCTATACTTGTCTTTTTGTCATGTTTTGCAAGGGCAATTGAAAGCAACCAGCTTCCTGGAAACGAACCGATATGACCAACAAGCACACAACGATCAATGACGATGCGATCAAGGGCGATTGGGTGGCGAAGAATGGCCGGGTGCGGACACCCTTGCCCGAAGAGCAACCGCTCCAGCCGGTTACAGTCCAGTCAGCGCCACGGCCTTTGACCATCGCTTTTTTTGTCGAAGGGATGTACGCCAGCGGCGTCGATACCAGCACCCAACTCCTGGCCGAAGCGCTACGCGAACAGGGCCACCGGGTGGTCCTCTTTCTGCCCTGGAAGGAACATTGTGCAGCCGGCAAAGATGATGTCTTCCTGCTCTCCTCCATGCGTGTGAATGCCAAACAGGGCGTCAATCTGAGCTACCCGGTCTCCTTAAAACTGCTCAATAAATTCAGCCAACTGCCCTTTGATCTCATCCATGTGCATACCTCCACGTCGGTCAACCTGCTGGCCTGGCAAGTTTCGGCGCTCTTTGGCCTGCCGCTGGTCTACACCTATCACACCATGACCAAGGAGTATATGCACTACTGGGATTACCTGCCCGATGCGCTGGGCGGCTTGTTGGATCCGCTGCTCGATTCAGCCGTGGAGAAGTTCGACCAGTTGATCTGCAACAAAGCCGACGCCATCATCACCCCTTCGGCCAAGGCGGCGCGCTACCTGGCTGAACTCAATCTGACCCCGCCGGTGACGGTGATTCCCAATGGCATTAAGCTGGATAATTTTTACCCCTGGCCGGCAGACTATTTGCAAAGCCACTTTGGCGTGCCGGAAGCGGCCAAGGTGTTGCTCTGGGTGGGGCGCTTGAATCAGGAGAAACGCCCTTTGCTGGCCTATGATCTCTTCCGCGACCTCTGTCGCCGCCGGGATGATGTCTGTCTGGTGATGGTGGGCGATGGGACATTGCGCGGTGAACTGGAAGAACGTCGGCAACGGGACGGGCTGGACGGACGCCTCTTTTTGACCGGGCTGGTCAACTACCAGCAGATGGCGGCGGTCTATAACAGCGCCGACCTCTGGATTTCCACCTCCCAGAGCGAAGTGCATCCGATGGTGGCGCTCGAAGCCACCGCCTGTGGCCTACCCACCGTCGCCTGGCGCGACCCGGCGCTGGATGGGGTGATCGACGATGGCGGCAATGGCTTTCTGGTCAACTCGACCCACAAATTTATCAGCCGCCTGACCCAGATTCTGGATGATAGCGATCTCTACCAACAGATGCACCGCGCCGCCCTGGTCAAACGGCAGGAGTACAGCATCGAAACCACCGCCGAACGGGTCGCCCGGCTCTATGAACAGGTGGTCAAGCCGCAGCGGCCGGTACATCCGCTACCGCAAGCGCTGATTGGGAAGCGGTTGTTGCGGATGGCGTAATGGCGCAAATTTTACCTATTCCGTGTTCCTTCGCTCTGTGTTTAGTCTTTTAATGGCGCTCAAAGACTAAACACAGAGCGAAGGAACACGGAGATCATTCATGCAGTTTGATTGGCCCCTAGCACAACAAGCGTCTATATGCCCAGCGCGCTTGTTGTCCACCTTACTTCGCCAACCAAGACGATCTTCTCCTGCCAATTCACGTCCACGATTGACGAATTTGATCATGACCGTTCTGCGTAAGTAAAATATGATGCTTTACTTACGCTATGTTAGCGCAAAAGGTTTTTCTGGTTAAGCATACGGATCGCTTTCGCTTTATTGACAACTCGTTCTATTTCTGCTTGAGAACGGGGTATGGCAAGATAGTGACTTGTGTAATGAACCTTTTCGCAAGCGGTGTGGGTATCAATGGCATGGAAACGGTGAGGGTTGGTGACCGATAAAAAACCACTTAGCCGAAGCCAGCGGTAGGAGCAACCTAGCCAACAATCCACCCGAAGTCGTTGTCAGCACCCGCCCATATAGGAAGCATTCGGTTGTGATTGGTTATTTGCTTCTCTTTCGTTTCTTCGTGCCATCGAGATTTTTAGCATCAATTAAGTCTTGTGGCCGACCTGAGGCGCGCTTTACCGTTATGAGATCAGCTTTTGAGATAAACGAAACATTTAGCCCATCAAAGTCAACTTCAACTCGTTTTTGCCATGCTTCCTCAAAATTGCCGCCGGGGATACCCATCAAAATATCAACGCGTACTGGTGGTACACCCATTTGGTAAAAGTAACCTTCTTCGGAAAAATCATCCACCGTCAAATTTGCCAACGGCGCGCCAAACTCCTGTAATGCTTTGTAAATAGCAGCGGCATTGGCATGATCGGTGCTAATCCAAAGATCAAGGTCTTTTGTGTAACGCGGTTCTGCGTATTGGACTACAGCATATCCACCAATCACCAAATATCTAACGTTGTTGTCGTTGAAAATTTTCAATAGATCGGTGAAGTCGGAGTTGACGAACATGAGTCCCCTTTATTTTAGCAGCATGAACTACTAACTCCCATACAGCAAGAAATCTTGCCTGAGGTGTTTGTGATTGCCAAAAATCGAGATCGAATGAGCGATCCAATTCTTCGATCTTACCTTTTCGTTCCATAAATCCTTGTCTGATCATGTTCTAATGCTGCCTCCTCGTTCTACTTTGTTCCACTATATAATTGGTATGTAAGCGACCAGGGCTAGGTACGAGAAACGGTGTGAACGAATTGTCAATGGTCTGGATTGTATCAGGAAATGAGGGAAAAAGCAACCCCGCTTTCCTTGCTCCTGTTCCTGACCGGGGTAAACATGAGCAAGTGCCTGGAGGCACCCCTAGCCCAGGTTCTAATGGGCAACGGCTCTGGAGCCGGGGTGCTGGCCAGCACACGTCAATGTGGGTGCAGGCTTGGTGATCACATACACGTAAGGGAAAGAAGCATACTGCATAGACCACGGTTGGGCGAATTTCGGTCATACACGAACGCAAATCGATCAATGGATGCGGGTTCAACAAAGGTTGCTATTATGACCTTCAACTACAGTAATGAAGCAGTGGGCGAATAGTGAGGAAACAACAAATTCTTGAACAACCAAAACGGTTAGAAAGCCATAATGAACCCGGGTTCTCGCCCATTTGCTTCGATCTAATCTTCGCTGCAGTTCACCAATACTTCAAGTAACTTTGCAGCGCGACTATTTTTCTCCTGGGTCTTCTACTTCAGATTCAGGCGCTCTATCAGCATAATCTGCCCATGCTGACAAAAGCCACGGAGGCAATAAGTCATGGCGCTTTACGGCAACCCGCACTTTGCTATAGGGCATATGAGATTCAAGTACAGTTCTTACCAGTAGACTATCGGGTAGACATGCAAAGGTAGTGATGGTATAAGGAAGGGATGAAATGTCCAACATGTGAAAGCCAAGTGATCGTGAAAAATGGTCGCAGCCATAACGGGAAACCGAAGTTCCAGTGCCAAGCGTGTGGTCGCCAGTGTGTCGAGAATCCGCAGTGGCGACGGGTCTCGGACGAGACCAAAGCGCAGATCCAAACGCGCCTGCGGGAACGGATCTCCCTGGCTGGGATTGTGCGAGTGACGGGGGTGTCAGCGCGCTGGCTACAAAGGTATGTCAACGAGGTGGATGCGCAGCAGCCGCAAGAAGCAACCGTACGCGCACGCGCCAGTGTGACGAACGCTGGCGCTTCGTCGGTCAGCGCCGCAACCAGGTCTGGCTTTGGTTGGCCATGGATGCCGCGACGTGCGAAATCGTGGCCGCCCAGGTGGGGGATCGCCGCCGCCAGCGTGCCGCAGCCCTGTGGGCGAAAGTGCCTGCTGTCTATCGGCCGTGTGCCATTGGTTACACGGATAACTGGGAGGCCGCTGTGCGCGTTCTGCCCAGCAAACGCCATCGCATCGTCGACAAAGGCAGTGGCAAGACCAAAGCTCGCCAATCATATCGGCGCCATTGGGTTCTTTATTCATCACTCTAATGCTTCTCTACCTATCGTCTGATTATCACTACCTTTGCATGGCTACCGAAAAAAGCGGTTATTATTGGCTTCTCAATCGTTTCAAACGAAACGCGTAGAAGGCATACGAATTTCGCGTTCTGGGGTAGCTTCCACCTGTCGGATCAGTACGGTTTCATCGGGAAAGCGTTGGTAGATCCGCAAACTTAAGGCGACACCGTCACCGTCATGATCGACGACTTCGCCGTGAAAAAGAGCTACATGGTGCTTCGGATATTTCTGCCATAAAACCGGGTGGAGCTTATGGTACGCTGCGATTTCCTCTGTAAGGACTTTGTCCGCTTCGTCAAAGTAGATCATAAAATTGTCGCTGTCTCTAGGCGTGGCGAACGAAAGACCAACGTTGGAATTGGTTCTTCTTCCACTGGGCTGATCCAGACAAAGTCGTCGGGATATTTTTCGTCAATACGCAAATAGAGTGCTTGGCGATCCCGATCATGGTCAATCACCTTGTTCTGATAAATGGCAACATACTGACCAAAGTATTGCTTTTTTAGCATGGGGTGCATTGCGATGAATGCTTGCATCTCTGGTGTTGGTTCTTCATCCAGCACAAGATACTCCTTCGGTTACTCTGCTCGTGACTTACGCGGAAGCCGGCCAAACCTCCGGGAGGGGGCAAAAGTTGTTCCGATTTAGAAAGCTGCCTTTGCCTCCCTCCCGGAGGTTTGGCCTGTCGCCACGAAAAGGTGTTGCGTAGCTTCTATTTCATTCGTATTATAGCACAGAATGCAGTATACTGCACTGAAATCTTTAGAAACTGTTCGCAAAGTAGACGACTAGCAAGAGTGCCGGGGACGGACCAGGGAGCGCTTACAATGACCAAATAATTGCTGGCCCGTCCCCGGCACTCTTGCCGCCCCCAATTGCAACCTTTCAAACAGCTTCATTCCAGTAATGATTCAATCATAGCACTAATTCAGCATGGCTCATCCGACAACTGACACAACTCGCCCAGCCCGACAAGCAATCCAACACGGCCTCGTTCTCCTGAGCTATTTCCTGCTCACCATTGTCATGACTTGGCCGCTGGTTACGCAACTGACCACCGCCATTCCCGGCGACAGCTTTGACGGCTGGCAGAACTATTGGAACCTCTGGTGGGTGAAAACCGCCCTGGTCGACCGGCAACAGACCCCCTTTGTCACCGATCTGCTCTACTACCCCACCGGCGTCGGTCTCTACTTTCACACCCTCAACCCCTTCAACGGCCTGCTCGCCCTCCCCCTGCAACTGAGCGGCAGCCTCTTCATCGCCTACAACGCCGTCGTCTTTTTCAGTTGGACGGTGGCGGGGTATGGGGTTTATTTGTTGACGCGGTGGATGGTGGATCGGACAAGACCATCAACCATCCACTATCCACTAGCCGCCTTTCTGGCCGGGGCCATCTTCACCTTCGCCCCCGTCCACATGGCCCACCTATTGGGTCACATGCAGGTGATGAGCTTGCAGTGGATGCCTTTTTATGCCTTGTATTTGTTACAAGCAGTTGCCCGCAATCGTCAGGGGAAACCGTGGGTGCGTCATGCGCTGATGGCCGGTTTTTTCTTAACCCTGGCTGGTCTCTGTGACTGGTACTTTGTTCTCTATCTCTTCTTCTTCACCGGTATCGTCGTTCTCTGGCAATCCAAAATCCAAAACTTGTCCTGGAAGGATCTAAAATCGGCAATTCTGCCCGCAAGTTTGGCCGGTGTTCTCATGCTGCTATTGCTGAGTCCCGTGTTGATCCCGATGGTGCGCGAGGCGACGCAATTTAACTTTATGGTGCGACCGACCAGCGATCTCTACATTTTTAGCGCCAGTCTACTGGATTTCCTCGTGCCGAACCGGCTGCATACCCTATGGCGACCGGAGAGCTTCACCTGGCCGGGCAACCAGATCGCCCCGGTCAGTGAGCGCACCATCAGCCTGGGCTACATTCCGTTGCTGCTCGCCCTGATTGCCCTCTGGCGCTGGCGACCGGCGGTGCGTTTCTGGGCGGTGACGGCGCTCTTTTTTCTGCTGTTGGCGCTGGGGCCACGCATCCATCTGGGCAACATCACCGAAGCCGACCTGCCCACCACCCCCAGTAGCACCACGCCGGAGTGGACGCCCTTTGCCCTGCTCAACCGGACTGTTCCCTTTATGCGCATCAGCCGCAGCGTCAGCCGCTATGCGTTGATGGTGCAATTGGCTGTGGCTGTGATGGCCGGCATCGGCCTGGCGACCCTCTTGCAGCGACGGCGCGCATTGACCAGTTGGTTGCTCAGCGGCGCGCTCCTATTACTGCTGTTGGGCGAGTTCTGGGTGGCGCCCTATCCCATGAGTCCACCGGATACGCCGGCCTTTTATGCCCAAATTCGGGAGATGGCTGGTGTGCGCGGCATTCTCAACCTGCCCATGAATTATGACCGCCCCGGCTACTTGCTCTACCAAACCGTCCACCACAAACCGCTGGCCGTAGCCTACATCAGCCGCGACGACCCGCGCACCCTGACCGAGCGGATTCCGCTGCTGCAACATTTCCGCCACCTGGGGCCGGATATTCTGGAGGTTGATCCGGTGGCGGTGGGCAGCACCGTGTTGACGGATCTAGGCATTGACTTGGTGATTCAGGACCGTTACAAAATGCCCGGCGGCCTCGAACGGAGCTACACCGAAGAACTCGCCAACGCCCTCTTTACCGGGCAGGCGCCGCTCTACGCCGATGAGCGGATTACCGTGCATCGCGTCCAGCCACCGACAAAGCCGGTTCCTTATGTGCTGCTGGGCGCTGTCAACTGGGGACCACGGGAAGAACGGGAAGATGGGCATCGGCAACGGGCGTTGATCGGCCGGTCTGCTCCGCTGGCGATCCATCATGCACCGCCACAAAGTCAACTCCAACTGCGCTACCGAACCTTGCCGGGCGTAGATTTACAGATTCGTACTGGGGATAGTCAAACCCTGGCGACGTTCCCGCCGACCACAGAAGCGGCAGTCGTAATCGTTGATGTTCCTGCGCCCACTCCCAGCGGGAGTGAGTCAACGATCAACTTGGCGTTGAGTACAGAACAACCGAATGGTGTGTGGATTGAAAGGATAACACTTCTATACTAAGCAACCGTTCGGAAATAGCTTCTGCTCCTGGCGAGTCCGTGACTCGCAGCAGACTGGGGCGAGTCACGGACTCGCCAGGAGCGTGAAGTTGTTAAGCGTAAGCTTCCACCGGCGGGCAGGCGCAGACCAGATGGCGGTCGCCATAGACATTGTCGATGCGGGCGACGGCGGGCCAGAATTTGTGGTCGCGCACCCAGCGGGCCGGATAGGCGGCGCTTTCCCGCGAATAGGCATGATTCCACTCGTCGGCTATGATGACTTTCGCCGGGTGGGGGGCATTCTTCAGGGCATTGTCGTGGGGATCGGCCTCGCCCCGTTCGATGGCGGCGATCTCACCACGGATGGCGATCATGGCGTCGCAGAAGCGATCCAACTCAGCCAGCGACTCGCTTTCGGTCGGCTCGATCATGAGCGTCCCCGGCACCGGGAAGGACATGGTGGGGGCATGAAAACCATAGTCCATCAGCCGCTTGGCAATATCCTCGGCCTCAGCCCACTGCTTCAAGAGGCGGGTATCGAGAATACACTCATGGGCGACGCGGCCATGTTTGCCGCGATAGAGTACCGGGTAGTAGGGTTCCAGACGCGCCGCAATGTAGTTGGCGTTGAGAATCGCCACTTTGGTCGCCTGGGTCAAGCCGCTGCCACCCATCATGGCGATGTAGGTGTAGGAGATGGGCAGAATGGCCGCACTGCCCCACGGCGCAGCCGAGACTGCGCCCTCGGCCTGTTCACCGCCGACACCGGCAACCACGGCATGATTAGGCAGATAGGGCGCCAGATGAGCAGCCACACAGATCGGCCCCATGCCGGGACCGCCGCCGCCGTGCGGGATACAAAAGGTCTTATGCAAATTCAGGTGGCAAACATCGGCGCCCAAGTCACCGGGGCGGGTCAGGCCGACCTGGGCGTTCATATTGGCGCCATCCATATAAACCTGGCCGCCGTGGGCATGAATGATCCGGCAGATTTCAATAATTTCTTCCTCAAAGACGCCGTGGGTGGACGGGTAGGTCACCATGAGCGCGGCCAGGTTGGCGCTGTGTTGTTCGGCCTTGGCGCGCAGATCAGTCAAATCCACATTGCCATTCTCATCACACTTGACAACCATCACCTCCATGCCCGCCATGACCGCGCTGGCCGGGTTGGTGCCATGCGCCGACGAGGGGATGAGACAGACCGTGCGATGGCCCTGCCCCTGCGCCTGGTGATAGGCCCGAATGACCAACAGCCCGGCATATTCACCTTGGGAACCGGCATTCGGCTGCAACGAGGTGGCGGCAAAGCCGGTGATCTCGGCCAGCCAGCTTTCCAGACGACGGAACAGCTCTTGATAGCCGGCAGCCTGCGACCGGGGCGCAAAAGGGTGAAGCTGGGCAAATTCGGGCCAGGTGACGGGGATCATCTCGGTGGTAGCGTTGAGCTTCATCGTACAGGAGCCGAGCGGGATCATTGAGTGAGTGAGCGACAGGTCGCGCGACTGGAGCCGGGTGATGTAACGCAACATTTCGGTCTCGGAGTGATAGCTGTTGAAGACCGGGTGGGTGAGATAGGCGCTGCTGCGGGCATGGACGGTCGGCAGTTCCAGGTCAATTCCTGTCGCCAACGTTTCGATGCCAACCAGATCGGCGGCGCCGAAGATGGCAAAGAGGGTTTGCAACTCGGCGATGGTCGTCGCTTCATCCAATGACACACCGACAGCGCCGTCCGCATAGATCCGCAAATTGACCCGGCGCGCTTCCGCGGCAGCAATCAGTTCTTGCTGCTGGTGAGGGCCGCCGCTGATCTTGAGCGTGTCAAAGATCGGCGCATCGTTGACTGTGTAGCCTAACTGGCGCAACCCTTTCGCCAGCACTGCGGTCAATAGCTGCACGCGTTGCGCAATACGACGCAATCCTTGCGGGCCATGATAGGCTGCATACATGGAGGCCATCACCGCCAGGAGGACCTGGGCGGTGCAGATGTTGCTGGTCGCCTTCTCGCGGCGGATGTGCTGTTCGCGTGTTTGCAGCGAAAGACGCAGCGCCGGTGCGCCGGTGACATCCTGCGACACACCGACCAGCCGACCAGGCATGATGCGCTTGTACTCATCCTTGGTCGCCATAAAGGCGGCATGGGGACCGCCATAACCCATCGGCACGCCAAAACGTTGGCTGTTGCCCACGGCCACATCGGCGCCAAACTCGCCCGGCGCGCGCAGGAGGGTCAACGCCAGCAGATCGGTGGCGACGACAACCAGTGCGCCGGCGGCATGGACTTTGGCGCAGAACGCTTCGTAATCATAGATCGAGCCGTCGGTGGCCGGGTATTGGAGCAGAACGCCAAAGGTCGGTTTGCTGAAATCATACGTAGTGTAATCGCCAACGATTACCTCATAGCCCAGAGGCAGCGCGCGGGTGCGCACCACGTCGATAGTCTGGGGATGGCAGCGTTCATCGACAAAAAAGATATTGGCCGTGACGTTGCGGGCCTGGGCGCGGCGGCAAAGGGTCATCGCCTCGGCGGCGGCGGTCGCTTCGTCGAGCATGGAGGCGTTGGCGATTGCCATGCCGGTCAACTCCATGATCATGGTCTGGAAGTTGAGCAGCGCTTCCAACCGGCCCTGGGCAATTTCGGCCTGATAGGGGGTGTATTGGGTATACCAGCCGGGGTTTTCCAGGATGTTGCGCAAGATCACGCCGGGGGTCAAGGTGCCATAGTAGCCCATGCCGATAAAGGAGCGGAAGCGTTGATTCTGGTCGGCCAGGGCGCGCAATTCGTCCAATACATCCGATTCGCTGCGGGGGCCGGCCAGTTTTAGTTCGTGTTGCAGGCGGATGCTCTGGGGAACAGTTTCCGCAATCAAGGCATCCAGCGAATCGACGCCGATGACTTCCACCATACGGGCGATGTCCAATTCGCTTGGCCCGATATGGCGCTGAATAAAGTGATCCTGCCGCGGCAGCAGATCGATCAAGGCTGACGCGTTGCGGCTTGCAGTCATTCCACTCTCCATAAAAATTCCTCTCTATTGGCTAGCCAGTACAACCGGCAACAAAAAACGGGCACCCAAAACGGATGCCCGTGGACTCTGTCAAAAACCTGAGAGATTGAGCCTGGCCACTGCAGTACGGCCAGCGTTGCCCCGTCGGCGGTTGGCGATCTTTGCCCAACACTTTCCAGAGTTGCTACCTCACAACGATCCCGGTTGCCTGAGAGCGTCGCCAGACGGGCGTGGCTGCCCGCCTGACTTACACCTTCGGCGATTGGAATAATTAATTGTCAATGGCGAATGAATAATTGTTAATGCTTTTAGGAGTTACGCAGTTGGACAAGACCTGTCAGGTTTGCGAAACCTGACAGGTCTCTGGTAGCGCCCGTCAACTGCGTAACTCCTATGCTTTGTCGAGGCAACGACAATTAACCATTAACCGTTCGCCATTGACAATTAATTATTCCCAATGCTCTCTCGCTGTGATGTGTCAGCGTTTATAAATTTTCCGCTATTGTACTCGATTTAGCGGCAATGACCAAATCACCCGTCAACCAACCAACGAACCAACCACCAACCCAAATCCTTGTTTGGCGAGAAGCGCGTGATCCGCTACACTGTGTAGTAGCATCAGTTAATATTATTAGCAGAGCGCAACACAAGCAAGGTCAAATCAATTGACTTTGGACTACGCGACTAAACGACTGCGGACTATTGATTATGTCCGATAAAGGAGAGAGTATGAGCAAACTGGCAATCAACGGTGGACAACCGGTGCGGACGGCGCCCTGGCCCAAGTGGCCGCAGTGGGGCGAGGGGGAGAGCAAAGGGTTGCAGACGGTTCTCGAATCGGGCGCCTGGGGTGGCTTTAATCAGGTGGTGCGCGACTTTGAAGCGGCCTTTGCCCAGCGCCATCAGGCTAAACATTGCTTTGCGTCTGTCAATGGCACGTTGACCCTGGAAGCGGCGCTGCGCGTGGTTGGCGTCGGCCACGGCGATGAGGTGATTGTCCCGCCCTACACCTTTATCGCCACAGCCAATGCGCCGCGTCTGGCCGGCGCGACACCGGTCTTTGTCGATATTGACCCCAATACCTATAACCTGGATGTCAACCTGGTCGAAGCGGCGATTACACCCCGCACCAAGGCGATCATCCCCGTTCACTTTGCCGGCCTGCCCGTGGATCTCGATGCACTTCTGCCGCTGGCCCAAAAGCATGGCCTCTCTGTGATTGAAGATGCCGCTCATGCCCACGGCAGCACCTGGCATGGCCGGCCAGTGGGCGCTTTGGGTCACATCGGCTCGTTCAGCCTGCAAGCCAGCAAAAACCTGACGGCGGGCGAAGGGGGCATTCTGTTGACCAATGACGACGAGTTGGCCGGCAAACTCTGGAGCTTTATCAACCAGGGGCGCGCCCCGGAAGGCGCTTGGTATCAACACCACATGCTGGGCAGCAACCTGCGTATGACCGCCTGGCAGGCCGGCATTCTCCTGGCTCAGTTGGAACGCTTTGACGACCAACTGGCCCAACGCGAAGCCAACGCCCGTCGCCTCCACAACATCCTGGCCGAGGTCGAGGGGCTGACGCCGCCGGTTTGGGATGAACGGGCTGATCATCATGCACACCATCTCTTTATCATGCGCTATGACCCGGATGCCTGGCAGGGGGTGCCGCGCGAGACTTTTGTCAGTGCCCTGCGCGCCGAAGGGGTGCCACTCTCGGTCGGCTATACGCTGCCGCTCTACAAACAGCCGCCGCTGGCCGAACCTTATAGCCGCCACCTGCCCTGCCCCGCCACCGAACGGGCCTGCTACACTGAAGGGACCTGGATGCACCAGAGCGCCCTCCTGGCCGAACCCGAAGCGATGGACGACATTGCTAGGGCAATCTTCAAGGTGCGTGAGAATATTCATGAGCTACGGGTCTGATTGACAAAGTTTCTAGGGGCAGTTATAGTACATTAGCAGAAGTTCGACTTTTGACAAAAGTCGAACTTCTGTGGGCAAAACAAGCCCTAGCCAAGAAAGGGAGTATAACCTATGACAGAACAGGTGTTATCGATCCCGGTCTCTGCGCCGCTCTATACGCGCTTACAAAAATTTGCCAATGCGATTCCTGTTTCCCTAGAAAACCTGGTCGTGCAGACGTTAGAGGCAACCATCCCTTTACATGAAGATGATATTATTCAGCAACTGACAAACCAACAGGATGCCCATCAAGAGTCAATTGTTGTTGTCTTTCAACGAATGTCGCCTGTTGCGCAAAAACGCATGGAAATGCTGATGGCGAAGAACACCGAAGGTAATTTAACCGCGAATGAACAGAGCGAATTGCGATCGTTGGTTGCTGAATATGAACAGATCATGCTGACCAACAGTGAAGCCTTGTGGCGTTTAAACCAAACCACCGCCTTACCAAGAATGAATTGATGCTTTTATGGCGTCACGCTTTTTAGCGCAGGTTGCGACACGGGCAAACTACCGCTGCGAATACTGTCTTTCACCACAGGTTGTTACCGCCCAGTCTTTCCATTGTGATCATGTGATTCCACGCGCAAAAGGTGGATTAACCACACTCGATAACCTCTGCTATGCCTGCCCACGCTGTAATTTGCGCAAAACAGATTCAATTACCGGCGTGGACCCGATGACAGGCGATTTAACTGCGCTTTTTCACCCACGCCAGCAGACTTGGTCCGATCACTTTGCCTGGTCTTCGGATTATTTATACATTTTGGGTCTAGCATTAACTGGTCGTGCCACGGTTGATCTCCTGCAACTGAATGATGAAGTATTACGGCGCGCTCGTCAACTCTGGCTTAGACTTAAGCTGATCCCCTAATCGAAGTACTGCAAATGGACATGAATTATTAGTTTCGGAAAAGGAGAAATTTACCTGTGATTTATCGACAACTCGGCAGCGCCGGCGTGCGTGTCTCCGCCATCGGCCTGGGGACGAATCAATTTGGCGGCAAGGTGGATCAGGCCGGCGTCAGCAGCCTCATCGACGCTGCGCTCGACTTGGGCATCAACCTGATCGACACGGCGGATGTCTATCAAGGAGGGCGCTCAGAGGAGACGTTGGGCGTGGCGCTCAAGGGGCGGTGGGACAAGTTTGTCCTGGCCACCAAAGTGCGTAGCCCGATGGGCAAGGGCGTCAATGACAACGGCGCCTCGCGCTATCACATCATGCACGGTGTCGAAGCCAGCCTGCGCCGCCTGCAAAGTGATTACATCGACCTCTATCAAATCCATAGTTGGGACGCGACCACGCCGATTGAAGAGACGCTGCGGGCGCTCGATGATCTGGTGCGCAGCGGCAAGGTGCGCTACATTGGCGCGTCCAACTTTGCCGCCTGGCAACTGGCGCGGGCTAACACCATTGCCGACTGCCGCGGCTGGTCGCCCTTTGTCAGCATCCAGAACCACTACCACCTGTTTGAACGGGCGCAGGAACAGGAGATGATCCCCTACTGCAACGCCCACAACATCGGCATCCTGCCCTACTTCCCGCTGGCCGGCGGCTTCCTCACCGGCAAGTACAAGCGGGGCGAAGCAGCCCCTGCCGGCTCTCGTGGCGAAAGCAGCCCTTATGTGCAAAAGTACATGACCGACCCTAACTATAGCAAGGTCGAAGCGCTGACCGCCTGGGCCGAAGCGCGCGGCCACACCATGGGTGAACTAGCCCACGCCTGGCTCCTCGGCCAGCCGCAAGTCAGCTCGGTCATCTCCGGCGCGACGAAGATCGACCAGATCCAGGCCAACGCCAAAGCCGGTGATTGGGCGTTGACGGCAGAGGAGTTGGCGGCGGTGAATACGATTTTGAATGGTTAGGTTGGCGAGGGTGATTGGGTGCTTTGGTGATTAAGCGGGCGCCTATTGGGCGCCCAGTCACCTTATTCATAGCTCAACACTTCACGCACCGTCAACCGCGACGCCGCCCGCGCCGGCAGATAACTGGCCAGGGCGGCAAGCAGAATGACGATCAGCAGCCAGAGCAGGGCGCCATTGGTCGAAAAGATGTAGCTAGGTTTGGCTTGTAATAGCACTTCGCCGACGGTGTTAGTGAGAAAGCTGCTGGCCGGCAACGCGATCAAACCGCCGATGGCCCAACTGATCACACCGATCAAGACGCCTTCGACCAAGACAATGCGCAACACGGCGCGGTCCGAGGCGCCGATGGCCCGCATCACCCCGATCTCGCGCGTGCGTTCCAGCACGTTGATGCTCATCGTCCCCATCAACCCCAGACCGCCGACAATCCCCAGCAGCACCGCCATTGCCAGTAGAAAGATGATGATCACATCAAAGACCGTACTGATAATGTTGCGCGTCTGGGCAATCGTCTGCATCTGCTGAACGCGGAAACCACTGTCGCGATAGCGCTGTTCAAGCTGTTGCCCCAGCGTCATCTGATTCTCGGCGCTACGATCCTTTAATTGCACCAGCGAAATCTGCGCCTGCCCCACATTGTTGGAGATGCGGCTATAGTAGGGGTAGTTTATAAAGATGTTGGCCCCGGTCAGCGCGCCACGCGAGATGCCCACAATGACAAAGTCCTGCTCTTTGTTGTTAATGTCCAGCGTCACCGTGTCGCCCAGCTTGACATCCTCTTCGCTACCGAGAAAATCGGTGTTGATGACAATGGCATTGGTATCATCCGGCTGCAACCAGCGCCCCTCCAAAATCGTGGGGTTGAGCGTTTCGGCATTCGCTTCCGGCGCGTAGATGATCATGCTATCGCTCTCCGTGTTGTCGGGGCGGAGGCGGCGGGTGGTGCCAAAGCCCCAGGTCTCCACGGCGGCGACGCCCGGGAGATTGATGACTTCATCTTGCAGCCGCTGCACCCGGTAGGGACGGTCAAAGATGATCTGGACATCGTAATCAAAGAGGTTGAGAACATCGTTGAGCGTCTGTTGCAGCGAGGCGCGGATGCTAAAGATCGAGACAAAGATCACACTAGCCAACGACAAGGTAATCAGCGTCAGCGTCAAGCGCGCTTTGCGCCGGAAGGTATTGCGCAGTGAAATTTGCAGGGGGCGATTACCGGGCAACACATGGTGGAGCGCGACAAAAAAGCGATCAATGATGCTCCGGCCAAACTGCCCTTTGCCCAGGCCATGTTCGCTAATCGCCTCACGCACGGTGACATGGACGCCGCGCCAGGTGGGTAGCAACGCCGCCAGCAACGGGACGATGAGCGAGATGGCAACCTGAATGATCACTACGCGCGGCTCCAGGTGGAAGCCTTCCAGGTCAAAATTGAGGAAGCCGGCAAAAAAGGAGGCCAATCCCAGCGCGCCCAACGCCGCTAAGGGGATCGCAATGAGCGCCGCCAACGCGCCAAAGATCAGCACCATAACAAAGTACATCTGAACGATCTGCGTGACACGCCCGCCGATGGCCTTCATAATGCCAATCTGCCGTACTTGCTGGGCCATGATCGCCGTTAACGTGTTGACAATCAGGAACATGCTCAAGGTCAACGCCAACACACCAATGCCGCCCAGGATGTAGGAGAGGGTGTCTAAAAAGTTTTGCGCCGGGTGTTCGCCCGGCGGCGGCACCAGGGCAAAGATCACGGTGACGCCCGCCCGTTCCAACTTGCGTTGCACCGCTTTGGCAACAGCGGCCAGATGTTCGGGATCATCGCGCTTTTCAGCGGCGCGGAAGACTACCTGATTGTAATCACGCGGTTCGCCCAACCACGCCAGCGTATCAAAGGTGATATAACCATAGCCGGAGCCATTGAGAAAGGCGGGCAGTTGGCTGATGTCATGCACCGTGCCGGCCATGCGCATCTCCCGCCGTTTGCCGCTGGGGGTCTCCACCGTCAACATGGAACCAATCTCTACACCACCCAGCCCCAATGATGGCGACAGGGAAGCGCGCTCAATCAACAACGAATGGCGGGGCGGCGGGAATTCGCCGGTCTCGCTATGCACAATGTTGATGGTCATCTCCTTGTAATCGGGGATGGCATTCAACTGCATGTTATACCAGTTGCCCGCCTTGTCGAGAAAACGCACATTGACAAAGCGCCGCCCCTCGGCGGACGCGATCTCCGGCATGGCGCGGATCGATTCGATCATGGTATCGTCAAAGGTGGTGATGCAGAAGATCAACCCGTCCGACGGTTGCACCGCGGCATAGGCCGCCGGTAGGCTGCGATCCACAATGCCCTGGGCGCCCAGCACCATGCCAATCGCCGTCACACCGACGGCAATGGAAAGAAGCACGAGAATCGTACGTGTTTTATTCGACCAGAGGTCACGAAAGACTTTCCGCCAACGTGGAGCCAACATAATCCCTCTTTATTCCAAGACGACTGATTCAATATCACAGGACTTACGCAAGACGAATTACTGCCGGGCACCCAGAGGGTGCCCGGCGTCTTGCGTAAGTCCTGTATCAGTAGGCCACAACACAGCCGAGATTGCAATCAACCGACCCTGGACTACGCGACCTCACGACTGCGGACGACTGAGTATACGCAAAAAGCTGCGAAAAGGCAATCAAAGCTTTGTGCTTACTTGAGCCAAACGCCGTTGTTGTGTATGATAGCAACGGCATTTTCATTTTATCAAAGATTACGCAGATTGCGCGGATTTGTCTCTGCTTTACCCTGTGCAACCTTTGATTTTCAACAATCAGTAGACCGATGCCAGACTACGCGACTTCACGACTGCGGACTACTGACAATCAGCAAAACTGTAAGGGTCTTCATGATTCGTGATAGGTGGCGGGCAACGCTCTTAAGTGGATTGGCGCTTGGTGTGATCCTGCTGGCGCTCTTTGAGAACAGCTTGACCGGTCAGGCCGCGGCCAATCTCTTAAGCAATGGCGGCTTTGAACAAGGCTTTACGTTTCGCCAGGGCTGCGGCCATGTCGGCATCGGCTGGGGCTGTTTTACTAATGCCGGCCAGGCCATCTACGGCTTTTATGATGACCAGTGGGAGCCGGTGGTGCCGGCGGGTGAACATAGTCAGTTGATCGAAATTAACACCAAAGGGCTGGGGGCCGGCACGGACGATCGGTACGCCGGTCTCTTCCAAACTGTGCGCGTCACGCCCAACAGCGCCTACCAGATCGCTTTCCACGGCATGATCCGCAGCACAACACCGCCAAGCGAAAAGCTCGACCCGTGGCGCTATCGGGTACAATTTGGCTGGTCCTTGGGCCGGCGCGCTGACTGGCGGGAGGTCGATAACTGGGTCGATGTCGGCTGGGATCTCTATGACGACCGGCTGGCGCCAACGGTTTTTAACTCCTTCCGGGCCAAATTTATTGCGCAGGAATCGTACATCACCATTTATGTGCGGGTCTGGAAAAAGTGGGGCACGACCAACGAGGAAATTGACATCAATCTTGATAATTTTACTTTGACGCCCACCACGCGCGAGGGCGATCTCCTGCCGCTTTTCACCCCCACGCCAACGCCGGCCGTTTCACCGCTCCAACTGCCGGTAGGCACACTCGTCACCGCTTTGCCGACGCCACGTCCGGCCGCGCCCGATTCACCCCTGGCGCCTGACCCGGATGAGATCACCGACTGGCCGCGCATTTCCGGCAATCATGTCGCCTTCTCCTACCCCAGTTCCTGGCAACCGACGGCCAATGAGTTGGGCGGCAATGCCATCTTGGACGAATATCGTCTGGGCATCCCGGAGGCCGGCGAACAGTTGTTGGGCTTTACTACTAC
This sequence comes from Caldilinea sp. CFX5, assembly GCA_021405325.1. Next base: position 1,873 of record QWII01000138.1, on the reverse strand, counting down.
GCCCTTTGCGGCCTTGCAACCGCCGAACGCCATCAGCGTCAGCCGTCTCACTATCGGCGGCAAGTTGGGCGCCAAATGGGTGTTGCAAGGACCGAACTTTGTCGGGTACTATTATTGTACCGAAGGGTTTGACCCGCAGAGCAGTTTTTGCGTGCGCGTCACCCTGCCGATGAGTAATCCGCAGATTGAACTGCAACTTGATTATCTGGTGCAATCGATTACTTTCTATTAAGCGTAACTGCTAACCCGCTCGCAGCCGGTCCGTGACTGGCGATTGGGGCGCCGGTCACGGACCGGCTGCGAGCGGTGGTTAAGTGGTTATCGTAAACCAACAATCACATCGAGGAGCCTTTGCCATGAGCATCACCGTTGATCCGACGCCCACGTCCCGCCTGCGCTTTGGCGTGGCGCGCATTGACATCACGCCCCCCGTTGGCATCTATCATCCCATGTGGGGCGCGGCCCGTCACCATCGCGCCACAGGGGTCCATCGTCCGTTAACCGCCGAAGCCATGGTCTTTGCCCCATTGACGGACAATAGTCAACCCATTGTGCGTCTGCAAATGGACCATGTGGGGATGACGGCGGAACATCAGGCGACCGTGATCGACATGGTCAGCCAGGCCACAAAGCTGCCGGCCAGTCAGGTGATCACCACCTTTTCCCATACGCACTCGTCGGGCAACTTCTCGCCTGATCGCGTTCATCTGCCCGGCGGCGAATTGATTAACGGCTATGTCGCTGAACTCAATGCGAAGTTGGTAACCGTCGCCACCCAGGCGCTCGCCAACGTGCAAGAGGCGGTCATCACCTATGGCCGCGGGCGTTGTACCATGGCGGCCAATCGCGACTATTGGGATGATGACAGCAACTTCTTCGCTTGCGGCTATAACCCCGGCGCGCCGGCGGATGATACGCTGCTGGTGGCGCGCGTGACCAGCACAACCGGCGCGTTGCTGGCGACGCTGGTCAACTACGGCTGCCACCCCACCACCTTGGCTTGGGAGAACACACTGATCAGCCCCGATTTCATCGGCGCCATGCGGGAAGTTGTTGAAGCGGCGACCGGCGCGCCCTGCATCTATGCTCAAGGCGCCTGTGGCGAGTTAGGGCCACGACAGAGCCACCACGGCAACCTCACCATAGCCGACAACAATGGACGCAACCTGGGCTACGCGGCGCTGGCCACCCTGGCGACGATGGATCCGCCGGCGGCTGACTTCTGCTATACCGGCCCGGTCATCTCCGGCGCGACCTTGGGGACGTGGGCGCATCAGCCCTTGCGCGCCGACCGCTTGCAACAGACGCAACTTTTCACCGGCGGCAGCTATGAGGTTGAATTGCCGCAGAAGCCGCTGCCCGATCCTGTCGCCCTGGAAGCTGAGATGGAAGAGTGGGGCACGCGCCAGCAGGAAGCCGACCAACGGGGCGAAACGGTCGCTGCCCGCGACTATGGCGCCCGTCTGGAACGCGCCCGTCGCTGGATCATGCGGGTGCGCCATCTGGTCGATCGCCCTACCGCACCCTTCCACTTCACCGTCCACCGCCTGGGCGACGCCTTTTGGATCACCACCGGCGGCGAACCATACACGCTGATCCAGACTGAACTGCGCCAACGTTTTCCCAACCACCCGATCATCTTCTCACCGCTGGCCGGCGATTTTCAGGTGGCCTACCTATTGCCGGCGGATCGCTATGGCAAGGGGTTGTATCAAGAAGAGCCGTCGATCTTGGCCGCAGGGTGTCTGGAGATCCTGATCGAAGCGGTGGCCGAACGGGTGCAAGCGCTGCTTTAATTGAACTAAGCCGTCCCCTAGAGGAGTTCGCACGCCCTCGTGCGAATCGATTCGCACGAGGGCGTGCGAACTCCTCT
>QWII01000204.1 GCA_021405325.1 Caldilinea sp. CFX5 | reverse complement strand
ATCGTTGAGTAATTCTATGAGTAGCTTTAGCAATCCACACTACATGTATCTCTTTGCCTTAAAGAACGGCAAGAAAAAGTTGGCCTATGGGCAATCACCCGAAGATGCGTTGGATATTTTGCGCATTCGGTTGACTGACCAGGAAATGGATGAGATCGTGTGCGATCAATATATCAAAATATCGCAGCGCGAGTTGCAGCAATATGTGGCCGAACTAGGCTAACGGGGCTGTCGCCGGAGGCTGCCTACCTTCTCCGCGCCATTGCCAACGGGGCAACCCTGAAAGTCCATCGCACCCTGGACGGCAGCAAAATCCACAAACTTCATCCACTCCACGGCGAAGCAGTGACAACCCCCAGCACAATTGTGCGGACGCTGGAAAGGCGGGGCTGGGTACGCAGCAACCTGAAATTCCCAGCCGCCACCTATCTTCTGACGGAAAAGGGGCGGCAGGTTGTTGGGGCCACGGGGAGTGCGTTGCGCGGGGCGGACGATGATGCGATTTTGTAACCATCTCTGCCCCATGCAACGCACTTCCCCAAATGATTGGTCGGTTACTTACAGCCAGCAGACCGCGGACCCACTACTATATTTATAAATTTTTTCATAATAATTGACAAGGTCAGCACTTCTGTGCTATACTATAAAAAAGATAGCGCAAGTTGATCCCCAATCAACTTGGTAGTGAAGACTATAGTCTTTCCTACGGTTTCGGCACAAAGCGTTTGAGGCAGAACAGGATTACCAGCCGTGCATGCCGTTCGCAAAAGTATCTTGGAAATTTTAAAAGAACAGCGTAGCGGCGCGACGGTAGCGGAGTTAGCAGAACGCTTAGAGATGGCGCCCGTTTCGGTGCGGCATCATCTTGATATTTTACAAGGTGACAACCTGATCTGTGTGGAACGGTTAGAACGCAAGGGCTGTGTCGGGCGGCCTCAACAAGTCTATACATTGACGCCGGAGGCCAACTGCTATTTTCCGAATAACTTTGCCGGGTTGGCTGACAAGTTGATGGACCAGATTAAACAGATCCTGCCACCCGATCAGGTGCCGCACGCTTTTCGCTCGATTGCCCGGCAGATCGCTGCCGAGTTCAAAGCACGCGAGTGGGGGACAGGGCAGGCGCTCGATGACAGCGCCGCCGCTGAAATCTATCTTGACCAGGTCACAACCTTTCTCAGTGAACGCGGCTATCTGGCGCGGTGGGAACGTGATCCGAATGGCATTGTTGGCGAATATTTGCTGCATAAATATAACTGTCCCTACGCCGGCGTTTCGGCGGAACATCGCGAACTCTGTTCGATGGATCAGACGCTCATCAACGAGTTATTTGCCGAACCTTGTCAGCGCAGTGCCTCAATGGTGGATGGTTCCCATTGTTGCACCTATCGGATCTCAAGCACAACGCGTTGCGCCTGTGCATCGGTTGACGTGCCACTCTTACTAACAGTTAGGTGATCTCTTGAGTACACCAATCCATTTTGCGAAGACGCCCTATGGCTCGGTCAGCATTGCGCCCGTTCCCCAAGGCTATGCCATTGAGCCGATGAGTGATAGCTATGGCCGGCGCATTAACTATCTGCGCATCAGCCTGACCGACGCCTGCAATCTGCGTTGTGTCTACTGTATGCCGGAAGATATGACCTTTCGTCCGCGCCATGAATTGATGTCGGATGAAGAGTTGTTGCTCTTGGTGCGCGTTGGCGCCAGCCTGGGAGTCAACAAGATTCGGCTCACCGGCGGCGAACCGACCATCCGCCCCCATCTAATCGAGATCGTGCGTGCGATTGCCAATACGCCCGGCATCACTGATTTGGCGATGACGACCAATGGGCTGCTGTTGCCCAAGCTGGCGAAACCATTGGCGGAGGCTGGGTTGCGGCGCGTCAATATCAGCATTGATACGCTGGACGCCAAGAAGTTCCGCCAGATCACCCGCTGGGGCGACCTGGATGATATTTGGCGGGCGATTCGCGCCAGTGAGGAAGCCGGGTTACTACCAATTAAGTTAAATTGTGTCGTCGTGCGCAACTTTAATGACGGTGAGGATATGGTGCAACTGGCCCGCTTGACGTTGGAAAACGACTGGGAAGTGCGCTTTATCGAGATGATGCCCTTTGGCGAGATCAGCGACTTCCAACAGACCAATGTCGTTACCTTCCAAGAGATGCGCCAACGCATTGAAGAGGTCTTTGGCCCCCTGGAAGAGGTCGGCTATGATTATGTTGATCCGAGTCGCCCTTTCCGCATCCCCGGCGCCATGGGAACGCTGGGCTTTATTAGTAGTGTAACGGAACCCTTCTGTCAGGGCTGCGGCCGCGTTCGTCTCACGGCGGATGGAAAACTGCGGCTCTGTCTCTTACGCGATGATGAAGTTGATTTGTTAACACCGCTGCGCGCCGGCGCCAGCTTTGAAGAACTCCGTGTCCTCATGCGTGATGGCTCCTATCACAAACCGTGGGGCCACGGCCTGGCGCAGGGGGTCATTGCCGAAAAGCGGGTGATGAACCAAATCGGCGGCTAAACGTAGCGCCTACATCCGCTCGTAGCCAGTCCGTGACTGGCGGCTTAGTCGCCAGTCACGGACTGGCTACGAGCGTAGTCATTGCGACTGAGTTGCGGAAGAGCGCTTGCAGAAGCGGTTGCGTAACCTTCGTTAGTATGGTATACATCTTTATTGTGTTTATCTTTGTTTGAAGGAGAGTTAGCAGGATGATTACGCTTACAACATCAGCGGCGGAAAAGCTCGGTGGCATTTTGGACCAGAAGGGCATGAAAAATACCCACGGTCTGCGCGTCTTTGTCAAAGGCGGCGGCTGCGGCGGTATGCAATACGGCATGACCTTTGAAGACACCCAGCGCGAAGGCGATGAGATTTATGAACAGCATGGCATGCGCGTCTTTGTCGATCCGACCAGCCAATTCTACATCGACGGCGCCAACATTGACTATGTTGACAACCTGATGGGCGGCGGCTTCCACATTGACAACCCGAATGCCGTCAGCTCCTGTGGTTGTGGCAGCAGCTTCCGCACAGCCCAGTCGCACACCGGCGAAGAGATGCCGAAGAGCTGCGGTCACTAATTTGACCCTTGCTTAAGTCAACAGAGGCGAGTCGGTAATAACGCTGGCTCGCCTTTCCTTGTTTTATCCACAACTACCATGACGATTGCCACACAGCCCAACCCAGCGGAAGCAAGTGTAATTGATACACAATCAATTGCGCTGCCCCAAGGGTATCAATTCCGCCGTTTCAGCGTCGATGAGTATCATGCGATGGCGCGCGCCGGCATTTTGGCGGAAGATGATAACGTGGAATTATTGGAAGGGTGGCTTGTCCATAAGATGACCAAAAATCCTCCCCACACCGCCACTACGCGCTATACTCGTGCTGCGTTGGACGATCGTTTACCACCTGGCTACTTTGTTGACTCCCAAGAACCAATTACACTTTCCCAGAGTGAGCCGGAACCCGATGTCTTTGTTGTCCGCGGGACGCCGGCTGAGTATAAGCGTAAACACCCGCAGGCGAAAGATGTGGTCTTAGTGGTCGAAGTGGCCGATTCGTCACTGGAACAAGACCGCACCACGAAAAAACGGGTCTATGCGCGTGACGGTGTGCCGGTCTACTGGATTGCCAATCTTGGCGAAGAACAGGTAGAGGTCTATACCCAACCTTCCGGCCCAGTGCGCAATCCCGATTATCGGAGTAAAGTCGTTTATCATCGCGATGATCTAATTCCTGTCGTCATTGATGAAAAAACAGTTGCCATGATCAAAGTGTCAGATATTTTGCCTTAACCCTAGAATGAAATCCTATGTCCAACCCTTATGGTGCGCCCGAAATTAGTGTAAAACAGGTTGACAGCAAGCGGCAGAATGGCGACCAGTTTATCTGGTTGGATGTGCGCGAAGCGGAGGAACTGGCCCGCGTCAGCATCAAAGATGAACGCATTCACCTATTGCCGCTCAGTGTCTTAGCCGATCGGCAACTGGCTGCCTTGCCGGCTGTAGCCCAAAATCAACAAGCCGAAATTATTGTCTTCTGCCATCATGGTATGCGCAGCGCCCAAGTGACCGCCTGGCTGCGTCAGCAAGGCTGGCAAAAGGTCAGCAGCATGACCGGCGGCGTCGCCGCCTGGGCGCACGAGGTTGATCCCTCGATCGGGACTTATTAGTTGGTTATACTGAAATCAGGGTGAAAACCGGAGGTTTTCGACTTCCGGGTCAAGGTCAAAGCGTGGCCAAAGCCGCTGAATGATCTGAAAGGGATAGCGGTT
>QWII01000137.1 GCA_021405325.1 Caldilinea sp. CFX5 | reverse complement strand
GCGGTTTGTAACCGCACGGTTCCCAGGGAGCAAGTGCGGTTACAAACCGCACCTACGATTACCGGTTTATTTACCTAATGTTCATAAGTCTTTACTACGATACAGATGGTTGGAGGTGCAATGGTGCGCGAATTTAACACATTTGGCCCGGTTGATCCGCTACGCCATTACCATGTCAATCGCGTTGCCGTGAAAGCCGCCTTGCGCGAGAAAATTGATCGCGGGCGTTACCTAACCCTGAACGCCAGTCGGCAAACCGGCAAAATAACCCTCTTTCAAGAACTGATTGCCGAATTGGAAGCCGAGGGCGCTTATTTTGGTCTGCTTTTAGATTTCGAAGCATTGACCGATTTAGGGAAGGCTGATTTTTATGAACAATTAGCCAACCAGTTGGATGAGTGGCGCCTGATGGCCGCACCGGGTGGGCCATTGCCGCAGCCCATGCGTCATCACGCCGATTTTGCCAACTGGCTCTGCAAAATGGTTGCGCATCTCCAACGCCGCTGTGTGTTGATCATTGATGAGTTTGACGCGATTACGCCTGACATTGTCACCCCGATCTTGTCACAATTTCGCGCCATGTATTTACGGCGCAACAAGCCGGGCGCCAACAGCGTCCACTCGATTATTTTGGTTGGGGTGCGCACCATTCCGGCCTTGCTGAGTGGCACCCAATCGCCCTTTAATGTTGCCGATCAATTCAGCGTGCCGTACTTTACCCCAGACGAAAGCGCCGCATTATTGGCCCAACATACGGCTGAAACGGGGCAACGTTTTGCCTCGGAAGCCATTGCCACCCTGATCGAAGAAACGGAAGGTCAGCCGTTCCTGGTGAATCGTTTGGGTCAACTACTCACCCGCGAAATCGTACCCGACCCAACCCAGCCCATTACACCAACCGCCATGACCGATGCCCTGGCACGGCTGGTTAACGAGCATAACACCCATTTTGCGTCGATTCGGTCAAAGGCTGCTTTGCACAAGAGCGAAGTGTTGACGGCGCTCTTTAACCCAGCCCGCTACTACGATTTTCAAGATGAGGTGACACAAGAGTTGGTGATGTACGGCGTCTTACGCGTCCTGCGCGACGAACGAGGGGGTGAATATGCCCGCATTGCCAACCCGATCTATCGCAAGATGCTGGTCAAAGCGTTTGCACCTTCCGACGCGATTATTCGTCAGGCAACCAATGGCGGTGTTCAGTATCTCTATCTAGTGGAAGGGCAACTGCATTTTGACCGCCTGTTGGATCATTTCAAGGCCTTTATGGAAGAACATGGCGTGCGCTTGCTCAAGAGCGAAAAGAGCCAACGCCCTCTGGAAATTAGTGGCCAATATCTGCTCTTTAGCTATTTGACGGCAGCCCTGCAAAGTGTCGGTGGGTATGTCACCATTGAAGCGCTCTCATCGGCTGGTGAGCTTGATCTCCTGGCCTTTCACCAGGGACAGCGCTTTATCATCGAAACGAAGATTTGGTATGACAATGCACGGTATACCGAGGGCAAGCAGCAATTGGTGCGTTACCTAACGGCCGCAGGGTTACACAAAGGCTATATGGTGATTTTTGATGAAAAACTGGCCGCCAATCCTGTTGTAACAACAGAAGGCGACCAGTTTGAATTGACGTTGGATGGAAAAACGCTGCGTATCTACCTGATTGGTATCACAGTCTAGGGCACAATCCCCTTCATTCCCTCCCATTCACGCCAGATGTCGGCCATCGTCTCGTGACCGTGCTGGTCATGATCGACATGGAAGAGCCGGAAGTAGATGGCAAAGCGCGGGTGGGGCGACACATCTGGTAAAATTCCTGTTTTTGGGCATATGTGAGTTGCATGAAGCTTTCCTAGCCTGTGAGTGCTGTCCAGGGGACAGCGACAATATTTTCGGTTAAGCGTTTTGTCATCGTACCACAGTGAACGAGCAAGCCGCCAACCGCCGTCGGATGATTCTGGAGAAATTTTTGCAAGCCTTCACTGTGGCGGTAGCCGGGATCGGTGGTCATTTTCACCTCAATGGCCAGCACTCGGCGGCCATATTCCACCACGAAATCTACTTCATTGCCCGTTTGTGTGCGCCAGAAATAGAGGCGGGCGCGTGGCGTCATTAAAGTGAGCAAGGTGCGCAGGTGCAAAAAGAGTAGCGTTTCAAAATAACTACCATATTCACGGCTGCTGGTGAGCGCCGTCGGGTCAAAATAGCCAGCCAGAAAGACTGCCAGCCCTGGATCAAGCCAGAAGGCTTTGGGCGCTTTCAACAAGCGCGTGGTATGGCTGGCCGTATAGGCTGGCAATCGTTCAAAAAGATGGGTTGCTTCCAACAAGTTGAGATAACGATGAACGGTGGTCTGTGACACCTGCGCATCGCGCCCCAGATCGGATTGGTTGATCAGTTGACCGGAACGCAAAGCCAGCAACTCCATCACGCGCCGAAAATCGGCCAGTGCGTCGATTTGAGCCACTTGCCGCAGGTCACGTTCCAAATAGGTAGAGACATAACCATCCCACCAGCGTAGCCAGGCTTCCGGGCGCGCCAACGTCCATAGACGGGGCAAAAAGCCCCGTAGCAACAATGGCGCAATCTCTGGTAAGGGTTCAGCAGCAGTGGCTTCTGCCGGCCAGCGCCCATGCAACGCTTCAACAAGCAGATTGGTTGGCGGCTGACCATGAATTTCCCCTAAGGTCAATGGGTTCAGTACAAAGTAGACCGCGCGACCAGCCAAACTTTCGCTAATCTGCTGCATCAACAAGAGGTTGGCTGAACCGGAGAGAACAAACTTTAGGTTGCTGCCCGATTGATCGACTGCCTGCTTGACCGCCGACAGCAACATTGGTGCTTTTTGCACTTCATCCAGCACAACGCGATCAACGCCGGCCCAGAGGCTTTGCGGTTCATGGTTGGCCTGGCGCAGGGTGTCGAAATTATCGAGGGTGTGATAGCGCCAATCACGAAAAGGGGCGGCATTTCGTAGCAAGGTGCTTTTACCGACCTGGCGCGCCCCTGTTACCACCACGACCGGATGGTCTTCACTGGCCGTTTGGAGGAGTGGCGTTAACCAGCGTTCGTAATATTGTTCTGGTACTGAATGCAAATCATTCATCTGATGAATAATAGTTCATCTTCTACTGAATGTAAAATTATCGATTTTCCTTGTAGCAGTTCAGGGCGTCCCTGTCACCACAAACTGTGGATTGACGGTGACACCGGTGGCAGCATCAACATAGGGCGCTTCAAATTTGCGACGATTGTCATCGTCAACGGCATCGATGAACATGACCAGGAGGATTTCGGTTATGCCTAACTGCCGGGCGTACTCTGCTGCCTGAACGAGCGCTTTTTCATACTCCCGGCGACTGGCAAAGCTTTTAACTTCCATGCCGTAGCGTTGGCCGGCGTAGCGAATCAACAGGTCAATTTTGCCGTTGCCCGTAGGAAATTCAGGATGAACCTGGGCCGGATAGCTTTCGAGAAAGCGCATGAGGTACATGAAGAGATTGAAGTGATATACCGCTTCATAGACGCGAAAATCGTCAGCGCGGCGGGGGGCATCTTTGAACAAACGGGTTGCATGTTGTTGCAGGTAACTTTCGTACCGCTGAAGTAACCGCGGCAGATGTAGAGTTGTGGGCGTGATCGTATCTTGCAGATCGGCAAAGGGATCATATAACTGACCTAACCGGGGAAAAATGTCGCGGGCAAAGTAATGAAATAACCGTTTCTGAATCAAGGGTGATGGAAATTTGGCAAAATAGTTGTCGCCAACCTGCTCGTAGTCGATGACGCCGTTCAGGTAAAGATAATTCAGGTTGGGTTCCTCAAAGCTGAATTCAATTTTCGTCTGGGTCTGAAAGAGGTCCAGGACAACTTGTTTGTACGGCTCTTGTTTGGCTTTGCTAATGATATTGAGAACGTTATTATTTGGTAAGAGCCGAACGGCAGCCGTGTAGGCTTGTTCAAAATCCGCTAGCGTAATGGTGTCGGCATGACGGTTATACGTGTCGGTCGCTAGCTCGCCAAGCCACCCTGTCAAGCCCGGTTGCCCCTGGGTTTCATAAAAGATGCGATCGATCACGGTTCGCTCAATGGCTTGTCCGCTTTCCTGGGCATACCACTGAAACATTCCTGTGACTTCTTCAAGGGTTAGATTGGGGACGCGCAGGCTGCGTTGGATATTGAAAGGGGATCCACTGACATTTTCAACCCCCAACACGTTGCGCACGCCGATCAACGCTAACCCGTGTAACAAATAACTTTTCTCTGCACTTATGCGGTCAGCTTCATTGAGACGTTCGGTGTAAATGCTGCGGAACTCATTGACAAAAGCATTGATGAAGCTCGGTGCAAGGGCGTCAAATTCATCCAGAATCAAAATTACTGGGCGTTCAAAATAAGGGGCGGTAAAGAGCGTGCGCAACTCGATCCAAGAGGTGATCATGGGGAAATCCCGCTGTAGATAATTGCGTAAATTGGTGACCAACACTTCTAATACTTCTGCTGCTGTTTCAGCATTCTTTGCTGTTTGTAAAGTGGTAACGACCACCTCAAAATCACCGCGCTGTTTGATGGCGGCAGCCACTTGTAACAACAGCCAAGTCTTGCCGCTCTGGCGCGGGGCCCAGACGGTAACATAATGCCCGCCAGCCTTCGGATCATCACCAATGAGTTGTCGGCAGACGCGCTCAATTAGTGCTGTACGGGGTGCGTAGTAGTGAAGGTTAACATCCAACGGACCATAGGAGAAAAATTTGCGCATTGGTTATCCTTTCCCCTCTACGACAGCGCAACCAGAATCAGTCGCGCTCCGCGGCGCGTGCTACTGATTATACGTAACAAAGGGCGCTTTGCCAAGCTGTTATGCGGTAACAACCCGGCAAAGCGCCCTTTATGATTCCTGATTGGTGAAAGAATCTATCTACGGCGCCACCGTCTGCGCACAGCGGAAACCGACGGTATTGTATCCATAGGCCGGGTCGGCGTGGCCGCGCTTGGCGGTGCGGGCACTATCAAGCGGATCGGCAAAGGCCGCCCCGCGCACGACGCGCCCAAACCCCTCCCCGCGCCGACTGGTGGGGCCGGCCGGATTGGTGGCGTCGCTCAACCAGTAGTAATCCACTTTATACCAGTCCAACACCCACTCACGCACATTGCCGCCCAGATCCAACACCCCTGCCGGTGAACGATCCGCCGCAAAGCTCCCAACCGGCGCGGTATCGGGCAAGCGGCCAGCAATGTTGGCATCTGGGGTAGCGACAGCATTCCCCCACGGCCAGTTCAGTTTGGCATTGCGACCGGCATCCCAACCGGCGGCCATTTCCCACTCGGCTTCGGTGGGCAGCCGTTTGCCCCGCCATTCGCAATAGGCTTTGGCTTCTGCCCACGGGACATGAATCACCGGGTGGTTATCAAAGGCCACAGCATTGAGGTAATGGGGCGCGGTTTGACTGGCGTTGCCGGTGGGCGCGGCACAGGCGCCGGCGGCCACACAGCGCCAATATTGGCCGACCGTCACCTCGGTGCGGTCAATGGCGAAGGGCGAGAGTGTAATGGTGTGGGCCGGCGCTTCATCCGCTTCCCCCAGCCCAGGCGGACTGCCCATGGTAAAGGCGCCGCCGGCCAGGGGAATCATTTCCTCAGCGACCGGCGTCCGTACGACGGGGGAGGCCGTGGCGGCCTGGGGTGTTACCACCGCGGCACGCAATTGCCAGACCAAAAGGTCGAGTGGTCGTTGCGCCCAGCCCTGCTGCCCATCCCACATTTCCACCGCGAGCCAGCGCCAATCAGCGCTGCGACCGGTGATGGGCAACCGTTCCCCAGCGCCAAAACGCGCCAGCAATGGTGCGCTTTCATTCGGGGCCGTGCGCACCAACAGCACATCGGCGGCGGGAACGATCAACTCCGCCGTGGCGGTGGACCAGATGTAACCCAAGAGCGCACCGATGATCAGCAGCAGGATCACTGGGATCACCAGGCAACCAATGATCATCTGGGGAATGGGACGTGGCGCCGCTGGGCGCGCCGGGCCGGGCGTTGCTTGCGCTTCCATCACAGGATTGCTCATGGCGCTACCCGATCTTTTGCGGCGGCATTGGCAAAAGCGGAATAATTTCCTGGCCGGTGTTCCAGCGCAAGGGCGGCGGGAGATCTTCGGCGGCCATACGGATCTGGCAGACATCAATACAGTCGCCACAGAGGATACATTGACCAAAGCCGCCGTTCATGTGATCCTTGAAGTCCATCTCGCGCGGTGACAAGGACATGGGGCAGACCTGAGTGCAAAGGCCGCAATCGACGCAGGCGCGGCTGCTATCGAAGGTGATGCGCAGTGAATTTTCCTGGGTGACAACCGTCAGATACATACCGAAGGGACAAAGCCCCTCGCAAAATGTGAAGCCCAACCGCTGGAGGATGATAAAGCCCAGGAGGAGCGCCGCCCCAAAGGCTCCCCACACCCACAAAAAGTAGGGATGGCTCGGCTGCCAAAAGGTCCCCAAGTCAATGAGCCAATTCATCACCACCAAGGTCGCTGCGGCGGCAAACAGGAGGTTGCTAATGATGAACAACAGGGCGCGGCGCCGGTGATGGCGGAGCTGATGGTTGATGATCAACCCCAGCCGATTGAGCAAGCCCCACGGGCAGATCCAGCCGCAGAGCAGCCGCCCGACAAAGTAATTTTCAAAAAAATTGATAAAAAAGGTCCCCAGCCACAAGATCACGACCGCCTGGATCGCCAACAGGCGCGAAACCTCGTGGCCCAGGAGCCAGTAGCGATCATTGGTAAAGTCAAGTTTAAGCCAGCGCAGTTGCGGGACAACAATAAAGGAGATGACGACTAACGCCTGCACCAACCAGCGGTAGCGGGTATAGATTGTCACCGGGCGCCAATGGGCCAGACGAATCGGCGGAATTTTGGTGGGGCGAAAGGTCGGTTGGGTAAAAAATAACGGTTTTGCCATAGGTAGACAGGTAGACAGGTAGACAGGTAGACAGGTAGACAGGTAGACAGGTAAACAGGTAGACAGGTCTTATTTCCCTGTGTACCTGTTTACCTGTCTACCTATCTACCTACCCTACACAATCGGCGGGCCATTCCAGATGGCGGTGATGGTTAGAATGGTGATGAGAATGATGGCAATCACCACGACCGTCACCAGAACGGTGGTTAGATCGAGGGAGCGGTTTCGTTTGTTGCTGTTTGCCATGTGCGTGCTGCTCCTTCGTCGGTGGTGAATGGCTCTGGTTGTGGCGGTGGGTTGCGCCGGTAGCGGTAAAGACGAATCCCCAATAGCACCATGCCGGCCAGAGCCAATAGGCCCAGGCCATCGCGCACCAGTTTTACCTTTTGCAGCGCCGCTTGCACTTCAGTCTGGAGCGCCGCTTTGGCAACGCCGGCAATACCAGTCACTTCAACAAGCAACGGCAGCGACTGCTCCGCGGCGGGTTGCCATTTGCCCTGGACGGTGATCGTGTCACCCACTTGGAAACCAGTAAAGGCGCGATCGTCCACGGTAATGCGCTGCAATTCGTGTGAAATCGTCGGCGCACCTTCTTGACTCGGCTGCACACCGACAACCCCATCGGCCAGAGTCAGCGCCAACGCTGGGAAGATCAATGGAAACTCCTCTAAATAGCGCACCTCACGCCCATCAAGCGGTCGTTCCTGGTAGACCAGCAACGGCTCGGTTGGCGCTACTGGCGCCGCCTCCGGCAACAAAGAGGTGACGGTGGCCGGGTCAGCGATCTGGCCGCGCAACAAAATCGTCGCACCGGCGGGGAGCGCCTGTACCTCGGCCAAGCTCGTGTATTCCGGCAGCGCAGCATAGCTGACAAACTGGCGCTGTACCTGACCATAGGCCATTTGGCTGCCAAGAAAGAAAACCAGCGTGATCGGCATCGAAAGGATGAGCAGGCCCGTAAGCCAGTCACCGCGGCGGAGCAATGCTTTCATAGGATTCCTTGTGTTGCTAGGTACTACGTGATTCGTGATTCGTAATTCGTAATGGCTCATCTACGGAAAGTGTGAACACCTGTCAGGTTTTGGAAACCTGACAGGTGTGGCGGGTCGAAACCTTACACTTTCTGTAGATGAGCCATTCGTAATTCGTACCTGTGTTCTCACGCAGCACGAATCACGAATCACGTAGCACAGCGCTTACAGTTATTTCAACGTCAACAGGTAGCTGATGATCAGATCGATCTCGTCCGGTGTGATAATATCGGCCAAATTGGGCAACATGAGACCCGGCACACAGTCACCGGTGGGACATTTGGGCGCAATAAAGGCGTTCGGGTTCAGGATTGATTCGCGCAGATAGGCTTCGGCGGTAGTCCCGGCAACGCGCGTGCCGGCGTCGGCGCCAATCGTCGCTAAACTCGGGCCAATCATCCCCACTGCAGTGGCGATGCCGGGGATGGCGTGACAGGCGCCGCAAGTCCCCTTGGTGACGGCGGCGGTCACAGCGGTCATATCAAGCGCCGCTGCCGCGGCGGGCGCTGCCGCACTCACCGGCGCTGCTGTACCGGTGACGGACGCCGTTGTCGTGACCGCGGCGGATGCAGTGTCGGTGACAACCGCCGCGGCCGTCGTCGTGACGGCGCTACTGGTTGTATCGGTAACGACCGCCGTTGCGGCGTCCCCGGCAACCGTCGTGGTTGTCTCCGTCACAGCGGCGGTTTCGCTCACCGGCGTTGACGCGGCGGCGTCCGCGGCTGTGTTCGCCGCCGGCTCAGCGACGGCCACCTCAACCGGTCGCTGCTGAATGGCAAAGAGACCAAGCACCCCAAGCGTAATGACAATAATGGCAACCAGCCCGCCGATGATCATCAATGGTGAGCTATCGACCGTATTTTTGTTTTCCACTGCTGCAACCCCTTATTTTTGATTCATAATTTTTTGGGATACGATTTATTGCTGCTGCGATTCCGCCTCGCTGCCATCGGCGGCGACGGGCGCGCGCGTAAAGATATAGATCAGCCACCCCATGCCGGACGCACCAACCAGCAAGATCAAGGCCATCAAGATGACAACCCACAGCGGCACGGCGTTAAGCACCGTGGTTAAGGGCGTCACCAACGCCACGCTTGAAACACCCTTGATGGTGGTATAACTTAGAAAGACGGTGAGCGCAATGATGACGGGTAAGATTTCAATCAGCGTCGTCAGCGGCCACCGGCTTCGTTTTGGCTTGTCCTGCGGCTGGTTACTCATATTCATACTTCCAATCCTCTTTCAGGTCGGGATCGGCGTTGTTCCAGGCAATCCACATCCAGACCAACCAGATCACCATGACCGGAATCATCACCACCGTCGTGATACTGATGAGCCAGATAAAGCCGGAATTGAGTTCCACGGTGCGGGCCGCGGCCATAAATTGACCAATGAGGTCTTCGCGCACAAAGAGGCTGGCCGTCACCAGCAGCGGGATCACAAACATGCCGATAAAACCAGTGATCACAATTTGGCGTGTGCTTAAACCCCAGATCTGTGGCCGGCCTTGTGCATCAACCGGACAAGCCGCGCCTTTGACCTTTTGCGGACCGCGCACCGCCCAGATCATAAAGGCCAGCACAAAGTAAAAGGAAAAGGCGATCGCCAGCACTGATTCAATGGTGCTGTAATAGGTCGAAACAAAGCCGCCGACAAAAGTGCCGGCCGTCAACCAAGCCACCCCCGCCATACTCAACGGCAGATGACATGGGCAGAAGATCATGGCTGAAAGCGGCCAAAAGTGTTGTCGAAAAAAGGTTTTCACGTCTACCCTCCCCAACTAATAATTAATGGAAAATGGATAATCATTACTTGTTTTCCATTAATTATGGATTTGTTTTTGCTATGTTAAGATCGATATGGTGTTATCGATCAGTGTGCTATCAGTTCTACTGGAAATTACGCAAACGCAACGCATTACCAACCACCCACACACTGCTCAAGACCATCGCCACCGCAGCCAGCAGGGGGTGTAAGTTGCCGCTAATCGCGAGGCCGATGCCGACCACATTATAGATAAAGGCCCAGAGCAGATTCCATTGGATAGTGCGGTAGGTGCGCCGGGCCAGGGCCAGGAGCCAGGGTATCTGTTGCAGATCGGCGCCCAACAAGCTGACATCGGCGGCCTCACGGGTCACGTCGGCGCCACAGCCCAACGCAATCCCCACCGACGCCCGCGCCAGGGCCGGCGCATCGTTAAGGCCGTCGCCCACCATGGCGACCGTGCCTTCGGCTTCGGCTTGGGCCACCAGGTTGACCTTGTCGGTCGGCAACAATTCGGCGCGCACGGCGACTTGCAAACGGCGGCCCAAGGCCGCGGCCGCCGCCGCGCTGTCGCCGGTCAAGACGACGGGCGTCAACTTTTGGGCGGTCAGCGCCGCCAACGCTGCGGTGGCCGAAGGGCGAATCGTCTCGCGCAGCGCCAGCAGCCCACGCACCTTGCCGGCCCAGGCGACAAAGACCAGCGTAAAGCCATTGTTTTCCAATTGTTGGCGTTCAGCGGCTAGGGCAGGCGCAAGGGTCAGCGTCTCCTGTTGCAACAGCCGCCAATTGCCGATGAGCAGTGTCTGGCCGTTAACGGCGCCGGTGATGCCTAAGCCGGGCCGGTTCTGGAACTGGTCAACCGGCAGCAGGGCGATACCCTGGCGTTGCGCCGCCGCCCCAATTGAACGGGCCAGGGGATGTTCCGACGCCTGTTCCACCGAGGCGACCAACTGCAAAAGCTGGGTGGCGGTCATGGTTTCCGCCGGGTCGAGAATAATGTCGGTCAAATCGTTGTCGCCGGTAGTGAGCGTGCCGGTTTTATCAAAGAAGAGGCGGCGCAAGCGTGACAGTTTTTCGAGGGTAAAGCTGTTGCGAATCAGAATCCCCCGTTGGGCCGCCCGACTCAAACCAATCCAGACGGTCAGCGGGGTGGCGACCCCCAGCGCACAAGGACAGGCAATCAACACAACCGAGAGGCTATTGAGCAGCCCCGCTTCAAAACCAACCTGCCAATACCAGTAGAGAAAGGTGGCGACGGCAATGACAAAGACGATGGGGACAAAGTAGCCGGCAATGCGGTCGGCCAGCCGCTCAATCGGCGCCCGGTAGAGCCGCGCCTCATCGAGCAGGCGCACCAGCTTGCCCATCACCCGGTCTTCGCCGACCTGGGTCACGTCGATGATAAAACTGCCGTCGATGTTGAGGCTGCCGGCATAGACGGTGGCGCCTACGCTTTTGTGGGCCGGGACCGACTCGCCGGTAATGCTGGCCTCATTGACACTGCCTTCGCCCCAGCGCACCACACCATCCACTGCAAAGTTTTCGCCGGGGCGCACCCGCACCTGTTCGCCCACCCGAATCGCCTCCAACGCCACCTGCTCTTCACGACCGTCGGCGTTGATTCTGGTGGCGGTGGTGGGGGCGCGCGCCAGCAACTCTTCCAGGGCGCGATTGCCTTCGATTTGGGTGCGGGCATCCAGCCAACGCCCTAGCGTGACCAGGAGCAGCGTCATTCCGGCCGTTTCAAAGTAGGCGTGGCCCCGTCCGGTAAAGGTGGCGTAGACCGACAGTGCATAGGCTGCCAGCGTGCCAAAGGCGATCAAGGCGCTCATGGTGAGGCGCCGGTAGACCTGAAAGGTCAACACGGCATCTTCGAGGATCGGGATCGCCAGCAGCAGCACCGCCGGGGTGGCAAAGACCATCGACAGCACCTGGAGCATGGAGCGCAGCCCTTGCCCGCTTTCATCCCAGGTAAAGAAAAACTCAGAATAGAGCGCCACACTGAGCGCCATGACCATCATGGTCAGAAAGGCGTTGAACATGAGCCGGGCGAGCGTTTTGCGCGCCTCTTCCACCGGATCGCCATGCAGCGCGCCCCGGCAACAGGGCGCGTTGAGATCTAGTCCGGCGGCGCCCATGGCCGCGGCCAGGGAAAGACCCTGCGCCAAGTTGGGCGCGACCAATTCATAGATATGGCGACAACCATAGCAGCAGAAGTAATGCGTCTCCTCCTGAAAAGTGGCGCTGATGGTGCGCCGCGCCGGCAGATGACAGAGCGCACAGGTGCTATCGGTAGTGGCGGCGGTCGTGTTGCCAACCGTAGTTGCGCCCAGGGATAGGGTCTCAGCACTGCTTACCACAAGACAACTCCCGCGATAGTAACATGGGCGACATGCTGACTCAGCGCTAACCCACGCAGGGTCAATTGTAGCCCGACAAGCACAATCAACAGCGCGGCTACCCGGTAGAGTTGACCGCGCAGCCGTAGACCCGCCTGCGCCGCAAAGAGGCCAACTCCCAACAGCGCCGGCAACGTTCCCAAGCCAAAGATGAACATAGTCAAGGCGCCGCGCAGCGCATCACCGGTGGTAGCGGCCAGCAGCAACACGGCGTAGACGGCCGCACAGGGCAGCAAGCCGTTGCTCAACCCCAGTGCAAAGGTGGCTGTCGGGTGTTGTTGGTGCAAGGTGCGGCGAATCCAGCCGTTGACTCGATAAAGCAAGCGCGCCGGCAAAATCGTGAAATGGGTCGGCCACCAACCCAACAGATTGAGGCCAGCCACCAACATGAGCAGCCCCATCACAATCGACATGGCGCTCTGCCACCCCTGCGCTACTACAGTCAACCGCACCGCCGCCCCCAAGGCGCCGGCCACCAACCCCAGCAGCACATAGGTCGTCAAGCGCCCCAACTGAAAGGTGAGCAACGGCGAAGTCACCTCGGCGCGCTGCTGCCGGCGGTGCAGGACAAAGGCGCTGACCAACGGCCCACACATGCCCGCGCAGTGACTAATGCCGGCCAGCAAGCCTGTTGTCAGCAGCAACATAAAGTTGAATGAACCGCCAGTCATAGGGAGACCACAGATGTCGGTTTGGGTTAAGAGTTGGACGAACGGCATAAGGGTTACTTGGTGATTCGTGCTGCGTGATTCGTGTTGCGTGTTGCGTGGCCTTCGACAGGCTCAGGCCACGCAACACGCAACACAAATCACCTACATGTCTAAAACGCCGTCCGTGCGCCGGCCATTAAGTAGACAATGGCCCAGATGATAAAGACGGCCCAACCGGCGAGAATCCAGACCGGCAGTTCGGCGCCTTGGTAGACTTCCTTGCTGTTGCTAAAGTCGGCGTCCCAATGGTCAGATTGCGCTTCGTAGGGAAAGGCCGGCTCTGCGCTTTTGGTCTCCGTTGGCGTTTTGGTTTCCATCGTCGCTTGCTCCATAAAGGGTTCCTCTATTCGTAAAAAAGCCGATTCCGGCGCTCTTGCTCTTCGTAGATCTCTTCCTGCATGAGCATATCACGCTTGGGCTGTTCAATGTTCTTGTAATGGCCGCCCGCCCAGGCCCATCCGGCCAAGAGCAGGAAGCCGCCGCTAATAAAGAAATAGGGCAAGACCGTGGCTGTTATAATACCCGGGATAATCCCGGTGGTGGAGGCGGCGACAAATTCGTACAGCTTGAACATAAAGGTGACGCCCGCCGCCACCACGCTCAACGCTACCACCAGCACAGAGAGTGATTTGTTACGCTGGGTTTGGGATTTATTCATAGATTATTCCTATTGGTACAAAGG
Organism: Caldilinea sp. CFX5; assembly: GCA_021405325.1. The sequence continues at coordinate 9,778 of QWII01000137.1, read as the reverse complement.
AGATTGAGAGATTCAGGTGAGATAATCTCTGAATCGTAACTACTAACCCCGCCCTAACCCTCCCCAGTTTGAGGAGGGAACCGTTGTGTGTTGGACAGTTCCTCCCCTTAGCAGGGGGAGGGTAGGAGGGGGTGGCTTGGTAGTTACTCAACCTCTTCTCTTACTGCTGCGCCGCCACGTTACTCCCCAGCCACTGCATATAGGTGATCATGGCGATCCCCTTCTCATTGGGCAGGGTGTCGTCAAAGAACCAGGGGTAGCGCGGCATGACCGATGTCGGCGAGACGGCGCGTGGGTCATAGAAATGGGCCACATGCCAGTCGTTGGAGCGGAAGCCGGATTCACGCGAGAGATCCGGGCCGACACGGCGCGTGCCCATCAACTGCGGGCGCATTAACTCATGTTGCTGCTCGGCTGCGGTCGAGACGGGGCCAAAGCGCACATCTTCGTTCGCCACCGGGCGCACCTGTTGGGTGTGACAGTGCCAACAGGCTTCGGCAATATAGGTGTTGCGCGCCAGCAGCAGCGCCTTTTTGTAATTCTCCGAAGTTGGGCCGCCCGGATAATACTTTTCAAATTGCTCCGGGTATTGCTGGGAGAGCGCAATAAAGTAGGGGCTGACATCCTTGGCAATCGTATCCAGGCTGGTATAGGGCAGATCGCTGACGGCATTGACCGTGACAATGCCGGAGACAAAGAAGGCCAGGATGAAAAAGCCCAAACCGGCGACGAGAAAGATAAACTGAAAACGTTCAATCGTTTTTTCCATCGTAAGTCTCTCCTAGGCGGCGGTGGGTTCCACTTGCAGAACAGCCCGGCCTTCTCCTTCAGGAGTCATGGCCGTCATGATCATATTGAACACAAAGATCAGCACGCCGGCAAACATCAAGAGGCCGGTAGCCGTGCGGAAGAGCCAAATCTGTTGCACCGATTGCAGGGAAACTTCCCAGGGCGCCAGGCTCTTCCAGAGGAAGCCTTCCACCAGACCGGCGGAGGTCAAGGCCACAAACATCGAGGCCAGCCCAATCGTACACATCCAGAACGCGGCTTCATGCAATGCCGGCGCCCACCATTGTTTGCGGCCACAGACCCGCGGCCAGAGATCGGTGGTAATGCCGATGAGCCAGAAGCCAAAGGTGCCGAACATAATCAAATGGGCGTGACCAACCACCCAGTCGGTAAAGTGGACAAATTCCTGTGCCCAGAACTGGACATGCACCGCGCATTGGATGCAGGTGATGACATAAAAGACCATGCCGGTGTAGAACCAGCGAATGGGCATATTGACGACCGGTGCAATTTCGCGACCGCGCAGGGTCATAAAGAAGTTGATAAAGACGGTGACGACCATAATTTCAATGGCCACGGTCGAGACGACGGCGCCGAATTGGGCGAACATGGGGATGGTGCTGTAGATAAAGTGATGCACCCCTTGCAGCGGGTAGAAGAAGGCCAGCCCCCAAAAGCCCAACAGCGAGACGGCATGGCTCCAGATCGGCTTCTTGAGCAGCGATGGTACAAAGTAGTACATCATCCCCCAGCCCAAGGGCGTCACCAGCAACCCGACGAGGTCATGGATAAAGAGGCCGACATAGGTCGCACCGCCGGCGCCGGGAATCAACTCCGGCAGATAGTTGCCCATGGCGTAGGTGAGGATGACCCAGATAAAGGCGACCGAGAAGTACCAGAGACTCACATACATGGGCTGCTTGCTGCCATGTTGGAAGATCGGCGTGAGGAACTGGATTGCAATCAACGTCAGGCCGACCATGACTAATTCGTCAATCGGGAAGAGCCAGGAGCCATTGGCGGCAAAAGCGCTCGGCGTTTCGCCCCATTCGACGGCCTGGGCATAGCCGGCCAAGATGCCGACGACCGTCCAGAGGACGATAAAGAGATAGACCCAGAAGATGGTCCAGCCCAACCAATCGCTGAGGACACGGCGTTTGGTCAAACGCGGCACCACCCAGTAGAGCGCGCCCAGGAAAGCGTTGACAATAAAGCCATACGCCACACCGTTGGTATGGATCATGCGCACCCGGCCCGCCGACAGAAATTCAATCGTGGGGAAGGGATAAAGATTGTTAAATTGCAGGGCGTAGAGGGTGCCCATCAACATTGAAACCACCACAAAGAGAAAACCAGCCGCAAGGTGGGCTCGCACCAGCCCTAAATTGATCAGAGGTTTTTGCTCGTGCATCGCAACTGCCATTCGGATCTCCTTAATTCCTAATGTGAAAATCATCCAAGCTTACGCAGCTTACGCAGATTAGAGCAGAGGAAAATCGGTGAAATCTGCGTAAGCTTTGATCAAATGAAGATTTTCATGGTTATTGCTGAAGTGAATTATGTGACCTATAAAGATTACTGCTTTACCGGATTACTGTGTAAGAATTCCGCTAATGTCTTGATCTGCTCTGCCGACAAGCGCTCGGCGAAGTTCTGCGGCATCACCCCAGCCGGGCAAGGACCGGCCGGACAGACGGCGGCAATCACGGCGTTTGGTTCGGCAATCGATTGGGTGATCTCTTCAACCGAGAGCCGGCTGCCGAGTTCATTCAGGCTTGGCCCGACGCCGCCAATCGCACCGACCGCATCCAGCAGATGACAAGCATTACAACCGGCGCCCATATAGAGTTCCGCACCAGTGGCGCCCGCAATCGGCACCGGCCCGGCCGCCGCTTGAATCGGCGCCGGCTCCACCCAGCCCCCGGCCCGCATACTCTTGATGTAGGCGGTGACATCTCTGATCTCCTGGTCCGCCAGCAGGGCAAAGGCGGGCATGGATGAACCAGGCAAGCCATTCCGGATGGTAATTTTCAAGCTGTCATCCGAGGGGAGCGGGCCGGCTTCGCCAAAGTGGAAAAACTTATAGTCGCCATCGACAAAATTACGCGGCTTGGGGTTGAGAAACTGGGCCGCGTCCCCCTCGCCCCGCCCATCTTGGCCATGACAACCAATACAATAGGTGTCATAGACCCGTTGACCGTTATTGCGCGGGTCTTCACTAAAGACATAGCCGCGTACCAGATCGGGACTGACCGCGGTTAAGAAAATTAACACCAGGGCCAGGCCGGCAATCCAGCCAAAGATTTTTCTAACCATGGAATTCCTTTCATGATGGCTGATGGGAGGGAAAATTGCTCTGCTGTTGGTTATGCTGAACGATCGGCAGGACTGTCATCTGCCCAGCAAGGTAGATGACAGCTTTTACACATAGATTGCGCTATTGTATCCAAGAATGGAATCATTCTAACCAAATTGGCGGGGAAAGATCCTACCGTGTTGGCTAGTTGTGATCCTGGTCAACTGGCTAGGATTGTGAAAAAATATACTTATCTAGTTTACGGTCTCCTCTTGCTACCCTTTGCGCCATAAAATGACAAAGCCCACGAAGAAACGGTTCGCCGCTCTTTGTGGGCTTTGTCATTTTATGGTTAAAACAGCGGGTTACTTTTACCCCTGCTCCGGCACATTACGGCGCAATTCTTCCAGCCAAATGGTCGCCTCGGAATCGCTGGGGGCGCGCCAGTCGCCGCGCGGGGAGAGGGAGCCGCCGGAGCCGACTTTGGGGCCATTGGGCAGCGCCGAGCGTTTGAATTGGCTGGTCTGGAAGAAGCGGAAGAGAAAGGTTGCCAGCCACTTTTTGATCGTGGACAGGTCATATTCGTTACGCTTTTCCGGCGGCAGCAGATCGGACCAGTTGCCCCGTGTCTTGTCCCCCCAGGCGTGATGAGCCAGAAAGGCGACCTTGCTGGGGCGCAGGCCAAAACGGGTGATGTAATAGAGGTGGAAATCCTGTAACTCGTAGGGGCCGATCTTGGCCTGGGTGCTTTGGGCTGGCTGTTCCCCCTTGCCGCTGATGTCCGGCACCAGTTCGGGCGAGATCTCGGTGTCCAGGATCGATTGGAGGACGACGTTGGTTTCGGCGCTGAACTGGCAGGTTTCGATCACCCAGCGGATCAGGTATTGAATCAAGGTCTTGGGCACCGAGACATTGACATTGTAGTGGGACATCTGGTCGCCCACGCCGTAGGTGGCCCAGCCCAGCGCCAGTTCACTCAGGTCGCCGGTGCCGAGGACGAGGGCGTTCTGATAGTTCGCCAGCCGGAAGAGGTGCGACGTGCGCTCACCGGCCTGGACATTCTCAAAGGTGATGTCAAAGAGCGGCTCTTCGTCGGCAAAGGGGTGGCCGATGTCGCGCAACATTTGTAGGGCCGAGGGGCGAATGTCGATCTCCTGGGCGCTGACCCCCAACGCCGTCATCAACTGCCAGGCGTTGCTCTTGGTGCGGTCGGTGGTGGCAAAGCCGGGCATGGTGTAGGCGAGGATATTGGTGCGCGGCAAGCCCATGCGATCCATCGTGCGCGCCGCTACCACCAGCGCCTGCGTCGAATCTAACCCGCCGGAGACGCCGATGACCACTTTCTGGATGCTGGTCGCCTCCAGTCGTTTCATCAGGCCATGCACCTGGATGTTGTACGCTTCAAAACAGCGCTCATCCCGCACGCGCGGGTCACTGGGGACGTAGGGGAAACGCTCAACATTGCGCAGCAACCCGGTGACATTTTCCGGCATCTGAAACGCAAAGCGCACCCGGCGTACAGCACGCACCCGTTCCCGGTGGTCGCTCACGGCATCATTGAAGCTGGTCATGCGCATCCGCTCCTGCACCAGCCGCTCCAGGTCAATGTCGGCGGCGATGACCTGCTCGTCACGAGCAAAGCGTTCCGCCTCGGCCAACAGTTCGTTGTTTTCATAGATCAAGGCGTGCCCGTCCCAGGCCAGATCGGTGGTCGATTCGCCAGGGCCGGCGGCAGAATAGAGATAAGCCGCAATGCACTTACCCGATTGGGTGGCGCAGAGATCACGGCGATAGTCGGCCTTGCCCACGGTGATGTTGCTGGCCGATAGATTGGCTAAGACCGTTGCACCGGCCAGCGCGGCGTAGGTGCTGGGTGGGATCGGTGTCCAGACATCTTCGCAAATCTCGACATGGAGGGCGAAGTTGGGGACGTTGACGGCATCGAAGATCAGATCCGTCCCGAATGGGGTTGGTTTGCCCAGAAAGGTCACTTCGTTGCTGACGGCATTGCGCGCTGCTGTAAATTGGCGTTTTTCGTAAAACTCACGGTAGTTGGGCAAATAGCTTTTGGGCACAATTCCCAACACGGCGCCGCGATAAATGACGACCGCACAGTTAAAGAGTTTGCCTTCAAACGATAAGGGTGCGCCCACCAACAGGATCGGGGTCAAGGCCTGGCTGGCTTCCACCAATTTTCCCAGCGCCTCAACTGTCGCATTGAGTAACGTCTCCTGGTGAAATAGATCATCATTAGTATAGGCCGAAATGCCCAGTTCGGGGAAAAGCGCAACCGCCGCCCCTTGTTCCGCCGCTCGTTGGGCCAACGCCAGCGTCCGTTCGCCATTGTAAACCGGGTTGGCGACCCGCACCAATGGTACACCCACCGCCACCCGCACAAAGCCATGATGATAGATTGAATAAAACGGATGAGTCATTCACCCCTCCTTCGTGTTAAAATGACAATTTCTTGGTAGTGTACTCGATTGCAGGCAAGAACACAACAACGGATTTGGGTAGCAGCGGATTTACCCCTGTCCCGTAGGGATGGTTGAGTTTAGGGAAGAGTGTAACCTTTGGCTAACCTCAAGCGTCCCCATGGGACGATGACAAATCCGTTGCTACCCAAATCCGTTGTTGTGTTCGCGGTTGACTTTTTTGTTACTTTCTTTCATACTTACCCTCATCGTTCCTGTACATACGACAACCAAAAGAGATATAACCCCTATGACCAAAACCGCAACCCCGACCTGGCTCATCGCGAGCCGCCAGAAGCTGGCCGACCTGGCGCGCACGATTGAAGATTGGACACCCAAAACGCTCTACGGCGCGCTGGCCGGCATGACCCTCCTGCCCCTGGCCGCTACCAGCGATGATCCACGCACCGTGTTGGCCGGCATTGTCGGCGGCATCGGCGCTGATTTGATTGCCAACCAACTGGAAGCGTGGAAAGCGCGCGATGATGAAAACGAACGCACCCTGGCCACCCAGTTGACGGAAAACGCCCGCACTGACGATGAGCTGCGCGACGCCCTCGACACCTTGCTGGAAAAGGTGGATGCCCTGCAAACCCTGGTGGAACATTTACCGGAGGAAGAGCGGGCCACCACTCTCCAACTGTTAGAAGCCCAGTTCAAAAAACTTGGCAGCCGCCTTTCGGTCACAGGCGACCATAACATTACCATCGGTGGCAACGCGACCAACAACACGCTCATCACCGGTGCCAATAACCCAATTACTCAATACCATTTCCACAACGTCGCCGAAAGTTTTGTTCGCACCCTCACCGCCAAACCGCTGGCCGATGCGGCATTGCAGCAGGCCACCGAACGTTATCTCCAACTGCTCTGGAACAAACATAGCATTCTCGACATCAAGGGCATTGGCATGGCCGACCGGGTGTCGCTCAACCTGCCGTTGCTGGCGATGTATGTGCCGCTCAAGGCGCGCATTGAACTGCCCGAAGGCGAGACCTGGAGCCGCTCCCTCAAGCTGGCCGGTCGCGCCGTGAGCGAGGAGGAACGCTTTGCCATTGGTGAACGGTTGAGCGTTCCATTGCCGCTGCTCGATCTGCTGGCGGAACATGCCGGGCTGGTCATCCTGGGCGATCCGGGCGCGGGCAAGACGACCTTTCTCAAACATCTGGCGCTAGGACTGGCGCTCGACCAGCCGCCGCTGCCGGCGCTGGCCCACCGCTTGCCCATCCTCATTCCGCTGGCCGCCTATGCCAACGAGTTGGCGCAACGGGACTGTTCGTTGCAAGAATTTCTGGGCGACTACTACCGCCGCCAGGGCATTGAGGATCTGCCCGTGGCTGACCTGTTGCGCAGCGCCTTGAGCAGCGGTCGCGCCCTCTTGCTCTTTGACGGACTGGATGAGGTGCAGGAGCGCGGTCAGCGCGCCCGCATTGTCAACCGGGTCGAGACCTTCTTTGCTCACCATCGCCAGAGCGGCAACAAATTTGTCCTCACCAGCCGCATTGTGGGCTATCGCGACGCGCCCTTGAGCGCACCGGGCGTGCAGACCTGTACGCTGGTCGATTTTGATGCCGAAGACCAGAGCGCCTTTGTCGACAAGTGGAGCGTGGTGCTGGAAGAGGCGATCCGCGGTAAGAACCCGGAGGCCGGCAAAGCCGCCGCCGCCGAAAAAGCTGAATTGCTCGATGCCCTGCACCACAACCCCGGCGTGCAACAACTGGCCGCCAATCCGCTCCTGTTGACCATTCTGGCCTTGATGAAACGGCAGGGGGTATTGCTGCCCGAACGGCGGGTGCAACTCTATGAGCAATATGTCAAAACGCTTCTCAGCACCTGGAATGTCGCCCGCGGGCTGGATCGCCACCAGAGCAGCCGCCAACTCGACTATGTGGAGACGCTCAAGATCCTGGCCCCGCTGGCGCTTTGGATGCAAGAGAGCAGCCCCGGCAAAGGCTTGGTGAAAGAAGCCGCGCTGCAACACCAACTGGAAACCATCTACCGCCAACGCGGCGAGCCGGACCCCGCCCGCGCCGCAGCCCACCTGCTCAAAGACGCCCGCGACTACGCCAGCCTCCTGCTCGAACGGGGGCCGGGCGAATATGGCTTTATCCATCTCACCTTTATGGAATATCTGGCCGCTGTCGGCGCGGCCAATCTGGCTCAGCAGGAGGTGACGCCGCTGGTCAAACGGCTGGCCGCCCATCTCGATCAGAGTGAATGGCATGAGGTAATTCTGCTCACCATCGGCGTGCTGGGGATTGTCCAGGGGCGCGATGGCGCGGCGGGGGATGCCGTGCAAGGGCTAATCAACAGCGGGCAGGGCGAGCCCGGTCGCGCCATTGTGCTGGCCGGCGAAGCGGTGGCCGATGCCTGGCCCGGTGGCGTGACGCCGGCCTGTCAACAGGCAGTGGTGCAGGAACTGGTCAAGACGCTGCGCAATGATAAGGTGATCAAACCGGTGTTGCGCGCCCACGCCGGTCGCGCCCTGGCGCGTTTGGGTGATCCCCGCCCCGAAGTGATGACGATTGAGGGGATGGAGTTCTGTTACGTGCCGCCGGGGCCGTTTATTATGGGTAGTGGGGATGATGATCCGCTGGCCTACGATAGTGAAAAGCCACAACATATCTATGACATTACCTATGGCTATTGGATTGGTCGCTATCTGGTCACCAATGCCCAATTTAAACAATTTGTGACGAGTGGCGGTTATTCAGATCAAAAGTGGTGGTCAGAAGCAAAGGAAGTAGGTTTTTGGAAAGCTGGACAGGTACAGAATGTAATTTATCGTCGAGATGAACAAGATAAATTAGTACGCGAATTTTTGAATTGGCGTGATTGCCCAGCCGGTGACATTCATCCTTATTCTTTGCCGAATCACCCAATTCTAGGCATCAGTTGGTACGAAGCTTTAGCATTTACCCGTTGGTTGACATTCTATTTACGTGATAACAAATTTATACCACGCAATTGGATTGTTACTCTGCCTAACGAACCCGAGTGGGAAAAGGCTGGGCGTGGTGGCTTAGAACTTCCCCAACGACGCCAAATGCAAATATTAAGTAAGTCTCAAGTGCAAGTGCTGGCTGTACAAAAAACGCGTAAAAACATAAACCCAGCAAGACGTTATCCTTGGGGTAATAAAATAAATTCAAATTATGCAAATTGCAAGGAGACAGAAATAGAAAATACGAACACGGTAGGAATATTTCCTCAGGGTTCTAGTGTTTATGGTGTTGAGGAATTAAGTGGTAATTGTTGGGAATGGACTCGTAGCCTCGCCGGTACAGATCGCAGACATAGGGAATTTACTTATCCATATCTTTCTCATGATGGTCGTGAACGCCTAAATGCCGGTATTGATGTGCATAGAGTATTACGGGGTGGAGCATACTTCTCTGCCTGTTATCTTTTGCGCCTAACTACTCATAATCTATACGAGCCTAATGTTAATGGTGGCGCATTTCGGGTGGTGGTGTCTCCACCCACCTTTGAAATTTGACCCTCTGACCTCTTTGTTGCTGCGTCTAGCATCGATAACCAATCATCACCCATCTCTTTTTTGCTCCAGCATGAAGCAGCGTGCGTGGCACTGACCAAGACCGCTTCGTTGCTGCACCAATCGACGGGTCAGTGCCGCGCACGCGTGGTCGGCTCGTTTTGGTTGCCGCGGAGGGACAGTCGGGACGGGTCAGTGCCGCGCACGCGTGGTCGGCTCCACAGCATACCCACCACATAGGCCGCTTTTGGGGTCAGGACTGCGTAAGTAGAAATAGCAGAGCCGTTGCAGGCAAAGCGAAGGGACTACCCCGCGTGCGCTGCACTGACCAGTAGACGATTGGATCGACAGCATTGTCTTGGTCAGTGCCACGCACGCTGCCGTTTCCTCGTTCCGCTGCTCTGCGGCGGAACGCAGACCGGGCGCTCCGCGCCCCTCTTCCGTGCAACACAAAAGGGCTTTAGTTATGTGTGTGCGGTGTGTGTTCCGCTGGCAGTCTTCGTGGGACGCCGAGCGTCCAGCCTGCATGACGACGCGGAGCATCGTCACGAGAAGCGTTGCATAACTATTGACCCGCGAGGTGTTTTGGCGTATACTGACTGTCGTTAGTGTAACGCTAGGGGATTCGCATAAGTGGGGCGGCGTTGATGCAGATGATTCAATTGGAGGTTCCCGATGATCTGGCGGTTGAACTGCGCCCTTATCGACAGCAGTTGCCGCAAC
>QWII01000136.1 GCA_021405325.1 Caldilinea sp. CFX5 | reverse complement strand
TTTTGCAAGAAATAAGCTGTATTCTTCCCTTATTCGTGTTAACTGAAATTCAAGGCTTTTGACAGTAGGGTTATTGGTATCTGATCCTTGGGTCGGCGAAGGCGTAGGCGATGTCAGTGACCAGATTAGCAAGCAGCACAGCAACTGCCACCGAGAGGCTGATACCCATCAACATGGAGTAGTCGCGACCGTTGACCGAATCGATCAAGAGTGACCCCATGCCCGGCCAAGTGAAGACCGTTTCGGTAATCACTGCCCCGCCCACCATTTCCGGCAGCGCCAACCCGATGATCGTTAAAATGGGAATGAGCGCATTGCGAAAAGCATGGCGGAAGACCACCAGCCGCTCATGCAAGCCTTTGGCTCTGGCCGTGGTGACATAGGTGGCGCGCACCACTTCCAGCATCGACGATCGGGTGTAGCGCATGAGGATGGCGATATAGCCAAAGCCCAGAATCATGGCCGGCAGCGCCAGGTGATGCAATGAGTCGAGTAAAGAACCTTCCCCCGTCGCCGAGGCAATGCCGCCAATGGGAAAGAGTTTTAGCTTCAGGCCAAAGAGATAGAGACCGCCTAACCCCAGCAAAAAGGAAGGGGTTGAAACGCCCAGAAAGGCGAAGGTTGTCAACATAAAGTCGAGCCGTGAATATTGGCGCAAGGCCGAAAAGATGCCCAACGGAATGCCGATGAGACAGCCCAGCGCCAGCGCTGTTCCCATCAGCAACCCTGACGCTCGCAGCGCCCGCCCCAATGTCGCCCGCACCGATTGCCCACCGACCAGACGATAGCCTAGGTCCCCCTGCACCGTTTTGCCTAACCAGCGCACATATTGCACAGCATAGGGCTGATCTAAGCCCAACTGCCGACGCATTCGCTGCACCATCTCCTCATTGCGCCCCAACTCAGGACTCATATAGGCCAGCACCGGATCACCCGGCGTCAGACGCGTAAAAAGAAAAACCAGGATCGTAATCCCTAGCAACACCGGGATATTGATCAGCAAGCGGCGAATGATATAACGACTCACGGGCGTTTCCCTTATTCAAGGCATGGAATAGGTAGACAGGTAGACAGCTTATTGTCCGCTTTTATATTTCATATCCTGCTTTACTTATGTACCGATTCACTTGTTTACCTGTTTACCTGTCTACCTATCCCCTACTGCACGATCTCCCACAACTCCGCAGCGTCATAGTATGAACCGCCGCCGGGGGCCGGCGTGAATTGGAAGTTGGCGATTCGCTTGGAGACGATGCCATAACGGGTGGTCTGCCAGAGGAAGATCCAGGGCAGATCCTGGCCCAGAATGGTGCAGGCTTGCTGATAGATGCCAACACGCGCCTCCGGGTCCATCTCTTTGCGTCCGGCTTCCAGCAACGCATCAAGCTCCGGGTTGTTATACTTGTAATTGTTGCCAGCCGTTGATTGCGAATGGAAGTATTGATAGGCGCGATTCGGGTCAGGGCCATTGGCGCCGCCAATGAAGCTCATCTGCGATTCACCCTTTTCGTAGTAGCGGGCATTCCACGCGGCGCCATCAAGCGGCATCAACGAAATTTTGATGCCAACGTCAGCCAGGTTGGCCTGAATCACCGTCATCACATCCGCCGAGAGCTGGTCGTTGTAATAGGTGTCCATGACAAATTCGGGCAGGGTGGCGGTGTCAATGCCGGCTTCGACGAGTAGCTCCTTGGCCTTGTCGGGGTTGTAGTCATACATCTCAATCCCTTCGGGGTGATACTTGGGGTTGCCATAGAGACAGGGAACGGCGGTCGCAGCGCCTTGATAGATGCTCTCAATGATCGACTTGCGGTCGATGGCATAGAGCATGGCCTGTTTGAAACGGGGGTCTGCCAGCGCCGGGTGAGCGTTGGGATTGACAGTGATGGCATTGTCCACCTGTGAGGGGCCGGGAATGACCACCGCGTTTTCATTCGCCGACTCGCGTTCCAACTCATCAAGCGTCAGGTAGGTGAAGTCAATTTCGCCGGCGTCAAAGGCGAGCAACGCTGTCGCCGGGTCTTTGAATTCGCGGCGAATCAGGGTGTCGATCTTGGGGCGACCGCGCCAGTAGTTGTCAAAGGCGGCAGTTTCGATATATTGCCCTTCGACAAACTGCACAAACTTGAAGGGGCCGGTGCCGATCGACTTGGTGCGCCAATATTCGTTCTGATCCAGATTCTCGCGCGCGAGTTCAGCCATACTGGCTTTCTGCACAATCCAGGTTTCGGCTAACGTGTCGAGAATGGCGGCATTCGGGCCATCGGTGGTGATCTGGAGCGTGTTTTCATCAACGACCACCAGACCGGAGACGCTGGTCGCCTTGCCGTCCTTGTAATCGGCGGCGCCGGCAATGGTACTCAATTCGCCTGCCTTGTTACACTTGACCAACGGGTCGAGGCAGAGTTCAATCGAGAAGACCACATCATCGGCGGTAAAGGGCGTATCATCGTGCCAGGTGACGCCCTGCCGCAGGTTGAAGGTCCAGGTCAGGCTGTCATCAGAGATTGACCAGCTTTCGGCCAGATCAGGGATGATCTCGGTGTATTCCACATTATACGTCACCAAGTGGCTGAAAATTTTGGTAAACCAGTGATAACCGCCGCCGGCGCTCAACGGATTGAGGAAGTCGATGGGGTTACAGCAAGGGCCAACCCAGGCGCCAACCATCGTATTCTCGCCGGCAGCCGGGGCAGCGCCGGCCTCGGCGGCGGGCGCTTCGGCGGCAGGGGCTTCGGTCGCGGCAGCCGGCTGACCACCGGTTTCGGCGGCGGGCGCCGGTACACAGGCCGCCAAGAGGAGACTTACAATCACAAGCAGGGCCGCCAACGTCTGCCAACGACTGCTGTGTGGTGGAAGCAAAGTACGTTTCATCGCTTACTCCTTTATCAGAAATGAAAAAAGTGGCGGTCTGTCCAAAGTTTTACGCGGAGTGCATCCTTTGTCCACAACCGCAAATGATAACGCAACGTCCAACGTCGCGTACCCGATAAGGGTACGCCCAGGCTATGTCGCTTCCCGGCGAATTTACGGCGACCGACACCGGTCATTGATCGACTTGAAGCGGCCTTGTGGTTACTGCCAGTTCACTACAACACCGACAATCTCCCGTTCTCCCCGATCCAGCCGTTCATAAATGGCAGGCAGGTCACGCCAGGATTGGCGATGGGTAATCATGGGCGTAATCTTGAGTTGGCCCTTGGCTAACATGCGCATGGTCAAACCAAACGAACGCTGGCGCTCCCAGCGTTGACCGGTGGGTGGATGACCATAGGTGACAAGCAAAGTCAAATCTTTTTGGAGGAAGGGATCGCCAACCGGGCTAAAGGCCGGCTTGTCCGTATGGCGGGCGACCACGACAATTTTGCCCCCCTTGCCGGCGATCGCCATGCCCAGTTGAATCGCTGGCCAGACTGACGCGGCCTCGATCACCAAATCGACGCCATAGCCGTCAGTTGCGGCTAAGATCTGCTCATGAAAGTCGGCAACTTCGGGACTGATGACCAGATCGGCGCCCATTGCCTGCGCAATCGCCAGACGAGTCGGCGCCGTGTCAATGGCAATGGTGTGAAAACCAAAGGCGCGACAATAGGCCAGCGCCGACAAGCCGATCACGCCCAGCCCAATGATGGCGACCGTCTCGCCGGGGGTTGGGTTGCCTCGGCGTAAAGCAAGATGAGCCACTTCCAGAATGCTGAGAAAGACCGCTTCTTCATCCGTCAACGGCGCCGGTAATTTGAACGCCAAAGTAGCGTTCACCGCTGCCACATGCCGATGAGTGGCCGGCACAAAGACACGGTCGCCCACGGCAAAGTCGGTCACGTCGGCGCCGACGGCGATCACGTCACCGACCATTGAATAGCCATTTTCGGTCGGCACGGCAAAGGGCACATTAGCATGGAGGAATTGACCAGCCTCATCGACGGGAATCAAGCGAAAGACACGAATCTCCGTCCCGGTGCTGACAGCAGTGACGCGGGCGCGCACCAGCAGGTCAGTAGCGGCATACGCTGGTTCGGGGATCGCTTCAAATTCAGCCTGGCGTGGTGCGGTAATAAGTAATCGGTACATAGCGTTGCTTTGCGCGCTGGCGCCGTCGTGCTGTGATGGAGAAGATGATCGCTTTGGGTCAGATTGTATACCAATCCTACACTTTTGCAAAATCGGTTTTAAGCGTTTGCCGGTGGCCGACTTATGAGATGATTTCGCCTGTTCCCCATACAAAAACAAGCCGCTGTCTGTCCATCCTGGATCGCCATGTGCGCCGGACGTTGTTGACGGCAGACGGCCATCACCTTGGGGCAGCGTTCGACAAAGACGCAAGCATTGGCAACAACATGCAGTTCGCTGGCTTCGACTATACAGAAGTCGGGACAGAAGTCAAACAGCAAAAACTTGATGAAGTTGCCTCAAAAATGAATGATTTGCCCCTGGCGCGCCGCCTGATAAACGCCTTCCAGCAACTGTGTCAAGTTGCGCCCATCCTCCACGGTGATGTTCATGGGTGTGTTGTGCAAAATTGCGCTAATCCACTGGTCCAGCGGCGACGCCAAAGGCTCCGGCAATTTCGACGGCAGCATAGTGACGGGCAGGTCACCGGGTTGCAGTTTGTTGCTGTTCAGTTGAATCTGATCACCCGGGCGACCACTGTAGCCGGCATAGCCTTCTGTGCCATAAATCTCCAGCGGATTGGGGCCGGCGGTATGAACCCAGGAGGTGTCCAGAATGCCGAGCGCGCCATTCTTGAACTCAATCACCGCCAGGGTTTGATCGTCAATATCATAGGCGCCGCTGAAATTCTGCACCTTGGCGATCACATTGGCCGGTTCGCCCAGGAACCAGCGCATGACATCGGCGGTATGACAGCCCAGGTCAAAGAGTGCGCCACCACCGGCTTGTACGGCATCGCCAAACCAAAGGCTGCCCCCTTTGAACCAACGTCCCAAGGCGGCGCTGTGGGCGATGCGGGCGCGCATCATCGTGATCCGACCCAGCCAGCCGTTGTCGAGCGCCTTTTTGAAAAAGAGCGTCTCCGGTCGCGTGCGGCTGGGCAGCGAGATCATAAACTTGATGCCGCTGCGGTTGACGGCCTCCACCACTTCGTCGGCATCGCTGGTCGTGATGGTCAGCGCCTTCTCGGTGAAGATATGTTTCTTGTGGGTGACGGCGGCCAATAAAACGGCTTTGTGTTGCACGGTGGCGGCATTGACGACAACGGCGTCCACATCGTCACGGGTAAGCACGGTTTTCATATCGCGCACATAGGGGACGCCAAATTTTGTCGCGGCGGCGCGCCCGCGTTCTTCATCATCGTCCCAGACACAAGCGATGGTCGCCTCTGGGTGATTGACTACCTGCCGGGCGTAACCGTCAGCATGGACATGGGCAAAACCGAGCATAGCAATGCGCAACATTAATTTCCTCCTTTGGTAAATCAATTAAGATTGGGTATAGTCACCGCCACCTCACGCCCACCCTGGCGGGCCGACGCAATCATCCCGTCGATAATCACATTCGTCAACAAGACCCCTTCCGGTGCAATCGGCGCCGGTCGCCCGGTGCGAATCGCTTGATAAAACGCCTCAATTTCCCGGCGGAACAATTCCACATCAGGCGTCGGCTTGACCTGGGGCGCGGTATCGACCAGGTAGCCCCATTCATCGCGATAGACTTTCAGCTCCGGCGTCAGTCGTAGACCAGCTTTAGGGCCCAAGAAGAAGGTGCCGCCAATGTCGTCCAGGTGCATGGCCCACGTTGTCTTGAGAACCAGCACGGCGCCATTGGCAAACCGAATCCAAGCGACGCCGAACTCCTCCACTTCCAGTGCTTCCGCCGACCAGCGCCAGCCGCTGCCGGTGGGGGGCTGGTGCGTTTTGCCAATCGCATCATTGGTGATGGCGGAGACGGCAACAGGCGTCGGATGGCCCATTAAATGTAGCGCCGTGTCGAGGGCATAGACGCCAATATCAGCGGTGGCGCCTAGGCCGGCGGACGCTTGCCGCACAAAGCTGCCGCCGGGGATGCCACGCCGCCGCGCCGCCACCGTTTCGGCATAGTAAATGTCGCCCAGTTCACCGCCCTCAATAATCCGTTTGGCCGCCATAATGTCATCGCTATAGCGGGTTTTGAGCGCACACATGAGCAACTTGCCGCTCTGGCGCGCCGTGCGCACCATTTCCGTGGCATCAGCCAGGGTGGCGGCCATCGGCTTTTCCACCAACACATGTTTGCCGGCGCGCAAGGCGGCCACGGTCGGCGCACAGTGGGCCTGGTTAAAGGTGCAAACATGGACAGCGTCAATTTCGTCTAATAGCAGCAGATCGTGGTAATCTTCAAAGATCCGAGGGATCTGGAACTGCTCGGCACGGCTCTCAGCATTGCTGCGCAATACATCAGCCACCGCCACGACTTCAATGCCAGGAAGATTGGTGAGCGTTTGCAGATGAATGCGCGAGATGCCGCCGGCGCCAATCACGCCGACGCGAATGGGTTGGGTGGACATAATTCCTCCTGTTTGCTACTTTACATTGGCAAAAGAAACGGAGATTCCTGAGAAATTATACCAAACTTCATCACAATGGGAAAGCGTTCGTAAAACAGTGCCGGGGGGTCAAGCAACAGTGACGCAACGTATGGCATAATGGAAACCCTTGCGGCGAGTTACTGTTCTGAAAATCATCACAGATTCCGCCGATTGCGCAGATGAAAGAACAAGAAAAATCTGTGCAATCGGCGTAATCTGTGATCAAAAGCTGATTTTCATGTTTATGGGTGTAGCGCATTCATGACGCCTGATGTGAAAATAACAGGGATTTCACCGATTACGCAGATTCACTAATAGAAAAATCGATGAAATCGCTGTTGTATTTTCATCGTTTGCGGTGCCGCTAAGGCATGTGGCCTGTAGAGAAAAGAAGAAGCGATGGCATTAACGACTGAAATGGCGCTCTTACTATCCCTGATGGGGATTGCGCTGGTTCTCTTTGCCTTTGAATGGGTGGCGGCGGATGTGGTGGCCCTGGGCTTTTTGATCATTATGATTGTCACCGGCCTTGTGTCGGCGAATGAAGCCTTTGCCGGCTTTGGCAGCGATACCGTCTTCACCTTGATGGGGCTGTTTATTCTCACCGCCGCCCTGCAACGCACCGGCGTTGTCGAGATGACCGGGCGCACCTTGCTCCGGTACACCGGTGACAAACCTAATCGTCTGGTGGCGATGATTATGGTGGCCACCTCCAGCCTCAGCTCGTTTATGAGCAATACCGCCTGCACGGCCTTTTTCCTGCCCATTGCATTGGGGCTGTCAGAACGGATGCGGGTCAGCACCAGCAAGCTCTTGATGCCGCTCGCCTTCGCCTCCATTCTTGCCAGTTCGGTCACACTGGTGGCGACTTCCACCAACATCGTTGTCAATGGCTTATTAAAGCGTTACGAATTAGCGCCCATGGGCATGTTTGAATTAACTCCCGTGGGTGTCCCGATAGCGATCGCCGGTATTCTCTATATGCTCACCGTTGGTCGTCGTCTCCTGCCCAATCGCGCAACGCCGGATGACTTGGGCCAACTGGGCAATCGCCTCTACCTCACTGAATTGGTGGTGCTGCCCAATTCGCCGCTCATTGGCAAGACGCTCACCGAAAGCAGCCTGGGGCATGAGATGGATTTGACAGTGGTGCGGGTGGTGCGGAAGGAGAACCGGGCGCTGCCCACCGCCAATCGCCGGTTGGAGCCGCGCACGGGGCGCCGGTTGCGCGCCGGTGACATTTTGTTGGTGGAAGGGGAGCGCACATCGCTCTTAAATAGCAAAGCAGCGGTAGGGTTGGAGATTCGCACCCACCTGAAAAATCATCTGGACAAACTCCCCGATGACGACTTGCAGATGATCGAGGTGATCCTGATGCCCAATTCGCCGCTCATTGGGATGACCCTGGCGCAGTATCAATTTCGTGAGCGTTATGGTTTGCAAGTGCTGGCGATTCACCGGCATGGCGAAACGATTCAGCGCAAAATCAGCCAGATGCCGCTGCGCGTGGGTGATGTTCTGCTGATCCAAAGCGAACGCGCTAATTTGACCAGCCTGACGGCTTTAGAAGAAGAGAACATGTTTCAAGTGTTGGGCGCCGTCCACCAGGAGAGTTACCAGCGGGAGCGCGCGCCTTTTGCCATCGCCGCCTTTGTCGGCGCTTTGGGGCTGGCCGCCTTTGAGGTGGTTCCGCTTTCGGTAGCGGTGTTGATGGGGGCGTTGGCGGTTTTTCTGACCCAGGCCATTTCTGTAGAGGAAGCGTATCGCAAGGTGGAATGGCGCGCGCTGGTACTCATCGGCAGCATGTTGGCGCTGGGGACAGCCATGGAAAAGACCGGCACCGCGGCCTATCTGGCCGACCAGATTGTCAATTTTGCCGGCGCCACTAATCCACTGCTGCTGCTGACCGGCTTCTTTGCATTGGCCGTTGTCCTGACCCAACCCATGTCCAACCAGGCGGCAGCTATCGTCGTGGTGCCTATTGCCATTCAGACCGCCATCCAGTTGGGCCTCAACCCGCGCTCCTTTGTCATGATGATCGCCATTGCCTCCAGCACCTCCTATCTTACGCCGCTGGAACCATCCTGTATGATGGTCTATGGGCCGGGCAATTACCGCTTTAGCGATTTTCTCAAGGTTGGTTCCTTGCTGACCTTCGTCGTCTACGGGATTGCCATTCTGTTGGTGCCAATCTTCTGGCCGCTTTAAACAGGTTGAACCGATGAACAGTCATCTACCCGACGACGCTAACGCTCTCTTCTTATTTGTAACCGGCGCCGGCACTTGTGTTCAGGCGCCGGCACTCCTGCGCGCCTTGATTGCCCACGGTTTCACGGTCTATTCGGTCTTAACGCCCAATGTGGCCCAAGTGACCGCGCCGGCGC
The DNA here is from genome assembly GCA_021405325.1 of Caldilinea sp. CFX5. Next base: position 41,604 of record QWII01000136.1, on the reverse strand, counting down.
CACTGATGGATGTTCCGGGCAACTATTGGATCCACGCCTATCGCCAGCCGCCGCTGGAGCGCTATCCCTTTGGCACACTGCTGGTCGCGCCCTGCACCTTTAACACCTTCAATAAGATTGCGCTGGGGTTGGCCGATAATCTGGCGACGGCGATGATCGCCGATGGGTTGGGGGCCGGCCAGCGCGTGGTCATCGCGCCATCCATGAATCGCGGTCTCTGGGCACACCCACAGACCAAAGCGTCGGTCGAACGCTTGCAAAGCTGGGGGTGTGAAATTGTGCTGCCGACTATTACCGCTGATCAGGTAACGATGGCGCCGGTGACAACGATTGTGGATGTAGTGGTGCGAGGGCAGTAGCGGCGCTATCATCTGTTGAGATAGTCGGCCAGTAAGGTCGCTGCATTCTGCAAACGTTCAGCTTCGGCTTGTAACCCCAAGTTGGCATACTTGATACTGGCGGCGCGGCGCTCATCAATCTCCTTCTGGACAATCTGGCGAATATCCTCGGTTGACAAAATTTTGCGCGGTGCTTCGTGGCGCTGCCCTAGCGCCGGTTCGACGGGAAACGTTGGTTCGCTGACCGGGATCGCTTCGGCGTTGTCAATGGCCGCCAGCACAGCGCGCAAGGTTGCAACGGTGGCGCTTTGCCGCGCTTTCATGGCTTGGGTTAGATCTGCTTTCATTTGTTCACGCAATTGCATCGCACACACCACTCCTCCCTAAACAGGACAAACAAAATGAATATCTTCCGGCTCCAGGGCAAACAATTCCGGGTCCGGTGGCGCCGCCACCACACAGCCGCGCCGCTGGTAGAAATGGACAGTGTTCTCCGAAGGTGTGGCGGAGACATACATCTGTCGGGCGCCTCTAGTACGCGCTTCAGTGCGCGCCAGCTCGAACAACTGTCTACCCAAGCCATGTTGGCGATAGCCATTGCTCACATGCAGGAATTTGAGTTGGAGTTGGTCGTCGGCAGGGCCGATAAATTTGCTCTCCAGGATGGCGACGCCCACCAATTGGTCTTCAGCAAACGCACCATAGCACCAGCCGCCACGATCATAGCAGTCGAGCAACTGTTGCGTGCTTTGTTCAATTTCACCGGGCGGCCAGCCTTTGACAGCAAAGTAGGCCGGCTTGCGCACCAACTGGCCCGCTGTCATCACATAAATATGGTGGATGATCTCACTACGGTCAATACGCGACACCTGCGCAACCTCGGCGCGTGTCAAGTGGCGAACTGTTATCGTCATCGTTACTTTCCTCTTGTCGATGGCGCCCGCAAAATCACTGATTGAAAGAAGCGCTCCTGAAATTCAGTGAGCGCATGAATCTGCTCATCCGTATAGTTTTTGCCGTCGGGCGCCAGCACCAGTTTATCATCATTGTCATCCAAGCGGTGAATGACGGCAATACAGCGACCGGTAAATTCCGTCATCGGTTCAAATTCACCAAGTACATAGACATCCACTTCATCGCCATCGGGCGCCAGGGTGCCGGGGACGCTGCCATAGTTGAGCATATACAGAAAGCCATGTTTGGGCTGGCGCGACCCCAGTGGTCGATCCATGTGGGCCGTGACCATTTGGCCGAGGAAGTCGGTGGCAATCCGATTGGCCGACATGGGATGATCGGTCGTTTGCATCGTCTATCACTCCTGAAATAGGTCATTACACCTATGTAAGCCGCTATCCTTTTGGGTATCCCCAAAATCTATGTCCGGTCTCTGTAACACGATCTATACCTTTTGCGAAAAAAGCAGCTATGCTGGCTTGATAACGTACGATGAGCAGTAGCGTTAGCTACCTGATCGGCAGCGTTCCATGAACAACCAGTGAATAAAGGAGTGTGGAGAGATGACATGAGACAAACAAGCAGTTCCTACCCATATCAGCTTCTGTATGACCCTAGTCAGCGGCAGTTGCTGCCGCGGCGCCACAGGGTTCGCTTCCTTGGTACGCTGTTGGGCGTTTTCGTTGGGGTGGCGCTGCTGTTTTGGCAACCGGTGACAGCCGCTCCACCGGTCGCCCAACCGCCACCCACGCCGACACCCACTATTACCCCGTTGCCGCTGCTACAAGTTGGCAACGGCGCCGACGCAATCCGCAGCTACTACCACGACCCGGATGGCCGCTACAGCGTTCCTGTCCCGCAAAGCTGGCGTAGCGAACGCCAACACGATTACCTGGTGCTAACCAGTCCGCAGGAACAGATCCAAATCTACATTTTAGCCATCCCCGGCGCTAATGTACACAAAGCCATTGCGCAGGCCTGGCGGCAGGTGGATCCCGCGTTCGCCATGTCACCCAAGTATATATTGGAGATGCCCTCACTCAATGATCTGGAAGAGATCCAGACCGTGACCTACGATGATGGCGTTGCGAGCGGTGAATTGGTCTTAGCCTTGGGACAGCAACATCACGAGATTGTCTATGTGGTGTTGACGCGCGGGCGGTTAGCGGCCTTTGAGGAACGGGCGGCGCAGATCCGCCTGATTCAGAGCGGTTTCACGCTCTATTCCTTAAGTCGTTCCAGCCTGCGCAGGGTTGAACCGCAACCGGTAACCGCCCCTCTGCTGGCGGAGTTGGAAGGTTATATCCGCGCGGTATTGCAACGTTACAAAATCCCCGGCGCCAGCGTGGTAGTTGTGCAGGATGATCAAGTGGTCTATACCCAAGGGTTTGGCGTGCGCACAATGGGCGGCCAGGAGCCGGTACTGCCCTCGACACAGATGATGATCGGCTCCATCGGCAAAACCATGACGACAATGATGATGGCGAGCCTGGTCGATGAGGGCTTGCTCACCTGGGACACCCCGGTTGTCGATCTCTTGCCGACCTTTCGGGTGGCTGACCCCGTCTTGAGCCGGCAATTGACCGTCCGTAACCTGGTCTGCTCCTGTACCGGCGTCCCCCGGCGTGATTTTGAGTTGTTCTTCCAAGGTGGTCGGCAGAGCGCTGAGGATGTGATTGCCTCGCTACAACAATATAAATTGCTCACCAAATTTGGCGAGACCTTTCAATACAGCAACCAGATGGTTGCAACCGGCGGCTATGCGGCAGCGGCGGCCAGCGGCGGTCATTACGGCCAACTCTATGAACAATATGTGGCCCAAATGGCGCAGCGCATCTTTACACCCATTGGTATGGACAGAACCACCTTTTCTTTTGCGGAGGTGATGGCCGGCGCCAATTATGCCCAGCCCCACAGCGCCAATCTGGCAATGCAATTGACAGCCTTGCCGTTGCAGATGGAAGCCGTGGTGACGCCGGCCGCGCCGGCCGGTGGCGCCTGGTCAACGGTGGACGATTTAGGGCGCTATTTACTTACACTGCTCAACAATGGCATTGCTCCTGACGGTCAGCAAGTGGTTTCGCCCTGGAATTTGGGCGTCACCTGGCAACCGCAAGTCCCCGTTTCCGCCAATACCAGCTATGGTCTGGGCTGGTTTGTGGACAATTATAAAGGGCTGCGTCTGCTCCATCATGGCGGCAACACGTTGGGCTTTACGGCCGATCTGGCCTTTTTGCCGGAAGCCAATGTCGGCATTGCGGTCTTGACCAATGCCCAGGGCGTCAATTTTGTCACAGAAGCGATCCGCTATCGCTTCCTCGAGCTGCTCTACAACCAGGAGCCGCGCTATGACGACTATGCGCATTACCGCTATGAGATTTTGCGCCAATACCTGGGCGAATCGGTCAACGAATTAGGGACTGTGGACATGGCAACCGTTACGTCTTATTTGGGGCGCTATTACAATGAAGAGTTGGGCACGATGCAACTGGTGCTAGCCGGCGCTGATTTGCGGCTGGTTATCAACACGCTCAGCGTCGAGTTGCGCCCACAAGAGGATGCCGACAACGCCACTGGCCGCTATGTGATCTACAGCCCACCGCTTGCCGGCATCCCGGTACAGTTGACCCACAGTGAAACCGGTAAACCAATGCTGGTGCTAGGCGCCGGGGTGACGCAATATGCCTTTACACAACACCCCTTGCCCCTTGCGCACAACCATAATAGTATGGTTGAGTACCAACCCTGAACTACTTTTGTTCCTTGTGCCACCAAAGAAATTAGTTGAACTGCGCCAAAGGTGGAGCGTGCATCAGCGAATGCGCCCGCCGCCTTTGGCGCAACGTCTTGCTACGGCGGGAGTAATTCATACTTTTTGTCCAGCGCAATTACTTTGCTTATATCGCTGGGCGGCCGTGCGCCTTCCTTGTCCATGAGCGCGGCCAGTTCGACAAAGTATTGTTCAAAGCCGGCAGGAGAGAAGTAGGTCAGGTAGGTGGCCGGTGTTGCCGTTGGATTCCAGAATTTATGTACTAAGCCGGGCGGAACCGTTACCAGCCCGCCCTGCCGCACCATCACGGTCTCTTCCGCCAAAGTAAAGGCCAGGACGCCGCTGACAACGTAAAACGTTTGGGTGGTGTGGGGATGAGCGTGCGCTGATAGGCCGGCAAAGTGGGGCGGCGCCGTCGCTTCAACAATCGCAAAAGCGCCGGCGGTTTGTTCGCCGGTCACTTTCACGGTTACGATCAGATCGCCCAGAATCAACCGTTGGCCCTCGCAAGGATTACGGATCTGATAGTGGTAGGGGTGGTTGACAAACTGTTTCATCGCGCTTTCTCCTTTGTGTACTGATATGGTTACGAGCGTTTGCTCTATTTCACCATAAAAGCGTTCACCAAAACAGCAACTAAGCGCTACAAAAAGTATTACAGATTTGTTACCTTCCGATTTCATTAGGTTACTTTCTTTGGCCCTTTACGATTACAAGGGATTCACCTGCGAAGGCAGCACCGGGAAGAGGGTATTAATCAGCAAAGTGGATTCGCTGTTCGACCAGACATCCGGGTAGATCGCTTTTAGCTCCTTGAGGCTGCGATAGCTCAAGAGCAGTTGCAGGAAGACTAACGGCGGACAGCCGGCATTGGCATGGTCGCCATAGGTGGGTGGGCGCCATGCCTCGGCGGTGGTGAGTTTGCCTTGATCAAGAGCTAGGCGCAGGCCGACCCGGTAAAAATCAAAGCGCAGTTCGCCGGTGTAGCCGCTGAGCGCCGAATCGGCCAGCCGCTGCTCCAACACCGGGGCAATGCGACGAATAAAGGCTGGGACATCGGGAATGCGAATATACCAGGCATAGGGTGGCTCATGGCGCGGCGCAATGTCGTCACCCAGCAGATCGTAGATCGGGTGCGACCGACCCAAGCTAAACTCAATTTCCGTAAACGGCGGCGTATCCGGCTTTAGCACGGGAACGGTCTCGCCATAGGCCCGCAGCGCGCGCAACAAAACCGGCAGCGCCGTCGGCAGACTAACGTGCGGATAGAGGTTTAACTCACGCACCCAGAGATCGCGCGCCACGCGCCGGGGGCTGAGTGCGACATAGCCACAAACATTGCCGTCGCCATCGACAATCATTTGCAGTTGTGGGCCATACCCCAAAGTCCGAATGTCACGGTTCAAGATAGCCGGGTCTTGCCAGTAGGCGATGTTAAAGCGCCAATATTCTTCGGTCGCCTCATGCCAGAGCAGGCTATGTTTGCGTCCCTGGTTGTAGAGCGCCATTAGATGCGGAATATCATCCAAGGTTGGCTGCCGTAGCGCGTAGGGTTCCGGGCCGTCGTCTTTCTTCTCCGGGATGGCTTGCAACAAAGCTGACCGATAGCCGCCTAAGTCCAACACATATTCATAGCCAAATTGGCGGTAGAAATAGGGGATGCCGGTGATCGCCTGTAAGAGATGCCCTTCCGCCTCGCTACGGGCATGGAGCAGGTTGAAGACCTTGCGCACCAACCCCCGGTTGCGATAGGCCGGATCCGCCGCCACAAACTCCGGGCGGCCCACGTTGAACGCAATGCCGGCGTAGCTCCAACGGTGCCGCCAGAGAATCGTACAGGCGACCACTGGGCTATCGGGTTTGCTTGTATCCTCGACAATGCCCCAAGCCGTCTCCCCGCCGAAGGGGAAGCCAGGCCGCGCAGCAACATGCGGTTGGTCAGCCATGCGTACATTGAGTGGATCATCGGCGCTGCTGCGGAAAGCGGTTCCCAACAGCGTACCGATTTTGTCGAGATCGGCGGGCGTAGACCAGCGCAGGAGCAGACCATCGCCGAGATCCTGGGGTTCGACAGAAGGTATTGATTGTAAGGACATACGTTATTCCTCGTGTTTCTAAAATATTTGATAACCGAAAATTTGCACAAATAGAGCAACTTGCAAGACTAGAGATAATTTATTGATTGAATTGACAAAAGGGCTACTTCTGGGCTAGAATTTGGCAATGAATGCCATTCATTTGCCCAAAGGAGGTATTGGCATGGACGAGATCGTTGTCAATGCAACACCACAAATGGCCCCAATCAGTGATATGCGCAACCGCCAGAATGAGTTATTAACAGGAAAAAAAGATCGTGCATTAGCCCAAATTGCCGCCCTTGCCCAACCCTATGGACCGCCGGATCTGGCGCGCAACTTCGACAAGTATATGAATCGAGTGTCCGACGATGAACCTACAGAACATATCGTTTCTACCCATGATGATAATGAAGATGAGGTTGACGCCTTTGCTGAGATTGCAGCGTTAGCACAACCGCTTGGCCCTGCGGATCTTTCCACCAACTTTGACAAGTATACGAAACAATTTTCAGCCTAACCAGGTCGCCGACAGACAAACGCAATGTTATCGCGTTCCTGTGGCGCTTCACCCGTAAACGCTTGCGTCGCCACAATCTCGACAAAACCCGCAACGGTCAACATCTGTGTAAATTCTTCTTGTGTATAGAAACGCTCCACATACATATTCAATTCTATCTCTTGTAATTTGCCATCGACAAATAACTCATGCTTGCTCAAGGCGCGCAAGATCGGTTCGTCCTCGTCGCATTGAAAGAGGAGATGATCGACGATAATGGACCCATCAGGCAGCGTGGTCTAGTCACCTTGCCATTGGCCGGTGACAAAGGTTTGCATGTGCGGCGTCTGTATATCAAGCGCCAGTTTGCCGCCGGGCAAAAGATGATCATAGAGCCGGCGCAACGCTTGTAGGCCAACGGTCTTATCGTACAGTAGAGAAATGGCGCGATCCGGCAGAAAGATGTAACCGTAACGATGTGGTAAGTCGAGATCCTGGAGCAATTGTTGGGACAGCGTCACAGACAACCCGTGCTCGTCACACCGTTGCTGACAGGCAGCCAACATGTGTGGTGAAGCGTCGATGCCATCGATTGGCATACCACGTTGTAGAAAAGGGATAAGAAAGCGCCCTGTCCCGCACATTGGTTCCAGGACAGGGCCACAACCTGGTTCGTAATGCGACAGGTAGAAGGCCAACGCATCCGCCGGCGCTTCTTCGTTAGATAGAGCGTATTCGAGCGCGGATAATTTGCCGTAGGTGGTGAGTTGCAAACATTAGGTAAATAAACCGGTAATCGTAGGTGCGGTTTGTAACCGCACGGTTCCCAGGGAGCAAGTGCGGTTACAAACCGCACCTACGATTACCGAAACAAATTCCTAACTCCCATAAACCCTCGGCTACCATCAGCCGTCGCTACGCGACTGGGTGGTAGGGTTAGACTTTTCCCCGTTGGCGACACACCTCAAATAAAACTGCTGTTGTCGCACAAGCCAGGTTGAGCGACGAGGCGACGCCCTGCATGTGGATGTAGGCCAGCGTATCGCACTGCTCTTTGAGCCAGGCGCTCAGTCCCATTGTCTCGTTGCCCAGACAGAGAATCGTCGGGCGGGTGAAGTCGCAGGCGGTGAGGGGCAGCTCCCCCTTGGCGCTTGTACCGATGACTTGCAGGTCAGGGGTGGTCGCCTTGGCTTCGGCAAGCCAGACCGCCAGCGTTTCGTTGCTCGACAACCGGGCCAGGGGAACGTTGAAAAACGCCCCCGCTGTCGCCCGCACCGTGACCGGGTCAAAGGGGTCGGCGCCGTGGCCGGTGAGGACGAGGTGATCCACACCAAAGGCGTCACACGAGCGGATGATGCTACCCAGGTTGCCGGGGTTGCTGGGGCGATCCAGCAGCACAACCACGGCTTTTTCCGTCAACTTGACCGGGATGTCATCGATCACCGGCATGTTGACCAGCGCCATCACCTCGGAAGTCTCCTCTTTGTCGCTCAACTCGGCCTGGAGTTCGCGGGAAAATTCAAGATGGTAGGGGCAGGGGATCTCATGCAAGATATCCTGCGCCCAGCCGGAGAGCCGTTCTGCCGGGCTGTAGATGAGCGCTTCCACCTGCCATGTGGTGGAACGGCGCAATTGGTTGATGGCGCGCACCCCTTCCACCAGAAACTGGCGATGCTGCCAGCGCTTCTTACGATTGCGCTGGATCACCTCGGCGCGCTGAAACCATTGATTTTTGGTGGTGACGGAGATTTTTTTTGCTTGCATCGCGTTGCTTTCTTTCTTTATTTGTATTTGGTCAGTAAGTGCGGCTTGTAACCTATCGGCATGGCGCTAAGGGTTCTCTGGGAAACCCTAGAGACTTGCCTGTCACTCTGAAAGGGTCTCTAGGGTATTGCAGCCTAGAGACCCTTTCAGAGTGACAGACTACTCTTCCCACGCCCTGGAAACCCTTGGCTTGATAGGCATAGGTTTGTGGCTATACAGGTTCACCAAAGCTCGTGCGGTTACAAACCGCACCTACGGGGCATTGCGCACTAACGATTCCCAAAAGTCGAGAGCATCCGCTTCCAGCGCGGGCGTCACAATCTGTGGTCAAGATTCAAAATGGTTTCTCCCGTCGGCCACAGCCCACCAACCGGCGCCAGCGTCAACGCCGCCAGCTCTTCATAAAGTTGATATTTGACATGGCGATCCTGCTCCGTCAGAAACCGATTGAAAAGCCACAGGTATTCCGGGTCGTGGCTTTGCAGATATTGGATCACTTTCTTCTCGTTATCCGGCGGCAGGCCACGGACGGTGAAATAGGTAAAGAAGAGATCCTGCGGCCCAAAGAGCATCATGCGGATGTCGGCGGCGGCGAGATAGGCTGGATCATCAGCCGCCAGATAACGCCGCACCACCTGCAAATTATAGTTGATACTCTGCCACGCTCCGTAGGTCGCTTGATCGTTGTTGGTTTGCAGCCAAACCCCCGATTTGACTTTGGCCTGGGCTTGACCGATTTTACCATGCCGGTCAAAGACGACGTTCCCCGTTTGTAGCCAGTCGATCAACCGACCTGTCCAATCCCAGAAGTCAACGGGGGTCGTTGCCGCCAGAATCTGTTCAACTTGGTCAACCGTGTGAAAGAGTAGATCCGTAAAACGCCCATCGATATAGGTTACACCAACATGCAGCGGCACAGGCATTGCCGCAAGGATAAGCACCAAATCATAGTCGCTGGCTGGCGTCAATTGCTCTTGCGCCGCCGAGCCAACAACGACGAGGCCATCGACCGCCGCCTGTTGGGATAGTCGGGCGATTACTTCCTCAAGGGCGAGGGTCTTGGTTGTTGATTGGCGTGTTATGGGCATCCTTCCCTCTTATCTTCTGTTGAAACCACTCCTGCGCCAACGTAGTATAGAAATACTCATCCCACCACTCGTCGCCACCGCGATAGATACACTGCTGAAAATGACCCTCCCTGATCATAGGGTTAACCGCATTTCCAACTCACCATCATGTTCGCGACCGGTGTGGACAAAGCCCAAACTTTCATAAAACGGTTTTGGCCCGCCATCTTGCGGCACATAACTGAGCAAGAGTTCGGTGGCATTGGGTCGTGTCTTCACATAGTCAACCAGTAGACCAATGGCTTTGCGGCCAAAGCCCATGCGTTGATAGCGATCATCGAGCATAAAGCGCCACAGATAATAAATTGGCCCTTCTGCGCTCTCTGGTTCATCATGCAGCATCAGAAAGCCGACCGGCGTTTCGTCAGCGTAGATGGCGCGGAACCAGGCATATTTCGAGAAGTGCGCCTGCGCAAGCGAGACGGCATTGTTGGCGACAAATTGCTCCTGGGCGGCAGCAACTTTCAGCTTCAGAATATCATTGACGGTCGCTGCGGTGATTTCCCGCAGCGTGACCGTTGCGTCGTGGGTGACGGTTGTTGTCGATTCAGTCATCATACGTTCCTTTTGGTATGTCATTCCAAGTGACCGACGCTTGTTACTGCGCCGGTCACTTGGAATAGGCAGTTTATACAATCCCCATTGCGCTGTCACCCACCGCGATTAAAGCGTTTGGGGACATGGGCGTTGACCATCTTGCCAGCCTTGCGCTGCTGGTTCCACTGGTTGCGCTGTTGATTCTGGGCTACCAGGGCCGCCTTTTGTTTGAGAAAAGCTGCGGCATTGAGCGGCGCGTCTTGGTTGACGGCGGCCTCGCCCCCCGTTTCCATCGTCGCTTGTTCAGCAGGCAGCGTCGGACTAAGGGGTGCAGCATCTATGCCCTCTGTAGCGGGCAGCGGTTGCTCCTCGGCTTTGGCTGCTACCAAGAGATCGGGTTTCTGCTGTGGCTTGGGTTGCAGCGCCTGTTCTTTTTGTTTGTTCTTTTTCTGTTTAGAACTCTTTTTCATAACAAGTCCTTTCTTGATAATAGAAACTCCAAAAGCAAGCCGCATCACAAACTACTTGATTTCATGGATTTCTTGCTTAGATGTCAGTTTTTGATAGAAAATGTCGGCTATTTGACAGATGAATGTCCTTCATTCGGCCTACCCCTCTGTTATAATAGAACCAACAACAGCGAAGATAGAAGAACCCTGAAACGCCCCTGGTTCTGCGGTCACCGAAGCCTTCGTCAACCACTAGGATACTGCCTATGCGACAGTTTCTTGGTAACACCAAAACCGCTGGGATGCTGTACAGGTGACACTTTTCCGGCAACTGCACTTATCAACGTCGAAGGGCTGGTCTGGCCGACTGGCCCTTTCGCGTTTTTAAAGCCTTTATCGCTACCATCACCGCCTCCTTTTTCCCTGCTTTCTCTGCCATTGCATGTTTCATCCTAAACTAAGGTATAATTGACCTATTCTTTGTTGATTTGCCCAGAAAGGCGCTTATGGTCAACCATACCGTAACAATCCAACTACCTGATCCGCTGTACCAACAATTTGCTGCCCGCAGCCGGCAAACCAGACGTACACTGGAAGAAGAACTGGTGACAGCCTTTGCTGTTGACTTGCCAGGCTTGCCATTTGCCGAGACGGCAAACGTGAAAGCCTATAATGAAGTTATGGACTTCTTGGCGAGTGGGCCATCGCCGTCCGCAATTCTTCAATTTCAGCTTTCGTCCGAACCGCGTCAACGGGCAAGTAACCTGCTCGAAAAAGAGCAAACACAAGGCTTAACCGACGCGGAAGTCCAAGAATTAGACTTTTATGTCGAACTTGGTGATTTCCTTGGCATCCTACGTGCAAAAGCCCAACTCCAACACAAAGCCAAACTCTCGTAATAGGGTGACAGTCCGCTTGCTCCAGATGAATCGTGTACGTATTGTCCAACGCCGTACTTACCTGATTCAATTAGTTTGACAATGTCACATTCGCGGCTGAGTCACCGCCAGACCTCCGGGAAGTGGTCAGGAAAGCTTGCTACTACCGATCTGTCTTTGACCACTTCCCGGAGGTCTGGCTGAAGCGTGACATTGTCAAATTAGGCCGTTACCCTGGCTGACCTTTTTATTCTCTGTCTATGGAATCATTCGGTTTGATACGTTGCCGTACTCTAATTAACAGCTTATGGTGGGCATCATTTAACACAATCTGCCCATGTGACAGCGTAAATAGATCAGCTTCAACGATAGTAAGCCCCTGTTCCAGCGCGAGATAAACCGATTTCAAGTCATGTTGCGGAAGCATGGCTCTCATGCGGCTCTGTAGCGAATGCTCCGCATGTTGCTGAAAAGCGTGAATCGGCCGATTGTAGCCATACGCCTGGGCATACAACTGCATGAGCAAGTCACGCATCCGGTGCAGCAGGTCAATGGCAAGCCAAAGCTGTTGACGGCGGATCTGGACAGAAACACCAACGGCATAGTGCAGATAGCGATCCACCAAAGCAGCCGGTGACGGGACGCCACTTGCCGTGCGATTCTGCTGACCAGCGGCGACAATGACGGCCAGATCCAGATCGCCACAGAGCAACACCAAGCTATCGGTAATTTTCCAGTTGGTCGTTGCCAACGGGTGATAGCGGATAGAAAGCTCCAGCAATGAAGCAAAGACAACATCACCTGCATCCGGCGCACTGGGGACAATGAGCAAAGCCTCTTCCCCGACAGCAACCAGCGCAGCGCACAAACGTGCAATTTCGTCGGCAACACTAATCTGAACGTGATCAGCGATTACCACGTCTAGATCCAGATCAGAAAATTCGTGCCAGTTTCCGCGCCCCAACGAACCGAACAGACCAACGGCACGAATACGTTTATCGCCGCGGTAGCAGTCAGCGATAGCTTGCAGCACACGTTGATGCTGCACTGTTCCCGGATAGGTTACCTGTGACATTTTTCCTCGCGTTTGGGCTTGAAAAACGCATTTACTTGTGCTTTAATAAAGCTGCCTCCTTTTTCCGCCTCACCTCCGTCATCAACACAACGAAAGGAAACTGCTATGGACTTTATTCTCTGGATCATCATCGGCGCGCTCGCTGGTTGGATCGCCGGCCAGGTCATGAAGGGCGGCGGCTTTGGCTTGCTCGGTAATATTGGTGTTGGCATTGTCGGCTCCTTCATTGGCGGCTGGCTCTTTGGCATGTTAGGCATCGGCGCCGGCAATCTTATCAGTTCCTTAGTCGCCGCCGTCGTTGGCGCTATTATTTTGTTGTACATCGTCCGCCTGGTTCGACGATAAAGCAAGAGAGTAAGAGATTGAATCTCTCAATCTCTTACTCTCGACGGCAAGCCGCTCTATCACCCCTCACCCGCTTCCCCCTGCCACAGCCGCCGCATCTCTTCACTGCGCGCCAGCAACTCATCCAGTTTGCCCACATCTGCCACCCGTCCATCCTTGAGCAGAATGATCTGGTCAGCGCGCCGCAATGCTGGCCGGCGGTGAGATACTACCAGACAAGCCGGTTGATGCCCATTGCCCTGCGCTGTCAAAGTAAAGAGGCGATCCCAGAGGGTCTGCTCTGTATTGACATCCAGTGCGCTCGACAGGTCATCGACCACAATCAACTCCGGCTGGCGCACAAACATGCGCGCCGCCGCCGTGCGTTGCGCCTGCCCACCAGAGAGACGCATCCCCTTGGGGCCAATCACCGTCGCCAATCCATCGGGCATGGTCGCCAGATCATTTTCCAAGACCGCCTGGTGGAGCGCTCGTTCAAGCTCCCCATCCGTTACCGGCAAACCCAGGAGCAGATTGTCTTTCAACGGCGCGCTCATCAGTTGGGGCGCTTGTGGGGTATAGGCGCTATAGGGCGGCGTAAAGAACTCCGCCGGTGCAGTCACCGGTTGCCCATTCCAACAAATGTCGCCGGCCTGTTTGGGCAACAACCCCAACAGCGTCCGCAACAACGTCGTCTTCCCGGCCCCAATCCGCCCCGTGATCACCGTAAAGCTCCCCTGCGCCACCTGAAAGCTGACATCCTCCACCCCATGCACCGCATTCTCCACGCCACTGTCCTCCATGCGCTGTTCACTCCGCGCATAGTGATAAGTCAACCCCTTCACCTCCAAGAGCCGCAGCCTTTCGATCTTCTTGTCTCGTGTCTCCTTGTCTCGTGTCTCCTTGTCTCGTGTCTCCTTGTCTCGTGTCTCCTTGTCTTCCTCTCCCAGCAAAAGCGGCTGATGCGCCACCAACGTCGCCGCCGGCGCGCCTTGCAGCAGATCGACCATGCGGTTCAACGACACCCCAGCCTGTTGATAGTGGGCCAGGAAGTTGCCAAAGCCGCGCATAAACTCGGTGAGCATCCCCAGGTTGTAGACAAAGAGGGCAAAGTCACCGACACTAAAACTTTCATCCCGCATGACGCCGGCGGCCAGCAATAGGATCAATCCTGTCCCCACGGCGCCGATATTGCCGTAGACTGAGTCCAGCACGCGCGTAAAGACGCTATCGCGCACCATCATGCGCTGGCGTTCCGCGTTGAGCTTGCGGAAGTGTTCCAGCACATGGGGTTCCGCCGTCGCCACCTGGATCGCCTGGACAGCGCCAAAGATTTCGCCCATGGCGCCGCTGACCCGTTCGGTGGCGGTGCGGCTGGCTTCGCGATAGCGTTCAATCCGGTTGCTGGCCGCACGAGCAGTGATCACAATGGCCGCCAACGGCAGTAATGTAAAGAGCGCAATCTGGGCATTGATGCTCACCATCGTCCCCACCGCTGCCACGACAAAGACAAAGATCGAAATCTGATCGACCGACCAACTGATCGTATCCTCCACCGTTTCGGCGTCATCGCGGAAGGTGTTGATCACCTCGCCCACCGCGCCGGGTAACGCCGCCGCCCCCGGTCGCCTGAACAGCGTTGTCAACAGATTATGACGCAAGAGCGCGCTCATGGTGAAGCGATGACGGATATCCACCAGCCCGCCACTCAAAATCGTCATCATATAAAAGAGCGCCGCCGCGCCGACCAACGCCACAATCGTCCAGATATTCAAGCCAAAGGGCGCATGGCCGGTCAACGCATCAAAAAACGCCTTGGCCAGCAACCCCGGCAGCAGCTCCGATAAGGTAATCAAAATCCAAGCCAGAATATCCAGCAGATAGAGCCAGGGCCGGTAGCGAATTAAGCGCCAGAGGAAAGGCGCCACGGTTACTTTGGGTTGTATTGTTGACATTATTTAATCCTTATGATGAGTTACGAATTACGATTGCTCGACTGGTAACTCGTAATTCGTAACTCGCATTACACCAACACCTCTTCCATCCCCGTCCGCAGCAGTTGGGCAAAGCGAGAGTCCGAGTTGGCGACCAGGGCGATGCGGTCGCCATGTTCGACAATGCGACCATTTTCCAGAATCAGGATCTGGTCGGCGCGCTGGACAGTGCCCAGGCGATGAGCAATGAGAATGGCGGTGCGGTTGTGGAGTAGCTTGTCCACGGCGCGTTCCAAGAGTTGTTCGGTGGCCGGGTCGAGCCGCGACGACGCTTCGTCGAGAATGACCAAGCCCGGATCAGTCAGAAAGATGCGGGCAAAGGCGAGCAACTGCGCCTGCCCAGCCGAGAGACCAGCGCCGCCCGCCGCCAGTTCGCTCTCTAGTCCTTGCGGCAGGGTACGCAACCACTGATCCAACCCCAACTCGGCCAGCACCGCCAGAATCCGTTCATCGGGGATGGCCGGGTTGAAAAAGGTTAGGTTGTCGCGCACGCTGGCCTGAAAGAGTTGAACATCCTGCGTCACCATACCCACCCGTTGGCGATAGCGTTGGAGCGGGATGGTTGCCGGGTTGACGCCGCCGATATGCAAGTCACCGCTAGTCGGGTCATAGAGACGGAGCAACAGGCGCGCCAGCGTTGTCTTGCCGCTCCCGGTCCGCCCCAGCAGACCGAGGACGCGACCAGGTTCCAGCCGCAAGCAGATTTCTTGCAACACCCGTTCGTCCGGTTCATCGGCGTAGCTGAAACCAATTTGATCGAAGGAGACCGCCAATGGGCCGTCGGGCAGTTGGCCGGCAGCGCCTTCCGATAGCCGCGATTGGGTGGTCAGTAGCGTTTCAATCCGTTTGATCGCCGCTTCGGCCTGTTGCAACTCGACTAGTTGAAAGCGCAGTTGGGCAATCGGGTCGCGCAACAGCTCGGTGTAGTTGTAGATCAGATAGACTGTGCCCAGTGTGATGGCGCCAATCTGCCAGAGGTAGGCGCCGAGGCCAAAGGCGATCATCGTGCCCACGGCAAAGACCCCCACATTCGTCATCCACATGGAATAGCCGGCCAGGTTGGCTTTCAGGCGGATAGGCAGCCACTTACGCAAGATGGCGCGAAACCGGCTGATCACATAGTCGGTGGCGCCGTTGGCGCGCAGGTCTTCGGTCGCGCTCAGGTGTTCACCCAGAAAGCCATAGAACTCGGCGTTGATCTGCCGCTCCTTTTCCCAGAAGGGGGTGGCAAATTCGCGCAGGCGCAGCAGTACATACAAGCCGCCGATGGCAAAGAGGGTAAGCGCCACACCGACCCGCCAATCTTCGCGATAGAGCAGGGCGAGAACGCCGATCATCATGACAACGCTGCCGAGGATGTTGATCGTAAAGCGGGAGAAAAAGGTGGAGAGTTTGTTGACATCGCCATCCATCCGCTCGATCAATTCGCCGGGCGTGTGCTGCTTGTGAAAAGAGAGATCCAGTTTCAGGGCATGGGCCACCAGATCAAAGCGCAGCGCATTGGTTGCTGTCCACGCCACTTGTTCGCTGAAATAGGTGGCGCCCACTGCCAGCGCTTGTCCAACCACAGCGATGCCCAGGAAGAGTGCAGCCGCGATCAACAAGTGATTCAACTCGCCGCCGCCCAGCGCCGCATCGATAAAGTAGCGCATAATCTGTGGGTTGACCAGCCGCAGGGCAATGCTCGCCAACAGAAAGCCGGCCATCCAAAGCGCCCGCCGTCGTTGGGGCGCCAGGTAGGTAGCCAGTAACGCGTAGTATTGCTTGAGGGGTAGCTTCATACGATTGCTCCTAAAAATTCTCTGTCAGTCTCCCCGCTCAGCGCCGGTCACGGACCGGCGCTGAGCGGGGAGAAAAGAACAAATAAAAAACGGCCAGGGCAGAAAATGGACCGTGACCGTTGGAAGCAATCGTGCCTGACTGACACTCAGCCAGCCAAGGGTGAGCGCCGACGCCAAGGGGCGTTTGCCAATAAAAAACGGCCACGGCGGAAGTGCGCCCGTGGCCGCTGATTGCAAACAGGAAGCTGTTACAGCATTCTAGCAGTAGGCGCACTCCGACAAGGTACCAATCCACTGACGAACAGTGAACCGCTTACCGTGCTGAGTTGTCATGATTCGTTGAGTCATCATGAACGCCTACTTAGTGAAATTGCTACTTGAACTTGTAAAAAAATCGTTGAAACTGTTGGTTGACAGAATAGATAGTGGGTAAGATAGGACTCGAACCTACGACCTCACGGATGTGAACCGTGCGCTCTAACCGACTGAGCTACTCACCCAAACGATATTTAGTAAAGCAAATTTGCTTTGTTAGGCTGATAATTATATCATAATGCGGAACAATGGCAAATTTTGGATTCATAGAAATTGTCATTGACCGTTCTTCGTGCGGTATCGGCTAGAAACGTGGTAGCTATGGTGCAAAACAATCGGCAGGTCATTCGGCTCTTTTTTCTCTTGGTCATCGGGGTGGGGCTGGCGGGCGGTTGGCTCACGCGGCAATGGGTGCAACTGGAAACTCTCACCTTGACGCCCACCGTCACCGACAATCGCAACTGGGTCGATCTGCTGGCCCTCATCGGTGAACAGACGATTCAGCTCTTCTTGGGGTTGACCAGCGGTCAATAAACGCCCGTGCGCAACACCGGCAGTCAACATCGGCAATCAACGCTGATGCCGGTAGGGCAATCAACCGCACCAACCGTTCACAGACTCCTTCCATTGCAGCCTGACAGCAGACCAATCATTCACAACCTTTAACCAACTTTCCCCGGAGGCTTATCCCTATGACAACCAGGCTCTTCTTTCGTGTTCTCAGTTGTCTGAGTTTTTTGCTGCTTTATGGCAGCAGCCAGGTAACGGCAACGCCGCTGCCCGCCGCGTCGGCAGCTAGTCTACTGGCGCCGGTGCAGCAAGCACCGACGGACGACAACGATGGCCGCTGGCGCGCCTGGCTGGCGCTGGATCCCTTGGTGCAGGCCAAGGTCGATCCTCGCATCCTGGCTGAATTGCGCGGCGAAGTGCGACCGGCCCACTTAGGCGGCACACCCGCCCAAGCGGCCATTCTCCCAACAGAGCGCATTCCGCTCGAGCAGACGCGCTTTTTGGTCTATCTACAAAAACAGGCTGACTTTTCTACCGTGGAGACTATGGTCTTTGCCAGCGCAACCGAACGGCGCAACGCGGTCGTTGGCCTGCTCGCCACACAGGCCCAACAGGAGCAGGCCGCCCTGCGGGGCTGGCTCGACAGCCGCCTCGGCACCGCTGTCGTCACCGGCTACCAACCCTTTACCATTGTCAACGTCATTGCCGTCGAGGGCAATCTGGAGAGCGTGATTGCACTGGCCCAACGCCCCGATGTCGCGCGCCTGATCGCCAACTACCCCCTAGTCACGCTCTGGCAGGAGCCGACGACGCCTATTACCCAGAGTGTAGAAGCGGCTACGGTTGACCTGAGCGCCGCCAACTGGAACATTGAACTCGTCGGCGCGGATCGGGTTTGGACAGAACTGGGGATCCGCGGCGAGGGCGCGGTGGTCGCCGGCTTTGATACGGGCGTCAGCTTCCGTCACCCGGCGCTGTTCAAACAATATCGCGGTAACCAAAATGGCCGCCTTGACCATAATTACAACTGGTTTGAACCCGACGGCAGGCTCTACGCCAATGGCGTCTTAGGGCCGAGCCGTTCCCGCCAGCCCTTTGATTGTCATGGGCATGGCACCCATACGATGGGCACCTCGGTCGGCGACGGCGGCAGCAGCGGGACGCAGATCGGCATGGCGCCGGGGGCCAAGTGGATTGCGCTCCCCGGCATCTGCGCCGGCACCATGGCCGGCGGCATTCGGGATGACATCGGCGGTCTCAAGGCCTTTCAGTGGCTGCTCTGCCCCACCGACCTCACCGGCGATCCGGCGACAGCCGATTGCAGCAAAGCGCCCGATGTGATCAACAACTCGTGGGGGTCGGCCAACCCGACCAATGAGGTGTTGCGCCCCGCCATTGCCGCCTTGCGCGCCGTGAATGTTGCGCCGGTCTTTGCGTCCGGCAATCCGCGCGCCGGCGCCGGTTCCATTGGTTCGCCCGGCAATGCGCCGGAGGCGATCACCGTGGGCGCCACAGATGAACGCGATCTCATTGCGCCCTTTAGCGGGCGCGGCCCCTCCTTCTATGAAGGCGAGCAGAAACCGGAACTGAGCGCCCCCGGCGTTGATGTCCTCTCTTCCGTGGGCGACAGCAGCTATGACACCGCTTCCGGCACCTCGATGGCGGCGCCCCATGTCACCGGGTTGATTGCGCTCATGGTCGCCGCCGATCTGCGTGATGGGCGCCGCGATTTTACGATCGATGAATTAGAAACCTTTATGACCAACACGGCGGTCGATCTGGGCGACGCCGGCCCCGATAACGATTACGGTTATGGGCGGATCAATGCCTACGAAGCGGTCCGTTGGGTGCTCTCCGCCGGCGATCTGCGCGGCGTCGTGCGCAACCAGAGCGATAACACCCCCATTAGCGGCGCCACCGTGACCGGAGCGGGCGCCGGGACAAGCTTTCATGGCCTGAGCAATGGCGGTGGTCTCTATTCCGTCACTGTACCGGCCGGCTTCTATGATCTCACCATCAGCGCCTGGGGCTACTACAGCGCCACCTTCTCCGGGCAAACTGTGTTGGCCGGAGCGTTGGCGCAGGCGAACTTTGCTTTACGCCCCTTACCCACTGTCACCGTCCAGGGGGTTGTGCGCCATAGCGGCGGGCCGGTTGCCAACGCGTTGTTAACCGTGGCCGCCCAACCGGCGCTAGCCGTTCGTACTGATGCCAGTGGGCAATATCGTTTGACCTTGCCGATTGGTGCGCATACGTTGGTGGTAAAAGAGCGTGGCTATCGTCGGCAAGAAGCGGTGGTCACGGTGGGCGTCAGCGGCGCCACCCAGGATTTTGATCTGGAGGCGGCGCCTTCGATTTTGCTGGTGGAAGCCGACGCCTATCGCGGCTGGTTTGAAGGCTGGCCGATTGGCAAGATCTTTACCTGGGCGCTCGACCAGCAGGGGTACAGCTATGAGCGCTGGCCGATCCAATATCTGACGATCACCGACACCGAAGTCATCACCGAAGGCGTGCTGGCCTATGGCATCCCCACCACAACCACCTTACAGGGCTATGATGTGGTGATCTGGGCGCAGAGCGGATGTGATTCGGGCTTTTTCGGTTGTCTCTATCGGAGTTCGCCGGTGATGATCGGCGCTGATGACAGCCTGCGCGGCTTTATGGACGGCGGCGGTCGGCTCATTCTCTCCGGTCAGGATATTGGCACTTGGGATGACGGGACGGACTTCTATGACACCTATCTGAATGCCAGTCAGGTGATGGAAAGCGCAGCCGACGAAGAGGATACCCTCACCGGCAGCGGCTTTCTCGGCAGCCTGACCCTGACGGTGACCAATGCCAGCCTCTATGGCTATCGCAATGGCGCCATTGCCCTGTCCCCCGATGCCATTACGGCCGAGCGCAATGATGACGCCACCTATCCGATTTTGCGTTATGACCAGAGTCAGGCGCCGGCCGCCCTGGCGATTGACTCCTGTCGCGCCCCCTATCGGGCGGTCTACTTTGGGGTTGGCTTTGAAAATATCGGTCCCCGTGCGGACGACCGTAACCCCGCCATTGCTGAGGTGTTAGGGCGCGCCGTGCGCTGGGTCAATGGTCCCAAATCGGCGCGTGGTCTGGAACTTGTCGCTAATCAAACGGCAGCCGAGCTTGAACCGGGCCAGACCATCGCCTACCCGTTACAGTTGATCAATACCGGGCAGGCGGCGCTCACCCTCGCCCTGACCACGAGCGGCGGCAATTGGGGGGTGCAGATCTTGAAAGAGGGTCAGGTCGTCAGCGGCCCGCTCACCCTGGCCCCGTGTCAAACGCAAGACCTTTCGGTGGTGGTGACGGCGCCGGCAACTGCCCTGAATGGGCAACAGGATACCCTGGTGTTGACCGCCACCGCCGTCGATGATGCCACCGTGACGCGCCAGGTCAGCTATGCGACGCTGGTCTTTGCTTCCTGGCAAGACCAACCGGTGACGCTCGACGCCCGGTATAATGGCGGCGTGGTCGCGGCGCCCAGCGGCAACCATCTCTATGTGGTGGGCGGCTGGCGGAACGCACTCACCGGTAGCTTTGACATGACCCAGCGGGCGGCGAACACCCTCCTGCGCTACAATGTTTGCACCCAACAGGTGGAGCAGCTAGCCGATCTGCCGGGGCCGCGCGCCAATATTGACGCCGTGTTGCTCCAAGGCAAACTCTATGTGGTCGGCGGCAGCAGTTTGCTGGCCGGCTTTGACTATTTTGAAGCCAAGCAGTATGCCACCCTCCTGATCTACGATCCGGCGACCAACCAGTGGTCGGAAGGGGCGTCATTACCGCAAAGCTATGCCGGCATGGCTGTAGCGGCGGCCAATGGCAAGCTCTACGCCTTTGGCGGTGTCGATGCGTTCGGCAATGGTTCCGCCCAGAGCTTTGAATATGATCCGGCCAGCAACAGTTGGCGCGAAAAGGCGCCTATCCCCAACGGCGTGCGCTATCAGGCAGCGGCCGCGACCTTGAACGGTCTCATCTATGTCGTGGGCGGCTGGGATGAACGTGATGATGTCGAGATTTACGACCCGACGACCAACCGTTGGCAAACGGGGCCAAAGCTAAAGCAGGGCCGCCATTCATTGGGCTTGACAGCGGCGCCTGATGGTTATCTCTATGCGGTTGGCGGTGCGATCTTCTCCCGCAGCGAAGCCGGCGTCGAACGCTACAGCCCCACCGCCAGCGGAACCAAGGGGTGGGAAGCGTTGAGCAGTTTGAATGATCCGGCACGGCAGGGCGTCGGCGCCGCCTATGTCGCCGGTCAGCTTTACGCGGTCGGCGGTGCGAGTGTCCGCCAAACGGTGGAAAGTCTGCGCATTGAGACGTCGTTCTGCTTATCGGAACAGCGTAGCCCGGTCGCCGCCATTGGCATCGGCAGTCCGATCACCTATAATGTGGCGATCTTTGCCGACACGGAAGCGCGCCCCAATGCCGCCTACCGCCATCCGCTGCCGCCCAAAACTACCTTTGGTGCTTTTATCCAGAATGACATCGGGGCGCGCTTTAACCCGGCCACCCAGCAGGTCGAATGGCAGGGAGCGCTGGCGGCGCGCGCCAACCCGCTGGCGCTGAGTTACCGGCTCAACACCGACAGCGCCACGCTCACCGACCGTGAACAGCTAACCAGTACAGCGCAATTCGACAATGGCGCCGGTCTGGTCTTTACGCGCACAACCGTCAATCTCCTGTTGGCTGCTGATCTGAGCAACAGCACCAAAACGGTGGACAAAAGCGATGCCCTGGCCGGCACACCGCTGACTTACACGATCCAACTGCAAGGAACTACCTTTGTCGGCGGGGATGTCACGGTGCGCGACCCGTTGCCCAGCACGCTGGAATATATTTCCGGCACGCTGCACTATGAGAGCGGCGTCGGCAGCTATGACCCAACGACCCATAGCATCCTCTGGCAAGGCCGCGCCGAGGGCGGGGCCAATGCCTACATCAACTTCACCAACGATTACGTATTGGGCGATTCCGACGGCGAGGGAGTGATTCCCAGTGTGCGTTATGAGTGGCAAGAGATTGGAACAACCGGCGTGGCGGTAGAGGGCGGTGACTTCGGCTATATTTGTGACTTGCCGATTGGCTTTGGTTTCCCCTTCTATGGGCAGGTGCAAAATAGTTTCTGCGTCAGCACCAACGGCTTTATCTCCTTCCAGAGCAGCGGTAGCGCCGACGACACCAATGATTGCCCGCTCCCCAGCGATCGCGGGGCCGGCGCCTTGATTGCCGCCGTCTGGGATGATCTGGTGGTCAAGGAGATGCGCTACCAATTGCTCGGCGTTGCGCCCAATCGTATATTGGTTGTCCAGTGGAATGAGGCGCGCCGCTATGGGGCCTTCGCCAGCAAATTGGCAACCTTCCAATTGGTTCTCTTTGAAAATGGGGTCATTCGCGTTGCGATCAAGGAGGCCGGCAGCTTACAGGGCGCGTCCTCGACCACGGGGATCGAAAACCCGCAAGAGACCCGCGGTCTCACCTATGCCTGTAACGAATTGCCCAGCCTCCATGATGAGCAGACCATTCTCTTTGTGCCGCCCGGCGCCGGCACCGGCGTCAGTCAGGCAGCCTTCCACTTCCAGGCGCGTAGCCTGCCGACGCTGGACGCCAATGTGGGGATCACCAATACGGTCTTTATCACAACCGCCACCAAGGCCTTTCAGCGCCAGGTCAGCACGCTGGTGAATTCGGTGCGCCTCCAGACTTCAACGCTGCAGGTGACGCCCGGCGAAGTCATCCCCAACGGCACGGTCGTCTACCAGGCGCAGTTGCGTAATACGGGTCTGCTCACCGCCACCAATGCCGGCCTGACCCTCGCCATTCCGCCGGCCATGAGCTATGTCGATGGCTCGCTGGGCTGTAGCGCCGGTCTCTGTCAACCGGAGAATGGCGCCCTCCGGTGGAGCGGCGCCCTGGCCCCCGACCAGACGACAACGGTGACCTTTACCCTGCGCTTAACCACCGGCTTGCCTGACCTAAGCCTGGTCACGCTCACCGGGCAGTTGGCGGATGGCTTTGGGCAAACCTATAGCTTGACCGCCATTGTCGTAGCGCGGCGCTCTGATCTGCGCCAGGCGCAGTTGCAGATCCTCCCCGCCTATGTCGAACCGGGCGCGAACACCGGCGTCAATCTCCTGGTCTACAATGCCGGCGGTATGCAGACTAACGCGGCGCTACAAATGAGCATCCCCGCACCCCTGACCTATGTCGCCGATTCCTTGCTCTGTGGTGACGGGAATTGCAGCTATGCGGACGGCGCCATCCAGTGGAGCGGTCTCGTCGGCGCACGGACGATCATCCCCATCCGGCTGCGCGTCCAGACCCCGGCCAATGCGCGCTATGGTGACCGCTACACCCTCACCGCCACCCTCACCGACCAGGATTGGCAGGAGACGTACACCCTCCCGGCCACGCTCACCATTGCCCGCAACTATCTCTTCCCCATCCTGCGCCGACCGGAACAACGTTTCCGCCTCTTCCTGCCGGTCGCGCCCAACACCAAAACAGCGGATTAGAGACAGGAACGGATTTGTGGTCGGTTGGGGGAGATGATCGCTAGATCGGGTGTTTAGGTGGTTGATTCGTTGGTTGAGCTTGTCGAAACCAACGAATCAACCACCTTCAACCCCGCCCAGCATCCCCGTCCTGTCCAGGCAACGGCCAATCCGTTCCTGTCCCTAATCCGTTGATCCGGTGCTACACAAAGAGCGCGCGTTGGATGGCATCCGCTTCGGCAGCAGGAACGGGGCGGTCGAAGGCGTGGAGGACAAGATTACGGATGGCGAGCAGTTCATCTCTGCCCTGGGGGACGAGGGCGCCAAGCAGGAGACGGTGGAGGTGGTTGGTCAGCCACTGTTCAACAAAGTGACCGGGGACGCCCAGCCGTTTGCAGGGCCAGATGATCATGTCGGCGGCCAACTGGGCGCGATTGAGACTGGCAAAGATGGAGATCGGTTGTTCGTCATAGGTGCGGCGACTGACGGTGGCGAAGGTGGCGCCGGCCAGCAACGCTTCGACGGTGATGACAGCTTCAACGGCGTGGCGGTAGTAGGCCCGTTCGCTACAACCGGCCAGGTGGCGGGGGCCGGTGAAAACGGCTTCAGCGCTGGTACGGGTCAGCACTTTGTAGCCGGAGTGGAAATCGGGCAGGTCGTCGAGACCATTGGCGAATTGCCAACGCAACGGTTGGTCGGTGATGGCGGCGTGATAGGTGAGGGCGTCGAGCAGTAGCCGATTGGCTAACTCTTCCTGCTCGCCGCGCAGAAAGCCGAGGGGACGATGGCGGCTCAAGCGGCTACCCAGCGCCAGCACCTTGTCGGTGGCGACAGTTGCCCTGACATGTTCGGCGGCGCGCACCAGGGTGAGCAGTTCGTTGGCAAAGTGGTCGCCATCTTGGTCAATGAGGGCGATATAGCGCCAACGTTCGTCTTGTAACATGGCTTGGACGCCCTGTTGCGCCGCCCCGAACTTGCCCCGATTTTCAGCGCCATTGACGACGCGCACGCCATAAGTCGCGGCCACGCGCGCCGCCACCGTCGCCCCTACGGATGAGCCATCAACGCTGAGACAGATCGCCTTCGGATCGTTCACCTCGCGCACAAAGGTATGAACCGTCTCCCCCAGCAAATTGTAGCCAAAATCGGGGTCACTATCAGGCTGAAAATAGACCGGGATGACCACGGCGGTCGCGTCTTGGAGCGCTTGTAACGCGGTAATAACAGACATAAAGTATCGTCCTACTTATTCTAAAGTGATTCGTGATTCGTGTTACGTGAACGGTAGCAATTGCCGTAGGCGCCTACGGGATACCTTCATTTGTCTTGGCGCCAGTCGGAGCAAGACTAATGAACGTTACGAAAATAAAGCGGTAACTGTAGGTCATCGCCGCCGGCGTGACAAGTTCTAATGAACGTTACGAAAATAAAGCGGTAACTGTAGGTCATCGCCGCCGGCGTGACAAGGTCCAAGGATTACCGAAACAATTCGCTAACCTTCATTAGTCTTTACTACGGTTCGCACTGCACGCCGAGTATAGCACACAGGGAACCATGCACACGATTTTGGAACCGATTGGAGAAACGCAGCCATTCATGTGGCGGGGGGTGGCCGTGGTGGTTCATGGCCTCAATCTGCAGCCGGAGCGGTTGCGCCCGCTGGTGGATGAGGTGCGCCGGTGGGGGATCGGAGCGGTCTTCTGTTCGTTGCAGGGGCATGGCGAGAATTACCAGCCGCTGGTCGGTCAACCGGTGGAAACGGCGCGCTTGGCAGCCTTTCGGCAGGTGAGCTATGCCGGTTGGCGCAGTGAAATCCTGGCGGCCTATCAAACGGCCGCGACGTTGGCGACAGACCACGCGGCGCCGGTCTTTCTACTCGCATTTTCATTGGGCGCGCTGCTGGGGTGCGAATTATTGGTGACGGAGCCAACCGTGCGCTTTGACCGCATGGCGTTGCTGGCGCCGGCCTTGGCGTTGCGGCCCGTCAGCCACCTGCCCTATCTTCTGGCTCGCTGGCCGCAAATTGCCATTCGCAGCTTCTCCCCCCGCGCCTATCGGGCCAACCGGGCCACGCCGGTCGCCGCCTATTTGACCCTGCGCACGGCCCTGGCCAATGTGCAACGTCACCGCCATCCGGCGCTCAATGTGCCGACGTTGGTGTTGATCGACCCGCGGGATGAGTTGGTGTCAATTAGGGGCATTCAACAGTTGATTCGTCGCCATAACCTAACCCACTGGCGGCTCCACCCCATCCGCAAACAACCCACCCGCCCCGACGCCCGCTTTCACCACCTGATCATCGACGCTGAATGCGTTGGTCCTGCCGCCTGGCAGACAATGTTGACGCAGATCAAGAGGCAGTTGTTGGTTGGTTAGTTGGTTAGTTCGTTGGTTGAGACTTCGGCGTGAGCGCTCAGTCGAACGCTTGTCGAAACCAACGAACCAACCAGCTAACCAACTTGATAAACGCCCGATCAACGCAACATTAACGCGCGTATCTTATGCTTACGATTGTTCGTCATGATCAACAATATCAAGTTCGCGTACTGTCCGACGAATCATTGCAAGCCAAGCGAACCCCCAAAGGAGAACTTCTATGAGCAGCGCAACAACCTTCAATGCTAAGATTTGGGAACGCCGCTGGGAAGCGGTGACATTAACGATGGATCAGATGTTGGCGACGCCACCAGCCAGGACGCGCCAGAAAACGTTAGAGAATGTGCTGACCGCCCTGCAAGTCTTTGGCGACGATCAGATCAATTTCTTTTTGGATGGCTTTGGACGCAAAGGGAAGGCCTTTCTAGAGCCATCGACGCTCTATCCGCCTGAGTATGTGCTGAGCGCCACCCTGAACCAGATTATGCATGATCTCAATGTGATTGGTCGGGCTTGGGAACAGCGCCGCGAAGGCTTCGCTTCTGCGATCATGCAGGATACACTCGCCAAGGCCGATCAGATGGCGAATCAGGCTTTGACGCCGGCGATCAAGCATGAATTGCTCGACCCCGCCCTGGTCATCACCTATTTCCAAAAAGACACCAATGTGCGCATCATTCCCTATGCGCCGGTCAGCTTTATCGGCTTGCCCCTCACCTGCCAGACCACGCCGCGCGATCTGTTGGCTATCCCCCATGAGGTGGGCCACTATGTCTACCGCTATGGACGGGTCGGCAGCGGTCGGTATGCCGGGTGCCGCTTAGATGCGGCCCTCCCGCAGCGCTACAGCGGTCAGGCTCCCTGGTGCGCAGCGTGGATGGAAGAGATCTTTGCCGATGTCTACGGCGGTCTGGTTGGCGGGCCGGTGATGGCGTTGGGCTTTGCGGATCTGCTACGGGCGGCCCCACGTGAACACTTCATTCACGACGATGGCGAACATCCGGTGGCGGCGCTCCGCCTCGGCATCTATCAGACGGTCTTTGCGAAGATGAAGGTGGACGCCAACGTACAGGAAGCGTTGCAGGCGCAGAAAGCTGCGTTGCAGGAGGAGTACGGCAACCCCACCAGCTTTATCACCGCCGAGGGCGACGAGATCGATCTACAGCACGCGGAAGAGCAGATGGCGGCGCTCGTCAATTTGTTGCTGAGCAACGAACTGGCCAGCTTTCGTCCCGCGCCACTGTGGCCCGGCAACGTGACCGGGGCGGATCTACCGGCCGCACTACAGCAGGAGTTTGAACGGGCCTTTGCCACTCCTGCCGCCGACCCGTCGAAACTGGCCGATCTGCAACAGCCGGAAGCGGGCTTGCTCGATCTGCAAGCGCCGGAGGGCGAATGGAACGGTAAACGCAGCAAGCGCAAAGTCGGCGCCACCGAGTCCTGGATCGATCTGATCAAGGCGGCAGTTAGGAGCCAGGATGCGATCACCTTGCCGCCGAATGTGTGGATGGCGCTGTTTGATGGCAGTGGTTGGGCAACGGAGGGGCCGGGCGGCGGCATTGCACATGGCTAGTGTTATTATCTAAATTTCATCACCCGTTGGTGTAGATCCTGAGCTAGCGGGTGATTTCCTTTTTTAGCAATACTTAAGCCTTCTCTCCAAAAATTATCGGCTTGCTCATTCTGTCCAAGTTTCTCGTGTAAAACGCCCAGGTGGCGATAAACATAAACTTGATTAAAATTGTCCTGCATTTCCCTTAGAATATTCAAGCTGCTAACACCTACTTCAACCGCAATGGGAAACGCTTCATTGCTTGAGTGAATTTTGCTAAGTTCGTACAAAGTCAACGCCTGAAATTGGCGGTTTCCAATTTGTCGACTTAGTTCTAGTGCTTGCTGTCCATAAGCTTCTGCATTCTTCAATTTGCCTTGTAGCCTCGATACGACGGTAAGACTATAGTAAGTTGCAGTCAGTTCACCTCTATCATTGAGCTTTTCACAAAGAGCTAATGCTCGACGACAATATATCTCTGCTTGTTCATATTCACCTCGTTCCAAAGCTAGATCTACGAGCAGGCGTAAAGTTGGCACCATACCAATTTCATAACCGATACTTTCATAGGTTGCTAAAGCAGATGTACATAATAATTGTGATTGAGCAAGATCACCTTGAAAATACGCAAGCAAGGCTTGTTGGTGAGAGATTGCGGCAACGCCTGTAGTATCATTAAGTTGCTCACGGTAGCGCTTGCTCGAAGATAATAGCTGTTCTGCGGCGGTGTAATTTCCTTGTTCCAGATTTAATCTAGCAAGGTAATATTGAGCCTCTGCTATTCCATTGATTCCTTGAAGTTTCTCATAGACGCTAATACTTTCATTCAGTAGATCAATTGCTTCTACTGCATCATTTTGTTCAATACATGCTCGTCCCCAACGTAAAAGACAAATTGCAAGCATTGAATCATTGCACAAAGCTTTTGCTGATTCCTTCGCAAATAAATATCCCTCTCTTGCCTCACTATACCGCGCCCTTGTAAACCACGGCTCCGTCAACGCATCGGCATAATCCAACACCAACTGCCATTCTTGCAACATGTGCGCCGTCTCCATCCCCGCCATCATGTTTTCCCACTCCGGTTGGAGGGCAGCGTAATCGGTCTGGTGTTCCTGAGCAAAGCGTTGATAGTAGACGGCCATCTGCCGCCAGGCGCTGTCATCGTTACCCAACTGTTCGCGCGCAAAGTCAGCGAGGAGAGGGTGTTGGCGGTAGCGATCTTCCTCTTCCTCGTTGAGCAGCGAGAGGGCGGTGAGGGCAAAGAGGCGATCTTCGGCGGTGTAGACATCCAGGTCGGCCAGAGCGGCCAGCGCCGGCGCGGCAAAGGAGCGCCCCTCAAAGACCGCCAGCAGGGCAAAGACCTGCCGCAGCGCCCCATCGAGCGACTCCCAACTGACCATAAAGGAGGTGCGCACGGCGCGATCGCTGATCGCTAGATCGAGCCGATCCTGCACCGACTGCAACCGTTCCGCCATATCGGCCAGGCGGCGACGGGGGCGCGAGTGCAGCCGTTGCGCCGTAATCTCCACGGCCAGCGGTAGATTTTGCAGCAGTTCACAAATTTCTTGCGCCGCGTCCTGCTCGGCGGCGACGCGGTCGGCGCCCAGAATGCGTTCCAGCAATTGCACGCCATCGCCCGGCGTCATCTCTTCAATGGGGTAGATCTGGGCATTCAAGGCATTGGCGACATCCAGATCACGCGTCGTCAGCAGAACGGCGCTGCGCTGCCCACCCACCAGCAGAGGACGCACCCGCGACAGGCTGCGCACATCATCCAGCACGATCAACGTCTGTTTGTCAGCCAGGACGCCGCGCACCGCCGCCGCCCGGTTCTCGACATCGGAGAGACCGCTAAAGTCATAGTTGTACGCCTGCGCCCAGCCCCCCAGAATGTCAAGCGGCTCCGTGCCGGCGACATACGCCCAGAGGACGCCATCGGCAAAGTGGCTGCGCAGATCATGGGCCAGATGTTCCGCAATGGTGGTCTTGCCAATCCCCCCCATCCCCACCAGGGCGACCAGCCGCTTGCCCTGGGGCTGGCGCAGATGGGCCTGTAAGGCGGCCAGTTCGGCGGCGCGACCGACAAAGTGCAGGGGCGCCGGCGGCGCCTGGAAAGGGATAGGGGGCGGGGCAGCGACAACCACCGGTGGCGGCGCCGCCGGCACGGCAAATTGCGCCCCACTCTCCGGGCCGATGGCGCCCGACTCAATCTGGTCGTAGAGCGCATTGGTTTCGTCCGAAGGAGGGACGCCAAATTCATCATTGAGCGCCTGACTGCACCGTTCATACTGGGCCAGGGCGGCGGCCCGTTGACCGCTCAACGCCAGCAAGCGCATCAACTGTTGGTGCGCCTCTTCCGACCAGGGTTCCGGTTTGAGCAGCAGGTTGGCGCAGGCGATACCCGCCGTGTAGTTGCGCTGTTGGATGTGATGGTTGATCAGCCGCAGCAGCGCCCGTCGCGCCATCTGCCAGAGACGTTCCCGTTCATTGGTCATCCATTCTTCAAAGAAGGGCGCATCGCGCACATGAAAATCTTCGAGAAATTCGCCGCGGTAAAGGGCGACCGCCTGGGAAAGCTGTTCAAAGGTCGGTTCGCCGCTGCGCAGATTGGCTTCAAATTGCGTCACATCAAGTTGATGGTCGGCGTTGCGATCAAAGGCAATGGTATCGCGATCGGCCTGGAAAAAGGCGTCGAGATCAGCGCGCACCTTTAGCAACTCTACGCGCAGGTTCCGCCGCGCCGAGGTTTCCTCCAGATCGGTCCAGAGCAGACCGGCCAAACTCTGGCGTGAATGGCTCTGCCGGCTCATCGCCAGATAGTAGAGCAAGGCTTGCGCCTTGTGTGATGTCATCTCCAATGGCTGGCCGTGGAGCAGAATCTGCGGACGACCCAACAACGCAAGTTCTAACACGGGCATGAATGCTTTCCTGGCTTCAACGTAACTGCCCAGCCCGCTCATAGCCAGTCCGTGACTGGCGCCCAAGACGCCAGTCACGGACTGGCTATGAGCGGGTGACGCATCAACGCAAAAACAACGCTGGTTCAACTCTTCAACGCCATAATAGCAAGTAGCAAAGAGAATAGGAATCACGGACCGGCGACAAGCGGGGTTGTTACCTAATTTCTATTATAAACGATGTTGCAAAAAAATCCAGACGCGCCAATGAAGCCTGCATTCATTCGCCTCTATGTCGGGGAAAACGGCATTAGGTGGGTAGCCGCGATTCAGGGACAACGACCAACGCCGGTCACCGCCGACCCGAATTGCGCCAGGTGAGCGCTTGTGTCTATCCCTCTGGACACAAGCGCTCTTTATTAAGACATGGGGCCGAAATCCGATTTTTATGCGCACCTGTTCGAACAGATGCGCATAGGTTTTGACAAAAGTCGGATTTCTTTCGGGGCGTATCGGTCGTTGCGTACGTTTTATCTGTTAGGAGTTACGCAGTTGACGGGCGCTACCAGAGACCTGTCAGGTTTCGCAAACCTGACAGGTCTTGTCCAACTGCGTAACTCCTATCTGTATGAAAGAAAGAGGGGTTATGTCACACGTACTTGTCCATGATGGTCGCGCGCACACATTGCCGTTACCGGCGCCGGCGGTCTGGCCCTACGCTGGTCAATCCGTGTCCGCAGTTCCCGTTCTAGGCAGTCACCATCAACGACAACGTTGGGACCAACCCCTCCCGTTCAGGCGGGAGGTTTGTGTGGACAAGAACAAGCAACCCGATAGGGCGATGGGGATTGTGGCGCTGACCCAGAGCCATACTGGATTGTTCGCGCAGGAAGTGGTAATGGTTAAGCAGCGGGCGCGTCAAGCCGTAACTGCGCTGCGGGCAATGGATGATCAGGTGCGGCTCTATAGCTGGCGGGTCAACGCCGATGGTTCCTTGCTGCGCACCGGCAGCGGCGCTCTGGCGCTGACCGCCGTGCAACAGGTGGCGATGGTTCATGCCCGTAACTATGTGGTCGCCTGTCGCACCCAGCGTGGTGAATTGCATTTGAGCCGCTGGGATGTGAGCAACACCGGGGCGATCTATCTGGCCGGCGCCCATGCCGACTGTGGGCAAGGCATTCATTGGCTCGAAGTGGCGGCATTGACGCCGGATCTGCTGGTGGTGCTGGCATTGACCACAGCGCAAAGCTGGCAGGTCATGCTCTGGCAACTGCAAGGCGATAGCAATCTGATCTTGCTCGGTGTGCAGGAAATGCCGGCTGCGCTGGTCGGCAGCGGCGCCCTTACCATTTTGCCGCCTGCCGGCGACAACCTCCGATTGGCAACCTTCCTGGCCGAAGAACCAGATCGCTTTGCCCTGCACCTCTGGCAAGGTCAGCCGGGGGCTGCGCTGGCGTTGCAAACAACCACTTATCTGCAATTACCGGATGTGGTCGCCATTGTCAGCACCCATGTCGATAACGCGCATCTCTCCATCGTGGTGCAAACGGCAACTGGCCAACTGCGTCTGTTGACCTGGCGTTTGGCGGCAGATGGAGGTCTTACCTTGCTGGACGCAGCGACGGTGCTGGCGGACGGCATTGGTCAATGTATGAGCCAACGCTACCATGATGGCTTTGCCTTGGTCTACCGCACGCTGGCCGGCGAACTTTGTGTCCAACAATGGCAACAACAACCGGACGGCACTCCAACTCTGCTCGCCGCCGGTCGTGGTCCCGCCGCGCCCCACGGCGAAGTGATCTGTTGCAACGAAGCGCTGGAAGGCAATGCCCCTCTTCTCACCGGCGTCATTGACGAGCGGGGCGAAGTAACCCTCATCACCTGGCGCCAGGCGTAGCGCGCCGCTTTTGTCGCCAGCGCCTATTAAGTTACAGTGCGCTGCGCGAGTCCGTGACTCGCCCCAACCCATTGCGAGTCACGGACTCGCGCAGCGCAGTGCGTCAAGTTATATTGTTACGGAATTTTAGTCGTTACAAGCAGAAAAATATTTGTGTAGACGCTAACCTCAGGCGTCCCTACGGGACGAAAAGACGCGTACCCTAGCCTCATCTTCTTATCCCTCTCCCATTTTATCCACCTTTCGTCCCCCATTCTTCTTGGTCAAAAACGGTTCAAAAACGCCTATCAAACGGTGCGTCCGCTACCATTTGTCGCAGATGAAGTTAGTCAGTCTGACCAACGTAACGCACCTGTCACCAACCGGAATTGGCGGAGGGAACCTGATGTCACAAAAACGCAAACTTTTCCAGATCGACCCCCATGCGATTGTACGGAGCGGCTTACGTCTGCTCTTGCACGATGAGCCGACGCTGCATTACATGGGCGAGGCGGATTCTTGTCGCACCGCCTGGCCGTTACTGGAACAGCGACAGCCGGACATTGTCGTCATGGAATTGTTCTACCCACAGGAGGATGGGCTGGAACTGTTGCGACGACTCCGGTTGCGTCAGCCGGGGTGTCATGTCCTCATCTTTACCGAGAACAGCGACCCGCAGTGCATCTGCCGGGTGATCGATAACGGCGCGCTGGGCTATCTCCCCAAATCGGTCAACACAGTGGAGATCATCCACGCGATCCGCACCGTTGCGCAGGGCGAACCGGCCTTCCACAGCAGCGCCCAACGGGTACTCTTGCAACTGGCGCGTCGCGTACCGGCCCCCGTCTCGGAATTGACCAACCGTGAACAAGAGATTCTGCGCCTGATTACCCAGGGCAAACGCAACCGCGATATTGCCAACCAACTCTGCCTCACCGAAGGCACGGTCAAGGGTTATGTCAGCACCATTCTCAACAAGCTGGCAGTCGACGACCGCACACAGGCAGCGATGTTTGCGGTGAAGCATCGGTTGGTGCCGAGTTTGTAGAGAATTACGAGCTACGAATTACGAGTTACGACGCACTCGTAACTCATAATTCGTAGCTCGTAATTCGCGACCTGCCCTATCCCTAACTTTGGTTAGATCGAAAACCCAACCTTTTTCATAAAAAATCCTATCCAAAGGATGAAGAAGAGTTGACAATTTTTCGCTATGCTAATCACTGATGTTTCTATCCCTAATCCATAAAGGAGCAAAACGTATGCAACATCTATCTCACCCCAATCACCGCCAGCGGCGTTTGGTTGGCAGCCTGGTGACTGTCGTCGTAACGGTTGCAGTCATCTTGGCTTTTTCGTCGTCCGATCAGCTCGGGCTGTTGGCGCAGGATGGCAGTGCAGAAGGCGTGCTGGCCAGCGCTGCCTTTGACACGCCGACCACCTCCAGCCCGATTGCCATGAGCCAGGACAAAAGCAGCATCTGGGTCGTCAACCCCGATGACGGCAGCGTTTCGGTTTTGGGCAATTTGGACAGCACGCCCAGTGTCTTGACCACGGTCAAAAATGTTGGGCGGGAACCCCACGCCATTGCCCTGGACACCGGCGTTGGCGTGGCCCAGCGCGCCTATGTCGTTAGCCCCCCGGATAACGGCGTCACCGTTCTCAAGGTCAATTCCCTCAACCCCTTCACCGTGGTGGTTGAGAAACGGTTGACCACCGGCGCCGAACCGTGGAATGTGGTGGCGTCGCCCGATGGTAGTCGTATCTTTGTCGCCAACAGCGGCCAGGATACCATTACGATGATCAATGCCCAGAACCAGAGCATTGTCGGCAGCGTCAACCTGCGCACCAGCGCCTGTAATGTCGATGACGCCAAACGGCGCTTCCAGCCGCGCGGTCTGGCCGTTACCCTGGATGGGACACGCCTTTATGTGGCGCGCTTCTTCTCCTACACCAAACCCAATGGCGTCCAAGGCGCTGACGGCGGCAAAGAGGGCGTGGTTTGCCAGCTCACTATTCCTGCCGATGTCGCCACGTTGCCGACGGTGGCCGGCGCCACGCGCATTGCCGCCATGGATTCCGGCTTCAAGAATCCCAATGGTTCAGCCGCGATCTCGCACCCGAATCAATTGCAGAGCATCGTCATCTTTGGCAATCAGGTCTACCTGCCCAACATCGGCGCCTCGACCGGCGCGCCCGATCGCTTTAACGTTTCCACCCAGGCCCACGTCAACGTTCTCGACAATGCCAACAGCGGGACACCGGCTGACGCACCAACCAAGGCCGTGAACATGCACTTGGGGGCGCGCGTCCCGGAAAGCGGCAAGAAAAAGCTCTTCTTTGCCAACCCCTGGGCCATTGCCTTCCGCGATACCGCAGGCCCGGATAACGCCTATGCCGTTTCGTCAGGCAGCGATCTGCTGGTCAAGTTAAATGTCGATGCTTCGGGTGATCTCACCTTCACCGTGGGGGTCAGCACCACGCGCTACATTGACCTGAATGACCCCGACAACCCCCAGACCAGTGGGCGCAAAGCCGGCAAGAATCCGCTGGGCATCGTGATCCGCAACAACAAAGCGTTTGTCATGAATTACGTTTCGCGCAATGTTTCGGTCGTCAATCTGGACACCGATGCAGTGGAAAATGTAATCGAAACAACGGCTTTGCCGCCGGCGGCATCGGTTGACGAACAGTTACTGGTCGGGAAGGAAGTCTTCTTTGCCTCACGCGGCCATTTCAGTGGCCCGGCCGGCCTGACGGTGGCCAACAGTGAACGCCTTTCCAACGAGGGATGGCAGACTTGCAGCAGTTGTCACTTTGCCGGCGGCACCGATGGCAACGTCTGGTTCTTTGGCTCCGGCCCCCGTAAATCGGTGCCGCTCAACGCCACCTGGAGTCCGCATAACCCCGATGATCAGCGGTTGCTCAACTACTCAGCCGTCTTTGACGAAATCCAGGACTTTGATCTGAATGTGCGCAACACCTCCGGCCCTGGTCCCTTACCGGCGCCCCAGCCCTGTAGCGACCCGGCGCCCGGTGCGGCGGCCACGAGCACGTTTGATCCGAATCACGGCTTGATTCTCGGCGACACGGATCCGAACAAGGGACCTTGTGTGATCAACCAGTTCCTCAAGCCAAATGCTGGTCGCAACCAGGTGACCGTCACCCTGCCCGGCAGCAGCAAAGCCTGGCCGGCATTTGATGCCATGAAGGAATGGGTGCGCTTCGCCATTCGTACACCCGAAGGTGCGCTGACCGCCGAGCAGATCCCTGGCACGAATAACGACACCGGCGCCGCGCTCAATGTCGATGTGCGCGACGGACGCCGCCTCTTCTTCCGCGCCAGTTGCCATACCTGTCATGGCGGCACCAAATGGACGATTAGCAACAAAGATTTCACATCGCCGCCACCCGCTGCGGAGCTTGCCACCGAAGCGCCCCTGACCGCCACCAATGCTTCACAGTTACAGATGTTTGACCGCATGTTGTTTGAAATCGGCTCGTTCAATCTCAACGTCGCCGGCCAAAATAACACACTGCCTGGCCAGCCGGAAATCGGCGCCGTCGAGTTGAACAACGCCGGTCTCAAGGCGCTGGGCTTTGATCACAACAACGATGGCAAGGGCAACGGCTATAATATTCCGGCGCTCTTGGGCATTGGCCTGATGCCCCCCTACTATCACAATGGCGCCTGTGAGACCTTGGCTTGTGTGCTAACCAACCAGAAGCACCGCACCAACAATGGTCAGTTCACCGATGTATTGGCCAACGCCGCCGATCAAGCCAAAGTGGTGGCCTGGTTGGAGACGCTGGATGCTGATACGCCCTTCCCGCTCAACCTATCGGTGCGTAGCCACGACATCTTTGTTGACCCGCCGGCAGCGCTGAAAGGTTCGTCGGTCAAGGTGGGCGCCAATATCCAACTCTTTGGCACACGCAGTGACTTGCAAGACCTGCTGGCCGATCTGGGCTTGACCGCCATCAAGGTGCGCATTGAGGCCGATCCGGGGCTGGCGCCGATCGAGCTATCCGTGCCGGCAACTGCGTTCAGGGACTTTGGTCAAGTTGCCATCTCCACCACTTGGAATATACCGGCCAGCGCCGGTAACAACGGCACCATCAAAGTGACCGTTGATCCCAATGGTGAGATTCCAGAAGCTAACGAGCGCGACAATACCGCCACCCGCAACAAACGGCTGCGCAGCGCAACGGGCAGCGACAATGTGCCGCCGGTGGTTGGCACAGGCATCGGCGATGGCGCCTTCATTAGCGATGATGCCACCTTCAACGATCAGGATCCGATTGCGGTCTCGCGCAATGTCAAGGTGAAGATCATCGCAACCGATCAGGGCGGCAGCAATTTGCAGTCCTATTGTATCGTGCGCTATCGCTTCGATACACCTAATCGCCAATGGCTACCGTTGACCTGCGACGGCTTCAAGCCGCTGCCCGCACCCACCGGCGCTAACACCTTTATTGTCGATGCGGAAATTGTGCCGGTGGCCGGTGTGACCTACGCCTTCGTCTGGGTGAAAGATGGCGCAGGCAACATCTCGGCAGTGCCTGGCTTTGATGTGATCTCCTACATCCCCAGCGGCGCCATCGAGCTGAACCGGAACGACGTTCTGCTCTTCCGTATCCCGCTCGCTGTGGGCCAGACACAAAGCCTCTCCTTTGTGCCTGAGCGAGGCGATGTCGATGTGGTGGTGTTCGATGATTTCACCAACCCGAATGCGCAACGGATCGACGAGAGTATCAACAACGGCGCCGTGTGCGAAGATGTCACCTTGACCGCCACGGCCGGCCAGCCGAATCGCTTCCAGGTGGAGGTCAAAGCCGTGGCGAACAGCCGCTTCACCATTAAGCTGGAGCCCTGTCCGGCGACTGCCGTGACGGCTAGCGCCGTTGAGTCGGCGCCGTCCGCCACCCTACCGGACACCCCGACCATCAGCGGACCGCCCGCCCTCCGCGCGGCGATTGATGACGAAACGACGGCGACCAGTGGCAATCTCTTCCTGCCGTTGGTGATTAAGTAGTTTGTTTAAGTAAAAAGGCAATAAACGAAGAGAAGGGGCTGACGGTCTGACCGTCAGCCCCTTCTCTTCGTTTATGCGTCGGCGGCCTGGTTGAACGCCACAAAGAATTCGCTGACCCGCTGGACGACCACTTCCAGCAGGGCGTTGCCTTCAGCGGCGCTGGCTTCGGCGGGGTTATCGGTGTAGCCGGTGCTGGCGGCCCAGGCGCCGTGGACTTGCATGGTGGCGCCGGTCAGATCGCCAAAAAGCCCCTTCTTGGCCTGCGAGACATCGACCACCTGCGCCATCCCTTCCGGGTCGATCAGGTCGGGGCGCAGCGCCATCACCATCGACGTTTCAAAGCGCCCGGCGTGACCGGGGATGCGACTGCTGGGCATCAACCCCTTTTCCACCAGCGCGGCGCGGGCAATGTCCCAATAGGCGCCGGTGGCAATGGTGACATCATGGCCGCGCAGGTTGACAAAGTCCAACCCCACCACCGCGTTGGAATCAGTATTGCCGCCGTGGCCGTTGAGGACAACCAACTTGCGGAAGCCGCTCAAGACCAACCCTTCCAACACCTCCGTCACCGCCGCCATGTAGGTTGCGCTACTCAAGGAGAGGACGCCGGCAAAGGGGCGATGATGATGAGAGTTGCCATAGCACAGCACGGGCGCGACGATCACGCGTGCGCTGCCGGCGGCCCGTTCCGCCGACCGCTGCGCCACCGTGCCGCAGAGCAGCGTGTCGGTGATGACCGGGGCGTGGGGGCCATGTTGCTCAATCGACGCTGTAGGCAGGACGGCGATGGCGCTGGGGGCGGCTTTGCGGATCTGTTCGCGGGTCATTTCGGCGAGTAAGACGGTCATGGAGTTTCTCCTCTTATGAATTAGTTTCTTGTTGTGTTAGAATTGATATATACTATTTTGCCAATGGGTGATGTTATCAGGTTAGTTCGCAAATATAATCTACTATGTCGATTTATCCAATAACGCTTGATCTACCGGAAACGCTTTATCGGCTTTTTGCCGTAAAATCACAAACTGAAACGCGCCCCATTCACGACTTGCTCCTTGAAACCTTGGTGCGTAGTACGCCGCCTGAGGTAGAAAGCGACTTGCCGATTGCGCTTCAAATCGAATTGAAAGCGATGGAGTCGCTTTCAGACAGCGCGCTTTGGGCCATTGCCGAAAGCACCATGAATCCTGATAAAGTGGCATTATATGACATACTACTTGACCGTCTCCATGAAGGCACACTCACTGCTGAAGGTCAGAGTTTATTGACCCAGTTGCGTGATGAGAGTGACTGCTTAATGGTGCGTAAAGCCCATGCCTACGCCTTGCTGAAAAGCCGTGGTCACCAACTACCTACTCTCCAAGAATTACGTGAACGCCGTACCCAATGACCCGCGTTACCATTTCCGCTGCATTACGCCGTGAAATCTTTGAAGAAGGCAATTACCGTTGCGGCTATTGTCGCTCCCAAGAGATTTTAATGGGCGTTTCATTAGCGCTAGACCATATCATACCACTTGCTGCAAATGGCTCCAATGCGCGTGAAAACTTGTGGCCGGCCTGTCGCCAGTGCAATGAGTTGAAGAATGACCGCACCCATGCGAAAGATCCGCAAACAGGAGAACTTGCACCACTTTTCAATCCACGCACCCAACGCTGGCATGACCATTTTGCTTGGAATCGGGATTCCACTCACATTCAAACGCTAACAGCCACTGGTCGCGCTACCCTTGCTGCCTTACAATTAAATCGCCCACTTTTAGTGCGCGCTCGGCAACGATGGAAGCTGATGGGGTGGCAACCAACACAGGATTGATTGCCACAAAGCCCTACTTCTTCTGCGTCAATACATTATGAAACTTACCAAAGGTATTGATGTTTCCCTCACTGTGCGTCTGCCCGGCTTTCACCGCCGCATAAAGATCAGCAAACGCCTGGCTGCCATCATCGGCCACCACCGTCAAACTTGAGCCTTCTTCACAGATCGGTTGGGCGTCGCCGGGGTAGGCCCACTGGAGTTCTTCTTTGCTACAGGCGTAGTAGCGCGTGTCGCCGTTGGCGCGGCTGTATTGGTAGAGATGGCGCGGCGGCTCGACAAAGGTATACTCGGCCCGGTATTTCTCAATCGCCGCCTCATCAACGGCAACCCCCAAACCAGCCCCTTCCGGTACACGCAGAAAGCCGCCTTTGATCGCATGGGCCGGCTGAATTAGTTGGGACTCCCAGATGTTCATACAGGTGATGGCCGGCCAGCGCGCCTGTTTCAGCACGGCGCCCCAGTGCGCAGCCCAAGCAGTGGTAATGCCCGTCCCTACCAGTTGTAGCCAGAAGGGTTTGTTATGTTCTTCACAGATGTGCGCTTGCTTGAGCAAAGCCGCTGCCCCGGCGCAAAGCACGAAACCATCGGCCAC
This sequence comes from Caldilinea sp. CFX5, assembly GCA_021405325.1. Next base: position 1,546 of record QWII01000136.1, on the reverse strand, counting down.
ATCTTCACGTAGTGTTGTTGTGATCGGCGGGACGCCATAGTGCATCGCCAGCGGGCGGTCGATGCGCTGGCGGATCTGCTTGTTGCCGGCGACATCCTGTTGGGGAATGGGGCTTTCGATCATTGTCACCTGCTCATATTGCTCCAGGGTGCTGAGGAATTTGACGGCGTTGGCGGCATTGTCGAGCGTGCCGTTAAAATCCAGGTCGAGGATAAACTGGGGCGGCGTGACGGCGAAGACCGCTTGCAGCGCCGCATGGAGATCATGCCAGGTGCGCGCCTTGAGTTTGGCTGACATGTAACCCTGCGCCACGGCATCTTGACACTGTTGCGCCCAATCAGCCGGCGCCATATCCATCGCCCACCAGGAGATCGGACACCAGTCGCGGCTCTTCTGGCCGAGCAGGCGATAGATGGGGACGTTGAGCGTCTTGGCAACGGCGTCAAAGAGCGCCATCTGCACCCCGGCGCCCAGGGTATCGTGCCAGAGTAACGAAGCAGCTTCCTGGCCGATCAACCGGTCCGCAATATCATCCGGTACTTTGGCCCAGGTGTAGTTAGGAATGGTCTCCCCCCAGCCGATGACGCCGTTGGCGAGGGTGATCTTGCAAAGCTGGGTAATGCGCCAATGAGGCAGCCAATATTGCATGTGCTGGTTGGTGTGGGACGTAAAAGGAACATCCAGATGAAATAGTTCGACTTGGGTGATTTTCATGGTAGACTTTCTGTGTTGGGTGATTGGGTAATTCGATGATCGGTCATTGAGCCTGTCGAAATGACCGATCATCGAATTACCCAATCACCAGCGGTTAATCTTTAGGATGAAGGACGAGTCACAATGGAACTACTCTTTAGTGTCGCGTTGGGCATCGGGTTGAGTGCGGCTTGCGGGCTGCGCATCTTTGCCCCTTTTGCGGTGATGAGCGCGGCAGCGCTGGCGGGTCAACTGTCGCTGTCGCCGGGCTTTGCCTGGATCGGCACCGCTGAAGCGCTGGTGGTCTTTGGCGTGGCGACATTGATCGAAATTATCTCCTACTACATTCCGTGGGTCGATAATCTGCTCGACGCCATTGCCACCCCCACGGCGGTGGTCGCCGGCGCCGTGGCGACCGCGGCGGTCTTGACTGATATGTCGCCTCTCATGCGCTGGACGTTGGCTGCGATTGCGGGCGGCGGCACGGCGGGCATTATTCAGATGAGCACCACCTGGGTGCGGGGCATGTCCTCCATAACCACCGGCGGTCTTGGCAACTTTGTTGTCGCCACCGGGGAATGGCTCGGCGCCTTTACCACCGCCACCTTGACTGTCCTCTTTCCCATTGCCGTTACAATCTTGCTCATTCTACTGATCATCGTTGGCAGCCGCCGGTTGTTGCGCCCGCGCACGCCGGTTATGTCGAGGTAAAACATGCTCATTCAAGGCGAGGCAACCCTTCCGGGAAGAGGCAACTATACTGAAATCAGGGTGAAAACCGGAGGTTTTCGACTTCCGGGTCAAGGTCAAAGCGTGGCCAAAGCCGCTGAATGATCTGAAAGGGATAGCGGTT
>QWII01000020.1 GCA_021405325.1 Caldilinea sp. CFX5 | reverse complement strand
GCGGTGGGAGATACGAGTAGTGCAGTAAGACGCTCGGCCCCCGAAAAGTTCCAAGTCGATGACTTGGAAGCCCAACAGCTTTAGCGTTGGGTAGCTCACTAGTTTAACCGAACAACTTCAGGGTCGTCTTGCCAGTCTTAGCCGTGCGAAAACAGAAATGGATGCCACGGTTGCCTTCCGTCAATTGTTCGAGACAATCGAGTTCTATCGAGCATTACAAGTTTTGCTCTATACGCCATCTGCATCGGTTGTGTTTGACCGATTACGTCAACAACGAATCCGCATCGGCACGCAGGATTTGCGCATTGCCGCCATTGCTTTGAGTCATCAGGCAACGGTTGTCACCCGTAATGTGCGTGATTTTGGGCAAGTGCCAGGGTTGATGATTGTCGATTGGTCGCAGCCGGGGTGAGCGGTTAATTTGATGGACAGACGCGGATTCAGGAAACGCGGATCACTTTCTGACATGCAGTGATCCGCGTTTCCTGAATCCGCGTCTGTCTCATTGCGGCGGACAACCACACCCCTACCGACGGTAGCTGGCGACAAGCCCTTCTTCAACGATCACCGGTGGCGCCGGTGGGGTGTAGGGACGCTTGCTCTGTTGGAGCATGGCAAATTGACTGCGCCAATCGGGTGGCACCTGGCTTTGCCAATCAGTCGCCGCGGCTTCGACAAAGTCATAGAAGAAATTGCTGTGATGCTGGTCGGTGGTGGCTAACTCTTCCGGGTGCCACTGAACGCCGACCGTGTAAGGCAGCACCGGCAGCTCAATCGCTTCCGGCAGCCCATCTTCGGCGCGCGCCACCACGCGCAAGCCGACGCCCAGGCGATCAATACCTTGATGGTGCATGGAGTTAACTTCATGCACCGTCCCTAAGGTGCGGGCCAAGCGGCTGTCCGGTTCGATGGTGATGGTATGGCTGATGCGATAGCGTTCGTAGGTGGGGGGCGTGTAGTCATGCTTGTGCAACTGCGGACACTCATCGTGCAGATCCTGATGCAGCGTCCCGCCACAGGCCACGTTGATCATCTGCAAGCCGCGACAGACGCCCAGCAGCGGCATGCCCGTCTCGACGGCCCAGCGCGTGACGAGCAATTCGGTGCGGTCGCGCTCTTTGTCGGTGGCGCCTAAGCGCGGGTGTTGCGCGGCGCCATAGTGGCTGGGATCAATATCTTCGCCGCCGGGCAGGAAGAGACCGTCGAGCCGTTCAAAGATGCCGCGTAAGGTGGCTTCCGTCATCTGCAATGGGATCATCACCGGCAGCGCGCCCAGATTTTCCAACATCCGAATATAGGTCTGGTTCATGATATAGAGCGGCAGACCATAAAAGCGTTGTGACTTTTCGCGACCGGTGGGAACGCCGATCAATGGGCGTTTGCGGGCTTCACCGGCGGGCGTATTGCCCAACTGTTGCGCATTGCGCAGATCACGATGCATAAGATTCCTTTCTGTGCGGACGAAAATAGCCCCTGGCACGCCCAGCGGGCATCCGCTCACTTGCCAGGAGCTATCGTTGGCCCTGTAAAAGAATGGCGTTATTATAAACAGCCAACGATGGTTTCACAAATTACCCCAACTTTCGTTTGACAGCGCGCCCGGCCCGTGATAGCATCGCGCGCCATGAGTACGCCGTCTGTAGAAAAAATCCTGGTCGACAAAAGTGTCAGCCCCATTGCAAGCCACGTTGACAAGCGTCGCGCCCCCTTTTTGTCACAGCCTAAGCAAGTGCGCTGGATCGCATTTTTGCTATTATTGGCCGCGCTTCTGCTTTATGCGCTTACCCTGGACAATGGTTTTCAGCCGGGCGAGTTGGCAGGGGGCGATCTCATCACCCACCAATATGCCCAGGTGCAGGCGCGACCGAGTAACGCGCCAGGCTATCCCCTCTATACAATGGGCGGTTGGCTCTGGTTTCATAGCATTCGGGCTGTACTACAGGCTGTTGGCGTAACGCTTCCGAACCCCATCCCCATTCTCAGCAGCTACAGCACGCTTTGGGCATTGGTGGCGCTCTGGTTTCTCTACCAGCTTCTTTGTCGGCTGACCCGCAGCCCGGCCCAACCGGCAGGCGACGGTTTGCTGTCTGCGTTGCTCTGCGCCTTCTATGGTGTCACCTACTTCTTCTGGTATTACGCCACCACGACCGAACAGTATAGTAGCGCCATTGCGCAAACCCTGGCCATTGTCTACTTCTACTGGTGCTGGCAGGAGCAGGAAGCGAACAGGCAGTTCGCATGCCAACCAGCGCAATCGATGCGCACTGCCTTGCCCATCATCGGGCTGGCCTTTTTGTCTGGGCTGTCACTGGCGCACATGCTGACGGTCGCCTTTATTGTGCCGCCCCTGGTGGTTGTCATCCTGTGGCAGGCGCCCTACTTGTGGCGTTCGCTGCGTGTGGTCGTTGGCGCAATGGTTGCTGCACTGCTGCCACTAGTGAGCTATCTCTATGTCTACTGGCGTGGCGCGGCCCACCCGGAATGGTGGGGCAATGGTCACTGGACGACGCCGCAGGCGTGGTTCTGGTCGTTTGTCAGCACCGCCCAAGGGCGCGCGGAGTTAGGCTGGGGCTTGGGGCCGCATTGCGCCTTCTTTGACAACGGCTTTCCCCAGTTGATTTGGCAGGAATTATCGATCCCGCTGCTGCTCATCGGCCTCATTGGAATCGCCTGGTTGCCAAGACGCCAGGCGGTATTGCTCTACGGCACTTGTGTCATCTATCTGCTCTTCTGCTGGGCCTACCGTTGCGGCAACTGGTTTCAAGTGATTCTGCCGGTCTATCCACTGTTGTTGCTGGGCGTGGCCGCCTTCATCCAACGGGTGCGCCAACCGCGTTGGGGGTGCGCCTTTTATGCTGCTGCGTTGGCGCTGCTGGTGGTTGCCATTGGGTGGCGCTTCACCACTTCGCTGGCCGCAGCCGACAGTCGCAACCGCCCAACGGACCGCGCGTTTGATCAGGCGGCCATCTTGCTGGCGCAACCGTTGCCCGCCCATGCGCCCCTGTTTGCGGCGGTCCACGATGCGCTGGCGTTGCAATACCTCAGCGCCATCTGGCAAGTGCGCCCGGATGTACAGATTGTTGACAGCGGTAAGGCGGCCCAACTTCTGGCGAACGGCGAAGCGGTGTATAGCACATGGGAGGCGGCGCCTACCTTGCGCGCCGAGTTGCCTCGCAACCTGACCCCAATCCAGCAGGCGATCGATCCCCATTGGGTCGTTTTCGCACCGACAACGTTGCCTTCGTCGTGGACGCCGGCTACCCTCTTGCACCGTAACGTCCTAACGGATGTCGTGTTATTGGGGTACGATCTGACGCCGGCGGCCGCCTCACCGTTGGCTGTTTATCGTCCGCCGATTGCTGCCAACGGACGTGGACTGACCTTAACCCTCTTCTGGCAATTACCCGCCAGCGGCTGGCCACCGGGTGTGTCGATCAGTGTGCGGCCACGGCAGGCCAATCAGCCCATTGCTGACGGTCAGGGTGGGCATGTGCAGGAAGATCGGCAACAACCGGCGCTGGGCCTTTATGCGGTTGCGCCCGGTGAGCCAGTGGTTGATCCTTATCAGCTGGCGGCGCCAATGGGGGTGCAAGCCCGGATGGATCAAGTACAACTTCTCCTTTACCGCGCCATTGACGGCGGCTTTGAAAATTTGGCCGAAATTGTCCTGCCGGTGACGCCTTAAGCCGGCGACTGAAGCTCACCCCATCTATCCTACTCGGTGCATACGACGAGATTTATAGCTATTTATATCGGCGATCCGTATCAAGATCCATTGAACTGGCTGTTGCTACGCTGTATAATTTTGCTAAAGCTCCATCAAGCTTGTCCAGAAAGGGGCGACAAACAGAGCATCCCGTAGAGGCAATGAGAGGAAGAGGTTATGCTATGACTATCGAACTGGCGCCAGGAGAGCAGAAGTATCTCTATCATTTAGTCGAAACGGCGCTGGGTGACCTGCGCCAAGAGATTCACCACACAGAAACCTTGACGTTCAAAGAAGAACTCAAGGAGCGCGAAACCATGGTGCGCGACTTGCTCGCCAAATTGAAAGCGGCGCGTAACTACTAACCCCCGGTGAAGAAACCAGGTTTTTGCCCAACCAATCAGCAGGTTTTACAGGTGAAAAACCTGGTTTCTGGCTTAGTAGTTACAGCGGCGCAAACAACTTTATGAATCGTAGTCAATAGGTTCAATCCACCACGGTTTGTCGCGTTGACAACAACGGAGGTTGTCTATGCAATTAAAACAAGGCGCTAATGTGTACACAGTTGATGACCAGCATGTCGGCGGGGTTGACCGCGTGGTCATCAACCCCGGGACAAAAGAAGTGACGCACATCGTTGTCCGGCGAGGCGTACTTTTTATCGAAGATAAGGTGGTGCCGGTTCGCTTGATCAACAGCACCACTGAAGATGCGGTCCGGCTGCGCGTCCGTGCCGCTGCGCTAGAAAATCTTCCCCGCTTTGAGGAGAGCTACTACCTTACCCCGGAGGAAGTGACCTTGCACGACTACGAGACTGGCTATGCGCGGCCGCTCTACTGGTATCCGCCAGTCGGGATTGGTTGGGATCTGGGCTACTACACTGGTTACGAGGCCGAACCTTATGCTGTTCATGTTGAACAAAATATTCCCAAAGACACCGTTGGGTTGAAGGAGGGCGCCCGGATCGTTGCTTCTGACGGGGAGGCCGTGGGGCATCTCGAATGCGTCTTCACCGATGAGAAGAATCGAGCAACGCATCTTCTCGTCAAAGCGGGCTGGTTATTCGCCACGCAAAAGCTCATTCCTGTCCACTGGATCCGGACCGTTGACGAAGACGAAATCCAATTGACCGTCAATGCAGGCGTTCTTGCGCTCACACCTGGGTATCATCCTCATCAAACAAACCAGGAAGCGGCTGATAGGGGTATTACCCCACACTGAGATGAAATAACTGGGATGAAAGAACTGGGGTGAAAGAACGGTCGGTAGTACACGACGGCGAGTAGATCGCTTATGGCAATTCCTATCTTTGCAATGTTGCTCAGAATCAGCGTAAGTGTTGTTTTGGGCGCTGCTGTCGGTTACGAACGCGAACGGACAGGCCGCCCTGCCGGCTTGCGGACGCACCTGCTCGTCTCGCTGGCATCGGCCACGTTTATGCTGGTCTCTACCCAGTTTGTCTACTACCAAGCTTACGGCCAGGATGATCTGGTAGTGATTGATGCTTCGCGCATTGCCGCCAGCGTGGTCACAGGCGTGGGGTTCTTGGGCGCCGGCGCCATCCTGCGCACGGGCCTCAGCATCCAGGGGCTGACGACGGCGGCGAGTCTCTGGCTGGTGGCGGCGGTGGGGTTGGCGGCCGGCGGCGGCATGTTCGTTGTGGCCGTCACGGCTACGGTCATTGCCCTCTTCAGTCTGGTCATTCTACGCCGGGTGGAGGGCAAACAGTGGCGCCTGTTCCAACGTCAGGTGACGATTGTCTTCGAGGACGGCAGTGTCAGTAGCCAAATGGTCATCGCGTCCTTGGAAAAGTTGGGGGCGTCTGTGATCGCCATCGATTATGACCGCAACGTGCGCACCCATCGCTCAAAACTATACCTCGATGTTCATCTGCAAAATCAGCAGATGCTTGAAGCGGTGCTTGCCCAACTGGAAACGCTCCCGACTGTGCGCCGCGTCCAGGTGGAGCGGCCAGGTTGAGGGTGGGACTTGGGGCTTGCGCTGGCGACGTTCAAGCAACCAGGTTTCTGCTAGAAACCTGGTTGCTTTACCCCGAATGATTAGCTGAATTTCTATAGTTGGACGTGGGAGCGTTTTTTCTTAAAGTAATTTTAATTCTATCTTACATGGCTTATAAGGACAGCCACACACGGCGGTGCAATAATTGGGTGGAATTGTGAGAAATGTGAGTAGGAGCTGATAGAGGGATTTGATGTCTACTAACCTAGCAAAACCACCAACTACCGTGACCTTAGGGCCGAACCGCGTCACCTTCCTCCTCTCCGGCGCAGAGACGGGGGGCCGGTTCTCGCTGACCGAATTTGCGGCGGCGCCCCCGCCGGCGCTGGCCGCGCCCATCCACCGCCACCTGGACGCCGATGAAACGCTTTATATCCTGGAAGGTCTGTTTCAGTTTATCGTCAATGACCAAATCATCCCGGCGCCGGTCGGGGCGCACATCTTCATTCCACGCCGGACACCGCATACGATTGAAAATATCGGGACAACGGTGGGGCGAATGTTGGTCTTCTTGACGCCGCCCGGTTTCGAGCAATTTTGGGTTGAACGCGCCCAACAGTTTGCCACCTACGGCGCTCAGGTTGATCCAGCGCTGCTCTTGGCGCTGCAACAGAAATATCAGATGGACATGGGCGGGCAAGTGCGCCAGTTTGTCAAGGCATAGAAGGCGTTCCCGGATGTGTGCAAGAAGCGTGTCGCAGAGAAACGGTATAAAAGGGGGCTACCCTACTCGCAAGCGAAAATCTAGCGAAAGGCAGCGATATATGTCTCTCATCAGCAAAGCGCATCTGCGGATCGCTCGTCCGACTGATCATATAGCGGAGGTCATTCAGTTTTATCGGGATGGGCTGGGGTTCGAGGTACTTGGCTCTTTCGCGGATCATGCCGGTTTCGATGGTGTGATGCTCGGACACCACGACACACCTTATCACCTGGAGTTTACCCAGCAGCGCGGGCACGCGGCGGGAAGGGCGCCGACGCAAGACAATTTACTGGTCTTCTACTTGCCCGATGCAGACGCCTGGCAAGGGGCAGTTGCGCGGCTGCGGGCGTATGGCTATGAGCCGGTAAAGTCCTATAACCCGTATTGGGACGAGCGTGGCCAGACGTTCGAGGACGCCGACGGGTACAGGGTGGTCTTGCAGCAGGCGGCGTGGCCATAGACGCTGCCGGCGCCCAAGCATTCGACAACAAAAGAGCAGGGAGTTGGATATGCAGATTATCATCAACGGCGCCGGCATTGCCGGCCCAACGCTGGCCTACTGGCTGCAGAAATCTGGTCACGAGGTGCTGCTCGTTGAGCAGGCGCCCCAACTGCGTAGCGGCGGCTATGTGATCGACTTTTGGGGCATTGGTTACGACATTGCCGAGCGGATGGGGCTGATCCCACAAATCAGGGCGCTAGGGTACCAGGTCAAAGAGGTGCGCTTTGTGGATGGGCAGGGTCGCAAGAATGGTGGCTTCGCCGTCGACCACTTCCGCCGCCTGACCAACGACCGCTTCACGAGCGTGCGCCGCTCCGACCTGGCGGCGACGATCTACGATGCGTTTGACGGCAAAGTCGAGACGCTCTTTGGCGATTCCGTCGCCGGGATCGAGGAGGAAGGGAACGGTGTGCGCGTCAGCTTCGATCATGCCGCCCCGCGCACTGTCGATCTGGTCATCGGCGCCGACGGGCTGCATTCGCGCGTCCGCCAACTGGTATTCGGGGCCGAAACAGAGTTCGCTGTTTCACTTGACTGTCACGTCGCCGCATTTGAAGTTGAGGGTTATCAACCACGCGATGAACTTGTTTATGTCAGCCACACCGTGCCGGGCAGACAGATTTCGCGTTTTACGCTACGCGACGATAAGACGCTGTTTCTGTTCATGTTTCGCAATGAGTACTTGCCTACCCGGAATCTCAAGGACGACCCGGAACGGAAAGCCGCGCTGCACACCATCTTTGCCGATGTCGGCTGGGAATGCCCCCAGATTCTGGCGGCCATGACGCCGGTCAACAACCTCTATTTCGATAGCGTCAGCCAGATTCGCCTGGCACGCTGGACAACCGGTCGCACCGCGCTGGTCGGTGATGCCGCCGCCTGCGTCTCTCTGCTGGCCGGCGAAGGGACGGGGCTAGCCATGGCTGAGGCGTTTGTGCTGGCGGGCGAACTGGGCAATTGTGAGGGCGATTTCAGCGCAGCCTTTGCCCGCTATCAAGCGCATCTGATGCCATTTCTACAGCGCAAGCAGGAAGTGGCAACGAAATTTATTTCGTCCTTTGTCCCGCAGAGCGCTTTGGGCATCACCACCCGCAACCTGGTTACCCGACTGTTCGGGGTTCCGTTCGTTGCGGATTTTGTCATCGGCCGCGACCTGCGCGACGATATCAAGCTGCCCAACTATGAGTTTTAGCAAACCTGAAGTCATAAAATAAACAGACCGAACCAACTTGGTTCGGTCTGTCGTTTTGCTGCGAATGCGTAACGTTATGGGCAGCCTAGGCGTTGGCGGCGGCCGTTTCGCCTTCGCTCTCGGCCTTGGCGGCAGCGGCTTTGGCGGCAGCGCGGGTATTGGCGGCCTGCCAATCTTCCCCTTCGCGCACAACCGCCACCTGGAACGTGGGCGTGATTTCCGGCATGAGCCGCACCGTCAGCGCGTAGATGCCCAGATCACGGATGGCGGCATCCAGTTGAATCTTGCGGCGATCCACCTCGAAGCCAACGGCAGCCGACAGCTTCTCGGCAATGTCCGAGCTGGTGACGGAGCCGTAGAGGCGATCATTTTCACCGGCGTTGGCGGTGAAGAGCAGGCGTTGGCCGTGGATGACCTGCGCTTGCGCTTCGGCATTGGCGCGTTCGCGCGCACGTAGGCGAATGCCCGCTTGTTTGAGCTCTTCCGCTTGCTTTAATGCCCCTTTGGTCGCCAAAATTGCCAACTTGCGCGGCATCAGGTAGTTGCGAGCATAGCCGGCGGCGACAGTGTAAATGTCGCCGGCATGACCAAGTTCCGGCACATCCTGCGTGAGCAATACTTTCATACGAGCCATTGTCTAGATTCCTTCCCTTGTACAAGCACAGTTGGCGTCGCAGCCTGGGGGCGACGGCAAACACGCAACCATGTATTGGCCACCATGTAAGCGTACCAGCAGATCCAGTCTGTCACATGGCGGAATTAAACAGAAGCGCCATTTTACTCGAAATTCCCGATTTTCGCCAACTTTGTTATACTATGGTTGCAATATGGTTGGCCTTACAGCGCTAACGATATTTTGTAAAATAGGTAAAGTGGGTTGATAATAGTGCGCGAAGCAAGGCCGCCCACCAAATCGCAGGAGAACCTATGACCAACGCGCCCGTAATTGATCGAGAAACGATTGCCATATTGCAAGAGATGGATGCCATTACGACTGATGACAATCTGTTACTTGAATTGATTGATGATTTTCTGCTACATTCGGCTGATTTGGTCAAGGTGATTCAACACTCCTTACGGATGGACACTCTACAACTGGATACAACGGCTGAACTAGCTGCGCAGTCCCACTCATTAAAGGGTGCGAGTCTGAATATTGGCGCACTGGCGCTTTTTCAGGTTTGTGATACCATTGAAACATTGGCGCGCCAGCAGCGCATCACCAAAGTAGACTACTGGGCTGCCGAATTAAACCATGCCTATCAAGAGACCGCGCTGGCTTTGGCCGAGTTGCGTTCACGCGCCAGCCGTGGGGAAACCATTGATGATTTATTAGGATAATAATTTAGGCTAAAATTATTAGGACGAAAGCAAATGGTGCTTGTAATTGATGATGAAGCCGCATTACGCGAAGTCATCGAAGAGATTTTGGAGTTATCGGCTATTCGCTGCCTCTCTGCCGCCAATGGTCAGGAAGGACTTCAACTCTTTATCGAAAATCAATCCATCATTGATGTCATTCTATTGGACATGCAAATGCCGGTCATGAGTGGCGGTGATACGCTGCGCGAATTGCGTAAGTTGAGCGCCACGGTTGATATTGTCTTAATGTCCGGCTACCCGGAAGGGTCAACCATGGAAAAGTTTCGCCACGACAGCCGTTTGTCCTACCTGGAAAAGCCATTCACCTTAGAAAAACTGACGTTGAAGATGGAAGGGTTACTGCGCCTGCGCAGAGCATAACATCATGGTGAAGTGGCTTCGCATTGAGAGAAAAGGGCAAATTCCCTGGGTCGTCTGGTTGGTGCTGCTGGCCCTGACCTTGGGTTGTTCGGCTGCCGGTCTGGTGCAGCGCGCTGTGCCGACGCCGGCGCCGACACGCGCCCTGGCGCCAACCTTTACCCCCACGCCGGAAACCATCCTGCCGCAAATTGCGATTACGCCACCTCAAAACGGCACGCCCGGCGTCATTGTGATTGAGCCAGGTATGAATCCAAGTGATTTTATCCCAACCGCCACGCCCATTCCCCAACCGAATGTGACCCCATTACCAGGGACGGAATTGACGCCGGTTGTCCCAGGAGAATTGACGCCGCCGGCGCCAACGCCAACCTTCCCGCCGCCGCCGACCCCCACGATCCCGCCGCCGCCGACGCCCACGCCTTTTATTGTGGTGGAGAGTGGGCTGGTCAGCCTGCGTTCCGGCCCTGGCGCTGAATATCCGCTGGTGAACCAATTAGGCCCGCGTATCCCCATTTCGATTATTGGTCAAAACACGGAAGGCACTTGGTATCAGCTCTGTTGTGTCAACGGGAATACGGTTTGGGTGGCGGCCGCCCATGTGGTTGTGAATAACGACCCCAGCGGCGCGCCATTACTGGCGCCGGAACCGCCGCCGCCGCCAACGCCCACGCCGCTCCCCACGGAAACGCCGACGATCACGCCGACCCCGACGGCGACGGCGATGCCCTTTGAACAGCGGGGTGATCCGATCTTTTTCCCGACCAACAATGAATTTTTGACGATCTGGGTCAAACTTTACATCGGTACTCCCCCAAATGAAGTGCCGGCGGATGGCTATTTCCTGAAAGTACTCTTTAACGGTGTTGAACGCCCGCCGACCAATGGCGTGCAACAGAGCGGTTCAGAATTTAAGGCCGTTGGCTTAGGCGGGACTGCGTATAGCAATTTGCGCTTTAACGTGAAGTATGAATATACACCGCCCGATCCCAAAAGTATCGGGAGTACGGAGTCACGTGCGGCGCTGATCGGCACTGGCACCTGGCGCGTTTGGGTGATCGACGGCGCCGGCAATCAACTCTCAAATGTGATTGAATTTACCACGCAACCGACCAACACCAATCGCGAGATTTATATGGCGTGGGAGCGGGTACGCTGATAGCGGCCGCGCACTTTTTGATTTTTCGTGACTACGAAGCCAGAAACCAGGGTTTTCACCGGCAACCGCTGCGGATTGGTTGAGCAAAACCCTGGTTCGCTCATCTACAGAAAGTGTGAGGTTTCGACCCGCCACACCTGTCAGGTTTCCAAAACCTGACAGGTGTTCACACTTTCCGTAGATGAGCCACCCTGGTTTCTTCACCGCGGGTTAGCAGTTACGATTTTTCTAGGAAAGCGTAGTTGAGTTTTTCGCGATTCGTGGTATACTGTTGCCCCTATGGCTCCTACTTGCCGTAGTGGCAGGGGGCAACGAACCAGATCACTTGACGAGAATCGGTAGGTGCAACACATAGCAAACGTTCACCGCAAACGTTCACCGCAAACTTGCTATGTCGTTCGACAGCTTGCGTTCTACGGAGACTTGCGTTCTACGGAGAATCGTCAATCAATTTTGATGAATGTTTGTATGAAATCAACTGTTCGCTTTGGATGGATCAATCGCACAGGCAGTGCTGGTCGGCAATTGCTGACCCGAAGAAATGGGCCACCGCTCGGGAATCAGTGGTGGCCCTGTAAGCGTACTCAAGGCGTAGTCTTTTCCCTTTTGCTTCTTGGTCTGGCTACCGCTTGCACTTTGGGACCTTCCTCTTCCGCTGCCGAACCTCGCCAACCCATTCGTTCACCCTATCCGACCTTTACGCCGACAGCCGTCACCGCGGCGCCAAGCGACAATGCTGCTCCGGCTGCGAACCCGGTTGCCAATGCGGTTGCACCGACGGCAACCACGGTTGAAGTTGCTGCCGAAGCGCCGACGCCAACCCTACCGCCACCCACCGCCGCGCCGACAGTTGCCCCTACCGCCGTGCCGCCGCGTTTGGTGGTGACGGCCCCCTTGGTCAATGTGCGTTCCGGGCCAGGCACCACTTATGCTGTCTTGACGACGGTGGAACGGGGACAGGAATATGACATTATCGGCAAAAATGGCGCCGGCGATTGGTGGCGTTTCTGCTGTATCAACGGTCAACCGGCCTGGATTATCAGCGAATTGGTCGATGTCGAAGGCGCTGTCGAATTAGCGCCGGTAAGCGAGGAAGTGGCGCAAGCGCCCGCCACCGCCACTGCCGCCCCAGCGCCGACCCAACCGCCGGCGGCTGCCACTCAACCCGCTGCCGCGCCGACCCAACCACCCGCTGCGCCCGCTGCTGACTTTGCTTTTGAATTGGTCTCCCAGGAACAATTCTCTGAACCCAAAGTGGTGCGCGTCTTTCTCTATGTCTATGACGGCGAGAAGGCGTTGGAGGGCTACACCATGCGGGTGAAAAAAGATGGCGCTGATATGACGGTGAATGGGAAGTCGGCGGGCGGTCAGCCCAGTTTTACCTGGCCGATTGCTGATTCACGCCAGCGCTTTCAGAATATGAAGGCCGAATTTCCCAATGTCGCGCCGGCGGGCTCCTGGGAAGTGCAGTTGGTCGATGGCGGCGGCAACCCGGTCGGTCCGCCGGCCACCTTTACCCTCAATGCCAATGACCCCAACCAGGAACTCTATGTCCGTTACAAGAAGCGTTAAGCACCCATTGGCCGCGGAATCCTATCGTGCGTAGCACTCAGCACGCCTTGTCAGCGCGTCTTTCGCAACGCGCGGCCTTGGCGTTACCCTTCTTATTACTGTTGGGCATTCTCCTGCGGCTGGGGCGTTTGGCCTGGCAACCCCTTTGGGCAGACGAAGGGTACAGCGTCTACTTCGCCACCGAATCGGTCGTCCGCTTGCTCTGGTTGACGGCGAATGACATCCATCCGCCCCTCTATTATCTCCTGTTGCACGGTTGGCTATGGCTGTGGGGAACGCCGGCGCCGTTGGCGTTGCGCCTCTTTTCTGTTCTGCTTGCCATACCAGTGCTATTCTTGGCGGTTGCCCTGGCGCAAAGCCTCTTTGCTGGCCGGCGCCACGCTCGTCTGCTGTTACTAACGCTGCTGCTGTTGAATCCCTTATATCTCTATTACAGCCAGGAAGTGCGCATGTATGGTCTCGCCCTGACGCTTAGTCTGGCGACGACGCTCTGTTGCTGGCGCTGGGTGGCGGCGGTGAATGCCGGCCAAAAGGCAGGGGGCCGGCTGGCTGGCTATATCGTTGTCGCCACCGCCGCACTCTATACGCTCTACTATCTGGCTTTCTTGTTGCTGGCCCAGTTCGTTTGGGTGCTCTGGACTTTGCGTAAAGCGCGCTTGCCTCTACTCCGGTTTGTGCTGGCGGATTTGCTGGTTGCTCTCCTTTATCTACCTTGGGTCATCTATACGGCGCAGATTCTCATGCGCTATGTCAATGATAAAATTCGTTCGGATCAAGATGTGGCGCTGGCGCCGTGGACCTACCTGGCGCGTCACTTGCTGGCCTTTACCAGCGGCCATGTACCATTCCCAGCCCCGTTGACGCTGCTGCCCTGGTTGGCGTTGCTCAGTGCCCTGGGTTTGCTCCTCTGGTCATTGTGGCGCCGGCATGACCAGGGGGTGCAGCCGCCAGCGCCAATGGCGCAGAGTTTGCTCTGGTTATGCTTTGTTGTGCCATTTGCCGCCGCTTTTCTAATCAACCAATTCTATCCCTTTTTTCCCACCGGCGGTGAGCGGCTTTTGCTCTTTGTGTTGCCTTATTTTCTCTTCCTGTTGAGCAGCGCGCTAGATGACTTAGGGCGGCAGCGGCAATTACGCTGGCACGCTGTGCGCATGGTGACATTCGCTCTGCTCATCACAACAGCGGCTGTCGGCGCTTGGGTTTTCTATACCTTGCCCCGCTACCAGGCCGATGATTACCGCCCCCTGATTCGCCAGATCGTACAGCAGGGCCGCGACAATGACACGGTGATCGCCACCTTTCCCTGGCAAGTCGGTTTCTGGCGCGCCTATGCCCCCCAAGTTGGTCTCACTGCCGACGCCGGGCCACAAATCCGCTTGCTCAGTGATCGTTCGGTCGTCTGGGATGCGACGGTGGCGCAACAGCTAGACGAAGCGCTGACGCATGGCATGCTCTGGCTGCCTTCCTTGCGTTCCATCGGCAGCACTTTGCCGGCTGCGATGACAAACTATTTAAACGGACGCGCCGTCAATTTTGCGCAACAGTGGGTCAGCATTACCACGCAACTGGATGCCTGGCATCGCCGCACCCCAATCGTGACGACCGCGCTGGCCTACGATTGGGGTGATGTTCAACTGGCGAGCGCCGGCGTCAACATAACAACGCTACCGGCTGCCAATACACCGCTTATCGTTGCGCTTGGCTGGCGCAGTCAAGGTGTGTTGCCGACGGTTGGCGTCACCTTGCGCTTACAAAAAGATGGACTGACCTGGGCCTACCGCGACTACGCGGCGTTGGGCGCTTTTGCCACTGAACGCCAGGATGATTTGGTCATGGAACAGGTCGGTTTGCTTGTTCCCCCCGGCTTGCCGCCGGGGGATTATCAACTGGTCATTGGTTTGGTTGATCCGACGGCGATGCTCCGTAAACCAACCCATCGCGCCGATCCCCATGCCACTTTGTTGCCACTAGCAACCATCGCCGTGACCACACCAACTGCCATCCTTCCGCCATATCGTCTGCCGATGCAATTTCCACTGGACGAACCAGTATTGACTGAAGGCGTCGCTTTGCTTGGTCACAGCGGTGGCGACGCGGTGATCATGGCCGGTACGGATCTCGCACTCACACTCTTCTGGCAAAAGGGCGGGGCTGCGTTGTCTGACCGTCACCTCTATGTCAGTTTGCTGGACGGGAACGGGGCCGGGGTGGCCGGTTGGGCAGGGTGGACTTTGCCTGCTTATCCATTTGCGCAGTGGCCGGCCGGTGCGCTGGTGCAGACGCCACTCGCCTTTACCATCCCGGCGACGGTTGGCTCCGGCGCTTACGGCTTGGTGGCCGGGCTGCTGGATCCGGTTACAGGTGTGAAACAGCCGCCCATTGCGCTGGGCGCTATCCGGGTCTATCAACGCCAGGCCAATTTCACTCTAACACCGCCGCCGACGCCGCTCCCTCAGCCGGCCCAATTTGGCGCACATGTCCAGTTACTCGGCTACGAGCAGCAAAGGCAAGGTGAGCAACTGGTGGTAACGCTCTACTGGCAAGTGTTGCAGCCGCTCTTGCCGCCCCATCACATCTTTGTTCATCTGGATGATGCGGCCGGCGTGACCCTGGCCCAAGCCGATGATGCGCCCCAAACCGCCACCGAGCCGGCGCCTACCGGCAGTTGGCAACCGGGCGAATATTTGGTGACGCACCACACACTGACCGTTCCGATGGACACTGATCCTGCTGCTGTCTTACGTGTGGGGTTGTATGTACCGGAATCTGGTGTGCGCCTCCCAGTGACCATAGCCGGCGCCTCAGCCGGTGATGCTGTCAGCTTGCCGGCCAAGCCGTAATCGTCCGTATCCTATCCGCCGTCCCACTTGAAACTTCTAGGCGTAAGTTGCGTAGTAAATTGCGATAGCCCCTACGTTGTGTACAGATTAGTATCCATTATGATGGTAGGGAAGCCACAACAAGGATCGTTACCGGCAATAGGCAAGGATGGAATTTATGGAAGAAAACAAACAACAAACTCAAAGCACACCTGGCGACACCAATACAACCGGGCAACAGAGCGCAAGCGGTCAACGCAAAGCCCAGGCAACACAAGAGTTGATGGATGACCTCAATCGTCTGGGCCTGAAATTTGCCGAGGTTGTGCAGACGGCTTGGGAGAGTGAAGAGCGCAAGCGGCTGGAAAAGGATGTCAAAGCTGGCGTTGTTTCGCTCGTGAACGGACTGGAACGTGGCCTGCGCAAGCTGAGTGAAACCGACCAGGCCAAAGAGTTTATAAATAAAGCCGAAGATGTGGCCGACTCGCTTGGTGAGCGGATTCGCACTAGTCCGGGTAGTCATGAACTGGCTAGTGGCCTGGCCAAAGGTTTGCGGGTACTGTCCGAACAGCTTGACAAGCTGGCCGGCGAACTGCAACGCAAATCAGCGGAGTCTGCCCAGTCCACCCCCAAACCGCCGCCCGCTACCCCCAGTGATTCGCAGGACATTCCGATTACGAAGGTGTAGCGCTAGTACGCCAAAGTAATCAAGCAAAAAGTTGATTTATCACGCTGGAAGTTTCTTCAGCAGTTTATCTACGAAGACGCTTCCAGCGTACTCGTTTTAGAATGAATGTTTACAAATTATAAACATTTGCTGCTATCAGGAGACGGCGTTGGCGCAAACGAGTTTCATGGTTGAAACGGAGAAATTCTACTGTGACATAAGCATCAGGAAGCTGACAATATTCACAGCGTCTCTTAGCGCGTGCGATTACGCGACGGCGTAGCGCAGCAGGAATATGTTGGCGAGCCATGTCAAGTTAGGCAGATTGCGCAAGCGCAAAGGCTGCTTCGGCTTTCTTTAAGTTGATGATTTCGTTGATTTGGGCGTAGACTCGCAGTTCTGCTTGTTCTTCTGGGCTTAACTCGTCCTCGCCATGTTTGTCAAGGAGCGTTTGAACGCGCGCTTGGGCCTGCGGAGAAACCATAAAACGCAGAATACGTTCGGGAGAAGGAGCGGCGGCTAAAAAGTCAAAGAACTGTTTATACCGGAATGGTGTTAGTTGTAGCAACAGGTCGAAACGTGAAAAACACATTGCACTACAACTCCGCCAACAGCGCTTTGGCTTCCTGCAAGTCTACTGTATCAAACCCTTCGGTGAACCAACTGTAGATTTCCACCAGCAATGCCCGCGCCGCGGCCTGTTGCCCTACTCCCTGCCACAAGCGACACAGACTGACGGTCGCCCGCAATTCCAGTGATTTTGCCCCTTGGTGGCGCGCCGTGGCAATGGCCTGTTGATACCACGTCTCCACCTCTCCCGCCGAAGCCGCCAGCGCCAGTAGCAAATCGCCTTTCAATTTGAGCAGATGAGCGTCGCAAAAGCAATTGCCGCATTCTTCGGTATAGACCAGGATTGCCGTGGCTTCGTCCAATGCGGCCTCTCGCTCACCTGCCAGGGCCAATGTCTCGACCAACAGCATGTGCCAAAAGGGTTCAAGCATGCGGGAGTCCCATCCTTCGCCTGCTAGCCCCTCACGTAGCAAAGCGAGACCCATATGAATATCCCCTTGTTGGGCGATTGCCCAGCCAACCAGGATTTGGCCCGCTGATTCGAAAAGGGGGAAATCACACCGAATGCTGACATCGATCAACTCCTGGCCAAGCCGCTGCACCATTGGCGCGTCGTGCAGAAAGGCGTACAACACGCCAGCAAAGCAAGGTCGGGTAAAGCGGTTCACAAAGGGAAGGTTTTCCTCTTTGATGGCAAACACTTGGCGCACCCGGGCAAGTGCCTGGTCGGGAAAGCCAAGCAGCCAAAGGCATTGCGCCATATTGATGACCGTACCGAGACTGGGACCGTTAGCATTTGGCTGTACAAGCAGGGAATCTACTTGATAATGTTCTAGCGCACGTGGTAACTCACCGAGATAAGTGAGGGTGGCGGCAAAACCGGACGATATACGATCAATGAGAGAAGGCTCACCGCTCGCTTTCGCCAAGGACAAAGCTAGCTCGCCCAACTCGTAAGCTTTGCGCCATTCGCCCCGGTTGCGGGCAACAACGCATAACGAGCCTAAGGTGTCGCAACGTTGTACAGGATTGCCGGCCTGCACTGCCCACTCATCCGCTTTCTGCCAGGCTGTTGCCACCAGTTCATGGCGCCAATCATGAATTAGAACTTGTGCCGACCCTAGTTCAGACCATAAATCACTTTGGAGTGCGGGTGATATGGAATTGGGGGATAATAGTTGTGCGACGGCTATTGCTTTTTGTAAACAATCTGCCTCGGAGCAAGCCGTGGCAGCGGGGGCGGCGGCGGCGATCTTGGGGTATCTCTACCCGGATCAAGCACAAGAGTTCGTGGCTAAAGCGCAAGCCGCCGCCGACTCGCGTGTCGCCGCCGGGGCAGCCTTCCCCAGCGATGTGGCCGCTGGCTTAGCACTCGGCAATGCGGTGGCCGCGCAAGTGATTGCGCGTGCCAAAGTAGACGATGCCTTGCTGCCCTGGGATGGGGTGATCCCAACCGGCCCCGGCTTGTGGACAGGCGAGAAACCGGTGGAGCCAAACGCCGCCAAATGGCAACCCTGGCTCTTGCAAGCCAATGATGAATTGCGCTCGCCGCCACCCCCGGCCTACGATTCGCCGGCAATGGTCGCCGACCTGCAAGAGGTGAAGCGCTTTACGCGCACCTTTGCCACCAACCAAAAGGGCATGTGGTGGCAAGCCCTCGACGGGGTTGTTGAAAGTTGGTACACCTTTGCCAGCCTGCGCATGTTCGAGAGCGGCCTGGATGCCAACCCGGTGCGCGCCGCCCGCATCTATGCCATGATGGCGGTGGCGCAGTATGATGCGGGGATCGCCATTTGGGATGCCAAGTACACCTACTGGACCTTCCGTCCCTTTCAAATGGATCCAGCGGTCACCACCGTCTTCCCCACCCCCAACTATCCAAGTTATCCATCGGGCCATGCGGGCGTGACCAATGCCATGGCCGAAGTGCTGGCCTATGCGTTCCCGGCCTACGCCGACCTCATCCACGCCAGAGCCAACGAAGCCTACGAATCGCGCATTTGGGACGGGATTCACTTCCGCTTTGAGATGGTAGAGGGGAAACGGATCGGTGTGGCGGTCGCGCAGAAGGTGATCGCCTGGGACCAGCAAAACAGCCAATAACGCGTTATAAACAGCTAACAAGTAGGGTGCGTTTTAGCTTCTGGCCGTGCGGGTATCAGGTTTCCAAAAACCTGATACCCGCACGGCCAACTGCTTATCGGAGAAAATCGCTGGCTAGCGCGGCACCGCCACCCCCGCCGCAATGCGCCGAATGACCGCATCAGCCTCCAGGCGTAGGATGAGGCGAGGAACGAATTCGAATATTTTGTTCAGTAGCGACTACAAAGCGGTCTTCGAGCTTGTCGACATATTGCTTCAAAACGGCGCCAACGACGCGTATTTTGGTTGCGATGCGATCATCCGCCAATCGTAACAGGAGTATGCCATGATGGTGGTGGTTATCGCGAAAGACCATATCGCCAAAGTCTTTGTCGTTAGTTACAACGATCCGTTGTTCGGCAACGGCGCGCCGTAGAATCTCAAGATCACTGGTTTGTGGCGACTCTTCGCTCACACTGATGGCATCAAAGCCTTGTTTGCGAAGAAACTGCGCTACGGCAATACCCGTACATTCGTCCACAATAAACTTCGGCATCAGGCTGGTTCCAAAGTCAAGGGAAAGATCGTCTCATCCGTCAGAACGGCAGCCGCATACATGAGTGCTGCTTGAATATCTTCTGCCTGTAGCCGTGGATAGTCCGCCAAAATCTCCTTTTGCGAAATTCCTTGCGCTACCATCCGCACCAGTAAATCGACTGGAATCCGTGTACCGCGAATAACCGGCTTGCCCGCCATGACATTGGCGTTGTAGGTAATCCGTGTGCGGAAATCCTGATTTGTCATGCGATTCCTCTCTTTTTGCAACTTGACCACTCCCGTATGCCAAAGTCGTCATGGTTGAACCCAGTCATTATAACTGTGTTCATTATACCATAGTACCCCTAAACAGGTCAGTTGCTACAACCAGCAAACTATCTAGCGCGGCACCGCCACCCCCGCCGCAATGCGCCGAATGACGGCATCAGCATCCAACCCTTCAATTTCAGCCTCCGGGCGCAGGATGATGCGGTGGCGGTAGGTCGGGGCGAGGATATATTTCACATCATCCGGCGTCACATAGCTGCGGCCTTGTAACGCCGCAAAAGTTTTGGCGGCCAGGAGCAACGTAATGCTGGCGCGCGGACTGCCCCCCAGCAGCAGATCCGGGCTGCGGCGACTGGCATTCGCAAGCTGGGTGATATAGCGCAGAATGCCCTCTTCCACCGTGACGGCGCGAATTTCTTGGCGCAGCGCCGGTAACTCTGCGGGGTGTAACACCGGGCGCAGATCGGCGGCGTCCAGGTGATGGGCATCAAAGCCGTGGTGATAGCGGCGCAACACTTCGGTTTCCACTGCTTCCGGCGGATAATCGACCCGCACTTTGAACATAAAGCGATCCAGTTGCGCTTCCGGCAGTGGGTAGGTGCCTTCGTACTCGACCGGGTTTTGCGTTGCCAGCACCATGAAGGGGTCAGCCAGGGGGTGGCGTTCCCCTTCAATTGTCACCTGATGCTCTTCCATCGCTTCCAGCAACGCTGATTGAGTTTTGGCCGGCGCCCGGTTGATCTCATCGGCCAGGACAATACTGGCAAAGATCGGCCCCTTTTTCAGATAGAAGCTACCCTGATTGATGTTGAAAACCTGCGTCCCCACCACATCGCTGGGCATGAGATCGGCCGTGAACTGAATGCGGTTGAAATCGGTCTGGATCAGCCGCGCCAATGTTTTCGCCATGAGCGTCTTCGCCGTCCCCGGCACCCCCTCCAACAGCACATGGCCGCCGGCAAAAAAGGCGATCACAATCTGTTCAAAGACCGTCTCCTGCCCTACAATGATTTTCGCTGCCTCTTGTTGCAGCGCCTGAAAGCGTTCCGCGAGAGCCATAATGTCTCCTACTCAAGTTCCCTTGCGTTGATAGCGCGCCAACAGCGGATCAACCTGGCTAATTGTCTTAATCAATGTTGATTCGTCGGCGGCGCCGGTGAGCGTCTGAAAGATCGCCGTCAATTGTTGTTTCTCTTCGGTGGAAAGCCGATCATCCACCTGTTGCACCTGGCGCAGGAAAGCATCATCGGCCAGATCGGGGCTGATATTGAGGGCGCGCCCCAAAGCCCGTTTAAGCCGCCGTTTGTGATGAGTCGCGACAAAGGCGCGCTGTTGTCCACGGCGCAACAGGTTCGCCATCGCCGTCACAAATTCCGCCGCTTCCCGCCGGCGCAATTCTTCACGGGTAGGCAACGGCGGCCCCAGGCGCACCCCTTGCAGCGCCAGGAAGAGCAGCGTCACCACCGCCATAAAGAGTGTGGCCCAGCCGAGCGCCGTACCATAGACCCAATCCTGGAGCGAACGGATCGCCAAATCGGCGGTCAGGTTAGGGCCAAACAGGTGATAGGTGTCGAAGACAATCCGACCGCCTGCTGGGACGTGCCGCAAGAGCGCCGGCACGATAGTCGCCTGGCTCGGGTCGCGCAACTGTTCGTTGGTCAGGCTGTGATAGAGGCTGAGATGCCAGATCACTCCGTCGCCTAGCGGTTGCAACGCCAGCGTGGTCTGCCCATCGCTGGTTGCCAGAATGGAGATGACAGTTGGCGCGTTACTCAGATCCAAGGTCGGTACATTTTCGGTCAACGCAATTGGTTCGGCCAGGTCGGGGAACAACGGCTGTTGTTGATCGACATCGGCAAAAAGCGCGTTGACGGGCGCGCCGGTTTCAACAGGAAAACGCGTGCGCAACGCCTCTTCCGGCAGGGTAAGACCCACCAACACCAATGTACCGCCATCGTTCACCCACCGACGCACCTGTTCGGCCTCGTCATCGCTATAGACCTGCTGATTGGGGTAGACA
This sequence comes from Caldilinea sp. CFX5, assembly GCA_021405325.1. Next base: position 100,783 of record QWII01000020.1, on the reverse strand, counting down.
AAAAGGAGCGCACTCTCCGGCGGGATGGCAAAGGTGGCGCCATCGTTGCGTTCAACGGTATAGCCCATTGTTTCCAGCCAGAGCCAGAGCGCACGCAACCCCGTCGGCGCGGTTGAAGAGGGATCAAAGGGGGTCGGCGCCTGCTCTTCACCTTGCACGAGGATAAAGGCCACCAGCACCACCAACAACCCCAGCGCCAGAAACAGTTGGATACGACCGGTTGCCCGGCCGGTTTGTATGATTGGCGCCATTAGGGCTTCCCTTCCAACTGTTCCACAGCCACCACATAGGTATCAAAGGTGGTGCGATCCGGCTCGTGGACGCCATACCAGACATCATCAAAGGTGGCGACTACCGGTTGCAACTGCTGGTAGAGTTGCGGCTGGTTGCGTATCGCCGTCAACACCTCGCGATTGGTGTCGCTCGGTTGATAGGTGATGAGGTTGCGTTCGTGTAGCGAAAGCAAAGCGGAGAGATAGAGCTGGCGCACGGCATCGCGATAGCTGCCGGCATTGGCTAACCGGTGGGCTGCATTGCGCGCTTCGCCGGCCGTTTGGGGCAAGGCTTGGTCGTCATGTTCCCCGCGTCGTTCAACGCCACCCGTAAAGCGCCCCAGTAACGTTTGCAACCAATAACTCAATAGCCAGATGAGCAGCACTGCGCCAATGCCCAGTAGCACCCAACCGACTACCTGCAAGAGTGGCGCGATCGATGTCGCCCCACCTTCCCGGCTCTCAAACTCCGGCAACCAGGAGCGCACCCAACGCCAGAAACGCGACCAGAGCGAATCCTGTTCCATAAATTCGCGCCGGCCCCAAAGCTCTTGGAGCAACAGCAGGCGGGCCGCCGTCTCATCCTTAGGCGCCGCCGCTAATTCACGCTGGACAGCCGTCAACCGTTCGCTCGCAATCCAACTTGCGATGGTCTCTTCCGCTGGATCACCCAAGAGTGGCTGGATGGTAATGACTTTGCCGGCGGGCAGAGTTACTTGCCGAATCGCCGCCGCTTCCTTTTGGATGGCCGCTATCTGTTCATCGTCGTTGGTCTCTGCTAGCGTGGCCTGCCAGCTTGCCACTTTTTCCTGATAACCAGCTAGCGTGACTGTATCATCCCCTTGCGCCCGCAATGCGGCCGACAACAACAGCGTGAAGACCCCCAGCCCGATCAGCCACAGCGCGGCGGTGAAAAAAATCCGCGCCCATCCGCTGAATCCGCTCGATCCGCATTCCATGTTGCCGTTCTGTCGCGCCCAATCCGGTCGGGGGCTGGTGGCAATCTGCTGCCTATGCAGCGGGGTTGGCGGCACGCGCGACCTCGGTTTCCAATGCATCAATGCGCAATTCGAGATCATAGCCCTGTTTGCGCATGCGCAAATCATAGTAGAGCATCACATAGCCCGCTGTGGCAATCGGCATCCAAAAGAGGGGAACCAGCGCGGCAACGATGCTGAAGATCGCGACACTGGCGACGGTCGAACCGGCGCTGGTGAGGGCTACCCCGGAGCCGGCAAAGGCCAACGCCATGAAAGCGATGTACAGGATGCCATAGAAGAGATAGAGCAGCACGACAAAGCCCATTGCGTGGCGAATATGCCCTTTGGTCAACTGCCAGCTTTCGCCCAGCGCTTCCAACGGCCCCATCCCCTGGTCGATCATCAGCGGCACAGCCACCGCCCAACGCGTACCTACGTAGATGAAGGGCGATACAAAGAGAATGAAGGCGCCGGCATAGGCGCAAACAATCCCCACCACGAGGCCCGCCATTGCCGCAAAGCCCGGTTCACCACCACTATTCATATTACTGTTGAACGCAAAAAAGCTGCCGGCGATCATCGCCAGGAAGAAGGCGCCGAAAAAGAAGACAATCGCGACAACAACTCCGATCCCAATGTAGGCCGCGTAGGTGGCAAAGGTCATACCCACCCAGGGCCAGAAGCGGCGCGCCCCCTGACGGATGCTGGTCACCGCGTCCATCTCCTCTTGTTTGATCGCCGCCATGACCTGCACCGTCAGCGCCAGCGTCACCAACCCGTTGATGGCAATTCCGATGGGTGTGAGCAGATAGCTCAGGGTCGTCATGTTGCCTTGCGCTTGCGCGATCGCCGTCGGATCGGCTATCGCCTCCGGGTTTTGCATGGCTTCCAGAAAAATATTGAGATAGCTCGTCATGGTCTGCCCGGTAACAATGCCGGAGAGCAGCCCTAACGGCACCATAAAGATCGCCGCAATCAGCAACATCTTGCCAAAGCGGGCGCGATAGAGCCGCAGCGTCCAATCCAACAGATCACCAATCGATAACGGACCGGCCCGGAAGAGGGGGGATTGCATGAGAGACTCCCTTCAAAAATAGTAAGACAGTGGGACAGTAGGGCGGTGCGACTGATTTACAGCCTCACTGACTTACTGTCTTACTGACGACGGCAGCACGGCGCAACAAGTCACGGTCCACTGTCGCATTGGCGAAGCGGGTGACATTGAAATAGCCGTCGCTGAGCGTTAATGGTTCGCTGAGAATGTCTTCCTTGACTTTCAAAAAGAAACTGAGTTCGCTGGGATGATCGATGCCCGGCAGGGCGGCGAAGAGGGCGGCGCGGACCGTGCCGAGACCGGCGCTGGCCTGGGAACCGATCATAATGGTTTTGCCACGCGCCTGCGCTGCCGCCAACATGCGGCGCGATTCGGTGTAACCGGTGCGGGCAGTTTTGATGTTGAGAATGTCAAAGGTGTCGAGCGCCAGTTCCCGTTGTAGATCCCGATAGCTAAAGCAACTGTCGTCGGCGATGATCGGCAAGCGTTGCTGGCGACAGAGCGTTGCCCGTTCCTGAATCAATTCGACCGGCAGCGGCTCTTCACAGTAGAGCAGGCCGATCGCACGCAGGTGGGCCAACTTGTCGGCGGCGTCGGCGGCATCCAGACATTCGTTGGCATCGGCATAGAGCGCCATCGCGCCTTTGAACATGGTCTGGAGGTCGTGAATGCGGGCAATGTCGTCGTCCCAGTCGCGCCCCACTTTGACTTTGAGGACGCGCACCCCTTGGGCAAAGACCCGTTCGGCTTCGGCCAGCACCGTATCGCGGTCGCCGATGCCCAGAATATAGCTGACCTTGACCCGGTCGGCGGTTGCGCCCAGATGTTGCGCCAATGACACGCCCCGTTGCTGGGCCAGGGCGTCTTGCAGCGCCATGTCGAGCGCGCCTTTGGCGGTCTGGTTATTTTTGATCTCATCCAGGCGCGCCGGCACTTTTTCGCTGGGCTGGTTGAGAATGCGCGGCCCCAGTTCATGCTCGATGATGCTAAGAATGCTGTGAACTGTTTCGCCATAGATGGTTGGGCGGGGCGGCGCTTCGGCCAAGCCAATGCTGCCGTCGCTCAATTCAACTTCGACCAACACATGGCGCACTTCATCCAGCGCGCTGGCTTTGCCCCAGCGCAGCGACCCTGCCATCGGTAGGCGAAAAGCCGTGGTGGTGATTCGTTTGATGCTGTTCATAGAAGCCAGTCCACAACTTGTTGCGCCGCTACATCCGCCGCGACCTGCGTCGTATCGATCAACAATGTGCGGTCAGGGGCGTGCGCTTTGAGATAAGCAATGGCGGCCTGCGGGTCATAGTTGCGGCGCTCTTCGACCACAATCTGCAACTTGGCGCGCAATTCTTCGACCGCAATGGTTCCGCTTCCCACAGGCGGGGTCGCCGATTGCAAGAGCGCCCCTATTTCTTCCGGTGTAAAGAGCGCATCGCCATCGGCCACGCCAACAGCGGCTAAACTATGTTGGCTGCTGGTTGCTGTGCTGATGACGCCGTTGCTGCTGATCTGGTCAAAACGGTCGCTGCGCCCTAACAAGCGCTGCACCCGCACCAGATCGGGCGCGTCCAGCACCACAAAGCGGGCTTGTGGTAAGGCGCGGGCAGCGTGGGCCACTTCGCCTTCGCCCCGCAAGCCATCGAAACAAAGCCAGCCGGGGTGGGTGGCGGTATCGACCACCAGTTGACTCACGGCGTGGCTCATGCCGCCGGGAAAAAGTTGGTGATAGCGCCGCGTATAAGCAAAACGCTCCCGCCGATCTTTCACTGGCTGAACCGGCAAGCCATCCATTGTTTGAAGATAGCCGATGATCAACTGGTCGGTCAACTCGCGCCGGTCGGGAAGCAGGGAAAAGTGTAAGGCGCTCTGCTGCAAATAGTCGAGTGTGGTGCTTTTGCCGACGCCGGTAACGCCGACTAGGATCAATAAAGGTCGGCTTGTAATCGAAAGCCAGCCAGCGGGCAGCGGGTCGCCATAGGCCAACCCCGGTCCAACCGATACAAATTGGTGCGCACTTTGCTCCATTACCGCAATGACTCCCTGTTGCCATGTTTTGTAAAGTGGCCGTCATTATACCCGATCTGTTTTGGATTTAGAAAATAAAAATGGGCCGTGGCAAACGCCGCAACCCATCTTCTGAATTGATAAGTATCTTGACGATTCAATCCACTTTGCAAGCGTAGAAACATGGGCTTGGGACAAACGTATGGTAAAATAAAGTTATTGTCTATTTTGAGGACTGGCCTGACCGATTGGCTGGTCAGTCGGCCCATGTGGGCTAGTTTGTTCTTTTTATGGCAGAGCTGTTAGAAAGATTGCGGGACTTTTTTGCGGGGTGGGAGTGGGGGCCACTGCCCACGTTGCCGCGCGTGCTGGACGCCATGGACCCGGTGGCCTGGACGCTGGTCGGCTTATTGGCGTTAGCGGTGGTGGTGGGCCTCTATTTCACCGTCACTACACGGCGCTCGTTTCTGTATACGGATGAAGTCGAGTCAACGCCCAATCTGTTGTTGGCGCGCTTGAAACAAGACCCCGCCCGCCTTTCCCCTGTCGCTATCTTGAGCCGCATTGGGGCCGAGGCGACGCTGGAACTGCTCGACTATGGTGACCAGATCCAGACCAAAGAGTGGCGCTACCGCTGGGGCAGTATCCGTGAGGAGTTATTGCACCAACTGAGCGAGCAGAATGCCTTTGGTCCGGTCTATGCTCTGGCCCGCTACTATCGCAGCGCCGACCGTCAGGAGCCGGACACGTTGCGCATCCGGCGCACTGTGCTGGTTCACAAGTTGGGCGTCTTGCGCCATCTGGAACCCAATAGCGACGGGCGACCGGCCCAACTGCGCATCCGCTGTCACCCCGCCGAGGTGCAGGGCGATCTGGGCTTTGATGGCAACGTACTATGGCTCATGCCCGACGAGCCGGCGTCGCCGCCGGAAGGGCCGGTGATCGAAATGGAGCCGATCCACTTTCAGACAGTGAATGATGCTGAAGTGATCTTGCATATTCGCCGCACGCCCACGGTTGGCGGCGGTTTTCATCTGCAACTGCAAAAGCGGCGCAATATGTGGGTGATTGTCAACGAAACCATTGAATGGGTTAGTTAAACCATGAACGATTCGCTCTTTACCATGACCCACTTGCTCAATTTCAGCAATGTGGCCATCTCCTCGATTGTGGTGATTTTGGCCTTTTCACTCATGGCCTACACCTTTACCTATAACTTTCTCAGCCCGGTCGCCCGGCGTTTTGCTCTCTTGCTGGCCTGTGTCATGGTGGTCTATGCCAGCGATGTCGCCATTGATCGCGTGGTGACGGCGAATTCGGCTGAACGCTGGCTGCGCTTTCAATGGCTGGGGATCGCCTTTGCGCCGGCGGCCTACTACCTCTTCTCGTTAGCGGTTTTGGAGACAACCAACTATCGCATCGGACGGCGCCAATGGGTGGCTTGGGCCATCACGGCGTTCAGTGTGTTAAGCGCAATTACTGCACTTTTTGGCAATCAGATCGTTGGCGCCGTGCGTTTCAGCCCGCCGATCAACTATCTGGAAGCCGGGCCATACCTGGAACTCTTTCTCCTCTACTTTGTCACGACGGTTTTGCTCGCCTTGCGCAATATCTGGAAAGCCCGTTCCCGTTGTTTGACGGAACGCACCCGCTTGCGCATGACCTATCTGCTCCTGGGCTTTGCGGCGCCGGCGATTGGCGTCTTTCCCTATCTGGTGACCTTGAGCCGGGTCATGAGCGCGTCACAGGTGAGCCTGCCGGTCTTGCTGCTGTCATTACTGAGCAATGTCGCCGTGGCCTTTCTGTTGGTGTTGATGAGTTACACGGTCGTCTATTTCAATGTCCTGACGCCGGATCGGGTGGTGCGCTATCGCTTGATCCGTTTCTTTATGCGTGGTCCCATTGTCGCTATTCTGGTGATTCTGGCCGTGCAGACGCTGCCGACGGTGGAAAGCATTCTGGGCTTGCCGCGCGATATGGTCCTCTTTAGCGTCATCACCGGCGTGATCATCGTGAGCCAGCTTTTTCTGAGTGTGACGAAGGACTGGGTGGATTGGCTGGTCTATCGCGAAGATCGGGAAGAGGTGGCCTGGCTGCGCGAACTGGATCGTCGCTTGTTGACATCGAGCGATCTGCGGGAATTTTTAGAGAACAACCTGATCGCCCTCTGCGAGTTGCTGCGGGTGCCGGCCGGCTTTGCGGCTGCCGTCGTTGGCCCGGATCTAATCCTGGAAGCGACGGTGGGGCCGACCGAGAGTCGCAACCAAATTGTCGCCGTCAAAGATTGGAACGATGCTCTCAACCGAGCGCTGCGCCAGGAGGGCAAGGTGCGCCCGGTGGCCCATGCCGATTTTTGGATTTGGCCGCTGCTCGAACCGACGACCAATGGCGAAAAGAGCCAACGCGTGCTGGGTCTGCTGGGGGTGAAAGCGCGCACAGCGACCCCGTTGTTGGCCCAGGATGAAACCGCCGTCCTCACCAAGATGTTGCAACGCATCGCCAGCGCCCTGGCCGACCGTAAGTTGCAACAGGGGGTCTTTGTCTCGCTGCGCCAGATCATCCCTGACATTGACCGGATCCAGCAGTGGCGCAGCCTCTCGCCCTATAGCGCCAGCGAGAGCGACACGACGCCGGTACAAGCGCTGCTTGACCCCAGCCCGATCCACAGCCCGGAGTTTGAAACCTGGGTGAAAGAGGCGTTGAGTCACTATTGGGGCGGCCCCAAGTTGACATTGAGTCCGTTAGTCAGACTGCGCGTAGTGAGCGATTCGCTCAATCATTCTGATGGTGATCCAACCAAAGCGTTGCGCCTGGTCTTGGGCGCGGCCATTGAAAAGCTGCGACCGGAGGGTAAACCCAACCTGAGCGCGCCGGAGTGGCTGCTCTACAATATTCTCGAAATGCGTTTCATTGAAGGGCGTAAGGTGCGGGAGATCGCCGACCGGTTGGCGATGAGCGAAAGCGATCTCTATCGCAAACAGCGTGTCGCCATTGGCCAGGTGGCGCGGGTCTTAACCGAAATGGAACAGGAAAACGGCGGCGAACTGGATCTCCGCGCGCTTCGGCCCGATCGCCCAGAGATCCGTGCCGCCCGGAGTAAGGAGCCGGTGATCCCATGAAACGTGTCAGACGGCAGAGTGAAATGCCCAGCCGCCCCTGGTTGGCGGATCTCAGAGATAATTTGCCTTTGGAATTTATTGGCCTGGTTCTCTTCCTCATCGGCGGCGGCGTGTTGTTGACCTTGTTGCGCGGGGGCGCCAACAGCACCTTGGGTGTACCTTATCCTGTCATGGCCCTGGGTTGGACGACGCCCTGGTTTGGGCTGGCGCTCTTGATCATCGGCGCCGTCTTTATGTTGGGCGAGCGGGCCGGCTACTGGGGCATTGAGGCCATTGTCGGCGTCGAATTGCTCTTCCTGAGCGGTATGATGACTGCCTTCCTCTGGCACAACGAAGTCGTCACCTGGGAGGCGCGTTTTGATGGGCTGAACGGCGGGCTTGTCGGCTGGGCGCTGGGGAGTCTGCTCCTGGCCGGGTTAGGGCGCTGGCCGGCGCTGGCGCTGGTTTGGCTCCTGGCCGGCAGCGGCGCCTACTTGACCTTCCGCTACACACCCCTCATCTACCTGGCGCCATTAGCAAACAATCTGATCACCGTGCCGGCGACATTGGCGCCAGTGACGAACTTGGTCAAGCGGGGCTTTACCGAACTGACTGCACTCCTGGCTGCGCTCGCCGTGCGCCCACCCCCCGCCGACACTCACCCTACGGCGCGCAACTATGTTGCGGCGGATCGCACCTATCCTCAGCCGCGCCCCCGCAACCCCGAACGAGCCACGCTGGTCTTACCGGTTTCGATGTCGGCGCCCGTTGCCGAGCCGGCGATGGGCGAGGAAGCGGTTGCTGAACCGGTCGCTCCGTCAGCCCGTTCCCGGGCCAAAACGGCTCCCAAGCAACCGAAGCATAATGTGGCGCAAGCCCAGGCGCCTGCGCCGCAAGCGAAACCGCCGAGCAAGCCAGCAACAAAACTGCCGGCGGGGTTGCCCGGCGTCGATCTCTTGATTGCCGATGTGGGCGTCTATCGCGAAGTTGGGGCGCGCGAGATGCAGATGTTGATCGAAAGCACGCTGGAAGATTTTAACGTGCCGGTGCGCGTCGTCCATGTCGAAAGCGGGCCGACGGTGACGCAGTTTGGCGTCGAGCCGCTCTACCTGGAACGCGCCGGCCAGCGACGCAAGGTGCGGGTCAACAACATTGTGAGCCTGGCCGATGATCTGGCGCTGGCGCTGGCCGTGCCGGCCGTGCGCATTGAAGCGCCGGTGCCGGGGCGCCCCTACGTGGGCATCGAGGTGCCGAACACCGAAAAAGTGGTGGTGAGTATGCGCGGCATTGTCGAAAGCAAACCCTTCAAAGAGGGGGGCGCACTGCCAATGGCGCTAGGGCGCAACACCTCCGGCGCGCCGATTGTGATGGATCTCGCCCGCGCACCCCACATGTTGATCGCCGGTTCGACCGGTTCGGGCAAGTCGGTCTGTGTCAATGCGATTATTGTCAGCCTGCTCATGCGCCACGGGCCGGAGTCGTTGCGCTTTGTCATGGTCGATCCGAAGATGGTCGAGTTGCAGGGTTATAACGGCATTCCCCATCTGCTGGGCAAGGTGATCATCGAAGTCGATCAGGTGATGGGCGCGTTGACCTGGCTCCTTTTACAGATGGATGACCGCTATCAACTCTTTAAGTCGGTGGGCGTGCGCAATCTCGATTCCTACAATGCGCTGGCGCGGCAAAGAAGCAAAGGTGAGGATGCCCTTCAGCCATTGCCCTTCATCGTCCTCATCATCGACGAGTTGGCCGACCTGATGATGACCGCCGCCGATGACATTGAGCGGCAGATCTGTCGCCTGGCGCAGATGGCGCGCGCCACCGGCATCCACCTGATCCTGGCGACCCAACGCCCCAGCACCGATGTGGTGACGGGGTTGATCAAGGCCAACTTCCCCACCCGTATCGCCTTTGCCGTCACCAGCCAGATCGATAGCCGTGTCATTCTCGACACGCCGGGCGCCGAACGGTTGCTCGGTCGCGGCGATATGTTGCTCATGCGGCCCGACGTGGCGAAGTTGCAACGCGTCCAGGGCTGTTTGGTCACCGACCCGGAGATTAACGCTGTGACCGAACACTGGAAGGCCAGAGGCACGGGTGAGCCGCCAACGGTTGCGCCGTGGGCCGGTCTGCTGGACAAGGAAGAGGATGAAGATGAGCTGGTGCAAGATGCCATTGATCTGCTGCGCGGCATGAAGAATTGCAGCACCAGCATGTTGCAACGCAAACTCCGCATCGGCTACCCCAAAGCCGCCCGCCTCATGGAACAACTGGCCGCCAAAGGGATCATCGGGGAAGATCTGGGCAGTGGGCAGGGGCGCGTAGTGCTGTTGAAGAAGGAGGAAGGGAGCGAAGAAGAAGAGGTAGCGGACGAATAGTTGAGCGGTTCTTTCGCTTTCCTTATCCCAGTTTCTCTGGTTCTCCAAGGGAAGCCGGCGATCCGCACTGAAACAGTGTAGGACTTACGCAAGACGGCTCGTAGAGGCACGATATATCGTGCCTCTACGAGCCGTCTTGCGTAAGTCCTGACAGTGGTAATATCGCGCCCGTAACTCCATCAACAGACGAAAGAAGGACGAATTTCAGCATGGCTGCAGACGATCTAGTAACGATAGCCCGCTATAATTGCAGGCAGAAGTGATGGTACAGGGGATGTTCCCATCTTCTCGTTCACTAGGAGGAAACCTTATGATGTACATTACGCAGAGTCTGAAGCGGGCCATGCAGGTTAACGGCAAAGGCACTGCCACCATCTTCGCGGATCGCCAGCAGACGTGGAACCAGTTTGGAGGAAGGGTAGCTCGGTTGGCCGGCGCCTTTCAGGAGTTAGAGCTGTCTGACAGCGGACGGATTGCCATCCTCAGCCTGAACAGTGATCGTTACTTGGAAGTCTTCTATGCTGTTCCCTGGGCCGGCGGCATTATTGTGCCGCTCAATACCCGACTGGCTGTGCCGGAACTGGTCTACATGCTCAACGATGCCGGTGCGGAACTCCTCATCGTAGACGACGCCTTTGTTCCACTGTTGACGGAACTCAAGGGCAAGTTGGCGACGGTACGCCACACCATCTATGCCGGCGAAGGCCCAGCGCCGGACGGTCTCTTGGCCTATGAGACAATTTTGGCGGCTGCCAATCCCATTGCCGACGCCGAACGGGGTGGCGACGCCGTGGCCGGCATCTTCTACACCGGCGGCACCACCGGTGTGCCCAAAGGGGTCATGTTAACCCACACCAACTTTGTAAGCGCCGCCCTCCAGTTCGTCGGCTACTTCAATCGAGAAGATCCCATGTGTTCCCTCCATGCAGCGCCCATGTTCCACATTGCAGGCGCCAGCGGTCATATCTGTGTCACGATGATGCATGGCTCCCACATGATGATCCCCCGGTTTGATCCGGTTGCAGTTGCTGCCGCCATCCAGAAACACCAGGTCACCAATGTGATGCTCATCCCCACCATGATTGGGATGATGGTCAACCACCCCCGCATCCGAGAGTACAACATTTCCAGTCTGCGCTGCATTTCGTATGGCGGCGCTCCCATGCCCGAGGCGCTGATCGAGCGGCTCCTGGAACTGGCTCCGCATTGTAAACTTGTGCAGGGGTTTGGCCAGACCGAGACATGCGCGGCCTGCACCTTCCTGGTAGGGAAATACCACGTGTTTGCGGGGCCGCATAGCGGCAAGACGAAGTCCTGTGGGCAGGCCCTGTTTGGTCTTGAGGTCAAGATTGTCGATGCCCAAGACAAAGAAGTTGGGCGCGGCGAAGTCGGCGAAATCGCCGTGCGCGGGACAACAGTGATGGTAGGCTACTGGAATCAACCGGAGGAAACGGCCCGGGTGCTGCGCGCCGGCTGGCTACATACGGGCGATGCCGGTAGGATGGACGAGGATGGCTTTATCTATATCGTGGACCGGCTCAAGGATGTGATCATCACAGGCGGGGAGAATGTTTATTCAGCGGAAGTGGAGAACGTGTTGTACCGCCACCCAGCCGTGGCCATGTGTGCGGTGATCGGTATTCCCAATGAGCAGTGGGGCGAGCAGGTGCATGCCGTGGTTGTTCCCAGGGAGGGGCAGACGCTAACCGCTGAGGATCTGATGGTGTACTGCAAGGGACAAATCGCTGGCTTCAAGCTGCCACGCAGCTTCGAGATCCGCACCGACCCCTTGCCGATTAGCGCAGTTGGCAAGATCCAGAAGGCCAAGCTGCGGGCGCCCTACTGGGCAGAGCGGGAGCGGATGGTCAATTAGCATGCAGGTCTGCTGCTATTTGACAGACCAGCCTGTGCAGATCCGCCGGCGGATCGTCTACGACAACAGCCAATGGTTGCACCCAAGCCGCGCGTACTTGCCCGGCCCGTGCTTTTGTCGGGTAATCGGCAGCCGGATGCGCTAGCACAGTGGCGAGAAGCTGGCCTGCCTGTGCTGTGCGGCCAGTCTCAATCAGGAGAGGAGCCAGATAGGTCAAGACGCGCAGCATGGCGGGGGGCGCCTGCAACTGGGCAGCGCTTGTCAGCGCTTTCTCGAAGTGCGCCTCGGCGTCAGCCAAATGATGCGCGGCCTGGGCAAGCAGCCCGGCAATGGTATAGGCCTGGGCAAGCAACCAGCGGCTGCCAAGTCCTTCCGCCTGGTTTAGGCTTTGCTCGATCAGCGCCTGCGCGCTGTCGCCTTCGCCAAGTTCGTGCAGGACCTGCGCCAGCAGTAGACCGGATTGCGCAACCCCGATCCGGTGGCGAACTTGGCGCCGGATGGCGAGGCCCTCTGCCAACTGCTGCTTTGCTAGGCCTAGATTACCCTGGACAAGCGCTAGTTCGCCCAGGTGCGCCAGGCAACTGGCCTCGCCCAGGCGGTGACCAATATCAAGACAGAGCTGCAGGCTGCGTTCGTAGCACTGTCTGGCCTGTGCATAGTCGCCCTGCGCCAGCGCCACTTCGCCCAGGTGACGCCATGAAGTAGCAATACCTAATGGGTCATTGAGCGCGGTTTGCAAGGCGAGCGACCGGCGGCAGTGATCCGCCGCGGTCGCCCAGTTGCCCAGCAGCAGCGCAAGCCGCCCTAGGTTGTCCAGCACAGAGGCAAGTTGCTGCCGATCGCCTAACTCTTCATTGGTCGCCAGAGAGGCTTCAAGGAAGGCGCGCGCCTCGTTATAGTGGCCTTGGGAACGCGCTACCTGACCGAGTACTAATTCGGCGCCCCCTACGCCCCAGAACATCTCGGCAGCCCGCAAGTGGGGAATGGCGGCTAACAGATGCGCAGTCGCCGTCGTATATGCGCCCTCCCCCGCCGCTACGAGTCCACGGATGTAGGCACTCCAGCCGCGCCAGGCGTCGATACTATACCAACCCGTTGTGCAATGCAAGTAAGGCCAGCGTGGCTCCAGTTCTTCGAACAAGGCGTTGTATTCAGCCAAGAGTCTGGCGGCTGCCTGCGCGTTGCCTAACCTCAATGCGACAGCGGACTGATTGGCAAGGGCAGTCATCAGCCGAAGCTTGAGTTCAAAGGCAGTCTGATCTTCCTGGGTCTGGGCGAGATCCCGGCGTAGCTCCTGCGCGAGCACGGCAAAAGCTGTTTCAAAATCCCGCCACAGCCCGCGCAGTTCGATGAAGAAGAGGAGCGCACCGCCTGCCATCCAGAGTAGATCATGCTCGCGGATTACTGCACGAAAAGGCCAGGCCTGACGGATGTTGTCGAGATCGAGTGCGATCTCCGCCGCCGCCGCCTGCTGATTGTAGCGGTGCAGCTCGGGTTGGCGATCAGCCAACAGCCTGGCATAGAACGTAGCATGGGCCGCCGTGACTTGGGCATGCTGTTCAGGCATGGCGCGCAACTTCTCCTCAGCGTACTGGCGCAGCAGTTCGTGGAGATCGTAGCGCCCGTTCTCGGTGGGCCGGATCAGGGACTTGTCGATCAAGCCCAAGAGCAGGGGCATCGTCGCCCCAGCGACGGTCTTCGCTGCATCGGTATTAAAACCACCCCGAAAGATGGCCAGCTTGCGGAAGACATCCTGTTCTTGTGGGGCGAGCAGCTCCCAGGAATGGTCGAGGACCCTGCGCAGGCTGCGATGGCGTTCAGGCAAGTTGCGCAGGCCGCCGCCGAGAAAATCAAGGTCAGTGGCGATCTGACGCACAATCTCCGCTGGCGACATCATGCGCATCCAGATGGCAGCCAACTCCAGAGCCAGAGGCATCCCGCCCACCAACTGGCACAGGCGTAGGATGTGAGGGGCATCGTTGGCCGTCAGGGTATACCCAGCCCGGCTGCGGCGGGTACACGCCATAAATAGGGCAAACGCACCGTAGTTCTCCAGCGTCTCCAGAGTTTCACCCCGAGGGCCACCTACGGCTTCCGGGTAGGACAGCCCAGCCACGTCGTAGGTCCATTCTTCTTGCAGAGTTAGCCGCACTCGACTGGTAACCAGCAATTTAATGTTTGGCGCGCCGCAGAGGAGATCGGTGAAGAGATTTACACCATCTAGCAAATGTTCGAAGTTGTCCATCACCAGAAGGATATGTTTGGTGCGGAAGTAGTTGAGCAACTGCTGGCGTGGACTGAGTTCGGCATAAAAGGTAAATTGCGTGGCCTCGGCTAAGGTGGAATCCAGATGCGCCACACTGTTTACGCCGGTAAAGGACACAAAAACCACGCCGTCTGGGAAGGCCGCGTCCACGCTTTCTGCTACAGCCAGGGCGAGGCGCGTCTTGCCGATTCCCCCAGGCCCCAACAGCGTCAGCAGCCGGCAATCAGGCTCTGTCAGCAGCAGCCGACGCACTTCAGCCAACTCGGTTTCCCGCCCAATTAACGCTGTGGGTTGGGCCGGCAACCGCCTTCTCACAGGCATCTGACGGTTGGGGCCAACAGGCTGCTCGCCCGTATCTCCATCCGTCTTATCCTTTTGCCGTGCGATCTGTCCTCTGCGGATGTCGTCACGCAATTGGGTTGTCACCACATCCGGTTCGACGCCCAATTCTTGTTGGAGTTGGCGGACGCACGCCTCATACTGACGGAGCGCTGCTGCTGGTTGGCCGTTGAGGGCATAGAGCCGCATCAGTTGGCGTTGGGCAGGCTCATAGAAGGGCGCCAGGTCAACCCGGTGTCTAGCATGAACCAGGCCCAGGTCTAACTGTCCTGTCGCCGTGTAGCCCGCTGCCAACCGGTCCAGAGCGTTCGCCAACATCTGGTGCAAAGATTCGGCCTCCTGCCGCTGCCAGTCATCAAACCCGGGCGCATCGTCAAGGGTGAAGCCGGTGAGAAAATCGGCGGTGTAGAGGGAAACGGCGTACTCCAAATCAGCTAAGGCGGCTGGTGAGATCGATGTCTGGTCGGGGTAGGCGCCAGTTGAGCAAGCGAGTGTCGCTGTCAGCCGGTGGAATTCGCGGACATCGACCCAGATATCGGCTGACCAGTTGAGCGAGATTTGTTGGCGATCAACTACCAGCGCTTGGCCTGGCAGGACACCCTGCAGCGCAGAGAGCGTACGGCGCAGGTTCGCACGGGCATCGGTCTGGCCATATCCCGGCCAGAGCAAATCGGCAACAGCATCTCGAGTGTGAACCCGGCGCTCCACTGCGAGGTAGGCAAGCAGTGCCAATGCCTTGCGCAGCCGGATACCCACAGGAGTGCTGTTGAACTCAACTCGAGGTGCACCAAACAGGGAGAGGACTAACCGAGACATCGGGCAATCTCCTGGTAATCGTACTATGCTAACTCAAGTTGTGACCATAAAAAGTGCGTGTAGTAGATTAGGCGAATCCATGAGCGTTACCGTAAAGTCGTAAAGGTGATCAAACCGAACTACGCAGGACTTATGTAAGACGCCGGGCACCCAGAGGGTTCCCGCGCCATCCTAGCGGTAAGAGACGTGCCGTCAGGATGGCGGCGTTCCCGGGAAAGATTCGTCTATAAACTCGTCCCACGTCGTCGCATCCAACGCCAGGTTGACGAGGCGCAGGAGTTCTGCCAAGGTATAGTGGCGGAAGGCATTATGACCAGCGAGGTCAGTAACATCAAGACAAGACAGGAGACAATTACCAGAAATGCTATTACAACTCAAAGACTTTAGCTTTAGCGGGTAGTGGTCTTTACTCCTTTTGTTTGTAATAATGCCTATACCTGAGTAACAGCGAACCCGTTAATATCGGCCATCACCGCCAGGTCGAAGCCTTTGGCGTGCATGGCCAACACAATGTCGCGTGTTTTCTGGTTGGCGCCTTGCTCAATCAGCTCTTGCTTTAATTCAGGGGAAAGCAATTTTTTCATTTCAGCATCGGGTGTATGGTGAATTAAGATCCGCTTCCACTCTTCCCCGATTTCCATGACCCGTTCTGGTGTTAATATCTCATTCATGGTAGCTCCTTCCGGTAAAGACCAGACAGCCTGCAAGACAGCATGCATCAATAGCCGTTCGGTTTTACATGGAAGCTTCGGGTATTAAGCATATTCTAAATAGTCAGGTGTTACATAGAATTGACGTTTGCGCAATGGCTCCGGCGATTCGGTCAGACACAATTCGCGGAGGCGGCGCATTTGGTAGGCCGCTTTCGTCAGAAAAATTGGCTCTCTAATTGCGCCAATCTGGGCCGTCCAAAGGGGTGGCGTTTGTTGTGATCGTGTTGCAAACAATTCTAGTAAACCTGCTGCCAACGCTATAATACGCTCATCCGTGGCTTGTGGTCGTGGCACCTCAGTAAGTTTGGGATGCTGGCGCAGAAAATCTTGGACAAGGGCGCGCACAAGCAAACTTTCGCCTGCTAAGGCGGCAGTCGCAATCTCTTCAATCTTCACCATAGAGATTCTCCCATAAATCCAGGAAGGCATAGCGTGTTTCAACTCCCGTCCCGGAACAAGATGCGGTTCAACTTGCTGCCAAATAGTTACTTGGTCCCCTGTCATCTCTTGCAGAATTCGCATGGCATCAGCAATGTCTACATCGTCACGCCAGGCAGACAGCTTCATCGCTAACAATTGTGCTGCGGTTGGGCGCCGAATCAGAATTCCAGGTGCGCGCCAAAGGATTGGACCTTCCGTGAAACCAATCAGGTAACCTTTGGCGCCATCATTCAACCAGTCTTGCGGCCAGTTCAACTCCTGCGCCACTTCTTTTGCCAGTTCATGTACAATTCTCACTTCCCTTGGCGCTATGACAATGGCATCTACATCATGGGTTGATAAACGCGCTTCATAGGCTAACACCATGACTGCGCCGCCAACAGCTAATAATTCGACCTCAAGATTTTGGTTTTGGGCCAGTTCGCCCAGCCGCTGCAAAGCAACAACAATTTCGTCTTTAGAAAGTAGCGCCATATCGATTGACCGTGCTTAAGCCGCCACAAATATCTCCTCGAACTCATCATGGTTGAGCGTCTCCCGCTCGATGAGCGCCTGGGCGACGGCGTGAAGTTTGTGTAGATTCTCACTCAGCAGGCGGCGCACCCGTTGGTAGGCTTCATCGACAATGCGGCGCACTTCCGAGTCGATCTGTTCGGCGACTTCTTCGCTGTAGTCGCGCTGTTCGGCCAGTTCGCGACCGAGGAAGACCAACTCTTCCTGTTGGCCGAATTGGAGCGGCCCCATTTTGTCGCTCATGCCATATTTGGTGACCATCGCCCGCACCATCTTGGTCAACTGTTGAATGTCGCCGCTGGCGCCGGTTGATTGATGCTGAAAGATCAACTCTTCCGCTGTGCGCCCACCGAGGGCCACGGCAATGTTGTCCAGATAGTAGGAGCGGGAGGCCAGCACCCGGTCATGTTCCGCCACCTGCCAGATATAGCCGCCGGCCTGACCGCGCGGGACAATCGTAATCTTTTGCAGCGGGTCGGCATGGTCGCACAAGCGCGCCATCACGGCGTGACCGGCTTCGTGATAAGCCAACACCTGCTTGTCCTGGGGTGTGATCAGGCGGCTGCGCCGTTCGGGACCACCCAGGCCGATGCGCTCGACCGCTTCCTGCAATTCCGTCATGCCAATGGCGCGGCGGTTGCGACGGGCGGCCAAAATCGCCGCTTCGTTGACTACATTCTCCAAATCGGCGCCGACAAAGCCGGGCGTCTGGCGAGCGATGCGTTCCAGATCGACATCGGGCGCCACCGGCTTGCCCTTGACATGGACATTGAGAATGGCACGACGGCCCTGAATGTCGGGGCGATCCATGGTCACGCGGCGGTCAAAACGACCGGGGCGGAGCAGCGCCGGGTCGAGGATGTCGGGCCGGTTGGTGGCGGCGATCAGGATGACATTGGTGTCAGTGCCAAAGCCGTCCATTTCGACTAAAATCTGGTTGAGCGTCTGTTCCCGTTCGTCGTGCGAACCGCCCAAGCCGGTGCCACGATAGCGACCGACGGCGTCAATCTCGTCAATAAAGATGATGCAGGGGCTATTGCGCTTGGCCTGCTCGAAGAGATCGCGTACGCGACTGGCGCCTACACCGACAAACATTTCGACAAATTCCGAACCGGAGATGCTAAAGAAAGGCACGCCGGCTTCCCCGGAAACGGCCTTCGCCATCAGCGTCTTGCCGGTGCCGGGCGGGCCGACAAGCAAAACACCCTTGGGAATGCGGGCGCCCAGCGCGGCAAACTTCTGTGGCTCTTTCAAAAATTCGACGACTTCCTGCAACTCCTGTTTGGCTTCATCGGCGCCGGCAATGTCGTCAAAGGTGATGGTGGGGCGGTTGCCGGTAAAGAGGCGCGCCCGGCTCTTGCCAAAGGAGAGCGCCTGGTTGTTGCTACCTTGGGTTTGGCGGAAGAGAATAAAGAAAAGCCCGGCAATGAAGACCAGCGGCAACAAGTTGATGAGCAACGCCAGCCAGTTGCTGCCATTGCCCGGCGCTTCGTAGGTGATCTTGACTGCGCCCAGTTGGGCCGGTTCTACGCCCAACCCGCGTAAGCTTTGGGTAAGCGGCACATCGGTCTCGCGCCGGGTGACCAGGGGGGATTGGGCGCCTTGTAATGTGACCCGCACCTCGTCGCCGCGTACGACAATTTCCTGAACGCGCCCTTGCTGAATGGCCGTTGCCAGCCGGCTGAGGGTAATCTGTTCCGGGGTTTGCGCCGTCCATGGCACGTTAAAGTAAACAACGACACCTGCAATAAGAATCAGCAGGTATAAAAAAGCATTACGACTCCAATTTGTCTTCACTACATCCTCCTCGTATGAGCGGCAGATCCCTCGACCACTGGTTGCAACCGGCGCAAACTCCCCCTCGCCGGCCATCTTTGCGCATGAGCCGGCATAGGTATGCGTTCGTTATCAATTACGCAACGGGAAATACCACCCGCTTTTGTGCTCGTGGTAAGCATACCACTTTTATGCTTGCGGTAAGTATACCAAAAGGAAGGGTAGTTTGGCTAGTGATCTGGGATACGGTGTGCTTTTATTGAGGTAACCGGCTTATCCTATTCGTTGTTCTGAAAATAACAGGGATTCCACAGATTAACCATGAGATAAATCTGTAAAATCGGCGCAAGCGCTGTTGCATTTTCATCGTTTGCGGCGCCGCTAAGGCATGTGGCCTTGTTCTGCTACATAGCCATACGTGTCGTTGTTTGATCTGGGCGCTTTGTCGTTGAGGATGAATCGTTCTTTGGCGGTGTCGGTGCTTCTTCCGTCGGATCGATCAACCCTTTGGCCGCCAGACGCTTACTGGAACGGCTGGAGACAACAGCCGCACTGATGATGAGAAGCGCGCAAAGTAAGCTGAGACCAAACAGGACAAGCAAAATAAAAACCAATGTACTCATGAAGCTCGCTTCCCACTAAATACACCTACAATGACTTGCTTAGAAAATATACCAGCAAACCAGCAGCGCCAGTCTGGTATCAGCGCTTGGACATCGCTTTTTCCGCAATGACGTACATTGTCCTCTATTATACTATATTTCCTTATGTCTGTCTAGATCTTAAACTATGAGAGATAAGGATTTGTCGTGTTCGTTGTCTAATTAACTTTATCGTAAATTATTTTGTGATAGATTGGTTTGTGATCGATTCGGTGGGGCTTTGGCGGGGACGCTTGCCAGTTTGCCGCTTTGCGCGGGCACACCCGCTTTGGCGATTCATTTGGATGAATCGACGGTTCGTGTGCTATACTAGCTTCTCATTTATATACATATTTTCCCTGATTTTACCAACGCTAAAGGAATTGATCACTTTATGCCCGTTATTCGAGAATTGACGCAAATCGCCGGCGTCAAAGTCGTTGATTTGAAATCGTTCAGTGATGACCGTGGCCGCTTTATCGAAACCTTTCGCACCGAATGGTTTCCTGAACGAACATGGGCGCAGATGCAGTCCAATCGCAGTGACAGCATCGCCGGCGTCTTGCGTGGCCTTCACTATCATTTTCGCCAGGTCGATTACTGGTATGTTTTACAGGGACGGATTCGCATCGGTCTGGCTGACTTGCGCCGCTCCTCCCCGACCCATGGCGCTAGCGCTGTCCTTGATCTAGATGGCGCCATTCCGCAGGGCATCTTGATTCCCACCGGCGTCGCCCACGGTTACTTTGCGCTTACTGATGCCACCATTGTCTATGTGGTTGATCAATTTTACAAGGGTGATGATGAGATGGGCGTAGCCTGGAATGACCCGGAACTGGCCGTGCCGTGGGGAATTTCGGCGCCACTGCTTTCCAATCGTGATCAACAAAATCCGCTTTGGCGGAAGCTGGAGCCGGCTAAGATCCCGGCCTAGCTAAGAGAGACTAAGGAGAACCCAGCAGATGCGCGAAAAAATCCGCTTTGGTGTAATCGGCGGCAGTGGCGTCTATCACATTGAAGCTTTACAAGATGTGGAAGAGATTACCCTGGCCACGCCTTTTGGCCCACCTTCCGATAGCTATCTGGTTGGCACCTTGCATGGACAACGCGTGGCTTTTCTCGCCCGGCATGGCCGCGGCCATCGGATCAGCCCAACCCAATTAAATCAGCGCGCCAATATCTATGGCTTCAAACTGCTAGGGGTGGAGTATCTGATCGGTGTAAGCGCTTGCGGTAGTTTACAGGAAAAATATGCACCCGGCCATATTGTCATCCCTGATCAACTCTTTGATCGCACCTGCAACCGCGCCCTCAGTTTTTTTGATGACCCGCAAGCCGGAACGGGCGGCCTGGTGGTGCATGTCAGTGTCGCCGACCCCTTCTGTGCTTTTTTGAGTGACATTTGCTATCGCGCCGTGCAGGCAACCGACGCTACCGCTCATCTGGGCGGCAACTTTGTCACGGTGGAAGGGCCGCGCTTTAGCACCAAGGCTGAAAGTCGCGTCTTCCGTAGTTGGGGCATGGATATTATCGGCATGACCACGACCCCGGAAGCGCAACTGGCGCGCGAGGCCGAGATGAGCTATGCGGTCATGGCCCATGTCACTGATTACGATGTTTGGCACGAAAGCGCTGAACCGGTGACGGTGGAGATGGTGGTGCAGACGTTGATTCATAATGCCGAGGTTGCCAAAGCAGCCGTGGTCAATGCCATCGGTTTGTTGACGGGCGCACCGCCTTCACCCTATGCCAATGCCTTGGCCTATGCCATCATTACCAACCACCAGGTGGTCGATCCGGCGGTGGTTGACCGTCTGCGTCCGCTGATTGGTCATTACTTTTAATGGTATAGTGTCATTATAGTGCGGAGCATAATAGGGCATAGTGCAATTATGTTGTGGCCCAACTTGCTTTTCGGCCCTAGTTGCGCTATACTTGCCGAAGTTCAAAATTCGGTCGTTTTGCGCCGATTCATGATATTGATTGGCATGAAGTTTTCACAGTAGCGGTTTTTGCATCAAAAGAGTAGCCGAAGGAGTTGCATCATGGCAAAGAAGGGGCCACGCGTCATCGTCAAGATACGCAGCACAGAGAGTTCCCATTTTTATTTAACGGAAAAGAATCGCCGCAATGATTCTGGCCGTCTGGAATTGAAAAAATATGATCCGACGTTGCGTCGCCATGTGATCTATCGTGAAACCCGGTAATCGTGGAACAAAGTACGATTGGATAACGTTTTTCTACAATTAAGATTTGATTGACGACGCAGGAGTCTCATGCTCCTGCGTTTTTTATTGGGTTTCTCGGCTAGCCGATATATAATAGCTAGACAGCACCAAACATTGTTTGAAAATAACGGTTGCACCTTCCCCCAATTCTGCTACCATTGCAGTTGTTACCGTTGCAGTAACGTTGTTTTACGAGGATTGTATGCATAAGCAAGGAAGAGGGAAAATGCGTCGTACCATCTGGCTATTGGCGATTGCCCCCTTGATCGTGTTCTACGCTCTCCTGACCCAACTGATCGCTCCAGTCACTCCATCTGTACAGGCTGCTGATCCCCACCGCCCACTACTCAATCACGCGCTGCGGGCAGATCAAGTGGTTGTGATGGCGAATGCCCTGGTCAATGCGGTCAATCAGGAAGTAGGCGTGCGTGCGCCGGTTGTGTTGACTTCAACTGTGGTGCCGACACCGCCGCGCTCAACCGTTGTCCTCCCCCGCTTGACACCGACCGCCAGCCCAACCGTCGCCCTTTCCGAGACAGCCGCTTTGTCACTTACGGCTGCCTTATCGAAGCCGGTGACGGTTTCCAACCAACTGGTGACCAATACGGCCGTCATCACCACCGCACCGGCAACAACCGTGACAACCGCTGTGACGACCGCAGCCACGGCAACCGCCACGACCGATCTGACGGTAACGCAGCCGGTTACTGCCGAGACTGCTGCGCTAGATGCTGAATATGCTGGGCCAGTTGAAGGCACCATTATTGCCAATCGCACTGAAGCCAACGTGCGCTTTTTTGTCGAAGGCGCGACCTATAATCTGGCGCCCCTACGCTCAATTGGCTTATCCTTACCACGGGTGACGGCAGTTCTCAACCTGTTCAATTGTGACGCCAACCTGCCCGAAACACAGGAAGGCTGTTTTTGGGATCCCTATCTGCTTGACCGCGACCAGTTTTATGAGGTGGTTAACAGTCAGGGCGCCAACCTGGCGCTGCAAGCCGCCGGTACACCGCCGGATAACCAGATCTGGTTGCAAAACCGCACCGGTAAACGGGAGCAGATTTTCTACGCCGGCGCCACCTATGAACTACCACCGGCCGGCGTCCAGGAATTGACCACCGAGCCTGATACACCGGCTATCTTATACCTGCGCAGTTGTCTGGAGGCCGATGGCCGCGCGGTCTGTGAATGGGCGCCGAATGATGCTGAACCGGGGATCTATTACGCCTTGGTCGAAGTCGCGACTGTGGGCGCTGTCGCCAATAGCCAGGAGAAGGCGCTGCAGTTACAACCCATCGTTGCTGACGGCAGCGCCGTGGTGGCCGAAGCGCCGCCGGCGCAGGTGACTTGTCAATTGCTCGTGCCGGTGCTCAATGTGCGCAGCGGACCAGGATTACAATACCAGATTATCTCGAAAATCCGCAGTGACCAACAAACCGCCTCTGTCACTGTCACCGGCCGTGACGCCGACGCTCAATGGCTGGCCGTCAGCGATCGCGTGGCGCCTGGCGGCTGGATTGCCGGCACTTCCGGCTTTGTCAACTGTGAAGGGAGTGTCAATACCTTACCTGTTGCTGAAGTGACTGATGGTCGCCTGGCGCCGACACCGGTGGCTGCTCCAGCCACTGGTGACAATACGGCTGTGACAACCGATGGTAATGACACGCCGCCGGGGGAGACAGAGCAAGGGGAAGCGGCGCCGGTGGCGGAAGCGACGCCGACGACTGCAGCACAAACGGCGCCGCCCGGTCAGGCGTTGCTGGTGATTCACAATGGCTTTGACCAACAAATTCGGTTCACGTTGGATCAACGGTATCGGGTGGCGATTGGCCCCAGCGAATTTGATCTGCAACCCGGCGAGTCGATCAGTTTGCTGGTCTATCCGGGCATGATTGCCTTTAGCGCCAGTTCACCTTGGCGTGGCCTGAGCGGGAATGACGATTTTATGTTGGAAGCCGAACAGACGCTTGATCTCTGGATCACCTTTGTCCCCGATCCTGATGGGTCAGGGAATTGGATCTTACAGTTCTAGCCACTGCTCCGGTAAGGCAACACCTGACAGTTTTGCAAAACCTGTCAGGTGTTGCTCGGTGTAAGAGCGCCTTAATAAACGCGTAACAACTTATCGCCACCTTTGTGATAGAATGGCTCACAACGCCCATTGTAATACTTTGTGGAGACCATGCTATGACAAAGCGACCCTACCCACGGTGGTTGACCTGGCCGGTGACAGCGTTGCTGCTGGCCGGTTGTGTCTTCCCACCACCTACGCCAGCCGCCGCGCCGCCTTTACCGGCACAGGCAAACAACGCTGCCCCTGTCTTGATTCCAACCAACACACCATCATCTGAACAGAACGCCGCCCCGGCGCTGACGCCGGCGCAACAGCAACTCCTGGCCGGCTTACCAGCCTTGGGTGCGGCGCCTGAGTTGCAAAATGAGCTTTGGTTCAACTCCGCACCGCTTCAATTATCAGCTTTGCGTGGCAAGGTGGTCATGGTCGAGTTTTGGACCTATGGCTGAATTAACTGCCGCAATGTGATTCCCTCGGTGAGGGAATGGCACGAGAAATATACTGACGACGGTTTGGTGATTATCGGCGTCCACACCCCGGAATTTCACTATGAACGTGATCCGGCGAATGTAGAAGCGGCAATCAAGGAACTAGGCGTCACCTGGCCGGTGGCGATTGACAACGACAAACTCACCTGGCGCGCCTATGGCAACCGCTATTGGCCGGCGGCGTACCTGATCGACAAACAAGGTCAAATTCGCTTGTTGAAAATTGGCGAAGGTCACTACGAATACACCGAAAGCGTGATCCAAGCACTCCTCGCTGAACCAGGGTAAGGGTTATTGTGGATAGTGGATAGTACGACCATCCACTATCCACTATCCACCCTGTTAATAGCAACGATGCCTCCTATTGTGGTATACTGTCAGCAGGAGGTGCCAGATGAAATTCCCATACGGCATTAGCGATTTCTACCAAATTATTGACGAAGGCTACTTCTACCTGGATCGCACCATGCACATCCGGTTGATTGAAGAGACGGGGAAGACCATTCTCTTTCTTCGTCCGCGCCGCTTTGGCAAGAGCCTGCTGTTGTCGATGTTGGAAAATTATTATGACATTGCCAAGGCTGGCCACTATGATCATCTCTTTAGCCGATTGGCGATTGGGCAGAAGCCGACGCCGCTCTATAATCGCTACTTGATCATGCGTTGGGACTTTTCGACTGTCGCAACATATGGCACGGTTGACCAGATTCAGCGCGCGTTGACGAACCATGTCAACAATGCAATTAAGCTGTTTGCTAGTCGCTATCAGCATTATTTAGCGCATTCAATTGAGATTGCACCGGACGACCCTATTGCGTCCTTTCAGTCTGTGATGGCTGCCGTACAGCAGAGTGATTACAAGGTTTACTTGTTGATCGATGAATACGACAACTTCGCCAATGAAATCCTCATGGCCCACCGTACAGAGGGTCTTCGCCGCTATGAAGATTTGGTGAAGAGCGAAGGCATGTTCCGCTCGCTCTTTAAGGCCGTCAAAGCGGCTACCAGCGGTCAAGGATTAGATCGCATCTTTATTACTGGCGTTTCCCCCATTGTTCTCAGTGATGTCAGTAGTGGTTTTAACATTGCCGGTAACATCTATCTTTGGCCGAACTTTAACGATGTTTGCGGCTTTAGCGAGGCTGAGATTGCAGACACTTTGCGCACCGTGATCCAAGAACGGGGTATGCCGGAAGCAAAAGCCACAGAAGCGCTCGCCATGATGCGTGCCTTCTATAATGGCTATAGCTTCAATTATAATCTGCCACCTACCATCTACAATCCAACCTTGGCGATTTATTTTCTTCAATACTTGCAAACCTTTGGTGTCTATCCCCGTGAGATGTTGGACAGCAATCTGGCGATGGACCAAGTCAAAATTCAGTACATTTCGCATTTGCCCAATGGGGAAGCGCTCATTCAGGCCGCTTTACAGGAACAGCCACCAATTGTTGTCGATCAACTGGCGGACCGCTTTGGCGTAGAAGCGCTCTTACAGGCCGCACAAGATACGACTTTGATGACTTCTCTGCTCTACTTTTTTGGGGTCTTAACCTTAACGAATGAAATGACCGAGAAAGGGCAGATCATTCTGCGGATTCCGAATATGGTGGCGCGCCGTTTGTATGCCGAACGGATGGCTGCCCTCTGGCTACCCGATGTTACTTTGCGCGAAGAAGGGCGCCGGGCAGCGCAAGCGCTCTACCAAAATGGCGATATGCAACCGCTAAGTGACTTTGTGGAGCAACATCTTTTTAAAGTCTTGGATAATCGCGACTACCGTTGGGCCAACGAATTGACCGTGAAGGCGACTTTTCTCTCCCTACTCTTTAATGACACCTTCTACCTGATGGATTCGGAACCGGCGTTACAACGCAATTACGGCGATCTCTTGATGTTGATTCGGCCTGAAATGCGTCGCTTTACTTTGTGTGATATTCTGGTTGAGTTTGAATATGTTAGCTTATCTACCCTTGACCTGAGTGGCGATGCTTTGCGCCAACTTACGGTTGACCAAGGTAAAGCCTTACCAGCGGCGCAGGCGAAATTGCAAGAAGCACGCCGGCAGTTGCAGCAATACCGCACTTTGCTCACGACGACGTACAGCAATCTTCGCCTGCGCACCTATGCGGTTGTTGCGTTGGGCTTTGAACGGGTGATCTGGGAAGAAGTGTGATATAATCACCCCAGCAATTCAATCCAATTTCACCCAAAGGAGCAGTGTATGGATGGACAACCCTTGCGCGTCGGCATTGCCGGCTGCGGCAATATTGCCGGCCCCTATGCGCGCACCATGAAACCTTATTCTCAATTGGAACTGGTCGGCGCGACCGATGTGCTGCCAGGCCGCGCCGAGCAACTGGTCGAACAGTATGGCGGTCGCGCCTATGGCTCGTTAGAAGAGATGCTGGCCGATGACAGCATCGATCTGATTGTGAACCTGACCATTCACCATGCCCACCCCGAAGTCATCACCAAATGTCTCAACGCCGGCAAGCATGTGCATAGCGAGAAGCCGATTGCCATGCAGTACGCCGAGGCCAAACGACTGGTCGATCTGGCGACGGAAAAGGGCTTACGGCTTAGTTGCTCCCCCGTCACCTACATGGGCGAGGCGCAGCAGACGGTCTGGAAAGCCATTCGCGACGGCATGACCGGCCCGGTGCGCGTGGTCTACGCTGAAGTCAACTGGGGGCGCATTGAGGCATGGCACCCTAACCCTGGCCCTTTCTATGATGTGGGCGCCCTCTTTGACGTGGGCGTCTACCCGCTGACCCTGGCGACCACCTTCTTTGGCCCAGCCCGACGCGTGACCGCTTTTGGCAAAGTGCTGTATCCGGACCGTGTGACCAAAGAGGGCGTAGCCTTTCATATTGATACACCCGATTGGGTGGTGGCCGCTGTCGAACTGGAGAATGGCGCCGTAGTGCGCTTGACCACCAACTTCTATGTGGGGCATCATGGCAAACAGAAGGGTTTGGAATTTCACGGCGATCTAGGGTCACTCTGGATCGGCAGCTTCCAAGATTTTCATGCGCCGGTGGAGTTCAGTGAATTTGGCAAGAAATACGAACCGGTGCCCTATGTACGCGAGCCGTTTCAGGGCATCGAATGGGGGCGCGCCGTGGTCGAAATTCACGACGCTATCAAGGAAGGCCGTCCGCAACGCCCCACTGGCGCGCAAGCTGCTCATGTCGTCGAGATCTGCTGCGCCATCGTCGAATCGTACCAGAGCGGCAAACCCGTTGCTGTCACCTCCAACTTCCCCGCGCCGTGGCCGATGGATTGGGGTCGATAAAGGAACAACAGCGGATTAAGGGAGTAACGGATTTACCCAGCTTTACAACAATCGGTTACTGCCCTAACCCGCTGTTTGACCCAGCCGCGGCAAAGCTAATGAATTAGGCAGAATTTGACAACTTTCCCAAGCGCTTTGTAGAGTATCCACGATGAACATGAATGCAAGTTTTCTCTCGCCGCTGGGGGATATTCAAATTGCAAAAGCCGGTGCGGACAGTTTAGCTACTGCTATGCTGATTTTAGGGGAAGCGGCCACCCGTTTGCAAGCGCGCGGCATTCAACAATGGACTTCTCCGCCGCCACCGGGGTTGTCACGCCTGCTGGAACAGGAGATCGCCGCCGGTCATCTCTATCTGGCGTGGTTAGCAACCAGCCAACGCCCTATCGGCGTCTTTCGGCTGCGTTGGGCCGATGATTACTGGACGACCGCCGCCGGCAAAGCGGGGTATGTTCATAGTTTGGCCCTTTGTGACGATGCTTGCGGCTACGGTATCGGCGAACAAATCTTAGGCTGGATTGGCGACTATCTGCGTGATCGCCAATGTCACTATTTACGCCTGGACTGTATTGCTTCGAATGCACGGTTGCGCCGCTACTATGAAGAACAAGGCTTTCTTTACCGTGGGCAGGTGGTGGATGGTGACTACACCCTGGCCCTCTACGAATTATCTTTGCAATCAGGAGGATGATGATGATGCAACGCTATGGACAGGTGCTTGGCGTCAAGCCGGAGCGTTTCAAGGAGTATGCCGAAATTCATGCCAACGTCTGGCCGGAAGTGTTGGCGATGATCCGTCAGTGCAACATTCGCAATTATTCGATCTTTCACCACAACAACATCCTCTTTGCCTACTTCGAATATCATGGCAATGACTTCGCTGCCGATATGGCAAAGATGGCGGCGGATCCAAAGACGCAGGAGTGGTGGAGCGTCTGCATCCCCATGCAGGAAGGGTTGCCCACCCGCAAAGAAGGGGAGTGGTGGGCAACGATGGATGAGGTCTTTCATACCGACTGAAAAACGATCATAGCCTACAATTGCAAACGGGAATGCACGGTCAAATGGCTGTGCATTCCCGTTTGTCATTGGACTTCCCATTTACAGCCGGTCCAGACTTTTCCTTATCGCCATTCCTGGCTACAATAGGCAAGTCAAAAAATTAAGCGATGGTAGAAAGAGTGGATATGAAGACAAAACAAAATTTTACAATTCAGGCCATCGTCGCAACGCTGCTGCTCAATGCGTTGCTGCTCGGTGCGCTTTATTTTCTTGCCGGAGAAACGTTACAGGCTAGTGGTCAACTGCTTTCGCTCCTGTTGATCGGCGTCGTAGTAACCCTGGTGCTGGCCGGCGTGATCGCTTTCCTCGGCGGCCGGGCGATTGATGAAGCGGCGAGCGCTGCTGCCGCCCGCACCCCCGTTGCGCCCGCACCAGCCCCGAAAGAACCGGAACGTCCCGCCCCCAAAGCCGAACGTGTGCCGACACCGCCCAAAGCGGCCCCTGTAGTCACGCCGCAACCGGCGCCAACGGCCGCCGCCTTGCAAATGCTGGCGATTCTGCAACGGGAAGGGCGTCTGATCGACTTCCTGCAAGAAGATCTTAGTCTCTATGAGGATGAACAGATTGGCGCAGCGGTGCGTAGTGTTCATGCCGGTTGCAAACAGGGCATCGAAAGCCATGTGACGCTGGAGCCGGTGGTGAACGATGACGAGGGCAGCACGATTACGATCCCTGCCGGTTTTGATGCCAATGCCATTCGGTTGACGGGGAATGTCTCCGGCAATCCGCCGTTCAAGGGGGTTGTGCGCCATCGTGGGTGGCGGGTAGCCAAGGTTGACCTGCCGCAGTTGACGAGTAATGCCAATGCACAGGTGGTGGCGGCGGCGGAAGTGGAAGTCGGTTAACGGCCGGCTGGGACGCGGCGCGCCGAGTCTGGGTTACGCCGCCGAGCGGCGTAATCAGCCAGAGATAAGGAGAGGTGGCGATTGACTACGCCTAAATATATTGTCGGTATTGATCTAGGGACGACGCATACGGTGCTGGCGTACACGAACGCCGATCTGGCCGACGATGAACAACCAGAGATTCAGTTATTAGAAATTCCCCAAGTTGTCAGTGCGGGGGAAGTGAAGGTGCAACCGTTGTTGCCTTCGTTTTTGCTGCTGCCGGGCGAACATGAAGTGCCGGAAGGTGGCTTGGCCTTACCCTGGCAAGCGGACATTGATTATACCGTAGGCGAATATGCTCGCACCCGTGGCGCTGAATTGCCCAACCGGCTGATTGCCTCGGCCAAATCGTGGCTTTGTAACCGGGGCGTGGATCGCACCCAAGCAATCCTGCCGTGGGATGCACCGGCGGATGGGCGACGGCTTTCGCCGCTGGAAGCCAGCGCCCGTTACCTGGAACACCTGCGCAACGCCTGGAACCACCAAATGGCGCAAGATGACCCGGAGGCGCGGCTGGAAGAACAGGAACTGTACCTGACCGTGCCGGCCTCGTTTGATGCGGTGGCGCGCGAGTTAACCGTGCAGGCAGCGCAACTGGCCGGTTTGCCTAACATGACCCTCTTAGAAGAGCCGACCGCGGCTTTCTATGCCTGGCTGGAGGCACATCACGGCAACTGGCGCGAGCAGATCAAAGTCGGCGAGACGATCTTGATTTGTGACATTGGCGGCGGCACCAGTGACTTTAGCTTGATCGAAGTGATCGACGAAGAAGGCAATCTGGTTCTGCGTCGTGCTGCGGTCGGCGATCACATCCTACTGGGTGGCGATAACATGGATCTGACGCTGGCCTATGCCATGCGCGCCAAGTTGGCCCAGAAGAAGACCAATCTGGATAACTGGCAGTTCCGTGGCCTGGTGCAGAGCTGCCGCAAAGCCAAAGAACGCTTGCTCAATGACCCGGAAGTGGAGAAAGAACCGCTGGTCATTCTGGGGCGCGGCACTTCCCTCATCGGCGGCACCATTCGCACCGAGTTGACGCGTAAAGAACTGGAAACGATGCTTGTCGATGGCTTCTTTCCTATCGGCGCCGCGGCCGACTATCCCCAGCGCAAACCCCAAGTCGGTGTGCGTGAGATGGGCTTGCCCTATGCCTCTGACCCGGCCATTACCCGCCACTTGGCCTATTTCCTGAGCCGACAAGCTGCCGGTGAGGAATCAACAGCAACGACGCCATATCCGTCCGCCGTCCTCTTTAACGGTGGCGTAATGAAGGCGGAACCGTTACGCGAACAGGTGCTGGAAGCTCTGCGCGAATGGAGTGGCAATGAGGAACTGCGGGAGTTGCCGGCGGCTGATCTTGATTTAGCAGTGGCAATCGGCGCCGCGTACTACGGTTTGGTGCGCAAAGGACGCGGTATTCGTGTCCGTGCCGGCGCCCCCCGCACCTACTACATCGGCATTGAAAGCACGATGCCGGCAGTGCCGGGAATTCCGACGCCACTCAAAGCGCTCTGTGTCGTCCCCTTTGGCATGGAAGAGGGCGAAGAAGAACAGATCCGCAGCAAAGAGTTTGGCCTGGTGGTAGGCGAACAGGCGATCTTCCATTTCCTGGCGTCCAGCACCCGCAAAGAAGACGCTGTTGGCGAGGAAGTGGACGATTGGGGCGGTGAAATCGAAGAAGTCGCCACCCTGGAAGCCACCCTGCCCAGCACCGACCAAGAAGCCGGCAGCGCCATCATTCCGGTCTGGCTACAAAGCAAAGTGACGGAAGTTGGCACGCTTGAACTCTGGTGTGTCGCACGCAATAGCGACCGCAAGTGGAAACTAGAGTTCAACATTCGTGAACAGCCGAATACCCAGTCAACCGATGATGAAATCGTTGATGACGAGGAACTGGTAGAGGAAGCTGCATAATATTTCGTCCCGTAGGGACGCTTGAGTTTAGGGGAAGAGTGCTTTCTGAAGTATAGATATATTATCGGCATCGACTTGGGGACGACCAACTCGGCGGTGGCCTATGTCGATTTACAAAAGTCACCTGGCGCGACCGGTGCGCGACCAATTCAACTTTTCCAGATTCCGCAGTTGGTGGCTGCCGGCGAGGTGGCGCGCCGGTCGATGTTGCCATCGTTCCTCTACCTACCTGGCGCGTATGACCTGCCGCCGGGCAGTACGGCGCTACCGTGGGCAATGGATCGCGAGTATGCTGTTGGTGAATTTGCACGGGAACAGGGCGCGCTGGTTGCCGGCCGATTGGTGGCGTCGGCTAAGTCCTGGCTTTCGCATAGCGGGGTTGATCGCACAGCGCCGATCTTGCCGTGGGGTGCAAAGGGTGACGTGCCGAAGGTTTCGCCGGTGGAAGCCAGCGCCCGCTACTTGCAGCATATGGGCGAAGCCTGGAACGCCGTTATGGCAGCGGAAGAGGAAGCCGCCCGTTTTTCGGAACAACTCATCATTCTCACGGTCCCAGCTTCGTTTGACGAAGTGGCGCGCGAATTGACCTTGACTGCTGCCGAACAGGCCGGCATTGCCCACGCAATCCTGTTGGAAGAACCACTGGCCGCCTTCTATGCCTGGCTCTCCACCCATGAAGCGGACTGGCAGGAGCAGATGCACGATGGGCAACTGATTCTGGTCTGTGACGTCGGCGGCGGCACCACTGACTTTTCGATCATCGGTGTTCATGCCGGCGAGAAAGGATTGCGCTTTAACCGGCTGGCCGTTGGCGAACATCTGATGTTGGGTGGTGATAACATTGACATCACCCTGGCCCGCCATCTGGAACGCCAACTGGGCGGCAAGAGTGGCAAGGTGGAGGCGCAGCACTGGCATCAACTGGTGGCGCAATGTCGCAAGGCGAAGGAAACGTTGCTCAACTTGCCGCCGACAGCAGATGCGAAAGTGGATGTGACGGTGGTTGGTGCGGGCAGCGGTTTGATCGCCGGCACGCGCAAAGCCACCTTGACCGGCGTCGAAGCGGACCGTATCATCCTAGATGGTTTCTTCCCAGAAGCGCCCTTGACGGTCATGCCCGAACAGACCCGCCGTAGCGGTCTTGCCGAGTTCGGCTTGCCCTATGTACAAGATCCGGCCATTACACGGCACATGGCAGCCTTCTGGCAGCGCTTTCAGGGTTTGTTGCAAACGGAAACTGGTCGCACTGCCGTTTACCCTGACTTTCTACTCTTTAACGGTGGCGCTTTAATCCCCGTACGGATTCGTAACCGCTTGCAGGGCTTAGTGCAAAGTTGGTTCCAGCCAGTAGCCGCTGACAATTGGCAACCGGTTGAACTGGACAACCCGAATCCCGAACTGGCCGTTGCGTTGGGGGCAGCCTATTATGGCCTGGTACGTTTGGGCGAAGGGGTGCGGGTCGGCAGTGGTAGTCCACGCGCCTATTTCATTGCCGTTGCTGCTGAACCGGGACAACCGACCCATAATGTGGATGGCGAACCGATCCAAACCGCCGTCTGTGTTGCACCGCGTGGGGCTGAAGAGGGTTTCCGCTTGCAACTCCGTGAGCCGCAATTTGAAGCGCTAACGAATCAGCCGGTCGCGTTTCAGATGTTTAGTTCTAGCACGCGCTTGGGCGATCAGCCAGGGGAAATTGTACAGTTGACTGCTGGTGAGATCAGCCAGTTGCCGCCGATTCGCACAGTGTTGCGTTATGGGCGCAAAGGATTGGCACAGCGTATTCCCGTCCAACTAGTCGTTCATCTGACTGAGGTGGGGACACTGGAACTCTGGTGTGAGTCGCAGCAGAGCAATCATCGCTGGCAGTTGCGCTTTGATGTGCGTCAACCGCTAGAAGCGCAATTGACCGAAGCGGAGAACAGCGATGACGCAGCCGTGGTCGCGCTGATTTCACCAGAAACAGTGATCAAGGCGCAAACCCTTATCCGTAAAACGTTTCAAACGGGTGAAGAGCGCAAACAATACCTGCCCGAAGCATTGCGGAAAAATCTCGAAGAGACGCTCGATTTACCCAAAGAGGAGTGGCCGCTGCCCCTGTTGCGCACCTTGGCCGATACCTTCTTGGAAGTTGGTGAACAGCGCAAGTTGAGTGCGGAGTATGAAATGCGCTGGTACAATTTGTTGGGCTTCTGTCTGCGCCCCGGCTATGGCGATTCGCTGGATGAATGGCGCATGAAAGAGGTCTGGAAGCTGCAACTGCAAGGGCTATCCTTTGCGCGCCAGATTCAGAATCGCGCCGAGTGGTGGGTCTTCTGGCAACGGGTGGCCGGTGGGCTGAATGTCGGTCAGCAGCAGCAGATCTATCAACAGGCGCGGCCCTATCTCCCTTCCAGCAAGAAGCAGAAAAAAGGGAAAAATCAGTTTGGCGGTCATCTCGGTGCTGGTGAAGAATTAGAATTTTGGATGATGTTGGCGAACCTGGAATGGCTCACGCCGGAGGTCAAAGTCGAACTGGGGCGTGAACTCTGGCAGAAGTGGGGGAAGAACAAACCGCACCCCAAAGAGTTGTGGGCGTTGAGCCGCTTTGGCGCACGCACGCCGATCTATGGTCCGCTGGATCGATTGATTGCCAGCGCTGAGGCCGCAGCGTGGGTGGAAAGATTGCTAACGCTCAATTTGGAACCAAGCAACAGCGCCGCCAACGCGCTGATCTTGTTAGCACGTTTTACCGATGACCGCTCGCGTGATATTCCCGAAGAGTTACGCGAGCGGGTTTCTGCCTGGTTAGCGCGCCGTTCAGATGCAGCACACTTGCAAGCGATGTTGAACAATCCCGTCACTACCCTTGATAAGGCAGAACAAGAGTGGATGTTTGGCGAATCGCTGCCGGTGGGGTTGTCGTTGTTTCGGCGGTAGGGGAACACAACAACGGATTTAGGAAGCAACGGATTTCATGCGTAGTAAGATAGTGTTCTGTCAACGAAATAAATCAACAGCGCTCATCAACAGCAATCTGTTGCTTCCTAAATCCGTTGTTGTGTTCCGGTGCAACTGACATCATAAACAATTCGCGTAGGGAGCAGAGCAATGATCCAATGTTTTTGGCATGTTTCGTTTACCGTTAGTAACTTGGAACGGTCAGTGCAGTGGTATACAGAAGTGTTGGGGTTGGAATATGTGCGCGGTCAGATCCAGGCTAACGCCTATACTTCTAAACTGGTCGGCTTTCCTGACATTCATCTCAAGGTCGCGCAATTGCGTGTGCCGGGGCTGCCGGTTCCGCGGTCTCTGCATCACATTGAGTTGATCGAGTATGTCAATCCACGGGGCGCAGACATTCCCCTCGATACCAACCGCACTGGCGTCGGCCACTGGGCCTTTCAAGTTGATGATATGATGACAGAATATGCGAGGATGAAAGCGCTGGGGGTGAATTTCAAGTCGGAGCCTAATTACATTACAGAAGGGGTGAACAAGGGGGGCTATTCTGTCTATTTCACCGACCCTGATGGGATTACCCTGGAATTAGTACAGCCGCCGGTGTAGATGAATTGCAGGCTGCTTTGGGGAGAAGGCATTCATGTCACAACCACTGGATTCTCGACGACCAATCTCACCTGTTTTGAGCGTTCTGTTGGCGTTATTGAGTGGCTTGCTTGGCATTTTTTGTGCAGCTACGTTGCTGGGATTGGGCGCTAGCCTGGCTTTAGAGGGAACTGGTCGCTATCGTGTGCCGGCGAATCTAGCGTGGATCGGCGTGGTGCTGACAATGGTGAGCGCGCTATTGACCCTTTGGCTGGCTTTTGTGTACTGGCGCAACAGTGGCAGGCGTGTTGGCTGGGGGCGATGGATAGTGGCGGCTCAACTGCTGATCATTTTGTTAACATTTGGCGCAGTTGCCTATGGCGATCTACGGGCTGTGCTTTATCTTCCTCTGTTGCTTGGCCTGATTTGCAACAGTCTGTTGCTTTTGTCTACTTGAATGAAACGAGAGACTATAAGCCATGTTGACCCCCATCGCTGTTGGTCTCTCATTCATCAGAAGTTTATGCTGTCACTGCCCCTTCTGCTGGAACAGCGGCGCCTGAGGGAACTCTTCGCCCTCGCATCACAGCCCAAACCAGGATGACGATAAACCCAATCACCGTTGCCCAACCAAAAGCATCACCAATCACCGAATAGAGCGTAAAGAGATGGGCATTGACCGGCATTTGCGCAACGAGAACCCGGTCGGTGGTCGTAAAATGGTCAAATGAGCCAAGGACACGGCCATAGGGATCGACGGCGATTGATGTGCCGTTGGACGCCTGGCGCAAAATGGTTGTCCCATTTTCGATGGCACGGAAGACCGCCATTTGCGCATGAACAGCGTTGATGCCCGGCCAGTCGTTAGCGCCGATGACAACGAGATCTACACCCTGTTGCCCCGCCTGCCGCATATTGACCACAAAATCCGCATCCCAACAGATCACCCCAGAGAGCAGACCAAAAGGCGTTTCCACGGTTTGCAGGACGCCGTTGCCTAGTAGTGTTCCTTCTAAAAAGTTACCGCCATATTTCACATGGTCGATCACAACCTTACCGGCTGGGTCGATGACAAAGAGCCGATTTTCGGCTGGACGTTCGTCATCGGGGAAGATCGTGAAAGTTGGCATAGCCAGGTAAATGCCCTCTTGTTGCGCAATTGTCTGTCCCTGCGCGACTAACGCAGCAACATCTTCTGCTACGCCGATGCCCGCGCCTTCCGGCCAGTTGATCAACCGCGCTCCGGCCCGTGCTTCACGAATCGTGGCTGCAAAATATTGTTCATGAATTGTACTGGTTTCTGCGCGGAATGCGGCCATATCCTGTTCAAAGAGCGGGATCACCTCGGACAGCGGCCTGTGCGCAATCGTAATGCCGGCCATCCGTACACTCTCGGTGGCCGGTTGGGGAGCAAACAATAAGCGTGCATTCCCATATGCCAACACAGCAGCAAAGATCGTCGCATAGAGCGCGACGCCGCGCCAGATTAGTTTTGGCTCAAAGGCGCGTTCCCAACTCCAGTTGGCAACGGTAGCAAACCAGTGCATAAGGAACGTAATGCCCCAGATGCCGGTCACAGAGGCCAGTTGCATGAGCGGTAGATTGCCGTAGTTGACATAGGCGGCTGACCCAAAGCTACCCAACGGACTATTGGTCAAGTTGAGAAACTCCCAAGCGGTGGCTGCCAGGGGAAAGACCAGGGTAGCAGCAAAGCCTTGGAGCCGGGGTGTCAACAAACGATCCGCAAGAAAGGGTAAGCTGCCAAGTAAAACCTGCACAGCCAGTAGACCAATGGACATCGGAAAGGGCATGGGCACCATATCGCGCCCAGTATAGGCATTGACGGCAATAGCGACGATGACCATCACCATGAACCCACGCCACACCGGTTGGGTACGCAAAAAACGGATGGTAAAA
This sequence comes from Caldilinea sp. CFX5, assembly GCA_021405325.1. Next base: position 64,226 of record QWII01000020.1, on the reverse strand, counting down.
ACGGTGGACAGCCACGCCGCCAACGGAATTACCCAATAGCCAAGAGAAAATAGACCAAGCACAGCACTGAGCGCCAACCAAAGATAAGACCAACGGTCAGCCTGTGGGATGTTTGCGTTTCGTTCTTGATATAACATAGATCCTCCATTGTACAAGCGAAATCAGCGATTCAATCTTTTGTCCTCTTCTGAGAGTATCGCGCTGCCCTAGTCATGTGCGGCAGTGCCAAAGGTCATGTGCAAAGTCACCCTGTCACCACACGATCTGCTGCCACTGATAAGCAACTTTAGAACAAAAGCTGTTTTGTGGTAAAGTAAGAGTTACCTTAACACTTTTGATGCCCAGCCTGAACACAAGAAAGGTCAAGTATCATTACCATCGTGTCGCAACCTTTCAGCAACCCAGAGAATTGTCACAAAAAAGATAAAAGTGGGGACTAGACAAGGAACGAATCTTGTGCTAAAATTTGCATAAAATTGTCAAAAAAGACGATAAAAACATCCATCTGAGGCAATCTTATGCTAATAGAATTTGCTGTAACCAACTACCGTTCAATCAAACAACAACAAACCCTGTCAATGGTGAGCGCCAGCAGTAGCGAGTTGCAAGGCGCAAATACGACCGCTGTGTTGGAAGGACGGCTGGACTTAGTGCGCACGGCTGCGATCTATGGCCCGAACGCATCCGGTAAATCGAACCTGATCAAAGCGTTGCAAACCATGATCGCAATCGTGTTATGGTCAGCCCAGAGCCAACGAGGGGATGAAGTGCCGGTGACGCCTTACCTGTTTGATGCAGAGACGCAACGCCAACCCACAGAATTTGAAGTGCATTTTGTGGCCGGGGATGTGCGCTATCAATACGGCTTTGTGGCTTCCAAGCAGCAGATCCTGGAAGAGTGGCTCTTTGCCTTCCCCAAGGGGCGTTCGCAGAGCTGGATCGACCGGAAGTTTAATGCAGAAACGCAGCGTTATGAATGGGGTAATACGGAGAAGCTGACTGGGCCGAAGTATTTATGGCAAGAGGCGACACGGCCGAATGCGCTGTTTCTATCGACGGCAATACAATTGAATAGTACACAGTTGCAGCCGGTGTTTGATTGGTTTCAGTCTACACTGCAAGTGTATGGTAATGGGCCGTTGACGCCGGATTTTACCATCAAACAAGTAGGAAACGGTGGGGGTAAGCAGCAGGTGTTGAACTTTTTGCAGGCGGCTGATTTTGCCATCGCTGATCTGGAGGTTGAACGGAAATACCAATATGAGCTAAAATATCCCATGCGACGGATGGAGATGGCGTCGAAGATGGTGGCGGAGCGACCGCTAGAGCCAGATGGGGAGCAGTTTGATGTAAGGACTGTGCATCTGGGGAGTGAGGGAGAGCGCTTTGCGCTGGAACTCAAAGAAGAGTCAGAGGGGACACGCAAGTTTTTTGCACTGGCTGGCCCGTGGTTGGCCGCGTTGGCAAAGGGGTCGGTGTTGATCGTAGATGAGTTGAATGATAATTTGCACCCGAACCTGGTGAAGTTTTTGGTGCAGCTGTTTCATGACAACCATCTGAACCGACACAATGCGCAACTGATCTTTACAACGCATGAGACTTCGATCCTGAATCAGGAAGTGTTTCGGCGCGACCAGATCTGGTTTACCGACAAGGATGAGTTTAATGCGACGACGCTTTATCCGTTGAGCGACTTCAGCCCGCGTAAAGGGGTGGAGAATCTAGAGAAGCACTATTTGCAAGGGCGGTATGGGGCATTGCCTTATTTCCGTGCAATGAACAAGGTATGGGAAGGCGTGAATGGCGCGTAGGGCACGACAGATTCCTGGGTTGCAGCGGCGAGAACCAAAACGGTCTTCGTATGATCGGGTGTTGATCGTCTGTGAAGGGAGTAAGACCGAACCGAACTACTTTCGGGAGCTAGTCGAGCATCTCCGGTTGAACACCGCAAATGTCGAGATCGATGGCGATTCTGACCCCAGCCCAAAGAGTGTAGTCGCTCACGCCAAGCGTCGTTATCAGCAGGAAGAGGGTTTTGATCGGGTATTCTGTGTCTTTGATAAAGATGAACATTCTACCTACCAGCAGGCCGTGCGCGATTTGGCTGCTGAGGAGTTGGCGGATGTGTTTACCGCGATTACCTCTGTGCCATGTTTTGAGTATTGGTTGCTGCTGCATTTCATCTTTACCACGAAGCCTTATGCCCGATCAGAATCCTACTCGCCAGGGCAACATGTGTTGCGGGATCTTAAGGCGCATCTACCGGCGTATAGCAAAGGTAGTCAAGCCATCTACTTGCAGTTGATTCCCTATACCGATCTGGCGATTCGCTATGCTGAACGAGCGGGTCAACAAGCCGCACAGAATCAGACAGATAACCCTACCACGCAAGTGCATCGACTGGTAAGCTACCTGCGTGCGCTCAAAAATTCATAGCCATTGAGAGAAGAGACGAAAAGGAAAGACCTATGGAACAACGTTTTGCCGGCAAAGTCGCCATTGTCACCGGCGCAGGACAGGGGATCGGCAAAGGCATTGCCACGCGCCTGGCTCGTGAAGGGGCAAGCGTGGTGATTGCTGATTACAATGTGGAAACCGCCACCAGCACAGCGCAAGAAATTACCAGCGCAACTGGGGCGAAAACGCTGCCCTATCAAGTTGATGTGAGCAATGCCTCCTTGAGCCAGAAGATGGTGGATGATGTGGTGGCACACTTTGGGCAGATCAACATTCTGGTCAACAATGCCGGCGTCGCGCAGACCAAGCCGCTACTCGATCTGACGGAAGCGGATTGGGATCGGGTGATCGATATTAACCAACGGGGCATGTTCTTCTGTCTACAAGCCGTGGCAAACCAGATGATCCGGCAGATTCCCGAAGAGTTGCGTGCCGGGACAAAATTGGCGGACATTGCGAATCTGAAGCCGTCCGCAGGTCAGTCATCGGCCATTAATCAGCAGAGCAACGGCAAGATCGTCAATATGTCTTCGATCTCTGGACGGCATGGTCGGCCGCTGTCAGCTCATTACTCGGCGAGCAAGGCGGCGGTGATTAGCATTACGCAGTCGGCGGCGTTGGCCCTTGCGCCCTATAACATTACGGTTAATGCGGTTTGCCCTGGCGTTGTACCCACAGCCATGTGGAAGCAGATTGACGAGGATCGCGGCAAGCTCTTTGGTACACAACCAGGTGAGGCAATTGCCGCCTTTATTAATACCATTCCGCTTAAGCGCGCCTCTACACCGGAAGACATCGGCGGGGCAGTGGCCTTTCTCTGTTCCACGGATGCTGATTGCATCACCGGTCAAGCCCTCAATGTCGATGGCGGCTATGAGATGAACTGAGGTCGATTCATGCCAAGTCACATTGTTGATTCGTTGATCTTCCGTGATTTTTACAGCACTGATGCCATGCGGACGATTTTTGACGATGCCCATCTGGTGCAGTGCTGGCTGGATGTGGAAGCGGCATTGGCGCGCGCCCAGGCTCGGTTAAACATTATTCCTCAAGCGGCGGCTGAGGAAATTACGCGGCAGGCGAAGGCGGAGGGCATTGATTACGATAAGTTGCGCAGCGGTACAAACCTCGTCGGCTATCCGATTCTGCCCTTGGTGCGTCAACTGGCGGCGCGCTGTGCCGGGGAGGCCGGTCGCTATGTCCACTGGGGCGCGACGACGCAGGACATTATGGATACGGGGAATGTCTTGCAGTTGCGTTCGGCGTTGACTTTGATCGAACAGGCGGTAGCGCAATTGATCGCCGCTTTGACCAAAATCGCACAAGCCCACCGTGACACAGTGATGGCGGGGCGGACGCATGGTCAACATGCGCTGCCGATCACCTTTGGTTTTAAGGTGGCGGTCTGGATCGATGAGTTGCAGCGCCACGCCGAACGTTTTATCCAGTGCCGGCCACGGCTGTTGCGGTGTTCGTTTAATGGTGCGGCTGGTACGCTAGCTTCCTTAGGTGAAAATGGGTGGGCAGTGCATCAAGCATTGGCGGCTGAATTAAACCTGGCCCCGGCTGCTATTGCCTGGCATACCGCGCGTGACAGTTTTGGTGAGTTTGTTTCCCTATGTGGGTTATTGACCGCAACCTTGGGCAAAGTGGCGCGAGAAGTAGCGGTTCTCCAACAGAATGAATTTGGCGAGGTGGAAGAACCCTTTGTCCACGGCAAAGGCAGCTCTAGCACGATGCCGCAGAAGCGCAACCCGATTCTCTGTGAGGCGGTGATTGGCATTGCCCAACTGACGCGTCAACAAGTACCCAGCATGTTGAGCGCTATGCAACCGGAACATGAGCGGGCGATGGGTGAATGGCATGTGGAGTGGGATCTGCTGCCCCATGTCTGTCAACTGACCGGGGCTGCGCTGCAACACAGTATTGCCATCTTTGATGGGCTGGTCGTCCACCCGGAGAAGATGCGCCAAAACCTGGAACTGACCAACGGTCAGATTGTGGCTGAAGCGGTGATGATGCACTTGGGGCAATTCATCGGTCGGCAACAGGCACATGATGTCGTTTATGATGCTTGCGCCAAAGCGTTGACCGAAAATCGTTCGCTCTATAGTGTTTTGTCAACCGTGCCGGAGATTAGCAATGCTGTCCCGGATGAGAAGTTGCGTCGGATGCTTGACCCGGCTAACTACACTGGGCAAACATCGATTTTCATTGACAATGTACTTGGAAAGCTTGCCAATGGCTGAAACTGATGATCCTCTGAAGCGCTTGTTCCATACGTCGATCAAAGATATTGCCGCCTGGCTATTAGAGGCAGAGGTGGTAGACGCGCAGACAGTCAATATCGAATTGCCGGGTGGTGAGCCTGTACGGGCAGATCATCTCTTCCGTGTGCTGTTGGCTACTGGTCGGACTGCGCTATTGCATATTGAATTTCAAGGGCGCAGCAGCCGCAAACCGATGAAGTGGCGGATGCTGGACTATATCACGCGTGTTGTTGAAGCCGAACGTGAACTTGACTTGTACAGTGTGGTCTTCTATGTTGGCGAGGGTGTTGGCGCACGCGACACTGGTGAGCATGAGATCAAAGCGCCGGATGGCTCTAACACGTTGCGCTGGAAGTATCGTGTTGTCCATTTGTGGAAATTGAAGGCGGAAGAGCTACTTGCGTTAGCACGCCCTGGTTTGTTACCATTAATTGGGCAAACACAAATGAGTAACGTCGATGCCCTCGTGCCGGATGTGGTAACGCAGTTAAAAGCAGTGGAAGATCAGGAATTACAGGGGAGGCTTTTTACGACGTTGGTGGCGCTGGTTGATGATGAAAGGATTTTGGCGATGTTGGAGAAGTTAATTGATAGCGAAGAATTTGTCGTTGATACGCCTTATTTGCGTCGAGTGCGCGCCGAACGTGCGGCAGCACGAGTCGAGGTTGCCCGTTTGACGCGACAACAGGATATTTTAAATATCATTGTCCTGCGTCTAAATCCGCCAATTATCACCTATCGTGAACTTGAAAAAGCCATTACAGCGATTGAAGATGACACCGCATTGGAACAGCTATTCGTCGCGGCTGTGCAAACCGATACGCTGGACAATTTTCTGACAAAGATAAAACTCTATCAAGCGGATGAATGATTGCCATGAACTTTTATACCGAATTTCGCCCCCACCAAATTCACCCCACCGTTTTTCGCGCCTACGATGTTGTTGTCGTTGGCGATGTTACCCTGTCGGAGGCGTGCAGCGTCTGGTTTCATGCCTCGTTACGTGGGGATGTGGAGCCGATTTTTATCGGGGCGCGTACCAATATCCAAGAAGGCGCGATCTTTCATGTTGACCCTGGCTTCCCCGTGTGGGTTGGCGTTGGCGTCACTGTTGGTCACGGCGCCATTGTCCACGGCGCGACCGTTGGCGACAATGTGATTGTCGGGATGCGCTCCACCATCTTAAATGGCGCGGTGATTGGCGCAGATAGCATTGTCGGCGCCAATTCCTTAGTGACTGAGGGCAAAGAATTCCCCGCCGGTTCCCTCATCATCGGTAGCCCGGCCAAGGTGGTGCGGGCATTGACGCCGGAAGAGATCCAGCACAATCGGTTGGCGGCGGAGACCTATGTCCAACGCGCCGCAGCCTTCAAAGCGCAACAAAGGGTTGACCGCCTAGGTGGCGATCAATCCGCTTAATATAGCCAAAAGCTGAAGAATGGAACAAACAGAACATGGCAACCGAGATTGTAATGCCCAACATGGGCTTTGACACCCAGGAAGCCCGGTTGATCGAGTGGCTTAAGCAGCCCGGCGACCCGGTGAAAAAGGGTGAACTCATCGCCGTCATCGAATCGGATAAGGCCAACGTTGAATTGGAGAGCGTGGCGGCTGGTGTTTTGCTGGAATTATTGGCAACGCCCGGTGCGGAAGTGTCGGTGGGGGCTGTGATTGCTCGCATCGGCGCGCCGGAAGAGATGCAACGGTCATCCGCATCTAGCCCTGCTGCTGTTGAGATTTCACCGATTGCGCGCAAATTGGCCGCCGACAGCAACATCGATCTGGCGCAAGTACAGGGCAGTGGGCCGCGCGGGCGCATTATGAAAGAAGATGTCGAGGCGCTGTTAGCGGCTACCCCCTCCCGTTCGGCTGATCTCACGTCGAAGCCAGCCCTTCCCCATCCTTCCAGGACAAGCCTTGGGGAAGGGAGTAATGGCGCCGGCGTATTGGCCCTTCCTAAGGTGCGCAAGGCGGCGCGGGAAGCGGGAATTACCCTGGCGGAAGTACCGGCGACCGGTCAGCGTGGTGTCACAACCATGAGTGATTTGCAGAATTACCTCAAGGCGCGCACGACGCCGAAAGCGGCGCCGGGTGTGTCCGCGCCGGTGGTCACGCTACCGGTAAGTGCTCCTGCTCGCAAAGGTGCAACCGCCATCCCCTTGAGCCGGATTCGCCAGATCATCGGCAAGCGCATGGCTGAGAGTAAACGGGAAGCGCCGCACTTCTATGTTACCGGCGAGTTTGACCTGGAAGCTGCGCTCAAGCGGTTACAAACCATGTCGGAACCACGGCCTGGTCTCAACGATCTGATTCAATATTTGACAGTGCAGACTTTGCAGCGGGTGCCGGAGCTAAACGCCACCTTTGAGGACGAGATGGTTTATCAATCCAGCGCCGTCAACCTGGCGATTGCGGTCGCTCGTGAGGAAGGTTTGATCACGCCGGTCTTGCAGGGCGCTGAACGGCTCTCGTTGCAAGGGATGGCGCAAGATGGTAAAGCGCTGATCCAACGGGCGCGCGCCAACCGGTTGCAACCCGATGACTTGCAGGGTGGCACTTTTACCATCAGCAACTTAGGGATTATTCCCCAAGTCGATCAATTTGTGGCAATTATCAACCCACCACAGGTCGCGATCCTGGCTGTTGGCACAGTGAAACAACGGCCCGTTGTGATCGACGGTGGTCTACACATTCGCCACACCGTCCACCTCACCCTGAGTGGCGATCATCGCGCCGTGGATGGCGCACACCTGGGCCGCTTCATGGCTGCCTTCCAAACCGAACTAGATAACTTTAGCCAAGGCAAATAGAACGTGATGCGTGCTACGTGATTCGTGACCTGAGCTTATCGAAGGTCACGAATCACGTAGCACGCATCACGCAACACGCAACACGAGGAAACCAATGGCACAAGCACTCGATGTAACTACCCGACAAGATATGTTGCGGCGTATGTTGGAGATCCGCATCGCCGAAGAGGAAATTCAGAAATTATTTTTGCAGAACTTAATTCGCGGCACGACCCATCTGTGTGTGGGGCAAGAAGCCTGTTCAGTCGGCATGGCGTGGGCGATGCAGAAGGGGGACACCGTCACTTGCACCTATCGCGGCCACGGTCATGCGCTGGCTTTGGGCATGACCGTCAAAGCGATGATGGCCGAGATGATGGGCAAGGAGAGCGGCGCGTGTAAGGGCAAGGGCGGCAGTATGCACATGACCGACGCCGGCATCGGGCTGTTGGGAGCCAACGCGATTGTCGGCGCGCAGTTGCCGATTGCTGTGGGCGCGGCGTTGACCTATCAGGTGAAGGGCTTGCCCCATGTGGCCGTTTCCTTCTTTGGTGAAGGCGCAACCAACATTGGCGCCTTTCATGAAGCGCTGAATATGGCCGCGATCTGGAAATTGCCGGTCGTCTTCTGCTGTGAAAATAACAAATATGGCGAATACAGCGCCCAGCACAAGACCACCCCGGTGGAAGACATTGCCACCCGCGCCAAGTCCTATAACATTCCTGGTATCATCGTTGATGGACAAGACGCCGAAACGGTCTATGCCGAGGCCAAAGCCGCCTTGGATCGAGCGCGACGCGGCGATGGGCCAACCTTGATTGAATTCAAAACCTATCGCTACCGCGGCCACTCGCGCACCGACACTGCCCCCTATCGCCGCCCCGGTGAACTGGATGAATGGCTAAAACGCGACCCGATTGACCTGCTCAAAGTGCGCATGATCACCGATGGTCAACTGGACGAGACCGAATTTGACGAAATGAAAGGCGCTGCCGAGCAACTGGTCTTCGACGCTATCGAATACGCCAAGGCCGAGCCGTACCCACCAGTGGAAGCATTGTGGGATCACATTTATTATGAAGCCAAGCAATAAGAGATTGAGAGAGCAGCAAATATGACAACAATGACTTACCGTGAAGCGGTGTGCAAGGCGTTGGCCGATGAGTTGCGCAGCGATCCCGATGTGATTTTCTTTGGCGAAGATGTGGCCGAGGCCGGCGGCGTTTTTAAGGTGACACCGGGGCTGTTTCAAGAGTTTGGCCCCAACCGTGTGCGTGATACCCCCATCTCGGAACAGGCGATTATCGGTGCAACACTGGGCGCGGCGATTACGGGGCTGCGACCGGTGGCAGAACTGATGTTTGCCGACTTTATCCCTGTGGCGATGGATCAGATTGTCAATCAGATTGCCAAGTATCGCTACATGAGCGGCGGCCAGTTTATCGCGCCGTTGACCATTCGGGCGGCGCAAGGGGTGGCTGGCGGTTTTGGCACCCAGCATAGTCAGTGTGCTGAATCCTGGTTGATGAGCGCGCCGGGGATCAAGGTCGTTTCCCCTGGCACCCCGACCGATGCGTATGGGTTGCTGCGCGGCGCAATTCGCGAGAATAACCCGGTCTTTGTCCTGGAACACAAGGGTCTCTACAACCTGAGCGAAGATGTGCCGGATGACACGGGGCCGATGGCACTGGGTAAGGCCAAAGTGCGCCGTCAGGGCAAAGATGTGACGGTTGTCGCCATCCAACTGATGATGCATCGGGCGCTGGAAGCCGCCGAAGCGTTAGCCAAAGAAGGCATCGACGTGGAAGTGATCGACCTGCGTAGCATGGTCCCGCTTGATGAAGAGACGGTGCTAAACTCCATCGCCAAGACCAACCGGCTGGTGATTGTCGAAGAAGCGCCCCACGGTGCGGGATGGGGTGGCGATATTGTCTCGCTGGCGGCAGATAAGGGGATCTATTACCTGGATGCACCGGTGAAGCGGGTCAACATGGGTGGCGCGCTGGTGGCCTATAGTCCGCCGTTGGAAGATGCGTCGATCCCGAATGTGGGGCGAATCAGTCAGGCGATTCGGGAGGTTGTTGCTGCTTGACAGTAGGTTATGGTACGGACTGAGGAGAGGAAGAGCGCGTAACTAAAGAGTACCTGGGGCGTCATGGTTTTTGGACTACCGGCTATGATCGTATTCATACCAAGGGGGTGACGAACATGACGCCAACGGAACAGGTGGGGCCAGTCATGGCAAGCAAGCGCGTGGATGAACAGGAGATTTCTCCTAGTGAACTCAGTCGCGCCAGAATCTTTATCGGGTTGCAACTTTTCTTTCTTGTTGTTTCGGCCTTTGCCGGCGGCTTTAATTTCAAATTGTGGTCAATGCTGGATACGGCGTTGTTGATCCAATCCTTGGGCGTCACTGGGTTGCTGGTGGTGCTGGAAGAACGGCAACAACGCCGTCTTGCGTTTCGGGTCGCGATTTTGCTTTATTTGCTGGCGATTTTGGATATGGGCGTGAACGTGTTGATTTCAGGCGTCACCGGATGGCGAATGTAACTGTCTTGCTTGACTAAGGCAACATAAATAAACCAGCACTGAGAAGGCGTCGCCATTCTGCGACACGATCTGGCTCGTTAAATTGCAAGATATTAACCGTAACACGGCCCTCCGGCCTCAATGGAATAATTTCTGCGCCTCTCAGGGCAAAATGATTACGCCACTCTTGTGTTCGTGGATTGTAGAACGGTGTCAACAATTTGGTTATGGGCTCGAGCGATCCCAAGTCCGTGCCTTTGGCGCGGTTACAGTGGGGACAGGATAGAGCCAAATTCTCGCTGTTGGTTTGCCCGCTATGTTTTTCTGCAATGATGTGTTCAATTTCAAAGGTAAGAAAGGCAGCCATACGCGGATACAAACAATATTCGCAACGGTGGCGCGCCCGTTCGGCAACTGCCTGACGCAGGGTTGGCGAAATATAGCTCATGCACGGATGGTTAATTGTTGGTATGCGTGGGCCTTGGCCATACGAACCAAATGTTCTAGGGTTAAATACCGTTCTAGCTCTCGCTCTTCACTGCGGGACAAGGTATGCTCTTTGCTGCGAGCTAGTAACGTGCTGACACGCGTCTGGAGTTCTGGCGATGGCCGAAGCGCCAAGATTTGTTCTGGTGACGGTTGGTTGGCTAGGACGGCAATGATAGCCTGTTCATCATGAATGGCGGTAGTTGGTTCGGTGAGCAAGTCCCACACCCCACGTTGTAAGATGTCCGGCAGCCGATCACTCAATTGTTCAAGTTGCTGCGCAAGTGTATCTGACACCTGCGCCGTGATGGTAACATTCATAGAGATTATCCTGAGAGCATCAACTGTCCTACAAACGAATCGGTACCATTGTATTATACACCTTGTTGCATTATTATAAAAAAGCGGCGCAGATACTGTCTGCGCCGCTTTTTTGAGTGGAGATGGCGGGAGTTGAACCCGCGTCCGAAACATTTGTACAGAGACTTCTACAGGTTTAGTCGCCACCTTTGGTGTTTCGCTGGGCAGCCTCCGGGCGACGGGATGCACATGCCCACCTAGCCGATTCGTCTTAGGGGGCCGTATCGGCGTCAAGCCCCCGCACCTCAGCAGTGTATGTCAGCTTGCGTTCAGCCTGCGAGTAGCGCTAGAACGGGCCGTGATCCTGGATTAGAGGATCACTTCAGCTTGATTAGGCAGCAGCCGCCATAGGGGCGCTAGCGAAACCGAAGTTGAAGGATTTGCCTGTGTTGGCATTTATAGGTTTTGCGTCTTTTTACGTAGCCACACGCTCTACGACCTGCGATCAAAGCACTTCCTGCCCCGTCGAAACCGGACATCCCCTTGACTAACACAAACAGTATAGCACATCAGTTCCGTTTTGTAAAGGGGCAAAATGTTGGCGTTTTGTTGACATTTTGTTAGCCCACAGTTAGCACAATCGGAATAGTGCGCTCTAAATAGACCTCACGCAGGGTCAGAATGCAGGTGTACGCGTAGATTTCTACCCCCGCTGCTTGGGCCGCCACCAGCGCATGACCAAAGTCAGGATCAGTAGACCATTGTGGCCGTAACAGGTCAGCGTCGGGGCGTTGGATGATGAAGACGACGGCAGTGCGGACGCCCTGTTGCGCCATCTCCGCCAGTTCCAGCACATGACGGCGACCACGGGCCGTGACAGCGTCGGGGAAGCGGGCGCAACGATTCTCCACCAGGCTGGCCGATTTAACTTCGATCCAGCAGGGGCGACCAGCGGCGTCGATGATCTGATAGTCGATCCGGCTGTGGACGCTGCCGTCGCTGGGGGCGTGGGGTAGCGGTTTTTCCCGCTGCATGGCTTGATGGCCGCGAAAGGGGGCGAAGAAGCCGCTGACCAAGCCTTCGCCAAAAATCTGGTTGGGCAAGCGCGTATCCAGGCTGACCAGTTGCCCATGCTCTGGGTGTTCGATAAAGCGCAGATCATAAGCCGTTTTGCGTTCGGCGTGGGCAGCCTGGCTGATATGCACCGTCGCACCGGGAATCAGCAACTCCCGCAGCCGGCCAGGATCGGGGCAGTGGGCGCTGACAATCTGTTGCGTTTCGTGCAATTGAGCAACAATGCGATACCGATTCGGGCGTTCTAGAAAGGTGGCGGGTTGAGTGGTAAAAGAGAAACGCATAAGGATTATTACTGGATTGACTAACCAAAAACTGACCTTGATTTGACAATGACATCCCACATTGGTACACTACTGACTGAATTCATTCTGTATTTGGCCGATGGAGGAGACGATGGACCGTGTATTGAAAACTATATCCCTAAGTGATTTTCGTAACCACCAGCTTGAAACCTTAGCTGCAATTCAAGAATCACCTGTGGTGTTGACGCAAAATGGCCGCAGTGCTGCTGTGCTAGTTGTCCCAGAACATTGGAATAACCTTTTAGAACAGATCGCTGACTTAGAAGATAGCGTTGCTGCCCTGGAAATGGAATTGGCGATTGAACGCCAAGAAGTCGCCGTTCAGACCATTACCGATCCTGAACAATTCAGACGCGAGATGTTACAGCATGAAGCCGTACCAGCTTGATATTCCTGAACTTGTTCGCCGTCAAATTAGGCGCGTTCGACCTGATCGAATGCGTGAAGAAGTTGTCGATGCCATTCTTGCCTTGCCCGATGAACCTTATCCACCTGGCAGTCAACTCCAAGATGAATTACGACGACGGTATCGTCTACGCATCAACGGGTGGCGCATCATTTACAAAGTTGACGATGAAGATCAAAAGATCACGATTTTGGCCGTGCGTCATCGCAACCGTAGAACCTATTTGACTGTTCCCTAGTGAAGTTGCGCCTTCCATTCCACTAATTTGCTTTCTAACTCCTCAACCGAAGTAATATCACGCACGGCGACCAGAAACGTCTGTAGATCCGGCGTCAATGCGCGCAATTCTTCCAATTTGGGGCCGATGGGGCTAGTGCTGGCGGCGCTGGTGCCATAGCTGCCATGAAAGGCAAAATAGGCTTGATTGAGAACACGGAGCGGATAGCCATGCTGCACAAAGAAGCGGCGACGGGCTTCCATGTACCGTTCCGCCGCCTCGACCTGACCAGCCGCCAGCAGATCATCAACGCGCAGCCGTGTCTCACGCATCTCTGTGCCAAAATCAAAGGGAGGTGGTTCATCGGTATTGGACGGTGACGCTGGTTGCTCTGGCTCCGGCGGGCGAACTTGATCAGGGTAGAAGGTGCGCAAGGTACGCTCACCAATCTCATTGCCGACAATTTCGGCCACCGTTTCATTGATTGTGGTGAGATCAGCGCTGGTCATATAATTTAGGCCCAGCGGGAAGAGGGAAAGATAGTTGTGACACCACTCGTGCGCAACTGTGCTTAAAATCCATTCCAAACTGGCCCGGTCAATCACCATCGTGGGGAACGCGCCCAACCCGCCGATATTGGTGATGTAGGCGCTGACGTTGAATTGCTGGCGGTAAGCGGCTTCGCTCTGTTCGATGGTTTCAATGCTCATTTCGGCGTCGAGCATTTGGCTGTAGATCGTCTCAATCTTATCTCTTGAGCTGACAACCAATTTGCGCGGGGGTTCAACAAAGGTGAACTGAACCGGCGGGAAGACATTGTTGGCCCAGGTCAACCCTTCCTTGGCCAACTCATGAGCGACCTGGCCTTCGATGATCTGTTCGACGGTGGGGCGTTTCTCTTGTTGTTGGGCGCGCAAGGCCGTTACTTGTTCCTGCCAGCGCTTGGTTTCGGGCGTGGCCTGGTGATTGTTCTCGGCGAAGGTGCGGTTGATGTCGTTTTCCAGCTTGCGGATGGCCTGTGCCCGTTCCAGGTAATCATGCACCAGGCTGACGGATTCGGCGTAGGTGAGACCATGCGCCGGTTGGTTGAGCAGGGCGCGCAGTTTCTCGGTGATCGCCTCTGCCTCCCAACCCAGGAGATCAAAACCCCAGCCGGCGACAATCATCGCCTTGCCCCGTTGCTGCGCCTCGGTGGCTGGGATGGCGCTACCGCCACTCAGCGTCAGGCTAATCAGGAGCATGAGCAGGCAGAAGATCGCCGTGCGCATGCGTACCCAGCGCCATTGCGCCGCCAGGGTTGGCATGGCTCGTGCAGAATCGGGTTGTGTTTGTTCGATATACATGAATTCGGTTAGAATTTCTATAACAGACTGGCCATTGCTGCCTAGATGATGTTCAATCTCTACAGCATAGCGCGCCCGCACTCCCTCGACTGGAAGGATTTTCCCTTTCTCAGGCCGCGTTTATGCAATGTTGAGCTTGTTTTCAGCTATCATTCTACACGCTCTGCGCACCAAACCAAACTTTACCGAACGGTCACACTCATGAACCAACCATCGCCACTGGCGCAAAGCAACCAAGACTTTATCCAAGCCATGCCCAAAGCCGAAATTCATATTCACCTGGAAGGCGCCATCCAACCGGAGACGCTGCTGGCGTTGGCGCGTCGGCACCGGCGGGAAGACAAGCTGCCGACCACCGATCTGGCTGGGCTGCGCCGCTGGTTTACCTTTACCGATTTTCCCCACTTTATCCAGATTTACTGGACGATTTCGGACCTCCTGCGCACGCCGGAAGACTTTGCCTTGATTGTCCACGCCTGCGGGGCCGACATGGCGGCGCAGAACATTCGCTATCGGGAGTTAACCTTCACACCCTTTACCCACACCGATTTGCAGGACAAGGGGCTGACGATGGAAGCCATTTTTGAAGGCTTGGAGGTCGGTCGCGCCCAGGCGAAACGGGACTTTGGCGTCGAAATGCGCTGGGTCTTTGACATTCCGCGCAACACCAGTTTTAAACCCTGGCATAAGTCCACGAAGGTGCGGGGCTTACTCCGTGGGGTCGATGCACAGTTGCGCCGCTTGGGGTTGCGGCAAAAGGAAGCGTATCATCCTTACCCAGCGGAGCGCACGCTGGCCTATGCCCTGGCCGGCCAAGACAAAGGCGTGATCGGCTTTGGCTTGGGTGGCTTTGAAGTCGGTGCGCCGCCGGAGCCATTTGCGCATGTCTTTCGCACGGCCAAAGCGGCGGGCTTGCTCTCTGTCCCTCATGCCGGCGAAACGGTCGGCCCGGCCAGCGTTTGGGGGGCGATCAACACGCTGGCGGCAGACCGGATCGGGCATGGTGTGCGGGCAATTGAAGACGAGGCGCTGCTCGCCTTGCTCAAAGAGCGCCAGATCCCGCTAGAGATCAACCCGACCAGCAACATCTGTCTGCATGTCTACCCCAGTCTGGCGGACCATCCTTTCCCCAAACTCGACCGCATGGGGCTGCTGGTCACGGTCAATAGCGATGACCCGCCGCTCTTTAATACTTCGCTGATGCAGGAATACCAGGTGTTGGCGACAGAATTTGGCTACGGTCATGCTGATCTGGCGCGGATTGCGCGCAATGCGTTTGTGACTTGCGGTGCGCCGGCTGTACTCAAACAGTCGTTGCTTGAGGAGTTTGATGTTTGGGTACATAATAACGGGCAGAATTAACACACAACAATGCTAAATTGCTGATCTTGTTGTATAATCTAGTGAGGTATAGGGGTGATTGGATAAAGGAAGATTTTCTATGACGATCGAACAAATTCTTACAGAGGCAATGAAACTGCCGACACCAGGTCGCGCATTTGTTGCTGAGAAGTTATTGGAAACGCTAGATCATGAAGAAGAAGTTGAATTATCAGAGGAATGGCTTGCTGAAATCCGCAAACGTGTTGCTGCGATTGAGGCAGGGCAGGCACAAATGATCCCGGCGGAAACGGTATT
This sequence comes from Caldilinea sp. CFX5, assembly GCA_021405325.1. Next base: position 48,412 of record QWII01000020.1, on the reverse strand, counting down.
TGCCGCAATTCGAGGGAGATTGCGGGCATGAATGTCGAATTTTTAGCTGAAGCCGAAGAAGAACTCACCCAAGCTACGCTATATTACGAAGCACAACAAGACTTTCTTGGTGAGCGCTTCTTGACCACTGTGGAAGATACACTTACAAGAATAGCAGCATTCCCTCAAATGTTTCATGAAATCGAAGCGGGAATTCGCCAAGCGCGTGTTCCTAGTTTCCCCTATGCCTTAATCTACCGTATACGGCGCAATACAATTCAAGTAATCGCCGTGGCCCATTTACGACGTAGCCCTGGCTACTGGCATGGGCGTAATGGTAGATAATTTTTAACTCAGTGTTGACAATGTCTGCTGCAAATCAGCCGGCAACGGGGCGACAAATTCCCGTTCCTCGCCGCTACTGGGCAACCGCAGTCGCAAGCGATGGGCATGGAGAAACTGCCGCTCAATCGGCAACCGCTGTTTGCGATAGCCATAGAGCGTATCGCCAACCACCGGATGTTTACGCCAGGCAAAGTGGACGCGAATCTGATGGGTGCGCCCCGTGTGTAACACCACTTTGACAAAGGAAAAATGAGCCACCGCGTTGCTATCGCGCGCCGGTAGGGTGTGATAGGCTTGCACCCAATAATCGGTAATGGCCTCGCGCCCTTCGGTTTCCCCGGTGCGTGGATCGGCGGGGAGGACCGCTTGCCGTTTGCGTTCGACCGGATGGCGACCAATCGGTGCAATGATCCGTCCCTGTGGCGGCTCGATCCGTCCTTCCAGCAGCGCCAGATATTCTTTGTAAACTGTGCGGGCCTTAAACTGTGCCTGTAGGTAGCGGTGCGCCCGGTCGTTCTTGGCGACCACCAGCAAGCCGGAAGTCTCTTTGTCCAGGCGGTGGACAATCCCTGGCCGCCGTTCGCCGCCGACGCCCTCAATGGTTGGGCAATGGTGCAAAATGGCGTTGACCAACGTGCCATCATCATGTCCCGGCGCCGGGTGGACGACCATACCGGCCGGCTTGTCAATGATCAACAGATCCGCATCTTCAAAGATGATGGGCAGGGTTAGGTTTTGTGGCTGAACCGTGGGTGTTTCGGCAGGCTGGGGTAGACGGATGACGATGGTTTGACCAGCTTCCAGGCGGTGACTGGCTTTAGCGCTCACTTGATCGACCAGAACCTCACCCTGTTTAATCCAGCGCTGGATCTCGCTGCGGCTGCGGTCGGGTAACACTTCCGCCAGCCAGCGGTCAATGCGCTGGCCGGCAGAAGCGGGTGGTACAGTAAAGAGAAGCGGTGCGCTCAAAGTTATCCATTCGCCTGCTGGCGGGCCTGCTCCTGGCGTTGCTTGCGTACATCATCGACCATGATGTAGATCGCCAGTGCAATCACGCCAACAACAATGCTGCTGTCAGCAATGTTATAGTTGGGCCAGTAATAGACGCCGGGAACACCCATTTTGACAAAGTCGGTGACAAAGCCCTGAGTGATGCGGTCAATCAAGTTGCCGACGGCGCCCCCTAGTTGTAGACCCAGTAGAAAGCGCACAAAGCTCTGTTCAATCGGCAGATAGCGTACATAGACCAGAATGGCAACGGCCACGACAATAGCGATGACGATAAAGAGCGTCCCTTGATTTTGTAGAATGCCAAAGGCGGCGCCATAGTTATCCACATGCTCGAAAACAAAATATTCCCCCAACGCCGGGATCGGGATCATGGAACTAAATTTCGGAATGTTGTCGCGCACCCACTCCTTGGTAATTTGATCTAACGTAATGATAATACCGGCTACCAACAGCACCAACCAGGCCCGCTGTAGCCAATGTGTAATTTTTGCCATAAGACTCCTTTCACCTATTTGCTGCTGCTATTGTAGTCGCGAAGTCGTGTAGTCGCAAAGTCGCGTAGTCGCAAAGTCGTGTAGTCGCAAAGTCGTGTAGTCGCTTACAAACAAGACGGCAATATAACAAGTTGACCACGCGACCACCAGACCACGCGACGCTGCGACCACCAGACAACTTTTTTTGTGCGATAACAGGTTCATTACATGGCGATTCGGGCAAGCTGTGCTATACTGACAAGATATGATTCTGATCTACCATCACATCAACAGTAGAGACATCAACAGTAGGAGCGATTATGGCGCGTGAAATTACGGTTGCGCTTGTGCAGATGGCGCCGGCCCTGGCCGATCCGGAGGCGAACTTGCGCAAGATGGGTGATTTTGTGGAAAAGATCTGTAGTGAACAGAATACGGATCTGATTATCTTCCCGGAATTAAGCTACACCGGGGCGGAACTGGGGTTACGCGCCACCGATCTGGCGGAGCGAGTGCCGGGCCATGCTACCAACTATCTGGCGAAACGGGCCAACGACTTTAACACCCATATTGTCTTTGGGCTGGTAGTCAAAGAAAAGGTGGAGAGCATTCTCTACAACGGCATCGTCTGCCTGGGGCCGGAGGGGGATATTGCCGGTGACTATCGCAAAGTCCACCTCTTGGGCGAAGAGCGCCAGGTCTACCGCGCCGGTTTTCGCTTTATCAATGTCGAAGCGGAATGGGGACGCATTGGCTTGAGCATCGGCAGCGACCTGGCTTTCCCGGAAACCGCGCGCAGCCTGACCCTGGAAGGGGCTGAGATGATGGTGGTGAGCGCCAATTGGGAAGAGCAATACGCCGATTCGTGGCGGGCGCACATTATTAGCCGCGCCTGTGAGAATGCCATCTTTGTGGCGGCGACCAATCGCGTCGGCGAAGAACCAACCCGCCGCTTTGCCGGCGACAGCATGGTCGTCGGCCCTTCCGGTGAACTCTACACGGCGCTTGATGAAGCCATTGAAGGCTATGCCGTGGCGACCATCGACTTGGATCGGGTGCGCACGGTGCGTGAGGAGCGCCAGTTGATTCAATACCGCGAACCGATGGCCTACCGCGCGATCGTGAAGAAGTATTGAGTGCTGCCGCAGAAGTTCGACTTTTACCAAAAGTCGAACTTCTCTGGTCTTTTGGGTAGTGGATAGTAAGATGTAGGTCTAGCACTGATGAATGTACTCCGCACCTTGGTCAGTGGTGAGTGGCAGCGGCAGCCCCATTTGACCGATTATCGGGTCGAATGGTTGAGCAATATGATGGTGGAGCGGGTAAGTTGGGGAGCAACTGCGCCGCTGCAACAGCTTGGCGGACAAACTATCGCCGGCCCCGGTTATGTCTGGTTGCGCTTCTGGCTCTTGGAGCAAGCCGTTGTGGTGGAGAAATATTTTGATCGCCAGCAGCGGACGATCGGTTTCTATGTCCCGATCTGCCTGCCGACGCAGCGGCGCGGTAATCACTTGCAAGCCGTCTCACTCTATCTGGCGCTCTGGCTGATGCCTGATAGTCGCTTGACCGTGTTGCATGAAGCACGTTTTGATGAAGCGACCGCGACCGGTGAGCTAACGCCCGTAGAGAGTGAACATGCTGAGCATCAAATCCGCGAGTTCACCACGGGGTTGGCGCGCCATTTGTTTCCCCCGGCGTTTGTACGGAACTTTGCCGTGCAGTAGGCCGCAATGAAAGATAAAAACAGATGATCGCGATCATCGATTATGGCGTTGGCAACTTGCGCAGCGTCTACAAAGCCTTTGAAAGTGTGGCGTTGCCGCTACAGATCCCCGTCGATATTGTCGATGCCCCCACCGATTTGACCCGCTGGCGGGCGGTTGTGCTGCCCGGCCAAGGCGCTTTTGGCGACAGCGTCGATAACCTGCGCAGCCAGGGCTTTGAGCAGCCGTTGCTGGACGCCGTCCAGGTCGGCTTGCCCTTACTTGGCATCTGTGTCGGTATGCAACTTCTCTTTGACGGCAGCGAAGAGATGGGTGAGCATGAGGGGCTGCACATCATCCCCGGTCGTGTGCGCCGTTTCCCGGACAAGATGGCTGACCCGGCCCACACCGGCCATACCTTGCGCGTCCCCCAGATCGGTTGGAACCAATTGCATCAACAACAGAGTGATGCACTGTTGGCGGGTGTGCCTGACGGGGCGTATGCCTATTTTGCTCATAGCTACTACTGTGACGCCGCCGACCGTTCGGCCGTGCTGGCGTTGACCGACTATGGCATCGCCTATCCCAGCATTGTGCGCTATAAAAATGCCTGGGGTATTCAGCCGCATCCGGAAAAGAGCCATACCGTAGGATTGCGCATTCTCGCCAACTTTATGCGCATGGTTGTTGGTCTGCCGCAAGCTACAGCGCTGACGGCACTGGCAGCGTGAACCATGCGTCTCTATTTGATCAGGCATGCTCAGGCGCAGATGCAGCCGGAGCAGGATGTCAAAACGTGGCTTTTATCGACAACTGGGCAACGGCAAGCTGAACAATTGGCAACGTTGCCGATGTGGAACGCCGTTACGCAGCTTGTCGTGAGCAGCGAGGTAAAGACCCGGCTCACGGTTGCGCCGGTCATTGCCCAACGCCGGCTGCCGGTGCAGGTCGATCCCCGTTTTGATGAATTGCAGCGACCAGGCTGGACCGATGACTATGCCACCCAAGTGCAGCGCGCCTTTGCCGATCCCACCCAAGCCGCCGGCGATTGGGAACCGGCCGCCGTCGCGTTGGCCCGTTTTCAGGCCGGTATTGCCGCTCTTTGTCAACACTTTGCCGACACCACCATCGCCTTGGTTGGTCATGGGTTGACCTTTAGTCTTTACCGCGCCCATCTGCTGGGCCATGAACGCGTGCGCTTTGCGGATTGGCAGCAACTGGCTTTTGCTGCTGTTGCCCTTGTCGATCCCGTCATGCCCCAACTGCTTGCCGACTTCCGCCCCCTTGACCTGATGACCGAGTAAAGCGAACATAACACGAATCACGAATCACGCAACCACTCACAACCCGCTCCGCACTCACCCGCGCTTCCGCAATTACCCGGATCTCCCGGATGATGGATGGGATGTTACGTTTATTGCAGCGAATTTTGTGATAAAGTGAATTTCACAAGCAGACCCATGCCAAAGCTGCCATCACTACCATCGACCGGTGTGTAGTGCATGGTCTGTTAAGATATTTGTCGTTCCCGGCAGAGTTGAATTGCTGTCCTCACAGCGCTGGTAATTCAACTTTCCGGCTAGCTATCACCGGATTGAGGAAGTGCGCAACTTATGATTATCTACCCAGCCATTGAACTGCGTCAGGGGCGTTCACGGCCTTTGCATCTGGGTGACCCCGACGCCGAGGCTGTTTTCGCTGCCGACCCCGTTGCGATCGCCCGGCACTGGGCGCAACAAGGGGCGGAGTGGCTCTATGTGGTCAACCTTGATGGCTCAATTGGTGCCACCCCCGCTCATCTCCAGGCGCTGCATCGGCCGGCCACCATTCTCATCAAACGCCCCGGCGCCGAGAAGGCGGCAGCGCCGGCCGATGACCTGTTGCGTCAACTACCCATCAATTTGCAGCAGTTGCGGGCCATTCGCCAGGCCGTAACCACGCCGATTCAATTTGGCGGCGGTTTGCGCACGTTGGACGACATTCAACTCGCGTTAGAACTGGGCGCCGACCGGGTGGTGCTGGGGACAATTGCCGCCGAAAATCCTGAGTTGGTCGAACTGGCCGTAGGGCAGTGGGGCGGCGACCGCATTGTCGTCAGTATCGAAGCGCGTGACGGTAAAGTAGCGGTACAGGGGCGCCGGTCAGTTGTCGTGGTGGACGCCATTGACGTGGGCTACCGTATGCGCGCACTGGGCGTGAAACGTGTTCTCTACCGTGACCTGATCGCCGATGCTGCCATGAACGGCGTCAATATCGAAGCCAGCGCCCACCTAGGGGATATTACGGATCTTCAGGTCATTGCTTGTGGCAAAATAACCAATCTGGATGATATTGCGCACCTCAAAGCGCATGAACATTATAACATTGACGGTGTGGTGGTCAACCAAGCGCTCTACGCCGACAAGCTGGATTTGCCCGCCGCCGTCGCCCTGGGGCATCAACCCCTACGGCGCCGGAGCGCCGGGATTATCCCCTATCGCCAGCATGACGAGCGGATTGAATTTCTCCTTCTCTTTAATCTTTTTGTCGAGCAATGGCAATTCCCGCGCGGCGGCGTGCTCCCCCACGAAGATGAGCGAAGTTGCGCCCGGCGGAAATTCACGGAAGAAACCGGTTTGCCTATCTTAAAATTCCACGAAGAGTGCCGGGCTGTGTTAGAGTATACAGCAGCGATTCGCAACTACGAGATCGAACGCACCATTGTCTATTACCTGGCCGAAACTGACTTGCAAGAGGTGCATCTCGGCCATGAAGACCATTGTGAAGCGCGCTGGCTGGCGGCGCGCGAAACCTGGGAACTGTTGACCGAAACTTCTCCCGAACAATTGCCGGCGCTTGACGCAGCGATGGCGTATTTAAGGATCACCGAGTGAGCTTTCTGTAGGAGCTTTCTGAGTGAGCTTTCTGTAGGAGATTGAGAGATAAAGAGATAAAGAGATTAAGACGTAATCTCTCAATCTCTTTATCTCTCAATCTCTCAATCTCCTAACAAAAGAGTGGGTTCATGCTTGCCAAACGCATTATCCCTTGCCTGGATGTCAAAGATGGGCGCGTGGTCAAGGGGGTAAATTTCGTCGATCTGGTCGATGCCGGCGACCCGGTGGCGCAGGCCAAGATCTATGACCAGGAGGGCGCCGACGAACTGGTCTTTCTCGATATTACCGCCACCCATGAGGCGCGCAACACCATGATCGATGTGGTGCGTCGGGTGGCGGATACGGTTTTTATTCCCTTTACCGTCGGCGGCGGGATTCGCACAGTGGAAGATATGCGCGCATTGTTGCTGGCCGGCGCCGACAAGGTGAGCATCAACAGCGCTGCCGTGCGCGACCCGCAGTTGATCACCGAAAGCGCCAAACGCTTTGGCAGCCAGTGTATTGTCGTCGCCATTGACGCCCGTCGCCGCCAGGGGCAAGACCTTGCCGAGCGAGGCGAAGGGTGGGATGTTTATGTCAATGGCGGTCGGATCAACACGGGGCTGGATGCGGTGACTTGGGCCAAAGAAGCGGAACGGCGCGGCGCCGGGGAAATCTTGCTGACCTCCATGGATGGCGACGGCACGAAAGAAGGCTATGATGTTGCCTTGACGCGTGCCATTAGTTCGGCGGTGAATATTCCAGTGATTGCCAGTGGGGGGGCCGGCCGCGCCGAGGATTTTACGGCGGCATTGACCGAAGGGGGCGCGGCGGCGGCGCTGGCCGCCAGTCTCTTCCACTTCAAGGAATTGAGCATTTTGCAGGTGAAGGAAGCGGTGGCGCAGGCCGGGGTGCCGGTGCGGATGCCGCTGGAATTGTTGTGATAGCGCCTGTTCCCAAACGAAATCGGTTGTGTAATGACTACGCAAGAGTTAACCGCCCTGGTAAAATATAATGAAGCGGGCTTAGTGCCGGCCATTGTACAAGATGCCCGCACCCATCAGATCTTGATGATGGCCTGGATGAATGCCGAGAGTTTGCAACGCACACTGTCCATCGGCGAGACGGTTTTTTGGAGCCGCAGCCGCCAGGAGTTTTGGCACAAGGGCGCAACGAGCGGCAACACGCAGAAGGTGATCGACATCAGTGTCGATTGTGATGGCGACACGCTGTTGATTCGTGTGGAGGCGGCTGGTCCGGCCTGCCACACGGGGGCGGTCAGTTGCTTCTTTCGCACCACAACAGCGGATTCGGGACAGGAGCGGATTTGACCGCGCCTTGAGCGGTGATCTATATAAGCAAACTTGTGTAGCATATTGTCCCGCAGTAACCAACGAATCAACCAGCAAACGAACCAACCAACTAGCAAACGAACCAATTATGTCAACTGTATTGCAATCATTGTTTGAGACGATTCAACAGCGGAAGGAAAATCCGCCGCCGGGGTCGTATACGGCCAAGCTTTTTACAATGGGCGAGAATGAGATCTGTAAAAAGATTGGCGAGGAGGCGGTGGAGGTGATTATTGCCGCCAAGGGGGAAGGCGATGATCGGGTGATCTATGAGATGTCCGATCTGGTTTATCATTGTATGGTGCTGCTGGCGCAACGGGATCTCTCTTGGTCGCAGATTGAAGCGGAATTGGCGCGCCGGCATAAATGACAGACGCGCCTGGAATAGAAAAGCGGGACGGCTTGTTTCTTCGTAGCAAGCGTCCCGCTTTCCTATAAGTGCCTATTCGGTCTTGTTGGGGATGGCCGGCGCCTACGCTACAATCTTCACATGCACCATCACGTCCGCCATCCGAACCAAGGCCAAGAGACAATTCTTACCGTTGGTCTGAAACAATTGTAGCAGAGCTTTGTTAAGCGTTGTGTTACAGGATGTTATCAAATTTCCTGGCTTTGGTTAAGAGAATTGTAGACGCCGTGCTGCGTGTTGCGTGTTGCGTTCCCTGAGCCTGTCGAAGGGAACGCAACACGCAACACGGTGCATGACCGCTTAATTCAGATTGGCCAAAGCGCTCTTAACCTCATCCGTCTCCCACAGATCGACCTGTTCAATCACTTCCTGGCGGAACTGTTGGGTGTAGAGCCGGTAGTAGTGACCGCGTTGGCGCAACAGTTCGTGGTGGTTGCCCATCTCGGCAATGCGACCATTTTCGATGACCAGAATGCGGTCGGCATTGCGAATGGTCGAAAGGCGGTGGGCGATGATAAAGCTGGTGCGTCCTTGCATCAACTTGTCCATGCCCCGCTGAATCAGCCCTTCAGTCAGCGTGTCGATGGAACTGGTCGCCTCGTCCATGATAAAGATGTCGGGGCGGGCCAGGATGGCGCGGGCCAGACTGAGCAACTGCTTCTGCCCGACCGAGAGCAAGACGCCGCCTTCGCCAACTTCTTCATCGTAGCCCTTTTCCAACGCCAGAATGAACTCATGGGCGCCGACCATGCGCGCCGCTTCTTCGATCTCGCCATCGGTGGCGTCTAAGCGACCATAGCGAATATTGTCGCGGATGGTGCCGGAGAAGAGATGGGGCGTCTGCAAGACCATGCCAATGCGCGACTGGATCGTCTGCTGGGTCAACTGCGTATAGTCATGATTGTTGATCGTAATCGTCCCCTGCTTCGGTTCAAAGAAGCGACAGAGCAGGTTGACAATCGTTGACTTGCCGCCACCCGTCGGCCCGACCAGCGCAATCGTTTCGCCTTGCTTGATATGCAGGGTGAAATCGGACAACACCGGCTCGTTATCCATGTAGTAGAAGTCAACATGGTCAAAGACAATGTCGCCCCGCAAGGTATCGATTTCTTGCGCGCCCGGTCGATCCACAATGTCCGGCTGGGCGTCGATCAGCGAGAAGATGCGTTCGCCGGAGGCAATGGCCTGTTGCATTTCAGCATAGACACGCGCCATCTCCTGGATCGGCCAGAGCATGAAGACCACATAGGAAATGAACGCCTGAATGCCGCCAACGCTGATCTCGCCCACGACGCTGTTGGTGACAGTCGCGCTGCCGCTGTACCAGACAATCAGCACCACGCCGATGGAGCTAATCATCTGCACCACCGGCAGGAAGAGACCGGACAGCCACGCCGCGCGATAGCTGGCCTGATACATGTTGCCGGTCAGGTCGCTGAACTCGCTTAGGTTGCGCTCTTCCCGGTTCAACGCTTTGATCACGCGCACACCGGTGATCGTCTCATTATAAGCGCCGGTGATCTTGGAATTGATCTTGCGCACCGTGCGATATTCGCCGATGATGCGCTTCTTGAACTGCACGGCTATCACCACAATCACCGGGATGAGCAAGAAGACCAGGATCGCCAGCCGCCAGTTGATCAGCGACATAAAGTAGACCGCCGCGATGATGTTCATCGTGCCCCAGGTCACATCCAGCAAGCCCCAAGTCACTAGATCGGAGAGCCGGTCTGTGTCCGACGTAACGCGCGACATAATCCAGCCGACGGGCGTGCGGTTGTAATACGAAAGCGACAGCCGCTGTAGATGATTAAACATGGTGCGCCGCAGATCATAGCGCACCCGCTCGCCCAACAACCCGGTGATATAGATAAAGCCAAAGACCGCCACCGCCTGCACCAGGATCAACCCGCCATAGATGGTCAGCAGATCCCAGAGCGCACTCACATTGCGCGCCACAATGGCTTCGTCGATGATCCGTTTACTCAGATAGGTGAAGTAGGACTCCAAAAAGGAGACCGCCAGCACTGCGATTAGAAAACCCGCTACCCAACGCCAGTAGGGCCGCAACTGCTGCAAAATGCGCAGCACCGTCTTCCCGTTAAATTGGGTAGTGAACTCTTCTTCTTCAAATTCAATCATGTTGGACATGATGAAAATTCTCCTTGGTATACTGTGATAGAGACAGTAAGACAGTAAGACAGCGGGACAGTGGGACAGTTTATACTGACTTACTGACTTACTGATCTACTGCCTTACTGTCCTAGTTATTCATCGCATTCAACTGCGCCTCAAACTCCTGCTCCATCCGCGTTTGCGCCTCGTAGATGCGCCGATAGAAGCCTTCTTGCGCCAGCAACTGTTCATGGTTGCCCCGCTGGACAATGTGGCCCTGGTGGAAGACCAGGATCAGGTCGGCGTCCATCACGGTCTGGATGCGGTGGGCGATGATAAAGGTCGTGCGCCCCTGCATCAGATTTTGCAACGCCTGGCGGATCAGCGCTTCGGTCTCGGTGTCCACGGCGGAGGTGGAATCATCCATGATCAGAATGCGCGGATCTTTGAGCAGGGTGCGGGCAATGGCAATGCGCTGCTTCTGCCCACCCGACAAGGTGATGCCTCGTTCCCCGATCAAGGTGTCATAGCCCTGGGGGAACTTGCTGACAATCACGTCGTGGATCGCCGCGGCACTGGCCGCTGCCTCCACCTCATCCTGCGTCACCGGGCGATTTCCTGGGCGACTCACGCCGTAGGTGATGTTGTCGCGAATGGTGCGCGAGAAGAGGAACGGCTCCTGCTCGACAATGCCGATCTCACTGCGCAGATAGTGCCGGTCATACTTGTTCAGATCCACACCGTCGAGCAGAATGCGCCCGTCGGTGTAATCGTAGAAGCGCGGCAGCAAGTTGACCAGCGAACTCTTCCCCGACCCCGTCGGCCCCAGCAACGCAATGCGCTGACCCGGCTTGCAATGGAAGGAGATGTCACGCAGCACCGGCTCATCCTCATCATTGTAGCGGAAGCCGACATGGCTAAAGATCAACTCGCCGCGCAACGGTTGCTTGGGCTGGTAATCATCGCGGCTGATCGGCTCGCGATCGGCCTTGATCACCTCGCCAATGCGCCCCAGCGAGACCAAACCGGTGGACATCTGCACAATCAACCGCCCCAGGTTACGCATAGGGAAGATGATCCAGACAATCAACCCGGCGTAGGCCAGGTAGTCGCCCACGCTGATGTCGCCCCGAATCGCCATGAGGGCGGCAAAAGCAAAGCCACCCACCATCTGAGCGCCACAAATAATGTCGGTCACCGGCCAAAAGGTGGCATGGGTCAGCAGCAGTTGCTTGCCTAGCGTATATTTGTCCCAGTTGATCTTGTCGAACTTCTCAGCTTCGTAGCCTTGGCGGGCAAACGCCTTGACCACCCGCACGCCGCTCAGGTTTTCCTGGACGGCGGTCGATAGCTTCGACTCTTGATTCTGGTAGGCTTCGTAGCGCTTCTCCACCATCTGGAAGAAGTAGTAAGAGACTACCAGGATCGGCGGAATGACGATGATCGAGATCAGCGCCAACTGCCAGTTGATGTACCAGATGGCGGCAAAGTTCACCACAAAGAGCAGCAGGACGCGCCCGCTCTCAATCGCCTGGTCGGCAAAGAAGCGGCGAACGGCATCGACATCAGAGGTGGCGCGCTGTAACAGATCGCCGGTCTGCATTTTGTCATGATAGCGATAGGGCAATCGCTGCACATGGTCATAGAGATATTCGCGTAGTCGCCGCGTTACCCCTTCCGCTGTCTGCGCCGCCAATTTGCGGCTCAGGAAGGTGAAGTAGGACTGTCCCGCTGCCAGACTCAAAAAGCCCAGCAAGATCAGCCACAACGCCACTGCTTCCCCATTGCCGCCCAGATAAGTGTCGATAAAGTAACGGATCAGCAGGTAAGTGCCGGTGTTGGCAAAGGCCGACAACCCCAGACTGACCGTTGCGCCAATATAGGTGTTATGATAGCCGGTCATCAAGCGCCAGATTTTGCGCAGCTTGCCCGCTTCGCTCACGACCTGCTTGAGATCAAGATTCGGTTGTTGTACTGCAATACTCTCTACCATCGGGAGAATCCTTTCTAATGATTGGTTAGCTCGTTGGTTGGTTCGGTAGTACGGTGGTTGAGCTTGTCGAAACCACCGTACTACCGAACCAACCAGCGCCAATAAAAAAGACGTAGACCCTTGGACAAATGCCAATGCCTACGCCTTCTCCCTTGCACACAAAACGCATAAGCCGTGTGGGCAAGGCAAAAAAAAGCCGCAGGCATCAGACCGGATGCGCTGCGGCTGCCATTTCTGGTTACAGACGGCAACAATTAGTCAGCAGACGCACCACTCCCCTGATCACGCACTCCGATTTCGCTGAAAACGGCGAACTTGATTCGCATCTTCGTCATGTTGATCGTCTCCTTGACCGATCGGCTGGCACCGCAGGTAGGGCGGTAACGTTTGCTTATGTTGCTGTAAAAAATAAGATGACCGCTGTTGTTCGTTATGGACAATTGATTCCTAAATTGACCAATCGACTATCAAGCGTATCACACAGCGTTTGCTTCTGTCAAATTGCTTCCCATTGGAAATGAAGGTAGATAGGTAGATAGGTAGACAGGTTAATAGGACAAGAAATAGGGATTTGCCGATGATACCTGTGTACCTATCTACCTTACTTTGCCACCAGCGGCAAGAAAAGCCGCCGTGACCCCTGGCCGGCAGGGTTGCCCAAAGGGGTGATGGTGACATCATTGTCGACCGGCGTGTCCGGGTCATCCGAAGCGATCTGCCCCTGACCGCCCGGCCCTTCAAGGGTATAGCGCACCTGCGCTTGATTATTGATCTGGGTCGGGTTGCCGGTAAATTGCACCTGTACTTGAAAGAGAACCTTGATCGTCTGTTTTTCTGTCATCGTACCCACATCCACCATGACGGTGCGATCCCCTGGCTGGTTGCCGGTGATCACTGTGCCGGCATCAGTGCGCACGGTTCCGGTGAGCAGGACCGTATTGCTGTCAGGCGTATCGTCGATGGTGACACCGGTAAGCGCCCGGCTGTCGCCACTACGCAGTTCGATGGCGTAGAGCAGGGTGTCACCCTGCGAGGCAAGACCATCCTCATTGGCATCGACAAAGAGATAGTCCTGTTTTTGTAACGTTAACCGAACCGGGCGTGGCGTGTTGGTTGGCGTCGGCGTTCGCGTCGCCGTCGGCGTTCGCGTCGGTGTTAAGCGTGTGCCGGTCGGCGTTGGGCCGGAGGTCGGTGGTGAACTAACCGTTGGTGTCGCCGTGGCAATCGGGGCTTGTGTCGCCGTCGCTGTTGGCGTCAGGGTCGGGAAGGTGGTAGGGAGCAAGGTAGGGGTCGCTGTCGGTTGCGCGACGCCGCAACCCACGGCCCATGTAACGGCAGCGTCAAAAAGGCGCCAGCCGGTGGTGCTGAGATTCGGGCCGGTGGCGTTGTGGATAAAGATGCGTCGCGCCGGCGCCGTCATCCCCACCATCGCCGCACCCGCTTCATAGGCATAGATCATGGCATTCTGGCCGTTGGCGACATCCACGGCAACAATGGTAGCATTCCCATTAGGATGCCCCCACTGGAACTTATTGCGATCATTGGTGACGGTTGTCACCACGCCGGTGTAGCCGGCCGCCAGCGGGTGATCCGGGTTGATAATCTGGATGCTCTGTTGGCGTAGATTTTCACCATAATCTACGTTGACGGTTGGCCCGGTCATTTGGAAGTCATCCTGGAGCCAGCCTTCCCACGTCACAATGGGTACGGCCACATCGCGCAATTTGGTATTGACCTGCACCGATTCCACCGATTCCGAAATGATAATTAAATCCTTGCCATTGGCGTCCGCCGCCTGCACAGCCGCCGCACTGCGCACTGTTACCTCGTTGCCCAAGGCAAAGAGATAGATGCGCAACGGTTCATCGCGTATTTCCAGGGGAGCCGTCGAACCGACAAAGAGAATCTTTTTGGCAGAACAACTCTGCGCCCGTGACACGACTGGTTGGAAGGCCGCGCCAGCCACCAGCGCGCCCAGCACGATGAGGATCAACCCAGTGATGCCCGGTGTGACGCTACGGACTGACCGCTGGCCGCGTATCGACCGGGCGGCCTGCATCCCTAGCGCAGATGACGGCGACAACTGAGCGCAAGTGCGCTCGGTGTGAGCAGTAGCGTGAGCAGTCGGCTGCATAAAAATTGATCTTCTCACAAATAGGTGATGGTGGGTTCGTCGGCTGGTTCGGTGGTTTCGACAAGCGTTCGGCTGAGCTCACGCCGAAGCCTCAACCAACGAACCAGCCGACGAACCCACGAACCTCACGATGACGACAATGCCAGGTTGTAAATGGCGCCATATTTGGCGTGCAAATACGCCAGATAGGGTTGCAGTGATAAGGGGCCGCCTGTCACCCGTTGGAGCAACTCGGCTGTGGTAAATTTATTGCCGTGCTGATAGATGTTGGTGCGCAACCACTCGTGCAAGGTGGCAAAGTGACCACCGGCAATCTCGGCGGGAATGGCGGGGTGGGCGTTGAGCGCCTGCGCATAAAATTGGGCAGCCATGATATTGCCCAAGCTATAGCCCTGAAAGGAGCCGCCAATCAGACCGGAGAACCAGTGGACATCTTGTAGCACGCCATCCCGCTGATCCGGCGCGCTCACGCCAAGAGTGGTGTCATAGCATTCATCCCAGGCCGCCGGCAGGTCGCGCACGGCCAATTTCCCCTCTAGCAGCGCTAATTCCAACTCGAAGCGAATGATAATATGCAAATTGTAGGTCACTTCATCGGCATCGGTGCGGATCAGCGAAGGCCGGACAACATTGATGGCACGGTAGAAGGTTGCCAGGTCAACCTTGCCTAATTGTTCAGGGAAAGTCGCTTGCAGTTGCGGGTAATAATGTTGCCAAAAGGCCCAACTACGCCCCACCTGATTCTCCCAAAGCCGTGACTGGCTTTCATGGACGCCGGCGGAAGCGCCATCCGCCAACGGTGTGCGTTCAAAATTGGGATCAATGCCCTGCTCATACATGGCGTGACCGGCCTCGTGCAAGGTGCTAAAGAGACCTTCGGACAGATCGGTTTCGTTAAAGCGGGTGGTAATGCGCACATCGTCCAGCGAGAACTTGGTCATAAAGGGATGCAGCGTTTTGTCCTGCCGGCCACGGGTGAAATCATAACCAAATTGTTTGATGATCGGGATGCCAAAGCCCCACTGCGCTCCCTCCGGGAAGCTCTGTTTCAGACGAGCATCATCAACGACCGCCTGGGCGCTAATGGCTTTGACAATGGGCTGAAGCTGCGTCCGTAATTCACGTAAGAGCGGCTCGACGGTTGCAACGGTCATCCCATAATCATTGATGCTGATCAACGGGTCGGCCACATGGCAATAGCCGGGAAAAAAGTCGGCAAAGGTATGACTCAGCTCCACGGTTTTTTCTAAATAGGGAACAGTCCGCGCAAAATCATCGGCGGGCCGCGCTTGCGCCCAAACCGCATAGGAATCGGCAAGATGGGTTGCCATCTGCGCCGTAAAAGTGGCAGGCACGCGCGTTGCGCGTTCATAATCGCGCCGAGTGACGCGAACGAGGGCGGCGCCATCATCCTCCGGCGGCAACTCTTCAACCGCTTTCTCCAGCTTGTCAAGCAGATGGCCAATGGCTGGCTCGATGAATTTTTCATGCGCCAAGCGCTGTAGCGTCGCCAATTGGCGCGCTCTGGCCGCTGCGCCACCGGATGGCATATAGGTTGTCTGATCCCAACCAAGCAGATCGGCTGCCGAGCGTAAGTCGTTAACTTCCCCCAAGCGTTCAAGCAAGTCGGCAAAAGTTTTTTGAATTTTCTGAGATGAATGGGTAATTTTCACAACTATTATGTCTTTCTACCAACAAGGTCGCAAATCAAATTTGTTGTCTATTATACGGCACATCTGGTAGAACAACAATTTCGTATATCATTTGTCCTAGTTGTGCCATTGTTCACAAGCACAACATCTGTTTGGCAGATCCAGAGGCAGCAGGTATAATTATCAGATAGCAGCTATTTTTAATTTTAAAGTTGAGGAGAACAACATCATCAGTGCCGGGGTCGGTCAGTTGAGCTTGTGATGTTGTAAGTCTTGGGGAGGAAAAGATGAGCGAAGAAGCGCAAACTACGGTTGCAGAAGTTGGAGCTGATCCTATGGTGGCTGTAGCCGAGCCCTCGGTAGAGGGCAATACGGACAGCAACACGGATGGGGCTACGGAAGCGGTGGGGGAACCAATTGCCGTTGAAGTTGATGGGCGTGTGGTGAAATTGTTGGCCGTTGGTCAGCAGATTACCGGCACAGTGAAGCGTGTTACCGAATTTGGCGCCTTTGTTGATATTGGCGTGGGCCGCGATGGTCTCGTCCATATCTCCGAACTGTCGGTGCGCCGTGTGGGCAAAGTGGCCGATGTGCTGAAAGAAGGGCAGGAAGTCACTGTTTGGATCAAAAAGCTGGATCGCGACCGCAATCGCATCAGCCTCAGCATGATCGAGCCGGGCACCAAGACGATTCGCGACCTGGAAAAGGGCGAAGTTGTCCAAGGTACGGTGACCCGCATTCTGCCCTATGGCGCCTTTGTCGACATTGGCATCGGTCGCGATGCCCTGCTCCACATTCGCGAAATGAGCGAGCGCTACATTGCCAAGCCGGAAGATGTCGTCAATGTCGGTGATGTGATCGAAGCGCGCATCATTGAACTGAGTCGCCGCCGCCAACGCGTTGACCTGAGCATGAAAGGGCTGCGCCCGGAACCGGAACCCGAACCGGCGCCAGTGCAGGCCGCACCGGAGCCGGCGCCCGAACCGGAACCGGAGGAAGAAATTGTCGATGAATTCGCCGACATGGAAATCCTGACACCAATGGAGATGGCCTTCAAACGGGCCATGGAAGCCGGCGGCGTCAAATTTGCCAGCAACGATAAGCGAAACCGCAACAAGAAGAACAAGCGCGGCAACCGCTCGATCCAAGAAGAGATCATCGCCCGCACGTTACAAGGCCGGTAGGTAGTCCAGAGTCATATAGTCCGCAGTCCACAGTCCAGAGTCCAACGAGAAAGATTCCGGACTTTGGACTACATGACTGTGGACTATAGACTTACCGGCCACTCCGCATCCCCATAAAAGGCCCTGTGCTCTTTCGCCACAAATGCCTGTACACCCGCGCGAATATCGCCAAGCCGGAAGGCTGGCCCGTGACCGGGGTAACAGATGCTGTCATCCGGCCACAGCAGGACTACCGTGCGTAGGGTGTTGAGCGTGGTCTGAAAGCCTTCGACCGACCAGGTTTTGCCCGGCCCGCCGGCAAAGATCGTGTCACCGACAATGATGCGCGGATCAGCTTCAATGGCAAAACAGATCTGATCGTTGATATGGCCCGGCGTGTAATAGATCCGCAGCCGATGATTCCCCACCTGCACATGGTCACCGTCATTCAACACGCGATCACTCTGGATACCGCGTTCAGCCACATTCGCATGGGCCATGAGCGGCACACCTAGCCGTTTGCGCATCTCTGCCAGCGCTCCCACATGATCAGGATGAGAGTGGGTCAACAGAAGCGCTACCGGTTGGCTATCGGCCACCATTGCGGCTAACACATCCGGGTCCGCTCCTGGGTCAAAGAGGACACTGGCGCCCGTGGTGGGGCAGATCAAGGCATACGTATTCATCGGCCACGGCCCAACCTGGCGATGGCGTAATTCGAGTGGCGTTGTTGTCATGATTGGCATCCTTCAGCTATTGTATAAATAAACGCACCATACTATTGTACCTGATCGTTGATTCATAAGCCAACAAAAAGATAAAAAAGGCATGGTTCAACTGTTACCAACCGGATGTGTATGGCAACAGCCAACCGTCGTGACCCTGCCGTTTCGTCGCAAGATCACACCGCTCTATCTACTCGTTGGCCGGACGTAATAGCCTGATACACCTACGGAAAGCGTGATAAGAAACCAGGGTTTTGGCAAAACTCTGGTTTCTTATCACGCTTTCCGTAGGTGAGCCAATTTTCAAATATGCACTAATAGAGAATCGTCGATCAACCTTCGCATGATTGAATGCCTGTTTACAGAAATTTTGTATTTAAGTAAGTTTACTTTTGTTGATGGTAATCATGCCAAAGAAGCAGCGCTTGTCAAGCGGTTTGGCGTCAAAAAAGTGTGACGAACGGAGCGTTTTGTTACGGGGGTGCGGATCGGTCGTAAAGGCTGTGGGCGATCGTTTCTGTGCCTGCTGGCGTGGCTATTGGATCGGCGGCGGTTGCGCAGGGGCCGTTGGCAGCGCAGCCACAGGCGCCGGCACAGGGGGTGTTACAGGCATGACCATTGTCTCTGCGCTTGTACGCACAGAGGCGCAGGCATAGACCAGGGCGGTTTCGACAGTCAAGCTTTGTCCGGCCGCTTGGGCGGCGGTAAATTCGGCTTCGGATAGGTGGTAGCGGGCGGCGGCCAGCGTCTCTGCGCGCAGGCGGGCATCAAAGGGAAAGGGGGTCTTGCGCACCGCCTCCAGCGCCAGTAAACGCACGGCCAGCGCCGGCTCTCCTTGCCAATAGCGTAAACTTGCGTAAACAATCAGACAAAGGATCAGCCCATGGGGCAGCATTCGCGCACGACAGATCGCCACAGCTTCCGCTAGATAGCCTTCCGCCGCGTCAAACTGACCTTGCCGGGCGGCAATCTGTGCCAGTTGCGCCAAAACGGTTGCCATATACCGTTCATAGCCAACCGTGCGTGCCAGGTGCAGCCCTTCGGCAAAGTAGCTGCGCGCCGCCTGACAATCGCCGCTCCAACCGATCGCCGTCCCCACATGTTGTAAGGCCGTGGCGATCAGCCAGGTAGTTCCCACCCGGCGCATACAGGCCAGCCCTTCCAGATGATAGGCGCGCGCGCGGTCATACTCTTGCGCCCCCTGCGCCCAATCGCCTAGCCCTAGATAGGCATTGGCCAGGATCACCGGCTCTTGCCACTGCTGACCGAGGGTCAGCGCTTCTTCATACAAGGGTTGGGCGTGGGCAAAGTCGGGTTGCGTCTTGGCCCAATGCACCAGGGCCTGCCCCAAGACCAACGGTGTGGCTGCCTGACGCAGCAACGGTTCATATTGGCTAAAGAGGCGGCGGGCTTCTTCGGCTTTGCCCAGAAAGGGTAGCACTAAGCCCAGCCACAGCACTGCTTCACACAAGTAGACCGGGTCATTCAACGCCTGAAAGTTGGCGACTGCTTCTTGTAAGAACTGCGGGTTCAGGCGATTTGTGTAGATCTGGAGGGAAGCGTGGCTAAGGGTCGCCAGCGCCCGGCCGCGGGTGAGGGTGGCCGTTGCCGGCAACGCCAACACCCGTTGATGCCACCCTTCGCTCTCGACGATGAAATCGGCATGGAGCCAGAACCAACGGAGCAGCCCCACCAGGTGACAGGCGGCTTCCCCATCGTGGCGGCAAGCCCAGAGCAGCGCAGCACGCAAATTGTCATGATCCGCACGCAAGTAGGCGGTGGCCAGGGGGCGTTGACCGTGTTGCATCAACCCTTCGGTTTCACGCGCCATCTGCAAAAAATAGGTGAAATGGCGCCGGCCAAGCCACAAGGTTTCGTCCGCTTCCGCTAATTTTTCCTGAGCATAGTGGCGAATGGTCGCTAACAGGTGGTAGCGCGTCTTCTCCTGGTTGCCATCCCACGTCACCAGCGACTTCTCGACCAGATGGGTGAGCAAAGGTAGAATCGCGCCCTGCGCCAGCGCGTTTAGGCCAACCCCGCCTTCAACGCGCCCGGCCCCCGTCGCCGCCGCCTGCGTTACAGTGCTATCATCAGCGCAGATCGCTTCCGCTGCTGCCAATGTCCAGCCGCCGGTAAAGAGCGCCAGCCGGCGCAAGAGGACGCGCTCCGGTTTGGTCAGCAGATCATAGCTCCAATCCACGGAGGCCCGTAGGGTCTGGTGGCGGGACACGGCGTCGCGGGGGCCGTTGCACAAGAGGCGGAAACGATTACCCATCCGCTCGGCGATCTGCTCGACCGACAGCACTTTAACGCAGGCGGCGGCCAGTTCCAGCGCCAGCGGCAGGCCATCCAATTGATGACAGATCTGGGCCAGCGCGGGCGCATTCGTCCTTGTCACCCGAAAGGTGGGTTGCACCAAAGCCGCCCGGTCGCTAAACAAGCGGGCCGCCTCGGCCTGCTGCAACGCCTGCAGCCAGGTGTCATCGGCCTCTGCTTGGGGCGCGGTGGCGGACAAGGGGCGTGATAAGGTGGGGGGCAAGGTCAGCGGGACGACGGGGTAGATCGCCTCACCGGCAATATTCAACACTTCCCGGCTGGTAGCCAGCAAGTGGACGGCGGGACCAGCCTGCAACGCCCGCACGGCAAAGTCCGCGCAACTATCGATCAGATGTTCACAATTATCCAGGAGCAGCAGCAGGTGTTTGCTCTGCAACCAATCCAAGAGGCTCGCCACCAACGGGCGCCCCACTTCGCCATGCACCCGTAAGCTATCGGCAATCACCTCCGGCAACAGGGTGGGGTCGGTCACCGGCGCCAGATCGATCAACCAGACGCCATCGGGAAAGTGGGGTTGCACGGCGGCGGCGACTTGGCGCGCAAGGCGCGTTTTGCCCGCGCCCCCGGCGCCGGTCAAGGTCAGCAGGCGTGACGCCGGTTGACCACTGCCCAGCAGGCGCGCAGCGACCTCGGCAATCGCCGTTTCCCGGCCAATAAACCGGGTGACGGGCAAGGGCAGATTATGGGAGGGCGTCTGCGGCAAGGCGCTGGATTTCGCAAGCGCCGCCTGGGCTTCCGCCAAGGCCGTGGCAAAGCGCTGTCGTTGCGCCTGTAGCCAGGCGTGAAAGGGCGGGCTATCGACCGCGGGGAAGTTTTCCAGCAACCCACCGCGATAGAGGTCAAGGGCCTGTTGCAGACGGGCGGTACACGCCGGACATGCGGCCAGACTCTGGTGCGGATGGCGTTGGCAACGCGCAAGCAGCTCCATAAATTGCCAGACATCACACCAGATGAGGGTTGGGTCAAGCTTGACGCGGACATGGGTATAATCGGCGGCGATCAGATCGAAAGGCGCCAGCGTGGCGCGCAGATTGCTCAAGCTCTGGCGTAAATTACCCCGGGCCGATTGGGCCAGATAGTCGGGCCAAAAGAGCTTATCCAGATCGCTACGCAACGGCGGTGGGGGATGGGTGAGGAGGAGATAGGCAAGTAACGCCCGGCTTTTGTTCGAGCGAAAGTTGACAAGATCTACCCCCTGGACATTTACCCGAAATGCCCCAAAGAGCCAAATGCGGATGGGGGGTGGCGCGTTCGTAGACAATTCACTGGAGACAGGTTGCTGACTGATCATATCCAGCTATTATACTGTAAATATGGTTAGTTTTTGAAAAACTGATGGTTCTTTCTAGAAAATCAGTTTAACATATTCTGAATATTTTAGTAAGGTGATTAGAGTAGACATGGTCCCAGCCTTATTGAAGGATGACCGGGGCGCACTGGTCGTTGTTGGCAATCAGAAACTGAAGAGTTTTGGCATAAAAAATGAGGTTCCATAGCGTGACGGGAGCGCAAGTAGTCGCGCACCTAAAGCATTGAAGCGTCGAAGTTAGGCGGGCACGATAAGATCACATAGATAAATCGCCCATAAAATCCAGAGGGGCCAGCCTGATTGGGGCTGGTTCCGGTAAATTTCGTAAAGGTGCGCCATCCCTTGGGCGTTTACCCACGCTGGCCGCCGTTGGGGTATAGCTTGGGTTAGCAGGGGTTGCATCGCATCTAACCGTGTGCGAAAAGTAACGGAAAATTCAGCCTTGCCTTTACGGGTTAACACGTTGGCGGGCATGAGCGCTTGCAAAGCCTGGCGATGGAGTGCTTTGTCCAAATCGCCGCGCAAACGTAACCGGGCTGGTGTGGCAAAGGCCAGTTGCGCCAGTTGGGTGGTATGCAATGGATGGCGTAGCTCAAGGCCTGACCGTGCTGCATCCCGCTCCGCCCTTTCCATCACTTGCGCGTAAAGGGGAAGGGAAAGCAGGGTCAATAATTGCTGTTGATGGGCGCGCTGTACCTTAAAATCAGGTTGCACAATACGGTTGCCTAATCGTTCAGCTTGTATGGTTGTAAGCCAAAAGCGTGACTTAGCGCTAAGGGCAGGTTTACGGAAATGATGAACAAATTTTCGCACCGTATCTTGTAAGACTGTTGGTAAAACTGGCAAGCAACCATAGCGTAAAAACCAGGTTACGGCTTGTTTCATGCCAAATGCCCTTTGATCGGCCTGTAAACATCCATACAAAGCCTGCCAATGCCGTTGTGCCAATTCTTCGGCATAGTATAATCGCGAACCAGTTGCCCATTGGTCGCCGCCTTCACCCGTTAAGACGACACAACTGCCGTGGCGGGCAGCCGTTGCCCGTAATGGTAAGCACATGGAGCCATTCGGGAAACCGACAAATTCGCGATAGCGTTTTGCCTGTTCCTCATACCAGGCGAGGGGGGGCAGCGCCGGTGCAATCTCATGGATCGGGGTTGCCCAATGGTGACCAATGGCGCGGGCATACGCCAATTCATGCGCAGCGCTGCTATTTGTCGTGCTGGTATCGGGAAAGGCAAAGGTATAACCGGCAATGGCGGGCGCGGGTAAGTGGTGTGTCCGGCGTAGCTGTTCGGCTACACAAAAGATGGCCGAAGAATCAAGCCCGCCACTGACTTCTATCGCTACGGGCTTATGGCAGCGTGATTGCCGCCGGATGCTCTCAAAAACCAACGCACGATAATGCTCAACATATTCTTGTTCGGTGGTATAGGGCAACGTAGCCCAAAGATCCGGCTGCCAATATTGCTCAAGTTTTATCCCATGCGCATTGCCTTCCAGCGTGTGTGCCGCCACCAGCCGCATAAGGCCTTGCCAAAGCGTCTCATCGCGCGTATACCAATCACCGGCGAGAAATTCGGCCAACATGCCCTCATTCGCAACTGGCTGCACCCAGGGCAATGTCAAAAGCGGGTGTAACTCAGAGGCAAACGCCAATGTGTTGCCCTGCCAATGGTAGTGAAAAGGTTTATTGCCTAACGGGTCACGGACACAAAAAATCGTTTGGTTTCTGGCATCCCAAAGCGCCAAAGCAAAATCACCCTCAAGGTGATTTTGGCACTGCTTTCCCCAGATTTCATAGCTCCTCAACACTAATTCAGCATCCGCGCGGCTGCGCAGGATGGCCCCTTTCGCTAACAATTGCTGGCGTAAGGTTTCCCAATTGTCAACACGGCCATCCATAACTAAGATGATACTTTGATCTTCATTGGCCAGGGGTTGGCTTTCTTCCAGGGCTTCCGGCGTGGTGCGCAACATGCAGTGGCCGAGCGCTACCGAGCCGTCCACCCAATGGTTGATGCCATCTGGCCCACGGTAGGCTAGTGCTGCCGTCATTCGCTCAATTTGGCCCGGCGTCACCGCTTTGCCATCAAAATGGACAATGCCAACAATGCCGCTCATCAGTGAATTTGGATCAGCTTTTTTGCGACTAACGCATTGGTTAACTGAACCACATCGCATTCAATAACGCCTGGTGGAACATCATATTTTTCGACCATTTCATTGCACGTTTCCGCCAATGTTTTGCCTGCGCTTAAAAACTGCCAAATCTGCGCGCCAACTGGATTCAGGCCAAAATAAGTGCTACTCGCCAAATCGAGGATGACGGTCTCCTCATCAAGTTGATGGCTCACGACTTGTGGTGAAATTGTAACTTTGTCATGTAAGTTCATAGGGTTGTACCTCATCTGTTACGTGATTGATAATAGCCTGCTTGATTGCAGTAACTGTTGCAAAAGAACGTGGATAATCTAAGCGATAACATGGTATTTGCTGGGTTATCTGGGATAAGGTAGCAAATTGATTGGTTAATAACGTAGCTGCTACACTATCGAGGATGAACGCGTGCTTGACTAATTCAATGCAGGCAACAGCAGGGCGAATCCGTTGGCAAACCAATTGATCGGTTATTCCTTCACCCAGCAAGTAGATCTGTTTCAATGGCCGGGGTTGTTCGCAAAAAACAACCTCTTGCCCAGATAAAAAGCGGGATTTGGATGTGAACTGCACTGGCGTCGCCTTGATGGCATCGGGGGGAATCAATGCCTGTTCGCTGTCTTGCCATAAGCGGATGGAGGGATGGCTAGGGATCACCTGGTAGTGGCCCTCATGGGGTTCGACGAGCAGGCCATCATCGGCTAGGAAACGCAAGCCGGTAGTGGCAAAAGTGGCGGCTAACGTCGATTTGCCGCGCCCTGAAGCTCCCATAAAGGCAACGGCTACATCCCCTATTTCAACGGCGCTGGCATGGAAAATCAGCTTCCCTTGTTGGCCTAAAGCTAAGGGCAAAATTTGGTTGAGGTAAAGGTGTTCGATGGTGCTAGCAGAAGTTTCTGGCCCTGGCCAACAACAGATAGTTTGACCATCAGTAGAAACCTCAAAATCGGCTAAATTAGTAAACCGTAATAAATAGCCGGTTGGGATGCGGTAAAATTGTAGCCAAAGCGTCCCATCAGGAAGGAGCCACTGGTGAAAGCTGGCTAATGGCTGTGGGGTGAAGGGACGAGCCGGTTGTATCGTAAAACTCAACATGATTTGGATGCCTTGTAAAACCGTAGTGACTGATTGCGATTGAGAAATTAGGAGATTGTCTTGCCGGAATCTCTTAATCTCTCAATCTCCTAATCGCAATTCTCTTACAAAACGGTGGGGTAAAATCTCACGCCGTAATGGTTTAGTTTAACATGCGATTAATCCCTAACAAGCGGTAATTCACCACTTTGTAACCATCAACATGTGTGCTAACAGCTTCTGGCAGCACGGCCTCAACTTCATCCGCCATGACACCAAACTGCCGTCCCCGACCCCATTGTTCCCGCAGTTCGGGCTTGTAATCGAAGAGGTATAAACCAATCCCTAAGGAATGTTGACCGATGCGGACAATGTTTTCTTTGACACGGGGGTCAGAAGGCCCAATAACGATCGTGTTGCCACCGAGACCATCGGTATTTGATCCACTTGTCGCCATTGTGAGTTCACCCACAGTGCCATACGTTGTTAGCACCGGTGTCGTATAAGCGACTTTGGGGGTTGATCGTGCCGCCGGTTGTGGTACGGTTGAATGCGTTGCTACTGCTTCCAGTGGTGTCGCGGTTGATTGGCTTAAGCGTTGCATAGAAAAGACTCCTTCATGAAAATAAATGACGAAACGTATACCGCCGAGCGCCGGAAAGTAACACTTTTTACAGGAGTAATGGATTACTTTCTGTGCTGCTCGTGAGTATAATTATGTGTAGAGTTTAAGCCGTGTCGTCAACGGTATCCTATGCTGCTTAAACTAAACATACTAAATTACGTATCTACCCCTTCCTCTAACCAGCGCCACAAGGTGCTACGTTGGCGCAAGGCATCCCACTGTGTACTTTGTTTGGGTTGCAAGGCGATGGGGCCATAGCGCAGGAGGAGATCGTAGATGCGTACAAGATAGTACCAGGGCAACCAGGGCGAATCCGGTGTAAGCTGATAGGCTGCGGCCAAGATAGCGCGCGGCAGAAAGATCCGTTGCCCAAGCTGTCGGACTTTCGTCAACAGGCGCGGTTCCTGCCACATCTGCACAAATTCTTGGGCAACCGCGTCTGTTTGCTGCGCGGAATAGCGCGATAACTCGGCGACTTTAGCCGGCGCCCCAGCCGGTTGTAGCGTCTGAAGAACGGTAGCTGGGATCGGCGTCCCCAGGCTTTTCTGCGCCAGGTGGAGCGCCAGATAGACCCCGCGCGCCCAGCCCCAATCCTGCGCACGTTGACACACCTGTTGCCAATCCAAGGTAGCGCCAAAGTGGCGGACGATGGCATCCAGATCACAGAGAAACCGCACCCCTTGCTGCAACAAGTGTTGATAGGTGGCGTGGAGACAGATGTGGAGCAATAGATCTTCGGGGCAGAGCGCCAGCCCAGTTACACCGCCGAACTGACAGATCTGGGCGCGCTGACGGAGCGGCGCCACCGCAATGGTATAGGTGTGATTAGGGCGGGTGATGGTCCAATGCACCTCGACACTGGGGGCGCCGGCTTTCATAAAACGGGGCAGATGATGGGCATAGGTGAAATAGTCTTCCAGCGGCGCAATCGGCGTTAAGGGGGTGTAGCCAAACTGGGTCAGGAGTGCAATCGTCGCCGGCAAGGCGGTGGGGGCGACCAGCAGGTCAAGGTCTCCCATCGTGCGCAAGGCCATGTTCTCATAGACCGTTGCGGCCAGGTAGGCGCCTTTGAGGACAATCACCTCAATCTGCGCGCGCTGGAAGGCCGTCAGGAGCGTCGCCAGTTGTTGGTAGAGCTGATGATTGCGTAAGAAATTTTGGAGATGGGCTTGCTTCAGCGCCTGCCAGAGCGCCGGGGGCAGCAAGGGAGCAGCCTGCCAGGTTCGCAGACGGTGGTAGAGCAAGGGGGCCAGCCCCTGCGCTTCCGCCATTGCCACTATGGCAGCCCAATCGACAGCAGCGTTGGCATCCGTGTTGACAGTGGCGACGCTCTCTCGCTTCGCCGTGCTGACTGGGTCGCGTAAACAAGCCAGGAACAGGTCATGCGTATTCATGAACGATTCTCCCTTGTGGTAGCCGATAGACCGTGGTGTAGATTGCGGTCGGATCACCTGGTTCGGCAAAGGGGTGGCCGGCCAGGACCAGCCAGCAGTGGCCGGTGAAGGCTGCGTTGCGCTGCTGCACCCCAAAGTGTAACTCGACCGGCAGATTGATGCGGCGGAAGAAGGTATAGAGCGTGACCCCGCGCGTCAGACAGCGCGGTTGGATCAACGGTCGGCCCACCGCCATGAGCACCGCCATGCAGTGCAGCCGCCGCGCAATCTCTGCTTCCTGGGACCAAGGTTCAGGCGGCAGCGTGGTCGGCGTAACCGTCAACCACCGGCTGACTTGAGCGAGCCGACCGCGCATAAGCAACGGCGTGAGGGCCGCCACGGTCGCCATGCGCAGAAAGAGCCACCCATCCCGCCGCCAATCCACCTGGCGTAAGGCGGCAACGGTGCATTTTAGCTTTTGTTGTAATCGTCGCAGGTGTTGCACCAGCAGACCCTCCTGACTCAATCAGTTGCGGTAAGAAGCTGTACCAAGAACCCTACCGTCAATTCCTGCCCCCGCGTTCGTGTTGCCTGTGCCACTGCCGGCGTCAAGGCACAACGCGCGCCCAACCGGCGGCTGGCAGCCGTCAGCGACAACTTGGCCACCCGACCAGGTGTAGTGAGCTAAAGTTTTCCTTGTGATAATGGCTGTGTTGTGTGGAAGAATAGCAAGGAAGATAAGTTGACTAACAAAGGTGTCCGGTAAATTTCGTTGCCATGTCGCTGATTCTAGCAGAAAATTGCGGCTTGTCAAGGGGGTCGGCAGGGAAAAATCGTGACGGTAGCGTGACGAGTCAAACACAACAACGGATTCAGGCAGCAACGGATGGCCTGTGTGCGTACCGGCAACGAGTGGAACAGCCAGTGCAAAAATGTTGTATTCATGCACGCATACGCCGTTAGAAAAATCCGTTGCCGCCTGAATCCGTTGTTGTGTTGTTGCTGCGGATAGGGTGCAAACCGCACCGGTTTACTGGCGCCTATGCGGCGATCAAAGTCGCCAATGCCCGGTTGACCGGTACATTGGTGAAAAAGGAGGAGCGCAAGGCTGGATCGCTGATCATTTCCGCCTGGCTTTGGACAAGTTCCCAGGCTTGGTGGAGGACAACGGTAGCGCGCGGATCGTGGTTGGCCGCCAGCACGCGATAACAGGTTAACAGCAGGCGCTGCGGACATTGCCAGCCATCCGGTTGGGTTGGGTCAAAGTCTGCTAGCAACTCATTGACCGCCGCCAACGCCGCCACCTTATCATTTTGCGCCAGCAAGATGGCCGCCAGACCGGCTTGCGCTTGCCAACGTTCAGCCGGGCCACCCTTTCCGCGCTGACTGATGGCGACAACTTGCAGAAAGGCGGCTTTAGCGGCCTCTAGATCGCCGGCGTTCAACTGCGCATCGCCCAGCGTTAACCAGGCCATCTGTTGGGCGTCATCGCTGACAACTTGCGCCAATGACTGCCGGCAATAGCTGATGGCGCGACGATTGTCCCCGCTTTGTACACAATTCCACCCCAGTGCGAAGAGACATTCAGCCGCCAGACGTCTTTCTCCAAGCGCAGTAAGCATTTGGTACGCTTGGTCGAGGTGTTCAGCCGCGACCGTATAATCACCCAGCAACAGATGCAGGATGCCCAGGTTGAGCATGACGCCGGCAATCTGATACTGGTTGTCACTCTGCCGCAGCAAGGGTAGATTCTCGGCAAAACAATGGGCAGCTTGGGCAAAATCGCCCCCCATGCGATAGGTGACACCCAAGGTGGTGCGCACCATCTGTTCCAGTCGCGGATCGTTGATCTGTTGCGCCAGTTTGATGGCTTGGGTAAGCGCGTTTAGCCCCGTCGTATAATCGCCAAGCGGCGGCGCATGTAGCCCGATGCCGACCAGCAGCAGGGCTTGTTCACGCACCAAGCCATGTGTTTGCGCCAACGCCAGCCCTTTGTCGGCTAAAGCGCGACCCTGCGCAAAACCATGCCCCCCAAAGGCTGCTAACTGCAGGACAAAATAGGTGAAGGTGGTCAGTTCTGCGTTGCCGAGTCTTTCTGCCAGCGCTAATGCCTCCTCGCCAATGGGTAACGCTTGTTGTGGTTGGCCAAGGCTCTGGGCATAGAGGTACGCCAACCGTGCAAGCAGGGCCGCCAGCAGTTGCTGGAGGCTGCTGTATTGCTCAGCGGTGGTAGGCGTGGCGGCCAGCCGGGAACGCACCTGCGCCACACTGCGCTGCAAGATGGCTTCGGCAGCATGATGCGCGTTGATCAGCTCATAAAACTCAGCCAGGCCATTGACCGCCGCCGGCAGGCGCGTCACCAAAGTGCTGCTCAATGCCCAGTCCCAGGCGCTCTCTACATTGGCCAGGTCCACCCGCACGGCCTGGCGGAAAGCGCGCTCGGCCTCCGCCCCCGGTTGCCAAACTTCCAGCAAGGTCAGATAATAGGCGGCATGGCGATTATGCACCGGTTGCGCCGCCTGGGGGGTCAGTTGTTCGGCCGCAAACTGCCGCACCAGTTCGTGTACCGTATAGCGGCCACCGGCGCTATCACTATTACTGTCACTCTCACTGTCACTGTCGTGCTCATCTGCCGTGAAATGGATCAGCGATTTGTTGACTAATGCCTGCAAGGTCGCAGGCGTTGCGTCAATAATTTGTCGGGCGGCCGTTGCGGTAAAGCCACCGCGAAAAACCGAGCAACGCGCTAGTATTTGCGCCTCCTGCTCATGTAACAAGCCCCAGGCCGTGTGCAAGACAGCATAAGCGCTCCGTTGGCGCTGCGGTAGATCGCCCAGGTTCGCTTGCAGCACAGCATAATGGGCGCGCACATGGTGAAGAATTTCGCCGGGCGTTTGTCTTTCCAACAAAGCAACCGCCAGTTCGATGCCCAACGGCGCCCCTTCCAGCAACCGGCAAAGGGCGCTGATGGCGGCCAGATTGGGCGGATTGCGCTGAAACGCGAACGAGGCATTGTCTGCCCGCTCGACAAAGAGTTGCAAACTGGCATAATGGGCAATGAGTTGATCCGGCGGCAGACTTTCCTCGGCTTTTTCCGGCGGCAAGGCCAGACCAGCGACCTGATAAACCAACTGCGCTTGCAACGGAAGGCGATGGCGCGAAGTCACCAAGAGGCGTACATTGGGCGCCTCCTGCAACAAGGTGACGAGCCAATCCACCCCTGTACTCAAGTGTTCAAAGTTGTCTAAAATGAGCAGAAGCGTTTGCTCGCGCAGATGTTCCGTCACCCGTTGGGCAGGGTGGACATTCCCCTGTAACCGCAAGCCCAAAGCCGTGCTGATCGCGGTCGCAATGCGGTCATTCAGTTCCGTTTGCTCACTGCTTCTCGGGTTTTCTGCGGGTAGGGCCGCCAGGGCGACAAACCAGACGCCATGCGCAAAGTGAGCGCGCAGTTGCTCGCCCAGGGCCAAAGCCAGGCGTGTTTTGCCTATGCCGCCTGGCCCGATCAAGGTTAAGCAGCGGTAGATGGGATGCATCCCTTTCTCGGCCAACTCGCGCAATGCGGCGGTGCGACCAATCAACGATGTGAGTGGGCGCGGGAGATTACTCGGCGGTATGGTCGGCGCCGTGAGCATCGTTTGGGCAACCGCTACTTGCTCGGCAAAGTAGGCGCGTTTGCTCTGTAACCAGTTGGTGAAGGGCGCGCTTTCTACAGTGGGCAGGTTGTCAAGGAAGGGGCTTTTGTAGAGCGCCAGCGCCTGGTGCAATCGCTCCTGGCAGGCAAGACAACTTGTCACTGACCGATGTTCATGCTGTTGGCAGGCGGCCAGCAACGCTGTAAAGTGCAGCGCATCGCACCATACGAGGGTCGGGTCAACGGTCAACTGGACGTGGTGGCGGTTGGCGTTGAGGAGATTGAATGGCGCCAGGCTGTCGCGGATATTGGACAAGACCTGGCGGAGATTGACCCTACCCGAGGAAGCGTCATAGCCTGACCAAAGCAGATCAACCAAGGTGGTGCGTAACAGCGGTTGCGGATGGGTCAACAGCAAGTAGGCTAGTAGACCGCGCACCTTATTGGAACGGAAGGTATCGATGGGTTTGCCGTTGATATGCACACTAAAGGTGCTAAAGAGCGAAATAACAATCGGGGGGCTGGTAACTGTGGTCGAGGGGGTAGTCGAATGCGTAGAGCTAGGTAGCTTACTGGTCATAGCATATTATGAACGTTATTTTTAATGAATTGTTGTCAGCATAGGCTAAACGGCTTGTTTTCTGCTGACCTTTGATTTATGAACAGGGATTATTATACAAAACAGCTGTCAAATTTGTGAAATCTGATGAATATTTCTGGTAATATCGGCCTCTTTTTGTGAAAGATAAATCATCAGATTTAGCTTTGCCTTGCTGGCACACGCGCAAATCCGTTCCTGCCTCAATCCGTTGTAGTCTTTGTTTATCTCTAATGGTATGATGAAAGCTGTGGAGACAGCAAATAGAAAGGTAAACGTATGGAAATTCGTGGCAAAATTGCCTTGGTGACGGGCGGCGCCCATCGCGTAGGGAAAGCGATCACCATGATGTTGGCGCAGGCGGGGGCGAACGTGGTGGTGAACTACAACAGTTCCGCCGACGAAGCGTTGGCAACGGTGGCGGAAGTGGAAGCGCTGGGTGTAGCGGCAATGGCGGTGCAGTGTGATGTGGCGGATCGGGCGTCGGTGGCGCGGATGGTGGCAGCCATTACGGAACGCTTTGGCGGCGTCGATATCATTGTCAACAGCGCCAGTTATTTCGGCAAGACCCCCTTCCCCAGCAGCGAACCGGATATTTATGAACGCTGGGAACGGATCACCCGCATTTTACTTGACGGGCCATTTTTTATTTGCAACATGTTGGCGCCGGGGATGCTTGAACGGGGCGGCGGCGCCATCGTCAACATTGTCGATCTCTCGGCTTGGTATCCGTGGGCTGATTTTACAGCGCATGCCGTAGGCAAATCCGGGTTGCTGGCGCTGACCCGCCAACTGGCACTGGAACTGGCGCCAACCATTCGGGTCAATGCTGTGGCGCCGGGGATTGTGTTGCCCCCGCCGGGCGCCGGTAAACGCTGGCAGGCCGAGGTGGCCAAAAACACGCTCTTGGAACGCTGGGGCAGCGCCGAGGATGTCGCCAAAGCGGTGAAGTACCTGATCGAAGCCGATTTTGTCACTGGCGAGGCGTTGACGGTCGATGGTGGTGAGCGGTATGCCATCAACAAGCGTGAAAAGTCAGCCGGAAATGGATGAGTTGCGGTAAAAATTGTCTTATATTCCGTGTTCCTTCAATCCGTGTTTAGTCTTTTGGAAGCGACAAAAGACTAAACACGGATTGAAGGAACACAGAGTAATTCATCTCTAAGCTGGGGAGGTTACGATGCTCGTGACGCGCACAGATCTGGAACAACGGGAAGAGCAAGCGTTGGCGCCCTACGGCATGCGCAGTAACGCCAGTCGCGGGCGGGTCTATCCCGAAGAGGAACACCCCTATCGTACTGCCTATCAACGCGACCGCGACCGCATTGTTCATACGACGGCTTTTCGCCGGTTGGAATATAAGACCCAAGTTTTTGTCTATTCGGAAGGCGACCACTATCGCAACCGGTTGACCCACAGCATTGAGGTGGCGCAGGTGGGGCGGACGATGGCGCGGGCGTTGGGGGGCAATGAGGATCTGACCGAGGCGATCTGTCTGGCCCATGATCTCGGCCATCCCCCCTTTGGCCATGTGGGCGAGGCGACGCTGGATGATCTGATGAAAAATTTTGGCGGCTATGACCATCAACGCCAGACCTACCGTATCCTCACCGAGTTGGAGCAGCGTTACCCCGAACACCCGGGGCTGAATGTCACTTACGAGGTGCGTGAAGGCGTAGTCAAACATGACACCGACTATGATGTGGTGGACGCCCGTGGCTATTGGCCCGAAGAGCGCGGCACGCTTGAATGTCAGTTGAGCAACCTGGCCGACGAAATCGCCTACAATACCAGCGATATGGATGATGGCTTGCGCAGCGGCATTCTTGACCCGGCGGCGGTCTTACAACTGGGCATTGCTCATAAGGTGCTGTCTAGCCTGGGTGAGTCGCTTACTGTAGACTTGCGCAATCCGATGGTGCGCTACCGCTTCATCCGGCGCATGGTGGGGCTGGAAGTGAGCGACGTGATCAACGCCACTGCGCAGAATCTAACCCAAGCCGGTGTCGTCACCCTGGCCGCTTTGCGGGCGTTGCCGACCAATGTGGCCGATTACTCACTCGAATTCCAACAATTGAATGGCGAATTGAAACAGTATCTTTTCAAGAATTTCTATCGTCACTATCGGGTGGTGCGCATGGCAAGCAAAGCCGAACGCACCCTGCGCGATCTCTTCCATGCTTACGTGCAGGAGCCGTTGCAACTGCCCCCGGAAATTCAACAACGCGCCCAAGTCCACCCCGGTGGTCGTGAGCGCGTTGTCTGTGATTACTTGGCCGGCATGACCGACCGCTACGCGATTCAGGAACACAAGCGTCTTTTTGATCCTGAAGAGCGGGCATAGCCCTATTTTGTCCTGTAGCGATGGGCAAAGCTATCATCACTTTCTTTACCAATCGTAGACGCTCTGCTGTTTTATCAAATAAGTCTTGATGGGTTGACCGTAGTAAAGACTCATGAACGTTACAAAAATAAAGCGGTAACTGTAGGTCATCGCCGCCGGCGTGACAAGTTCCAAGGATTACCGAAACCATTCGCTACCCTTCATTAGTCTTTGGGCTGGCCGGGAGAAAGACTAAAGTCTTTACTACGATTCAATCCATCAAGACTTCGTTTACAGAACACTACTGCTTCTTTTGTACTGTCATGTCTACTTTAATTTGCTCGAAGACGCCTTTGGTGGCAGGGTTGGTGCTGTACTTGACATCGACGATAAGACAGTTGAGCAGCAGGTTCTGGCTTTCCAGTTGGAACGTGACATTGCGTTGTGCCGTAAAGGGGCGGGGGTTGTCCTGCCGCTCTTTGAGGAAAGCCTGTTCCAAATTGTGGTCGATCGCATACTCGCTGAGGAGAATGCGGGTCTGGTTGCCCAGATTGCGCTCATCCGATTTGTCAAAGAGCCAGACTTCCAGCGCTACGAGTTGATCCGGCCCTACTTGTGCCAGACCATTTTTGCTGCTGGCGCCCATGCCAAATTCACCAATATATTTACCCGTTTGGGGATCAACAATCGGCCGTGACTCATCATACTCGGCAATCCCCATCTGATATTGGAACACATGCTGGTCAATCACTGTGGCGCGCGAACGGGCCGGCGGCGCGACAGGCGCCCGTTGGCTCGTCACGCTTGACACGGCTTGGCGCGTGGGGGCAAAAGTCGCGCTGGTTAACGCGGCGCTGGGCTGCCCGCTGTCAGCGTTAGGTGTAGTGGGGGGGCGACGCGCGGTTGATCGTGGGTCAACCGGTGGCGTCGTTGGCGGGGTCGGCTGGCTGCGCTCAGGCGACGATCTGCTCTTTTCCCCAAAGCTGACATCATCAGCGTCGACATCAATGGTATAGCTTGAACGAGCCGGCCGCCACGACCCGCCCGCTCGATCCGGCGGACCGGCAGGGGGGCCATCGTCATCATCGTCATCAAAAGGCGCCTGGGCTAGATCGTCGTCCGCCGGTTCCAGGAATGCTTCGTCGCTCTCATCTTCCTCAAGGTCATCATCAGTAAGACCCCGGTCGTTGCGGGGTGGCTGCCGGTCATATTCGTCATCCTGCTCATCATAAGCCGCGTCGTAGACCTGGGTTGCCGGACGGCGATAGGCCGTATCATCCCGGGGCGGGGCCTCACGCCAGGACTGTTCCGGCGCGCCCCGTCCGGGCGGCACATTCCACTCGTCATCTTCCTGGTCAAACGAATAGGGGCCTTCCGGTTCGGCCGTGACCAGGTTGCCGCCGGTGCGCCCACGGTGTGGGGCCGCAGCTCGCTGATCCTCAAATTCGTCGATCCCATCCGGGGCAGGGGCAGGCCGTTTGAAGAGGGTCTGCAACTCAGACAACCCCGTGCGACTCAAAATATAGAGGCCGCCACCGACCAACAATAGCGCCGTCACCAGCCAGAGCAGCCAACCTAGCCAGCCCAAGCCACTGCTGGTCTCGGTGGTCGAGGGCGCCGTCACAACTTGCGGGGCGCTGGTCGCCGTGGCCGCCGCTTCATCACCGACTAACTCCTGTGGCGCCGGCGCTGCGCCCGCCGCCGACAGATTGAGTGCAACGGCCAGCCGGCGAATATTACTGTCACGAATGGCGCGATCGGTGAATTGACTGGCGTTAAAGTAGGCCAGCGTCTCCTGAAAACTTTGCGCCAAGTTGCCGTCGTCGAGCGGCGCCAATCGGCGTTGCGCGACGGCGGCGGCTTCCGGGCTATCATAGATGGCAAAGGAGTCGGCGACGGCAGCGATATATTCCGCTTTCTCGGCCGTATTGAGATCGCGCAGGCTGCCGCCGGTCCACTCCACCGGCCAAAAGACCCAACCGATCAACAAGCCAAGGATCAGCCCCGGAATGGCGCCAATGACAAGAAGGACGAGAGCAGGTTGACGGCGTGGGTCATAGTTGGTCATGATAACTGTCCTTGGTTTGCTGGTTGGTTGGTGCGTTCGTTGGTTTCGACAAGCTCAACCAACGAACGTACCAACCAACTGCTAAAATTTATAAGAGTTCGGTGCGGCCCTGGGTGCGTAACGTTTCGACCACATCTTTGACTTTTTGCATCTGCGCTTTGTGGCCGATGAGTAAGGCGTCTGCGGTATCGATGATTGCCAGATCATCAACACCAATCAGCGCCACCAGCCGTTCACTATATATAATATTCCCACGACTCTGAATCGTCAATGTTTCACCACGGGCAATGCAATTTTCCTCGTCGTCGAGCGGAATCACACTGGTCAGCGCATCCCAACTGCCCACATCATTCCAGCCGGCGTCGAGCGGCGTCACCGCCACTTGCTGCGCGCCTTCCATGACGCCGTAATCAATGCTGATGTTGGGCATCTCCGCCCAGGCTTCGGCGAGAACAGCGGCGGCGGCGGACTGGCCGAGTGCGGCTCTGATCTGTTGCAGCCGGCTGTAGACCGTTGGCAATTGGCGCTGGATTTCGGCCAACATCGTGTCGGCGCGGCTGATAAAGATGCCGCCGTTCCAATAGTAACCGCCGCTGATTAAAAAGCCTTCCGCTGTGGCGCGGTTTGGTTTTTCTAGGAAGCGTTCGACGGTGAAGAGCGGCTGTTTGCCGGCCAGCGGCAGCTTCTCCCCGCGTTTGATATAGCCGTATCCCGTGTGTGGAAAAGTTGGCGTAATGCCCAGCGTAACAATGTGACCGGCATCCGCCGCGTGGAAGGCATCACGCAATGCGTTCTGAAAACCGACGGGATCGGTGATCACATGATCAGCCGGTAAGAAGG
The DNA here is from genome assembly GCA_021405325.1 of Caldilinea sp. CFX5. The sequence goes on along the minus strand of QWII01000020.1, from coordinate 12,162 downwards.
CCACCACTGCATCCGGGTCGCGCTGGTGGAGATGGATACAGGCCAACCCAATGGCGGGCGCCGTATTGCGGCCACTCGGTTCGACAATGACTTGTTGCGCCGACAGGGTGGGCAACTGTTCGGTGGCCAGATGGGCAAAGTGCTCGCCGACAACGACGTAAAGCTCCGCATCCCCAACCAATCCTTGCAACCGGTCGGCGGTGCCCTGGATCAGGGTGCGACCGGCGCCGGTGATGTCGGCAAATTGTTTGGGTTGACGTTGCCGGCTGCGCGGCCATAGGCGGGTGCCGCTGCCACCCGCTAAAATTGTTGCATACCACATAACATCCCCTCATTTCTAGCACCAGCGTCGTTGCCGGTGCATCTCCATTGAGCCACGGCTCTTGTCTCATGATGCATTCTTCCCGTGGCGCCTACGGGTAAACCTACAAGAGCAATAGTAACAAACGGTTAACTCTTGTTGGCAGTTTTTGTCAAGATCATGTAATTCATACCACCGGCCTGCCGCACCAAGCCTTTGAGTTCAAGGAGGGTTAATAGGCTACTCACCTGACCGGAGGGTAATCCTGTGCGCCGGACTAGGTCGTCAATATGGCAAGTTTCCTCTGCCAGCAAGGCCAACAGTTGCGCTTCCAATGGATCGACCGGCGTGCTTTGGCGGACCAAGCTTTGGGTGCTGAGGGTGGCGAAATTTAATTGATCCAGCACATCCGTCACCGAAAGAAAGGGCGTTGCCCCCTGGCGAATTAATTGATTACAACCGGTGCTGCCGGGATGGAGGATGCTGCCAGGAACGGCGAAGACTTCGCGTCCTTGTTCGGCGGCAAATTCGGCGGTGATAAGGGCGCCGCTGCGCTGGCTGGCCTCGACAATAATGACCCCGCGACTGAGGCCGCTGATGATACGGTTGCGCGGTGGAAAATTGTTTGCTTCCGGGCGGGTGCCGATGGGGTATTCGCTGACCAGCGCGCCATTGGCCATGATGGCGTCGGCCAACTCGCGATTTTGCATGGGGTAGACCTGATCGACGCCGCTGCCCAAAACGGCAATCGTGCGCCCACCGCCGTCGAGCGCGGCCCGGTGCGCGACCGCGTCAATCCCCAGCGCCAGCCCGCTGACAACTGTAATCTTGTTGTGGGCAAACTCAGTCGCTGCCATGTGCGCCACTTCGCGCCCATACGCACTGGCGCGCCGGGTGCCGACCAAGGCCACCGCCATCATATCTTCCGGCACAAGTTGGCCGCGCACATAAAGCACCGGTGGCGGCGCATCGGTCTCCCGCAAATTAGCCGGATAACCGGCATCATCCCAGGTCAAAACCTGGGCCCCGGCCTTGATCACCCGTTGCCATTCGGCAGCCAAATCCAGTTGGCGGCGCGCCGACAGCAAACTCTCCTGGCTGCGCTTGTCCAGGTTGGCCGCCCGTAATTGTTGAATAGAGGCTTTCCAGGCGGCCTCAATCGAACCACAAACATGAAGAAGCGCCGTCAAGCGTGCCGGCCCGATCCCGGCCACTTTATTAAAGGCAACCCAGTAGGCTTGCGTAGGCAGTGCTGTCAAGGCTAAAGTCCAACAAAAAAAACTTACCAACTACTTGTTTGCCGTCGGTTCAGAACCGGCTACAAGCAAGTAGTTGAGTTGGCGAGAAAAACTTAACGATAGTTTACAATTCGTTGTTGGGAGGATACTCAAGATGATGCGCTTTGTCAATCCATAGAAGCCATGATTTCATTCATCGCGCATACCCGGCAGCAAACGGACTGTGATGGCGCCGGCGACCAAATCGACCTTTTGCACCACATCGGCAATGGCTGGTACCAACAACTCCTTGCCGTTCGGCGCGGCCACCACATAGACCTCATTGGCGCCGGTAAAGAGAACATCGGTAACGTTGCCTAAGGCTTCGCCGTTTTCGGTCTGCACCTGGAGGCCGATGATGTCATGCACCCAGTAGGTATCGGCTTCCAACTCGACGGCATCACTTTCCGGTACAAAGAGCCATTGGTTACGCAGCGTTTCAGCGTCATTGCGCGTCTCGACATCGACAAACTTTACCAGCATCTGTTGCTTATGGGGACGCGCATACTCGATGGTGGCCGGTGTCAGCGCCTCGCCCATAAAGACTTTGACTTGGGGGGCAAAGCGCGCCGGGAAATCGGTGTACAATTCAACCCGCACTTCGCCCTGAATGCCGTGCGCAGTGGCAATCCGGCCAATGGCCAGGTAGCCATCAGGCACCAGGACGGCTTCGTTACGGTGGTAATAGAGCTGACCTTTGGGGGCTGCTGCCGTCTGTCGACGGTGGGCGGTGTTGCTTCTTCTGGTTTGATTCATCGGTATGTTTATTTTGTCTGCCGGTGGTTAGCGCCTGGCTGACCCCGCACTTGCGAGGCGCTAACCACCGGCGTTTGATAAAAAACAGCGGAAGACCGGCTTCCGCTGTTTTTACAACATCTTTCACCTATCGTGGCAAGCTTGCTGTTTAGTCAATATCCAACATCACTTCACGATTGTCATGGCGTGCAGCTGACCGCAACAAGGCCCGAATGGCATTGGCCACGCGGCCATTACGTCCGATCACGCGGCCCATATCGGTCGGCGCCACGCGTAACTTCAGGATGGTCGCATAGCGGGTCTCTTTGCGATGCACCTGCACGGCGTCGGGTTCTTCCACCAGTGATTTTGCTAAAAATTCGACTAACTCTTCCATAAGTTTCCCGTCGTAAGACAGTATACGCAGTGGGACAGTAGCACAGTGGGACAGTGGGACAGTAGCACAGTTTGCCACTGTGTAACTGTCTTACTGTTCGACTGACCTACTCTCTTACTGACATTGGTCACTAGGCAGCCGCGTTCTCGGGGGCCGGTGTATACGGCAGCGGCTTATTGTTCTTGTCGATCAAATTGGCATTGCGCAGCAGGCGTTCCACCCCTTCGCTCGGTTGGGCGCCGACGCTGAGCCAGTGGGCCGCCCGATCTTTGCGCAGGTTGACCCCTTGGGCTTCAGCCAGGGCAGGGTCATAGGTGCCGATGGTTTCAATAAAGCGGCCATCGCGCGGCGAGCGCCCATCCGCAACGACAATTCGATAAAACGCTCGCTTTTTGGCGCCCATACGGCGCAGACGAATCCGAACCACGATTTGTTTACTCCTTATTTATTCTAATTTGTAAATTTACGGTAACTACCAAGCCACCCCTCCCTAACCCTCCCCTGCTAAGGGAGGGAACGGTCGAGCGAACCACGGTTCCCTCCCTTAGCAGGGGAGCGCGCCTGGTAGGCAACCGCTTCTAGGCGCGGGAGGGGTTAGTAGTTACAATTTACGTAACAATGTCGTCACCCGCTCACCGCCAGTCACGGAGCGGCTATGAGCAGTGAGTTTGGTAATCACCCTGGTTGTTTACTGCCCTGGCCCGCCGAAAAGATTCATCAGGTTGGGCAGACCCCGACCACGGCGGTTCTTTTTGCCGCCGCCCATAATGCCCATCTGTTTCATCATCTTCTGCATGTCGCGGAATTGCTTGAGCAGCAGGTTGACATCTTGCACGGTCGTGCCGCTACCCATAGCAATGCGCCGGCGCCGGCTGGCATTCAAAATATCGGGCAGTTGGCGCTCCTTGCGCGTCATGCTGCTGATAATCGCTTCGGTCTTTTTCAGGCTGCCCTCGGCCAGTTGGGGATCGACATCCTTCATCGCCCGGTTGACGCCTGGAATCATGGAGAGCAGGTCGGTGAGCGGCCCCAGTTTCTTGATCTGCTGAAGCTGTTGCAGGAAATCTTCCAGATCAAAGTCGCCATCGCGCAGCTTCTGCTCCATCGCCATGGCATCTTCTTCAGTGATGTTGCTCTGCGCCCGCTCGATGAGGGTCAAGACATCGCCCATACCCAAAATACGACTGGCCAGGCGGTCCGGTTGGAAGGGTTCCAGGTCGGTCAGCTTTTCGCCGACGCCAAGGAATTTGATCGGCACGCCGGTCACCTGGCGCACACTCAGGGCGGCGCCACCGCGCGCATCGCCGTCCACTTTGGTCATAATCAGACCGGTGAGCGGGACGCGGGTGTTGAAACCCTGGGCGACATTGACCGCTTCTTGGCCGGTCATGGCATCGACCACCAGCAGCACTTCGCTGGGTTTGGAGACCATGCGCACCTGTTCCAGTTCTTGCATCATCTCTTCGTTGATCTGCAAGCGGCCGGCGGTATCTAAAATGACAACGTTATAGGCTTTTTCACGCGCCAGCCGGAGCGCGTTCTTGGCAATGGTCGAGGCGGCGATGTTAGTGCCTTCGCTGTGAACCGGGATGTCGATCTGGCGCCCCAGAATTTCCAGTTGCTGGATGGCCGCCGGGCGGTAAATATCCGCCGCCACCAACAGGGGGCGCTGACCTGATTTGCGCAGACGTAACGCCAGTTTGCCCGCCATGGTCGTCTTCCCGGCGCCTTGCAGACCGACCAGCATCACCACCTGCGGCGGTTGGCCGGATAGGTTGAGCGAGGCGGGTTCGCCCAGAAGTTGGATCAACTCTTCGTTGACGATCTTGACCACTTGTTGGGCCGGCGTCAGGCTGTTCATCACCTCGGCGCCAATCGCCCGGCTTTTGACCCGTTCGACGAACTCTTTGACCACTTTGAAATTGACATCGGCTTCGAGCAAAGCCAGGCGGACTTCGCGCATTGCCAGATTGACATCATTTTCTGTGAGCTTGCCCTGGCGGGAGAGGCCATCAAAAATGCTCTGTAATTTATCGGTCAGATTTTCAAACACAGCAATTTATCTCTGTAAACTACAAGCAAACATCAATAACTAATAAACGCAACAAGCGCCCGTTGGCCAAGGCACCAGGCGATGCACCAACCGGCGTAAAAACAACTTTGCTATTGTACAGCGAGTTTTGTTTTCGGTCAAATCTTGGTCGTCACGGGTGTATTTCCGATTCGTTAGCCACCGGTGAGCGGCGATTTACTCTGGGGGACAGGTGTATTCGTCGGGGCCGGCTCTTCGCTGCCGCCACCGGCGCCGCCCTGGTTGGGATCGCTGGTGGGGGGTGGCGGTGTTGCGGTCGGGATGTTCTCCCGCTCGCCGCTGGCTGGCGTTGTGGCGGTGGGCAGTGGTTCCGGCGTCGGTGTGTCGGCGACGATCGGTGTCAGCGTGGCCGCCGCTGTCGGCGTTGTCTCTGCCGCAGCGGCGGTTGGGGTTGCTGTTGCGATTGCATCGCTTGTCGCGGTTGCTGTTGTCGTAAGCTCCGGCGGCGGCGTGGTTGTCACCGTTGGCGCTGGTGGTGTGCCGGTCGCCGGTGCTACGGTTCCTGTGACCGGCGCCGTCGGCGCAACCGGCGTGACCGTGGGCGTACCATCTGTAGTTGGCTCACCGGTAGCTGTCAGCGTGACAGTTATGGGGGGCGGCGGCGTTTGGACAGCCGTTGGCGTCTGGTTGACCGGGTCGGTGATCACAGTCGTGACCGTTGGTGCGACTGTTGCCGTAATTGCCGGTGGCGTCACGGCCAGAGTCGCCGTTGCGCTGGGAACAATGGTCGCTGTGGGCGTAATGCCAACGGACGGCGTCAACACGGTGGGGGAGATGGCCGTCAAGGTGGCTGCCAGGGTCGGCACGCTGGCTGTCGGCGTGTTGGTCGGCGGCGGCTTTGGCGCATTGATTGACTTCCCGGCAGGAATTACATCGGCATCTAATAAGCAATTGGCCTGTTGCAATTGGGCAACCGTGGTTCCTGTGCGTGCGGCAATGGCGGAAAGCGTGTCCCCGGCGCGTACCCCATAGGGAATCCAGCCGTCAGGCAGATAAGGCTGGCAAGGCATGGCGGTTGGCGTTGTCGTCGCTTCAGGGGTAGGCGCCATCGCCGGTTGAACATCCGGCACCACGGCAGAAATCCCTTGGAGGATAAACGGCGTTCCGCTGTTGGGATCATTGCTTGGCACAACCTGGAAGGTGACTTCGATAAATTGACCTACGCCTGGCGTTACCGGCATTGCCATATCAACATAGGTTTCCGTATTGAGATCGGGTTGATAGCGCATCAAGATCCGCAGTTCACCGCTGATCAGATAATCACCGGCAAAACCGTCGAAGACAATGCGTTCCGTGCTTTTGGGCGCAACCTTCGCCGCTGTTGCTATGGTGTTCTGAAGGTTGGCCGTTGTGGCGGCGAGATCAGTAATCAGTTCGCGCACATTTTCCACGTAGACATAGGGGCGCTGCGCTTCTGAAGAAAGGTTGAATTTCTGGTCGCGCATCCACTGTTTGACGACATAGGCCGGCTCGCCAATGGTGGCGGCGCTGGCCGCGCGGTTGAAGCCAAAGGCGGCGAGATAGACAACCGCAATCAGGGTGAGCAACGGCGCCAAGCGCAGATTGGGCGCCGTAAAGCTCGCCTGGAGATCATGCCAGAAATCTGCCAACGCGGCCCACCAAGGGGCTTTGGTCTTGACTGTGTGCGGTTTGGGCGTCGGCGCCGGCACAGGGGTGGTCACAGGCGTGGATGGCAGCGCGCTGGCCGCCTTCATGGTGGCGGCTGCTTCTAAAAAAGCGCGCTTCCGTTCAGTCCGCCGTGGCGCCGGCGGTTGCGGCACGGGCGCCCGCTGGAGATGATGGGTCGCACTGACAAGCAGCAGGACTTCCCGCAACTCGGCCCGCAGCGGCTCCGGGGCAGTGGCCAGGACAGCTTCCACTGTTTCGCCCGCCTCCACCCGTTCGATCGCTTTGGCAAAAATATCTTCAGGATTAACGTTAGACAAAGACTCAGCCATCATAGGACTGTTTTATGCAAACCCTTCATGTTGCAACAATTGACGTAAGGTTGTGACCGCCCGATATTGCAACGCTTTAATTGAACCTTCAGTTTTATCCAGCATCTCAGCAACTTCGCTGATACTGTAGCCTTCTAAGAAGCGCAGGGTGATCACTTCACTCTGCTCTTCGGTCAAGCGGCCAATCGCCGTGCGCAAGCGCTGGGCATCCAGACTGGCTTCGGCCATCACCACGGGGTTGTGATCGCTGGCCGTTGTCGTCAAGGTGTCTTCCAACGACACCTGCTGTTGCCGGTCGCGCTGGCGGTAGTAATCGATGACGGCATTGTGCGCAATCCGATACAACCAACCGGAAAAGGAACTGTGCCAGCCTTTGTCGCCGCGAATCGCTTCCAGCATCTTTAAGAAGACCTGGGCCGTCAAATCTTCGGCCAGGGATTCATTGCCGGTGCGTCGATAGATGTAGCTGTAGATGCGCGCTTCATAGCGATCATACAATTCGCCGAGGGCGCGTTCGTCAAAACTGGCTGCACCTTCCAGCAACACTTTTTCCGACAAATTGCTTAGGGCCATCGCGTCGTCACTTGGGACGAATGTGCCTGCTCTACTATTCATAACGACGAAAATCGCTCAAAAAAATTACGGTCAATTTGCAACTGTTGATTTTTCAGCGGTCAGCTCTCTGCTCAAACCGTTTTGCAGGAGAGACGCGTCTGGTTTTCAAAAAACTGACAACTCTGGCGCCGGTCGGTATCGCATCACCTGTCGGCAAACCAGGCTGATGATCATACCCCCTCGGCCAGATAGAACATAAATCATAGGTTATTGTAAGTATGACGTAAGATCAAAGAGAGAGCAAATACGATAGGCGCTTAATTTGAATCGATTTTGGTTTGGAGTTGACTGGTCCGCCAGTAGACTTCATAGATGCGTTGAACGGCGGTGAAGTTTGTGAAGATGGCCAACACCCAGAGCACGGGCTGCATCCAACCGGTTAGCAGGCCGAGAATCAAGAGCACAACCCGCTCCGGCCGCTGTAACCAGCCGGCTTTAATCTCGACATTCAACCCTTCCGCGCGCGCCTTGGTATAACTCACCATGAGGGAACCGACCAGGATCACCAAAATTAGTATAAATTCGGTACGCGTGCTGGGTCGGCGCGAGTAATAATAGGCCAGGGCCAGAAAGGTGACGCTTTCACTATAGCGATCGAGCGTACTGTCGAGAAACGCGCCAAAGGTGCTCATCTGTTTGGTAAAGCGGGCGACTGCGCCATCTAACATATCAAAGAAAGAGGCCAAGAGCAGCAACAGGCCCCCCCAGCCAAAGCGACCCTGGGCCAGGAAATAAGCAGTGACGGCGGTCAAGATAAAACCGGTGTAGGTCAAGCCATTGGGCGTGATGCCGAGTGTATGTAATCGACGCGCAAAATGGCTAAGGGGGTCGGCAAAGAGTGGGCGTCCGTATTTTGATAGCATCGATACCTTCCTGTTCGCCAAAGAATGACAGACAATGAAGGTAGTATACTATGAAAGCCGCAATTATCTGTAATACGCTCCGCGCCTTTTGAAAAGAACGCCACTTTCCTCCGTAGGGGCGCCCCTACAGATATGGCTTACCCGTGAACATCTTCGCGGGCAGGGGTGGCGGCGGAGTGCGCCCCATGTATATCAAGGTAAGCCTTTTCCCAGATCTTGGCAGGGTAGTCTGTCACCCTGAAAGGGTCTCTAGGCTACAATACCCGAGAGACCCTTGCAGGGTGACAGACTACCCGCTAGCTTTTCCAAAGAATCCTTAGCTTGATACACATGGGCGACCGCAAGGGTGCGCCCCTACGGATATGGAGTAACCAGTCCCCTTAGCGGGTAAACGCGGTGGGGATAAAGATCTGGGTGGTGGCGCGCAGGATGGCAACCGGCACCAGCCGGACATTTTGCGGCGGGCGGCCGGTACGTGAATCCCCGATGATCACCACATACGCTTGCTCGAACGTGTTGGTTTGGTTGCTGGAAAGGGCCGTGAGGGTCAAGTTCCCCGGCACAACCCCTTCAGAGGGTGAAACCGCCAGCCAGGAGACCGCGCTCGCTTGTTGATCGAGCACCGCTTCATTGCCCGCCGCATCTTGCACGATCACGCGACCATCTTCGGCCAGATAGCCCGTGGTGATCTCGCCGGTAAGCGTGGCGGCGGCGCTCTGGACGGCAGGGACAGAAGCCACCGCAGCCGTATAACGCACGCCATCGGTGCCAAAGACGCCGATGAGGCGGGTTAAGGTGACCGGCTGCTGGCTCGCCAGATAGCTAAAGGCCACACCATCCGGGCGTGGTTCCAGCAACGCAGGGGTCACTTTGAGCTTGACGTTGACAAAGAAGGGCTGATTGATCACCGTTTGATTATCACTGGTGATCTTGATGCGTGTGGTATAGTCGCCGGCAGCCAGATTAATCGCATTGGCTTGATAGGTGACGAACCCTGGCGTATTGCCAAAGGTCGGGTTCACCGTCAACCAAGTGGGATTGCCCTCCACTTCGATTCTGTAGGAAATCGGCACGTTGTTATCGGTGGCATTGCGCAGCTCGAACTGTTTGGTGACACTGGTATTGCCGATTTGCAGGGTTTCTTCAATCGTGCTGATCGAAGAGCTTAGAAGATTGCCGATTCTAAAGCCATTACGATCCAGATCGCCAATGAGAATACTATCTTTGTTGGTTTGGTAGGCATAGTTGTTGAACGATGCATTGCGATCGGGCTGGGTGTAGACGCGGATATTGTTGTCACGCATAATGACAATTTCATCCTTACCGTCACCATCGACATCGCCGCCGGCGCCGGCGGCGTAGCCATTATCGCGATCCAGGAACTGCTCCAACTCCACCGGAACCTTCGATTGGTCATCGCCACGGACGATCATCCGAATTACGTTGCCGGTGGCGGAGGATTCGCGTAGCATGACAATTTCTTCTTTGCCGTCGTCGTTAATATCGGCGGCAAAGGCAAAACGTGGGCTGGGGTTAAAGGCTTCGGATTTAATTTCGGTAAAAGAGCCGTTATCAAATTTGAGCACAAAGTAGCTGGGGAGCAACTCACCGTTGCGGATGGCAATGACATCTTTCCCACGATTGCCGTCAAACTGGGCGATCAACCCCACGCGGTAGGGGCGGTCGGTGCCGGTGCGGTTGAGGATGGAGCCGGAGGTGCCATCGGCGCGGTAGACGCTCAGGCGCCCTTGTTCGCGATCCACCAATGCAATCTCATCGGCGCCGCTATTATCGACATTGCCAATGGAGATCGTCTCCCATTCTTCATTAAAGTCGCGTGTGAAATGGGTAGTCCATTCGCGACCGGTGGGGGTGGCGGTGGCCGGCTTTAACACGACGAGGCGCTGCAAGTTGCTGTTGATCTGTAAGACATAGGCAATGTGGTCGCCCGGCAGATTGGGATCTAATTTGCCCGTGCCCACCATCTTCTGATTGCCCTGATCCGTTCTTTCATACAACTTTGCCCAGGGAATGCCGTTCGGCGTTTTGGCATCAAAGGCGCCACTGGCAACCACAGGGTCCCAAACGGTGAGGGTGGTCACGCCACTGGTATCTTTGATCGAGATAATCTCCTTATCACCGTCATTATTCACATCGCCGAGGGCAATATTTTCCCAGCCGCCGGTGGGGCTAACCCAGTCCACCAGGGGTGCGTTGCCGCTCTGGAGCAGATCGAGGATCCGAATGGTGCCGGTGTTGTCAAGGTAAACAATTTCGCTATCGGGGTCGGCGCTGGTTTCGGCCAGCGCGGCTGATGGCGGCAAGAGGACGCCTGGCAAGAAGGTGGCCAGCAGCAGAAGAATCAAACTCAAGCGGACGTGGTGGCGCAATGAATTTTTCATAGACGTTGGCATACTTCTTTATTTTGCCTTTCTGAATTATGCGTTGAACAACTGATGACATTGCTCGTTCTAAGAAATCACGGTATGCTATGGGGGATACGTTGGAATTGACGACCCTTGCCAATCCAATGTTCCCATGCCATTGATGGTAACGGTGACGGTCATGGTTCAATTGCACCACGAATGGCAGAGACACCTTGCACAAAGCGATAAGACAAATGAATGATTGGCACAAGCAAGGTTGATCAGGATCAGGTTTGTCTGCGATTGGCGCAATGTGATTTCTTGTGAACTTACATTGCAATCCATTGTACATCAAGTTGTGATGGGGTAAAAGACAGCCATCCATACGAAAACATCATGTAGTTATCATAAAAATTTACGAAATAGAAACATAGGAGGTATCTTATGGCAACCCCACTGCGCGTAACCGTGACCGGCGCCGCCGGCAACATTGGCTATTCGCTCATTTACCGCATTGCCAACGGCGATCTGTTTGGCCCCAATCAGCCGGTAATTCTTCAGCTTTTGGAAATCACGCCGGCGCTGCCGGCACTGAACGGCGTCGCCATGGAGTTGGAAGATTGCGCCTTCCCGTTGCTGGCCGACATGGTATTGACTGATGATCCCAACCGCGCCTTCAAAGATGCCAACTGGGCTTTGTTGGTGGGCGCCCGCCCGCGCAGCAAGGGGATGGAGCGCAAGGATCTCTTAAGCGCTAATGCTGCGATCTTCTCAGTGCAGGGCAAAGCGATCAATGCCAATGCCGCTGCCGACATTCGGGTGCTGGTGGTGGGCAATCCGGCCAACACCAACTGTCTGATTGCCATGAGCAATGCACCGGATGTGCCGGCGGAACGTTTCACCGCCATGACTCGGCTCGACCACAATCGCGCCGTGGCGCAATTAGCCAACAAAGCCGGCGTCCCGGTGAGCGCCGTGCAAAAGGTGACGATCTGGGGCAACCACAGCGCCACCCAATACCCCGATGCGCACCACGCCCTGGTCAACGGGAAACCGGCGCCCCAGGTGATCGGCGACGACGCCTGGCTCAAGGAAACTTTTGTGCCGACAGTGCAAAAGCGTGGCGCCGCCGTGATCGAAGCGCGCGGGGCCAGCAGCGCCGCCAGCGCCGCCAATGCCGCCATCAACCATGTGCAGACCTGGTATCATGGCACCGCCCCCGGCGACTGGACCAGCATGGCGATCCCCAGCACCGGCGCGTATGGTTCACCGGCAGGCGTGATCTTCAGCTACCCGGTGACGGTGCAGAACGGTAACATTGCCATTGTCGAAGGTCTCTCCCTGAGTGACTATGACCGCCAGATGATTAGTGTGACCGCCAATGAATTGGTGGAAGAGCGGGCGGCCATCGCCGAACTCTTAAGCTGAGGCAGGCGTGCCCCCGACCTTGTAAGACTTATAGGACTTAGGCAAGACGCAACCGGCCAGACCGCCGGGAGGTGGGCAAATGAACTTTCTCTGGTACAACAGCTTGTGCCCACCTCCCGGCGGTCTGGCC
>QWII01000135.1 GCA_021405325.1 Caldilinea sp. CFX5 | reverse complement strand
AAAAGACCCAGTCCATACGGGCTGGGTCTTTTGTTTTTCTGCAACATTTCATGGCGCTCTTAGCCGGTCCGTGACCGGCGTCCACCCACGCCGGTCACGGACCGGCTGGGAGCGTCACGATCACGCTTTATCCTGCCTTTCTTGCGGTGGTCTATGCAACCAAATTGGCGCCACAGCGTACCATCTACTACAATATGCTTCAGAACTGGCGATGATCGCTGGACAATGATGATGACAAAGGAGCTTTTCATGGCGCAACCAATGATCCAGGCGCGACAGGTTCACAAGACCTTTCAAACCGGCAAAATCGAGGTTCATGCCCTGCGCGGCATTGATCTGACCGTAGCCCCCGGCGAGATGGTCGCCATTATGGGGCCATCAGGCTGTGGTAAGACGACGTTGCTCAACTGCTTGTCCGGCTTAGATGACTTTGATGCCGGCGAAGTGGCGATTGAGGGGGTCAATCTGCGCACGATGAATGACCGCGCCCGCACCGCCTACCGCGCCCACCGCATGGGTTTTATCTTCCAGACCTTTAACCTGCTGCCGGTCATCACGGCGGTCGAAAATGTGGAACTACCCCTGCTCGTCAGCGGGGTGCGACCGGCGGAAGCGCGCCGCCGCGCCGATGCCGCCCTGGCCCAAGTCGGGTTGGCCGACCGTAGCCACCATCGCCCGGCTGAGCTATCAGGCGGCCAGCGCCAGCGGGTGACGATTGCCCGCGCCCTGGTTAACCAGCCCGCCATCGTCTGGGCCGACGAGCCGACGGGCAACCTGGACAGCAAGACCGCCAATGATGTCCTGACCCTGATGCAACGACTCAACCGGGAGGCGGGACAGACCTTTGTCATCGTCACCCATGATGCGGCCATCGGCGCCGCCTGCAATCGCGTCGTGCGCATGCAAGATGGGCTGATTGTGGATGATGGTACAACCCCGCACCCCAACGGCGCACCCCCGCCCACGACCGACGCGTCAACAATGGACGCGTCAACAGCGGATGCTGATCGCTACAGGCGGCCCCTGGTTGAACAGGAGGCGACGGTATGAACCTGCTCACTAATCTCGGCACAAACACGGCGTTTGCGCTTACCGGCGCCGTTGTTGCCATTCTGCTCTATTTGGCGCTGCTCTACTGGCGTAATCCTGTGCTGGTCAAACTAGGCATCCGTAATATCCCCCGCCGGCCCACCCAATCGGTCTTGATTGTCATCGGGCTGGCGCTCAGCACCATTATTATTGTCAGCGCCCTCAGCACCGGCGACACGCTCACCTATTCGTTGCGCCGCCAAGCCGTCGCCGCCTATGGCGAAGTCGATGAGATTCTGGCCCCGCCGCTGCTTTCCCTCTTTGTCAGTTTGTCCAATGGCCAAGGCGCCACCACTACCACGACTACCGGCACGACTACCGACACGACTACCGACACGACTACCGACACGACTGCCGACACAGCCACTGGCGCTGGTGCGACAACGGAGCCGGCCCTGAGCGAAAGCCAACAAGCGCTGCAAAATTTGACCGCCGGCGGCTTGAGTAGCGTCTTGACGGTCTTAGAGGGTGGCTTGCCCGGCATCACCATGGAACGCTATGAACAGTTGCGCACCGAAGCCGCCGCCGAGCCGCTCATTGATCGCGTCGCCGCCTCCATCCTCTTCCCCACCATTATTCGCAATACGACGACCGGTCAGGGCGAGCCGCTGGGCTTTATCTTTGCCGTAGACAATGACTATGACCAGAACTTCGGTCTTACCACCGTCAATGGCGCCGCGGTGGAGATGGAGCAACTGCGACCGGGGGTCGGCAACATCTTTACCCAGGCTTCCAACCTGTTTGGCGCCGCCGGCGACCTGGCCCAACGCGCCGGCTTGAATCTGCAAATTTCCGATGTCGCCCTGGCTACGGCGGCAGTGGGCGCCGCCTTGACCGCCGCGCCCACGATAACAGGGACCAATGGCGGCCTGGATCTCAACCAAGTGCGCATCCCGCTGGACACCATTGACCAACTAGGCATCGATACGACACCCTTGCGCGAGCAAGGCTTGACCGAGTTGAGCTTACAGTCCCTTGGCGTCACCACCGACACCCTCACCAACCTGGGCGTGACCACCACCACCGTCAACCTGGAAAGTCTGGGGCTGGATAGCGCAGCGTCGGTGACGGAAAACTTACTCAACGCGCTCAACCTCAATACCCTCAGCAGCGAGATCGACCGGGTGCTGGCTCAATTCGGCCTGCAACTGCGCCAAGGTGATGTCTACCTCAATCGCTTGGGCGCCGAGCAGCTCAACGCCGACGTGGGCGATGTGCTGGATGTCTACATCGGCCCCATCCCGATTCCCTTCCGGGTCAAAGCGATTGTCGAAGAGGCCGGCCCGCTGGGCGCGCTCTTCCCGGTGGTGATGTTGCGGCTCGATGAGGCGCAGCAACTGCTCTTTATGAACGGCAAGGTCAACAATGTCCTGGTCTCCAACCTGGGCGACGACCTGGGCGGCATCGAACATACCGACGCCGTCAGTCGCCGCTTGCGGGTGCTGGCGATGAACGAAGCGGCGCTGGAACAGGTGGTGACCATCCTGCGCCGACCGGATGTCCAACCGGCCTTGGTTGCCGCCGCGGCCGACGCCCAGCAAGAGGTGATGGAAGACTTTGACGGTCCGCAATTCATTGCCGATCTGGTACAACAGTTGACCCCGCTGGGCGGCATGATCAGCGGGGTGCGCGATATCGCGGCTGAACTGGACAAGCCGGGCATCAGCGACCGTCTGCGTGAGATTCTGGCCGATAATACCTTCCGTGGCTGGTTGCTGGAGAAAAATCTGCCCGAAGACGCCAAGACCCAATTAACGGTGGCCTTTGGCGAGTTGAATACCTTTGATGTGATCGACCCGCTCAACAAAGCTACGCTGCTGACCGTGGGCAACGCGGCGGGGGGCATCTTTGCCTCGATCTTCTCGCTCTTTGGTTTCTTCTCGATCCTGGCCGGCGTGTTGCTGATCTTTCTCATCTTTGTCATGCTGGCGACCGAGCGGCGCAGCGAGATGGGCATGGCGCGCGCGATCGGCGTGCAGCGCGGCCATCTGGTGCAGATGTTTGTGGTGGAAGGGGTGATCTATGACCTGCTGGCGGCGGCCATCGGCGTGCTGCTGGGGTTGGCCGTCACCTATGCGATGGTTGACTTCATGGGGTCGATCTTTAACAACCTCACCACCCAGTTGAGCAGCCAGAACAGTCTTTTCCGCTTCTACTTCTATGCTGCGCCCATCTCTACGGTCATCGCTTATTGTTTGGGCGTCTTGTTGACCTTCCTGGTGGTGACCTTTTCGGCCTGGCGGGTCAGCCGGCTCAACATCGTTTCGGCCATTCGCGATCTGCCCCAGGAGAGCGCCGAGAGTCGCCGTTCGTGGTTGTCACGCATCTGGAAGTGGGGCAGTGCGTTGGCGTTGGCGGCGCTGGGCGGCTATCTGCTCTATACGGGGTGGCAAATTCAGCTGCTCAGTCTGCTGCTGGCCGGCGCCACCTTCCTGCTGATCGGCCTCTGTTTGCTGGCGATCCGGGCGTTGGAGCCGACACGGCTGCGCAACGAACTCATCTACCGCTGGTCGTATACGATCATGGGCATTGGCTTGTTGCTCCTGTGGACGGTGCCGTGGGTGCGCGTGTTGCCGCCACTTAACCTCCCCGGCCTGGGCAGTGACAACCCGCTCCTGCAACCCAGCCCCGACCAGACCTTGCTCACCCTGGCGCTGGGCGGGCCGCTGATCATCCTGGGCGCCATCCTCGCTGTGACCTTTAACGCTGACGCCCTGACCTGGTTTGTCGGCTTTGTGCTGGGGGGCATCGGCCAGTTGACGCCGGTGCTGAAAACGGCCATCGCCTACCCCCTGAGCGCCCGCTTCCGCACCGGCATGGCGATGCTCATGTTCGCCATGATCATCAGCACGGTGGTGGTGATGGCGGTGGTCATCCGCGCCACCCAGACGATTGTCGTGCTGGATGAGCGGGAGACTGCCGGCTTTGAAATTCGCGCCGACAGCACCTTGTTGAGCTTCTTTGCTCCGCTGCGTGATATGAACGCCCGCATCCAGGAATTGACAACCAGTGGCAGCGACTATCCGCTGTTACAACAGGTTGCCGCCGTGGGCGCCTATCAGAGTCAGGCCGTGGAGGTGCGTAACGTGGATGAGAGCCGCTGGGGACGGCGCCCCCTGGCCGGTCTGGATGACGGCTATCTCACCCAAGCGGCGCAGGTCTACCGCTTCCAAGCGCGCGCCGCCGGTTTTGCCGATGATGCCGCCGTCTGGCAGGCGCTGCGCGAGCGGGCTGATGTCGCCATTGTGACGCCGGATCTGTTGCCTAGCGCCGAAGACGATACCTTTGGCCCGCCGGGGCGCAATCGCCGTCGCTTCATGTTGCCGCCGGTCGCCGCCGGTGAAACGCTGCCCGACCTCTTTGTCGAGGTGCGCGCCGCCAGCGACTTTGGCGGCTCCGACGAAGCGATGCCCTTTGCGCCTACACCCGCACCAGCGTTGCCCCCGCAGCGTCTCCAGATCATCGGCGTGCTGGACGATAACACAACGCTGGCTGATAGTGACATCCAGGTCAACACGGCGGCGCTTCGTCTCATCACCGGGGCCGCCTTTCAACCGGGGCAATTCTATGTCAAGGTGCAGCCGGACGCCGATGTACGGGCTGTGGCGCAGGAAGTGGAGCGCGCTTTTCTGGGCAACGGCATGAACGCCACCGTTCTGGCCGAAAGCTTTGCCCAGGGGCAAGCCTTTACCCGTGGCATTCTGCAACTCTTCCAGGGCTTTATGGCGCTGGGCTTGCTGGTGGGCATTGCGGCGCTCGGCGTCATCACCAGCCGCACGGTGGTAGAGCGGCGGCAACAGATCGGCATGTTGCGCGCCATCGGCTACCAGGCGCGCATGATCGCCCTCTCCTTTGTACTGGAAGCCAGCTTTATCGCCATCACCGGTCTGCTCATCGGCGCCGGGGCCGGCCTGGTGCTGGGCGAAAGTATCGTGCGCAGCTTCTTCACTACCCTGACGCCGGAAACCACCTTTACTCTGCCGTGGGGGCAGATCGGGCTGATTCTCCTGCTCGCCTATGTCTTTGCCCTGCTGACGACGATTGTCCCCGCCTATCAAGCGGCGAAGACTTATCCGGCGGAAGCGTTGCGGTAGTAGGACAGTAAGTCAGTCACTGTCTCACTGTCTCACTGTCTCACTGTCTCACTGTCTCACTGGCAACTATGGGTTTATTTACGCCGTCGTGTACTAGATGATTCGTGGAAGCCTGTCAGGTTTCGCAAACTTGACAGGCTTCCACAACTCACGTAGGAACACTATATATAATGAACATTAGGTAAATAAACCGGTAATCGTAGGTGCGGTTTGTAACCGCACTTGCTCCCTGGGAACCGTGCGGTTACAAACCGCACCTACGATTACTGGCCTTCAACGAAGCGACCGGCGCAACCGGCTACTACACCGTCACCGCCGTGATGGTTCACATCGACCCCACCATTGTCCACCTGACCATTGATGGGGAAACGATTGAAACGACGCCGGAGCATCCCTTCTATGTGATGGAGAGCGCCCCGTGGTTAGCAACGGGCGAAACCCAAGGCCGGTGGGTCGATGCCGGTGAATTGCACGTTGGCGATGCGGTGCGCCAGGCCGATGGCACAACTGGCATTGTACAGGGAGTAGTGGTTGTCCAGCGCAGCCAGCCGATGTATAATCTCACCGTTGCGGTGGCGCATACCTTCTTTGTCGGTGAGCAGCAGTGGTTAGTTCATAATGTTAAATGTTACCGGGTGGAAGGGGTGCCTAATCAGCGTTTGAATCTTGATGCTGCTGGAAATGTAACACTCGTTCCTAAGAAACAAGGAATGCTCCATCTTAGCTTTGGTGGTCCAGGTCATGCTGAACACTTTCTCGGATTGAAGGTCAAAGGTCGTCTACCAAACGCGCATGTTAAAGAGTTTGAAGTTTCAGATGATTTTCTTGATCTGATTCGAAAAGACGCGGTACTACAAGACGGGGCACCGCCAGGTCTTCCACAAATTGACGATCCACATATTGCCAATCCACTCGGTTCAGAAGCTTATGGTATCCCTGCAACTTACTTCGAAATTTTTATCGATTCAATTCTCCCAGGAAGTGGTAGTATCTGGAAGTAATATAGCCAAGGTTTAGTTTCATAGAGGATAATTAACCCCTGATATAGGTTGTAAAAGCCTATACCAGGGGTTCCTCAAGATTAAGGAGTCTAGCAAGTGGAATATGATGAAAAGTCAATAACAAAGAAACAGGCTGCACAAGAACGCGAGTGGTTTGAAGT
Organism: Caldilinea sp. CFX5; assembly: GCA_021405325.1. The sequence goes on along the minus strand of QWII01000135.1, from coordinate 54,723 downwards.
GAATCGCAATATTGAACCAATGCCAGAATTTTCTGACATGACCTTTCAGGCCGAGCTGATCCTGCCTTCCGAAACTGTCTTGCTCAGAGTTCTAGAATTAATGAAGTTGATTCTGGCTGTTTCAAAAGACCAATGGTTGTCTGATGCTGACTGGAAAATACACCTTCCTGAATGGTTTCTTACCGCAACCCCATATCATTCTATAGAGGAATTGACCGTACTTTTGGAATCTACACCGAAAGACGAATGGCATCTGCTACCTTTCAAATACACGAATTGGTTACGTGGGATGAAATGCCGTGGTTGGCGATGGTTAGGCTATACAATCCAGCAAAATATGCTGACTGTTCACATCGTCATTGATGATTCTCCTGTGTATGAATGGACCATTGAGCATCTTCTTCGCGCTGCCGGAGCAAAGAATGTGAATGTCACTTTTCATCAGGAGTAGGGGCTTATGCAGTTACAGTTAGAAGCATACCTGGAACAGATGAAACAGTGGCCTACAACCGGGCAACAGATCCTTGCGCAATTTGATGACAATGTTGTCGTTGTTTATCAAGCATTTTCTGAAGACATTGCTGAATTTGCTGTCCAACATGGCTATTTCGGTGGTAACTTTCGCCTTAACCGCATGAGTTGGATCAAACCGAACTTTCTATGGATGATGTATCGCGCTGGGTGGGCCACAAAGGCTGGGCAAGAACACATTCTGGCAATCCGCATCATGCGGGCGGGGTTTGAAGAAATCTTATGGCAAGCGGTTCATTCTCACTATCTTCATGAATTATATGAATCAGAAGAAAGTTGGCAACAAGCCATGGCTCAATCAGAAGTGCGGCTGCAATGGGATCCCGATCATGATCCGCTTGGGCGCAGTTTGCGGCGTCGCGCCATTCAACTTGGGCTGCGTGGCCATACCTTAGCCAGGTATGCACGGGAATGGATTGTATCAATTGAAGACATAACTGACTTTGTGCATGAACAATATCAACATATGCAGTCGGCGCAGTTAGAAGAACTTTTGACCCCGCTGGAACGCGTGTACCCGATCACCGATCTAGCTTTACAGAAAAGACTCGGTGTTACCTATTCTGGTTAGAATTACGGATTGACCAGCGTGCCGAGTGCAGAAAAGCAGAAGAACAGGGCTTTGACACCATTATCAAAGCCCTGTTTCATTTTTACTCTGTGCGCGCGATCTGCATCCATCACTGGGCCGCTTCCTGAGCGCTGACCCGGTGCAGCCCAATGCGCCGGGTACGCAAGGCTATAACCGCTATGCCTATGTGGCCAACAACCCCACCACTTGGGTTGATCCATCGGGCTATTCGGTGGAGCCGCTGGCGGCGGATTTGGCGCTGCTGGGCATGATGTACGCCATGCGCGGTGGACTGGTCGGCATTTTGCAATGTGCACTGAGTGAAGAGTGTCGCGAGATGAAAGCGCTGATGCAGAAGTTGGGGTCACGCGGGGCCAACTACGTCGAATGGACGGCCGATAAGCTGTATGACGCCTTCTTCGCCTACCCCGAACAGCCCAGACCGGTCGATCCGGGGCTGATCCTCCTCAGCGTTGGCGTGAGCAACGTCCCCATCTGGGGCGATCTCTATGACCTCTACAGCGGCGTTACCGGCTATGACCCCATCACCAAACAATACCTGGCCGGCTGGGAGCGGTTGACCAATATTCTGGGCGTCATTCCCATCCCCGGTGTCACAGGCTCCAACATTCGTCACGGCGTCGATGCTATCGAATCCCTGATTGACAATGGCGATGAACTGGCCCAGTTCATTGGCAAGGCGTGTAGTTTCGACGAAGACACCCCTGTTGCGACAGACGAGGGTGCGATTCCCATCAGGGAGATTGATGTCGGGGATCAAGTGCTGGCGTGGGATGAGGTGACAGACGCCACCGGTTACTACACCGTCACCGCCGTGTGGGGCCATGAAGACCCTGTCACCGTGCAACTAGTCGTCAATGGCGAGACCATTGACACCACACCGGAACACCCCTTCCTGACAGTGGATGGCGATTGGGTGGCGGCGGGTGCGTTGCAGGTTGGCGACAAAGTGCGCAATGCCGCCGGTGAAAATGGTCTCGTGGAAGCCGTGGAATTCGCCGCCACGTCGCAGGTCATGTACAATATGACCGTTGCCGATGCACATACCTACGCCGTGGGTGATGGCCAGTGGGTGGTGCATAATGCGTGTCGTGTCTTCTATCACGGGACAACCTCGTTGAACGCAGGGAAAATCAGAGAAGGAATCGATTTATCCTATGGGCGAGGAAACTTGGATTTTGATCCTGTTGGTGGTAAGGGATTTTACGTAACAACGGATTTCGTCCAGGCTGTAGAGTGGATGACAATTCTAGCCGATAATCAAAAGAGTTTTCCATCTATGCTGGAATTTTCGGTGGAGGAATCTAAGTTGGCTGCACTAAGTGGGAAGATATTTACCAGTGCAGATGAAGAATGGGCGCGATTCGTAATCGCAGGTCGAAATGGTACATTGCGGCATACATATGACTATGTTGAGGGGCCAATGCTACGCAAAGGAAGCCTGCCTATGGTAGATTTTAGCCGCGGTATTCTACCAAAATCAAAAGGGCACCAGTTGGCCATCTATACACCAAATGCAGTAGCATTATTTCAAGCTTCTTTGCTGCCATGAGGGAAATGATGAACCAAGATGAATATATGCTCAGCCCTGAAGATGCCAAAGAGTTAGAAAGGTACAAGCAAGAAATCAGTCAGTGTCTAGTTCGTTATGGCGGTTTGTCAGAAATGGAAGCGAACCAAATAGTCGAAAGGAATAATCTGTTTGAGGTAAAAAATGACACACAACTCTTCTTGATTTTCCATGAGGAACCCTACTATTGGGCAATGATGATGCTACATACTCAACAAAATCCTTTGTGGTATCAGGATCCAACACTTTGGCCACCACCGGCGGATTACCATGAGTGGTCGCTCACATTGAGGGATGCTGGCACCTAGATAAGTAAACTTCTACAACAAGCAGAGAAACCACCGTTATGTAATTCCTTACGGTGGTTTCTCTGCTTGTTCTGTTTTACGTCTAATTGTCACATCCATGCACGATAGCTTTGGCAGCTACCGCTGTTAAAGTGGCATGACGAGCCGCGTCGGTGAAGCCGACGCCTACACTGATGTGCATGAAGTGCTGGTCTACCTGACTATCAGCAGGGAAGACCTTACTACCACGCCAGAGCATCCCTTCTTGCAAACCGACGGGCAGTGGACACCTGCCGGTGAACTCGCAATTGGCAGCAAGATTCAGCCATTGCTCTACACCAACGACGGCCAACCCGACCTGGTGACCGACCCGCGCGGCAGCGTCACCGACTATGTCTATGATCCCCAAGGGCGGCTGAAGAATGTGATTGCCGGGACGGTAGCCGTAGGGACGGCGCCGGCGCTCAACCAGACCATTACCTACACCTATGATGTCAATGGCCGGGTGCGGGTGGTGACCGATGGGCGTAACCAGGCGCACACCCTCTCCTATGACGCCTTTGGTCGGCTGGAATGGGAGCAGGACCCGCTGGGTAATCGCCTTACCTACAGTTATGACAAGCTCGACCGGCTGGAAGGGCAGGTGATTGGTTCCAATAACCCGGCGCAGGCCGTGACTACCCGTTATACCTACGACGCCGCCGGCCGCCGCACCACCATGCGGGTTGACCCCAACGGCTTGAACCTGACCACGGTCTACAGCTACACCCAACCGGGCAGCAGCGACACCTGGAACCTGCAACAGGTGCGCGACCCCAAGGGCCATGTGACCAACTATGGCTATAACAGCCTGGGCCTGCGCGCCACGACCACCGATGCGCTGGCCCACACCTGGGTCTTCGACTATGACAACCTGGGCCGCCTGACCCGCCAGACCGACCCCTTGGGTCACTTTGTCGAGTATCTAGTCGATGGGCTGGGGCGCACGGAAGAACTCCGTCAGGAAGGCCGCGTCGAAAAGTGGGCCTTCCGTCCCGACGGCGCGCTGGACACTTACACCGACTTCGCCGGGCGAGTCACCACCTTTGCCTATGACCCTGACCAGTTGCTGACCGCCATCGACTACCCCGCCGGCATGGCTGATGTGGGCTATGGCTATGACGCCGCCGGCAATGTCACCAGCGTGAGCGACGGGCTGGGGGGCGCCAGCTATAGCTATGATGTCCTCAACCGGCTCGACACCCGCACCCGCAACGGACGCATCATGGACTATGGCTACAGCGCTACCAACCAGGTGACCAGCATCGACTACTGGGGCCGGGGCAGCGTGGGCTATGGCTATGACAACGCCGGTCGCCTGACCAGCCTGACCCCGTGGGGCGGCGCAGCGACGAGTTACAGTTACCGCAGCAGCGGGCAATTGGCCGGCATCAGCCGCCCCAACACGGTGGCGACAACCTACAGCTATGACACCGCCGGCCGCCTCACCGGTCTGCACCATGTACAGGGCGGGGCGACGACGCTCAACAACATCGTCTATGGGCTGGACAACAACGGCAACCGCGACTGGATGACCGACAACGACGGTCTGACCGACTATGTCTACGACGCCCTCAACCGCCTGGACACCGTGACCTACCCGGCCATTCCTGGCGGCCCACCGGCGGCAACCATCGACTACAGCATGGATGCAGTCGGTAACCGCACGGGCGACGGCACAACCACCTACAGCCACGACGCTAGCGACCGCATCACTAACGCCGGCTTCGTCTACGACACCAACGGCAACCTCTTGAGCGATGGCGTCAAGAGCTACGAGTATGACGCCGCCAACCGCCTAACCAAAGTCATCAGCGGTAGCGTGACCATTGATTACGCCTATGACGGCTGGGGCAACCTTATTCAAGAGAGCAGCAACGGTGTCACCACCGAGTTTGTGCTGGATGAACGGGGCGCCTTGCCCACCATTCTGGGCGAAGTGCGCAGCGATGGCGCGGAACGGCTCTATGCCTACGGGCCGGAAGGCTTTGCCGCCCAGATGACCGTTGGCGGCGGCGTCGAGTACCCGTTACTCGACGGTTTGGGCAGTTTGCGTCAATTGACCGACAACAATGGGGCAATTGTCCTCTATCGCAGTTATGATGCCTTTGGTACAATAGGAGGGAGCGGTGGCACAAGCAGCAGCCGATTAGGGTATACCGGCGAGTTGCAGGACACGGCTACGGGGTTGGTCTACCTGCGAGCGCGGCACTATCACCCGGTGTTGGGCAGATTCCTGCAACGGGATAGCTTTGCTGGTTTTCAGCATCGACCGCAGTCGCTCAATCGGTATAGTTACACCGAAAACAACCCGGTCAATATGACCGACCCATCTGGGCATATTGCGAATTGGTTAATTGGTGCAGGCATCGGCTTCGGCCTGGGTTCAGCACTCTATCTGATCAATGAGCAAAGTCAAGATGGGATCGATTTAGGCATTGATATTGCCTGGGATGGCTGGGTGCCAACCTGTGTCAACTTCAATGACTGGGGTGATTTGATGGCGGCTGGTCTTTTGGGTGCTGCCGCTGGAGCAATGATTGCTACGCCAGGTGCAGCAACAATTGGTGCATCAATGGCAGGCAATTTGTTAAGTGATCACTGGTCAAATGTCAGAAACGGACAGGATTTTTCATGGCGAAGACATGGATGGAATGGTGCAGTTGGCGCTTTTTCCGGTCTACTTACTGGCGTCTTTGGAGAATTGCTCAAAGCGTATCCTGTGATTGCTGTTCCTGTTAAAGGTGCAATTGGCGCCGGTCTTGATACATATGGCGACTATAATACCTTTTTCGGTTTGGAGCCAGTCACCGGAGAGATGATGTTGACGAACTTGCTCTTCAATCTTGGTGGCGAAACTTTTGGCGAACTTATGGGGCGGGCTGGAAGATTTGCTGCAAGGGGTGGGTGGACCGATCCAACAGGAGATCTCTGGGACGGCATTATGACTCAGTATTGGAAGTACTTTGAAGGCCCTGCAAAAGATCTGATCGACTATTTGACAAGCTAGACATTTCAAACGCATGGGCAGGGAAGCAAGGTAGTTGCTTCCCTGCCCATGCGTAATTCAAGGCATCGAGCAGGTACTCAACGGTTAATGAGCCAAGAAAGGGCAAATAGAAACGATGGCGCTAGAAAAAACGGCCGAGGGTACAACCTATATCTTTTGGCTATTCAACTGGGGGTATCACCGAGTGCATCGGACACTGCAATTGGTGCCCCACTACCAACGTTGTGATGTTACGAAAGAGTCTATCACCATTCATGACGGAGACGTAACGGTGGTCGTTGCGCTGGCCGGCATTGAGCGCTACGACTTGCAACGCTTCTATGAAGGCGCGGGCAGTGGTCATACCACGAACCTGCACCTTTTGCTAACAAACGGTGTCCAGCGTTCTGGTCACCGGCGTAATCGGGAAGCAAAACAGCTTTTCTTACTCACGGCTGATGTTTTTTACCATCACTCAGACGGCAACTGGGAATTGAAACACCTGTATGAAGTGATTCGTTGTTGGAAGAATGGCGAAGAACCCACAGTAGACCCGAATCCCTATCATCGCATGTTACTACGCCGCGGCCAGATTGAACGTATAACCGAACGGGTTTGGGATCCCTACCTCCATCCTAGCCATTATGGTCGTGTGCCAACTGTGATGGGCATCTTAATAACAAGGGTATTAGGGGTAATCGGTATCAGCTTTCTTGGTGCCATCATCATCGGCATTATCTATTATATTGTCACGGCCTTCTTTTAAGAGCAACCGCGAATTCTTGTGATGATTATGATGCTTCACCATACAAATGCGAAAGTCAACTCTCAAGGGTGGCAAGAAGAGCCATACGTATTTTGGCTTTTTGACTGGGGCGATCATCCAATTGGTTCACACTTGCGTCTCGTGCCACATTATGCCCGGTGCGATATTACCAAAGAGCAAATAGCTATTTATGATGAAAACCAACCATTGATGATTCGCTTAAATGACCTTCAAGAGTATAAAGAAATTAGAGTGTACGACAACGGCAGTACATCAAATTTGAAGTTGGGCTTTCACAATAAAGCGCTGGCAAAAAACAACAAGTCTGGTAAAAAGCTGCAAGAGATTTTTTTGATGCCGGCCGATGCCCTCAGGCACCAAAGACTCTACCTCGAATTGCTCACCATGTATGATGTGATCCATGCCTATAAATCAGGTCAAGAACCTACGGTTGACAAAAATCCCTATCACCGGATGCTAGAATATCATGGCCAGACTCATCGTTTGACCGAACAAACTTGGGACCCGACTCTGCACCCTAGCCACTATAGCCCTGTACCAACGGTAAGGGGCATTCTGACAAATTTAGTGTTAACTATAATCGGTGGGGGTTTTCTCGGTGCTACCATTATCGCAATCATTTACTATATTGTCACGACCTTTTTCTGATAGTGCCCGTGAGGTAATGCTCTACCCTCCTTCCATAGCCAGATGAGGATTCTCTTAATAAACCGAGAAAGAGTAAATCGAAACGATGACGCTAGAAAAGCAGGCTGAGGGGACAACCCATGTCTTTTGGTTGTTCAACTGGGGCTATCACCCAGTGCATCGGACACTACAGATGGTGCCCTATTACCAACGATGTGATGTTACGCAGGAGTCGCTCACCATTCATGACGCAGAAACAACGGTGGTCGTTGCGTTAGCCGACATTGAGGGCTATGACATCCAGCGCTTCTATGAAGGCTCCGGCAGTGGCCATACCACGAACCTACGCCTTTTGCTAACGAAGGGTCTCCAGCGTTCTGGTCGCCGGCGTAATCGGGAAGCAAAACAGCTTTTCTTACTCACGGCGGATGTCTTTTACCACCACTCAGATGGCAACTGGGAATTGAAACACCTATATGAAGTGATTCGTTGCCGGAAGCATGGCGAAGAACCCACGGTAGACCCCAATCCCTATCACCGTATGTTGCGCCGCCGCGGACAGCTCGAACGGTTGACCGAACGGGTTTGGGACCCCTTTCTCCATCCAAGCCATTACGGGCGAGTGCCAACCCCAATGAGTATTTTGACCAATCTGGTACTCATCGTGATTGGTGGCACCTTCGTTGGCGCCCTCACCATCGGCCTTATTTACTATATTGTCACGACCTTCTTCGGATAGTCAGTATGAGATAATTACCTTACCCCTTCCCTTGCCCAAAAGGAGATTCGGCCCTGCCCGCTTACCCCACAAACTTACCCAGGTAACTGAATAACTGCTGTTGATTGTGACCTGGTTTTACCAGCTTCATCTGTGACGCCTTGTCTTTGGCAACCTCCGCGAGAGCAGTGGCACAGGTGCAACCCGCAGCGGCTTCACGGGCGAATTCCAAGACCAGATGAGCGGTCTGGTCTACCTGCGGGCGCGCTTCTACCACCCTGTGTTAGGACGCTTCCTACAATGGGATAGCTTTGCCGGCTTCCAACAGCGACCGCAGTCGCTCAACCGGTATAGTTACACCGAGAACAACCCGGTCAACCACCGCGACCCCAGCGGCCACTTTATCGACACGCTGCTGGATGTGGGCTTCCTGGCCTATGATGTTTATCGCTTGGTGCAGGACAACGTTCTCCACAACTGTGACAATCTGAACGAGAATGTCTTTGCCCTCATGTTGGATGTGGGCGGTTTGTTGTTGCCTGGTCTCACCGGCTTGGGGCACGCCGATGAGGTATATGACCTGGTGCGCTATGCCGATGAACTGCCGGAGGCAGGGCGCTTTGCCGATGACGCCGCCAAATTGCTGGACAACGGCGACGACGTGGCGTGATGACGGCTGCGGGCGAAGTTCCCATCAGTGAAATCCAAGTCGGCGATCTGGTGCTGGCCTATGACGAAGCGACCGGCGCAACCGGCTACTACACCGTCACGGCGGTTATCTCGCATGTTGACCCCAGTCTCATTGAGTTGACGATTGACGGCGAGACGCTCGAAACTACCGCGGAACACCCCTTCTACGTGATGGCCAGCGCCCCGTGGCTGGCAACCGGCGCAAGCCAAGGCCGGTGGGTCGATGCCGGTGACCTGCACGTTGGCGACGCGGTGCGTCAAGCCGATGGCACAACCGGCATTGTGCAAGCAGTGGTGGTTGTCCAGCGCAGCCAGCCGATGTATAATCTCACCGTTGCGGTGGCGCATACCTTCTTTGTTGGTGAACAGCAGTGGTTGGTTCATAATTGTGGGGGTAGCCGCGGCAGATTACCTGGGCCTACAATCGACGAGCGAACTGGGGAAGAAGTAGGGCGCTTTATTGTCGATCCTAACGGGAACACAATGATCGAACCAGTCGGTGGTAAAACGGTAGCGGCAGGCCGTGGGGGGGTAGATACACATACACTATATCCCAATGACTCAAATTACCAACGACTAAACCCACTGGGGCATCCGAACAATCCTACTCCACATGCTCATGGTCATCTTCCAGGAACTGGACCTGGTATGAGAGGACAAGGGCCTTCACTGGATCCATATGGAAATGTAGTACCCTGGGCTAGCGCTGGTGCACATTGGCCAATTAACTAATAAGCCACTACAGTAACACAGCGGTAAACGGTAAGAACTATTTACCGCTGTGTTACTGTAATATGATTGATAGCGGAAGGTAAAATGATATGCAACCAGAAAATTTTTTGCGCACGATTTATTTAGGTGATCGAGCGTGTAAAAGTATCTTGATTGATGGTTGGAATGGTCGTGTTGTTATTCAGATAGATAAAATTTCACGAATTCGTAGTACATCAGGGAACTGGGAATTTTACGTTGACGAAGACATTGATGACGGGTTTCTTGTTTTTTCGGATGTAAAAACTCTTCGTATTGACCCCCCTGGCTTAATACCGAACGATCTCATAAATTCACTTGATGTTAAGCCGTTAGACATCAGTAGGTCAGATATTGAACCATTATATTACACATTTGTTTGTTCTATCGATTCTGTTGATAACACTGGAAATCATGCCGAAGTTTTTGTGGAAATCGTTGCTGCAAATATCTACTTAGAAGATCCAAAGCACCCTGGTCAATTGATCAAAGACTAACTGTGCTGTTCACACATTATTGACACCCGCGCTGCAAAAGCGTGGGTGTTTTTATTAGCACTGGAAGGTGACCTGCACGTTGGCGATGCGGTGCGTCAAGCCGATGGCACAACTGGGATTGTGCAGGGAGTAGTGGTTGTCCAGCGCAGCCAGCCGATGTATAATCTCACGGTTGCGGTGGCGCATACCTTCTTTGTCGGTGAACAGCAGTGGTTGGTTCATAATTGTTCCAAGCGACCAGGCGGGTATATCACTCATGATGTGGATTTGCACGGTAATCTTTCACCAAGAGCCAACCGAGCGCCTGGGCATGGAAATACATTAGCAGAGCATCGCATTCAATCCCACCATCCAATTCAGGATGAGTGGGCTCGAACGAATGTACCGGGTTATAATCGCAATGACGCCCCAGCGATTTTGCTGCCTTCTGTGTCGGGAGATCCTCACGCCTTAATTAGTGCAGCGCAGCGTGCCGCAGCAAACCAGCGTGTACAACAAGGTTTAAGTCGTTGGCAATCGACAACAATTCGAGAGGAGTTTGATTTTGCATACAGAACAATGATCAACGTTGGGGTTCCTGTCGATAAAGTCGAGAAAGCCGTCAAAGATGCGTATAAATACTTCGATTCACTAGGAGCATTTGAATGATCAATAGGGACTACTTGGCACAGTTTGGCGAGCTTGGTTTACCTGCAACAGATGAGCAAATTGCACAGGTGGAAGCCGCTGTTGGGTATGTGTTCCCGTCTGAATATCGTGATTCGTTGCAGATGGCAAATGGGATTGTGTTTACCGGGATTGAAAGTTTGATTTTGTATGCAACTGATGAAATCGAGGAACGCAATCTGACCTACGAAGTGAAGGATTACCTTACTGGATGGTTGCTTATTGGAGATGATGGCGGGGGACGGGGCATTCTGCTGGATTGTGAAGAAACACCCGGAGCAGTATACTTGGTTGGATTAGGCGCTTTGTTTCGGGAGGATGCTAGATGCCTTGCAGCGACATTTGATGAATGGGTATCACACGGCTTCAAACTTGATGATTAACATTCTGCGAAGCTAAGACAATGTTTTACAACACCCAAGCAAACAGAGCTTGGGTGTTGTTTTTACTAAATTTTGATCGGAAACTACAGCTCAGTTTAAGTTGGCGGCATTGAGTAACCATTACTGGACGACCTCGGCAGTTTGCGTCAATTAAGCGACAACAATGGGGCAATTGTCCTCTAGCGCAGCTACGATGCCTTTGGTACAATACGCGGGAGCGGCGGCACAAGCAGCAGCCGGTTAGGGTATACCGGTGAAATGCAGGATACGGCCACGGGTTTGGTCTACCTGCGGGCGCGGCACTACCATCCGGTGTTGGGCCGCTTCTTGCAACGGGATAGCTTTGCCGGTTTCCAACTGCGACCCCAATCCCTCAATCGTTACGCCTACACGGAAAACAACCCGGTCAACCACCGCGACCCCAGCGGCCACTATGTGGATACGCTACTTGACATTGGCTTCATTGTCTACGACATCCATCGCATCATCCAGGACAACATCCTGCGCGACTGTGACAACCTGGGCGAGAATCTGCTGGCGTTGGTGTTGGATGTGGGCGGCGCCTTCGTCCCCTTCCTCACCGGGGGCGGGATGGCTGGGCGCGCCCTGATGCATGGCGATGACCTCTATGATCTGCTGCGCTATGCCGATGAGTTGCCCGGTCTCTCCCGCTTTGCCGATGACGCCGTGCGCCATGTTGATGATGTCGCCGATAGCACCCGCTATGGCGATGATGTCGCCAAGAACCTGGACTGTCTGGTCACGTGATGACGGCTGCGGGCGAAGTTCCCATCAGTGAAATCCAAGTCGGCGATCTGGTGCTGGCCTATGACGAAGCGACCGGCGCAACCGGCTACTACACGGTCACCGCTGTGATGGTTCACATCGACCCCACCATTGTCCACCTGACCATTGATGGGGAAACGATTGAAACGACGCCGGAGCATCCCTTCTATGTGATGGACAGCGCCCCGCCTGCCCTGAGCCGGGTGCTCATTGGGCGCGAAGGGTGGTTGGCAACGGGCGCAAGCCAAGGCCGGTGGGTCGATGCCGGTGACCTGCACGTTGGCGATGTGGTGCGTCAAGCCGCCGGCGCAACCGGCATGGTGCGTGTGAGTTGGGCGCCAACACTTCATCCTAGCCACTATATTGTCACAACCTTCTTTGCTTCGTGATGACGCCGTTGGCGCGCCCGACCAAGCGCAGGGATGCGGAGGTGACGAAGCGGCGAAAGAGCGGTGAACTGTAGGCAATTTGTCGCATTCCTGTTCGTCAAATGATGGAGAAACTGTAGGGAAAATGCCAACGGAATGGCTATTGACAAAGGGCCGGTTGTCCAGTATGTTGCTGGTAACAAGGAAAAATCGTGCTTGCTGTGCTGCTGTCCGTTGCAACCCATTGCGTCCGTTCGCTGCCTCCCGTTATTGCCCCTTGCCGCACAAGCCAGGCCATTGCTTCAGCATCAACCGGAGGATCACCATGTCAACCATCATTTTATCCATCACACGCGCGATTAAAGAATGGCTCGGCCAGGGCAACGAGGAGGCGCTCCTCGAATCCTTCCTGATTACCGCCTTCCTCGTCCTGGCGCTGATCAGCGGTATGGCCATTTTGACGTTGGAATAAGTTGACCCTACCCACCTGACCAGTCCTAACACTCGCTAGCCGACCGGTTGTCAAGCTCCCCACTTTCCCGATGTGTGGTGAGCCTTTTTCGTTTATGCTGAAAACAGATGGAACCAGTACAGGCGACAGTCGAACCCCAACCGTGACCGGTTTGGCCCCGACCGTAGCCCCAACAAAGGAGCGCGTTATGTATCAAAAAATTCTAGTGCCACTCGATGGTTCAAAACGGGCCGAGCGGATTCTCCCCTATGTGGAAGAGCTGTCCAAGAAGTTTGGTTCACGGCTAGTGCTGCTCCAGGTGATCGAGCCGAGCGTTGTCCTGGCGGCGCCCTATGACATGGGGCACTATTACGATATTAACCAGATCGAACGGATCACCGAAGAGGCGAAGGTCTACCTGCGCGGCTTACAAGGGGAACTGGCCGCCAAAGGCATTGAAGTCGATACCCTGATCGACAACGGCCCCGTGGTCACCTGCATCCTCGAAGAAGCGGTGCGCAAGAATGTCGATCTGATCGCCATGGCCAGCCACGGTCGCACCGGTCTGGCCCGCGCCTTCTATGGCAGCGTCGCCGCCGGTATTCTCAACCAGGCCGACCGCCCGCTGTTGTTGATTCGGGCGCAGGAGTAGCAGGGGAAGACAAGGAGACAAGGAGACAAGGAGACAAGAAGTCAGAAGGTAGTGGGTAGAAGAGGGTAGATGATGAGACGCCGCCTGGGTTAGCAGCCGGGCGGCGTTTTGCTTGGTGCAGGGGGCAAAAAAAGCTTCGCTCATCCGTTGATGCGCGGTGATCCTGATCGACGTCCCATTCTTGCCAACGATGGACGGGCCACTACACAGGGATCGCCGAAGATGGCATATAATAGTGCTATTGAAGACAATGATCGCGGCGCAGTGGCGGAAGGCTATGGTGAGACGGTTCACGCAACAGGCAACACGGAACAGCTCCCCTTTCTTCCAGCACCCGCCGCTTGTCCAACGAAAGAAAGGATCGCCCTATGCCCCGTCTCACCACCCTGCCGGCCTGGCAGGCCCTACTTGCCCATCGCGCCGCCATGGATCAAGTTCACATGCGGGATCTCTTTGCCCAAGACCCGCAACGCTTTGCCCGCTTTTCGCGCACCTTCCGGGCTACACCAGTGGCGGGGACGCGCCAGGCGCCCATTGAACTGCTTTTTGATTATGCCAAAAACCGCATCACCGATGAAACCATGCGTCTGTTGGTGGCGCTGGCGCAACAGGCTGGGGTGGCGGAGGCCATCACTGCCATGTTTAGCGGCCAGAAAATTAACAACACTGAGCAGCGGGCTGTCTTGCATGTCGCCCTGCGCAATGGCGCCAACCGGCCCATTCTGGTCGATGGGCAGGATGTCATGCCGGCGGTCAACGGGGTTTTGGCCAAGATGCGCAGCTTTAGCGCCGCGATCCGCAGTGGACAGTGGCGCGGCTATACCGGCCAGGCCATCACCGATGTGGTCAACATCGGCATCGGCGGCTCTGATCTCGGCCCCAAGATGGTGACGCTGGCGCTTACCCCCTACACCAGAGCCGATCTGCGCACCCACTTTGTCTCCAACGTCGATGGGACGGACATTGCCGAAACCTTGCAGCGGCTCGACCCGGCGACGACGCTCTTTTTGGTCGCCTCCAAAACCTTTACCACCCAGGAGACGATGACCAACGCCCAAAGCGCGCGCACCTGGTTCCTGGCGACCGCCCAGGATGAACGAGCGATTGCCAAACACTTTGCCGCCCTCTCCACCAACGAGAAAGCCGTCACCGCCTTTGGCATTGATCCGCAGAATATGTTTGAATTTTGGGATTGGGTCGGCGGGCGCTATTCGCTCTGGTCGGCCATTGGCTTGTCGATTGCCATTGCGGTGGGCATGGACAACTTTGAGGAGCTACTGGCCGGCGCCCATGCCGTAGACGAACATTTCCGCGCGACACCATTGGCCCAAAATATCCCGGTGATCATGGCGCTGCTGGGCATCTGGTATAACAACTTTTGGGACGCCCAATCCCACGCCATTCTGCCCTACGACCAATCCATGGCGCGCTTTCCGGCCTATTTCCAACAGGGGGATATGGAGAGCAACGGCAAGTCGGTGACTAAAGCGGGCGAAGCCGTGGCCTACACCACCGGCCCGATCATTTGGGGCGAGCCGGGGACGAATGGCCAACACGCCTTCTACCAGTTGATCCACCAGGGGACGAAGTTGATCCCTTGCGATTTTCTGGCGCCGGCGCGCACTTACCACCCGCTGGGCAACCATCATCAAATCTTGATCGCCAACTTCCTGGCGCAGACCGAAGCGTTGATGAAAGGCCGCACGCCCGCCGAAGCGCGCGCCGAATTGACGGCAAGCGGCGTCAGCGGCGACCAACTGGAAACGCTCGTGGCCGCCAAGACCTTTCCCGGCAACCGCCCCTCCAACTCCTTCCTCTTCCGCCAGTTGACGCCGGCCACGCTGGGCGCGTTGATCGCGCTCTATGAACACAAAATCTTTACCCAGGGCGTCATCTGGGAGATTAACTCCTTTGACCAGATGGGTGTCGAGCTGGGCAAGCAACTGGCCAAAGCCATCGAACCGGAACTGGTCGGCGCGGCGCCGGTCTCCAGCCATGACGCGTCGACAAATGGGCTGATTAACGCATTTAAACAGATGCGCTGACGCACGTTGACAGACGCGGATTGAGGTAACGCGAATTTTTTCTTTCAGGGAGAAAATCCGCGTTACCTCAATCCGCGTCTGTCCCCCTTTCCTCTTCCCTTCATCCACTGCTGCGTCCCCTTTACGCTCCTGTCTTGTTAAGTGCCACTCCATTGTTTAACTCTGTTGACAATACGTTGATTTCTGGACGATCCCTGGACGTTTGACCTACGCTGCTGGACGATTGCTGGCCGATTCGCTTGCTAGAATGGTGAACAAGTGACAGAAAAGTTGTGAAGTTTTCTAGATTATATGCAACTTTTCCCTTGTTCGTAGCGTTTCCATAGAGAGAACGTTGTTATTGCGTCAAATAACAGAGGGCAGATCGTATGATTACAGTAGAAAAAACGTTGAAATCGGATCAACTATACTTCAACAGATCATCCAGTAAACTGTTAGCAGATGGCATTACTTGGAATCGTCGCTCAACTTTCATTGCACCAAGGAGCAAAGAGATGAACGCCAAATACCCCTGGATTTTTGTCGTACTGTTTTTGTTGTTGGCCTTTTTTCTGCTGAACCCGCAGCCAAGCTATGCGCAGGAAGACGAAGGCGGTGTCGCTACCCAAACGTTTACGCTGCGCAATGCCGGTGTGCAGAGCGCCGGTATGGCGGCCAGTACGGATCTTTGTACCGTCACCGCTGAGTTGCGCTGGTACAAGACCAAGAAGGTGAAGGTGATGTACCACTGGCAACATTGCACGGCTACCCCCACGGTCTACTGGGAGTTGGCTTCGATCCAGAATGCCAGCGGCGCTTTTGTGCTGGACACCGACACCGGCTTGACGACTGTCTACTATAAAACCTGGCCGGATTTAAAAACGGGTGATCGGATCACCTTGCACACCTGGCTCAACGATGCGCCGCAACCGGATGTTGTCACCGAATATAAGGAAGTCGCGCCGATTTGGGTCAAGATTCACACCCGGCAGGACAGCGCCGGCGCCTGCTTCCAATTTACCGGCCATGTTGACCCGTGGGGCGTCTTTACGGCCGGCGACCACTCCTATGTCTTTGCATTAAGTACGCAGGATTGGGAGACGCCCTGGGTGGCCGGGCCGCATCAACCGACGGTCGATTGGCATGTCCAATTTTACCAGGACGCGCAATTGACCCAACTGCGCACCGAATATTGGTTCAACAATGTCGCCAACCCCTGTTATACCAAGCCGCCTGTTTGTGAAGGCGTCACCCTGAGCCTGCCGAACGGCTCGGCCATTGCCGAAGCGGGAGCGGATGTCGATGTCACAATTCGCGGTGACGGCGCTCAGTATCGCATTGTGGATCAGCGCGGCCAGGTCATTGCCGGGCCGAGTGCGACAGCACAGTTCAAAATCCATGCCCTGCCCGATGTTGTCTATCAGGGACAAGTCTATGGCGAACAAGATGGCTGGACCAACAGCGGTTGTCAATTCCAGTATGGCAAGATTGCCCGCCCGGTCTGCCACGGGATCACCTTGCAGCCGTCCACCGCGCCGCTGCCGCTGACCGGCCAACAGGTGCAAGTGACCATCAATGGCGAGAATGGCGCCCGATATCAAATTGTCGCTGCCGACGGTCAGGTGGTGGCCGGGCCGAGTGAAGAGCCGGTCTTAACCTTCCTGGCGCTGCCGGCGGTGCAGTATCAGGCGCAGGTCTACAATGAAACCTACGGCTGGACAACCGACGGCTGTTCCTTCCAGTACGACCAGGTGGCGCCGCCGGTCTGTCATGGGGTGACGCTGAACCCGCCGCAAACGCCGATTCCGGCGACGGGTCAACAGGTAGAAGTGACGGTCGCCGGCGAGAATGCTTCCGAATATCGAATTGTCGATGCCCAAGGGACAGTGGTGGCCGGGCCAAGCGCGACACCGGTGCTATCACTCCTGGTCAAGCCGAATATTGATTACCAGGCGCAACTCTATCAGGAAGGGTATGGCTGGACAACCAGCGGCTGCATCTTCCGCTATGATGAGCTGCAAAGCAATCCGACTTGTGATCGAGTTGAACTCTCCATTGCAAACGGGGCGATCATTCCCGCCGCCGGCGCCGCTGTGCAAGTCACCGTCCACGGCCGGGAAGTGGTTGAATACCGGCTTATGAATGTGACGACCAATGTGGAAGTGGGAGCGCCCAGTACGAATGGCGTCTTTACCTTCCATGCCATGCCCCATCAGCGTTATCAAGCGCAGGTGCGCGGTACGGACGGCAAGTGGACAACCGTTGGCTGTGAATTCGGCTACGTGACCCCGCCGCCACCGCCGCCGGTTGCTTGCCAAAGCCTTGACCTTAGTGTGCCCAATGGCGCCTTCATTCCCCGTGCGGGTGAAGATGTGGTCGTGACGGTCCATGCGCTCAACGCCATTCAGTATCGTATTGTCGGCGCTGATGGGTCAATGACCGAAGCAAGCGCTGACGCCATTCTGCCCTTCCATGCGCTGCCGGCGATCGGCTACCAGGTGCAGGTGGTGGGTGTGGATGGCCGCTGGTCAACGGAAGGGTGCCAATTCAGCTATCAACTGAAACCAGTGCAGCCGGTGACCTGTACCAACGTCGTGCTGAGTGTGCCGAATGGTGCGGCCATTGCCGCCGGCGGCGCCGAAGTTGCGGTGACAGTCAGCGCGCAAAACGCGACACTCTACCAGATTGTTGACGAGCACGGCCAGACCATGGCCGGCCCTGGCGGCGACGCGCACATGCAGATCCATGCCATGCCCCATGTGCGCTATCAGGCCCAGGTTGCCAATGCCGACCAGGGTTGGACGACAACCGGGTGCGACTTTACCTATACGGCAGAGCGGGTGGCGGCGCAGGCGTTCTGTGAATTACGGGCCAGCCACTATGGCGACCCCGGTGGGCGCAGCCAGATCAAGGCGTGGGTAAAAGATCAGACCACCCCAGTGGCGATTGAAAAAGTGCGCATCAACTGGAATCAGAAGGGGGAAGTCACCTACCCGACCAAGCGCCAGGCCGGCCCCTGGTTTACCAACAGCGAGTTTACCTTGCTCTCCCGCCCGGAAGTCTTTGATGTCGGTTTCGGCTACTACAAGTATGAAGCGTGGGTCTACATCGCCGGGATCGCCGAGCCGGCCTACTGCTGGGGCGACGGCAATGCACCGGATCATGACAATGTGCTGCCCGATCCCGGCCCCTTTGCCAAGCCCAACCCCGAAGGCAAGCTCAACCGGGGCAATACCCCCAGCCGCTTGCCGACGGTCGGGCGCCTGCCCTTCGATGGCGGCAACGGGCCGGACAAGGTGGAGTTGATTCTTTGGGCTTTCGAGAAGGAAGGCCGGGGGATCAATGCCAAGATCACGGCGATTGCCAACGACGGCAAACCGTTGGCTCGCCTGGGGATGTCCAGTGTCAGCGCTGTTGCCAAGTTCGATGGCTTGAATGCACGAGAAGGGATTGTCTACGGCTTCCAGATTGGTGAACATGGGCCGTGGGGTCCGCTCTTCTGCCCCAAGCCGGACAACGACCCGACCACCATCACCGTCTACTGGGCCGCCGGCGGCCTGACCTGGTTGTCCGATGGCAATGCCTACGGTGACTGCTGGTGGTTGACCGTCGCCGCCGCCCTGAACGGCTGGGTGACAGTGGACGAGAGCGTGGCGACCTACAACGCCCTCCAGCCGATCATCGACTGGAACGGCCACCGCAACCTGGTCTTCTCGCTGGCCCAAAGCCGGGAAACCGGTCTCGGCCCCCGAATGCAGGACGCGGTCATCGGCTTGCAGGCGCGTGAGTGGCAAGGACCGGTACTGCCCACCACCCTCCCTGCTGACTTCACCCAAACGGTAGATGCCTACCGGGCGGCGCAGGCCAAATAAACGGATAGCGTTGCGTTGAGAACCCCGGCTTCTGCCAGAAGCCGGGGTTCTTCTTATGTTGTCACCTTTCAACGCTGACAAGCTTCCTCACCGAATACACCATTCCGCCCATTGACGCCTAAGGCGCCGCACGCTATCCTGTAGATCTGATAGTAAGCCAGGGCCGCCCCCTTCTTGGAAGAGGCAACTAACGTTGCATTAAACAGAACGTTTTCCGCCTCTTCTATAGACGTTCAGAAAAAGATCCGTGGCTGTAGGGGCAATCCCTTGCGGTTGCCCCTACAGCCGAAACATTCACGGAACATCTATAGAAGGGTAGCCGCCCCTATACTCAGTAGACCGCAATGGCCTCAGCAATGATTTCGGACTGTGGACTTCGGACTGTGGACTTCGGACTGTGGACTACTGATACCGGAAAGGGTTCGCCGCCTTATGGCTGTCCGCCAACAACTCCATACCATCGAACTGGCCTGGTCACGCTCCACCCTGCGTGAGTTTCTCCAGCGCCGCTTACAGCCGCGTTATTTTCGCTTGATCGCTTCGTTGATCATACTTGTGCATGTCGCGCTCTTGCTCTTCAGCTTTGCCACCCAACAAAACAACAAGACGCTCTTTGGGCCATTGCTGGGCGCCGACTTTACCGCTTTCTACAATGCCGGCTCCATCTACCGCACCGAGACGCCGGCCCAAGTGTATGTCAGCACTGTCCAAGATCGCTATTATCGCCAGAACTTTCCGGCGGCGACGCCCGGTACGCACCTGCCCTATGCCCATGCGCCCTTTCTGACCCTCTTTTTTGCGTTGCTGGCTGCCCTCCCCTATCCGGCGGCCTATGCGCTCTGGCTGGCGCTATCGCTGGGCTTTTACCTCACCGGCTTCTACCTGTTGTGGCAAACACTGGATGGCCTGCCCCGGCAACAGGGCGGGCTGGCCTTGCTGTTGGCGCTCTCTTTTGCCCCCTTTCTGACCGAAGCATGGATTGGCGGGCAAACCTCAACCCTCGGCTTTTGCTTGCTGGCGCTGGCGATCTACCTGGAGCGGCGGGACCAGCCGGTGTTAAGTGGCGTTGTTCTGGCCTTTTGCACCTTTAAGCCAAGCCTGCTCTTTTTGATCGGCCCCATGTTGCTGGTCACACGCCGCCGGCAGACGCTGGTCGGTTTTGCCGCCAATGGCCTGTTCCTGGCGCTGCTCTCTTGGCTGACCTTCGGCACGGTCGGGCTACAGAACTATCTCGCCATGCTACAGTTTTTCCAACGGACGGTTACCGACGTGCAATCCGGGCTGCGCATCTGGAAATATGTGGACATCAATGCTTTCTGGCGTATGTTGTTTAGTAACTACCCGTCGGTGCATATGGCGCTGACCGGCCTCACCTTGCTCATGGCGCTTGCCGCTCTCCTCTGGCTCTGGTGGCGCACCCAGCCGCAGGCGCGCGAAGCGCAAACCGCCCTGTGGGGTCTGACGCTTACCGCGACGGTGGTCATCAGCCTCTACAACGGCTTCTACGAAGCTACGCTGGTGGTCATTGGCGTCATGATCTTCTGTCATGCTTCTTACCGCGCTAGTGCAACCGAACCAGCAACGCTGCCGCCGCCGTTACCGACGCTGCTGCTCTGGCTCTATCTGATCCCCTGGATCTCGCAGCCGCTTGCGCGCATGATCAATTTGCAACTGTTTACCCTGGTGTTGCTCGTACTGGTCATTTATCAGTGGTATTGGTGCTACCAGCGCATAACGCATCCCCGCCACCCACTGTAGCGGCCTGACATCTCAGGCCGCTACAATACGTTTGGCCGTGAAAGGCATCCCGCTCATCCTCTTTGGCTTTTTGTTGATGCTGCGTAGCATCTTTTGAGCCGGTATCCTATAACAACTGGCACGCTTTTCCGTGCATAAACGGCGGCATCGTGTTTCATGGGAACACGATACCGCCGTTTTCTTTGCGGTAATGTAACGACTGCCCCCGCGCCAAGCCGGTCACGGACCGACTTGGCGCGGGGGTCGTCGTTACATTGCAACTAGCCGTGGGGCTAGTTCAAAACCATCCAAATGACTGGTCTGAAAAATTCCTAGCCATAGTATATTAGGGTGGCAATAGCGATTGCTTATCGGTTACTTATCGGTTGCTTCTATGGTGCAAAGGAAGGACGATGATTACCAAGCGCAGATCCTCTCGCCCCGGTTTTATCCGCGTCGCTTTTGAATTGCCGGCCTACCTCTGGGCCGATCGCGTTTTCCTTGTCGGTGATTTTAATCGTTGGGACGGCCAACAGACGCCGATGCACCAGGATCGGAGTGGTGTTTGGCGGGTGGAAGTGGAGCTGCCGGTGGGCAAACGCTTTGAATTTCGCTATATGGTTGACAACCATTGGCTCACCGACTGGCACTCGGACGGCGTGACCACTAACCCCTTTGGTACACAAAATAGCATTGTCGATACCACGATACCCGTCAAGGCGCTGATGGTCGAACCGGTGCGCGAGCGCGTTGTCCCCGTCTTTGGGCAAAAGCGCCTGCAGGCAACGGGAATGGATTGACAGGGGTAGAGGCTATGACTATCTATGTTATTTCCGGCGGCTCCGGCGCTACGGGTGAACTGCTTGCCCGTACCGTAGCGGCCCAATTTCCCAATCATCACCTGCCGATTGTGATCAAGGCCAATGTGACCGATCGCGCGGCCATTGCCGCCATCATGGCCGCGGCGGCAGCCACAACCGGTGATCTGGTTCTCCATTCAATGATGGATGGCGAGGCCCGGCAGAAAGTCATCGAATTGGGGCGCCATTATGGCGTGCCGACCTTTGATCTGGTCGGGCCGCTCTTGGATTATCTCACGCGCCTGTTACAGGAAGCGCCGTTGGGACAACCGGGGCGCTATCGGCGCTTGAATGAGGACTATTTCCGGCGGATCGAAGCGATTGAGTTTGCCGTGGCGCATGACGACGGCAAGCGGTTGGATGATTTACACCTGGCCGATGGCGTGTTACTGGGCGTTTCCCGCGTGGGTAAAACGCCGTTGAGTATGTATTTAGGCATGTCAGGCTGGAAGATTGCCAATGTGCCGCTGGTGCCGCCCTTCACCCTGCCGGCTGCTGTGCTGACAATCGACAGCGGACGCGTCTTGGGCTTGACCATTAGCCCGGTGCAGTTGGCCGGTCACCGGCGGGCGCGCCAACGGAGCTTGGGAGTAAGTAGCGGCGCTTACTTTGAACAAGCGACCATTGTGGAAGAATTGCGGGCGGCGCATCATCTCTTTGCCCAACATCACTTTGCCGTGATCGACGTCACCGATAAGCCCATCGAAACAACCAGCGAAGAGGTGATCGCGCGTCTGTCCGCCCACTGCGTTTCGTGAGTGGGCGCCCAACAAGGAGAGGGGCGCGGATCGTCCTCCTAACGCAAAGCGATCGGCGTTCCTAAAGCCGTGTCTGTGTCTTCCCAGCAGGCCATATGAAGGGGTTACACTCATCAGCATGAAAATCAGCTTTTGATCACAGATTGCGCCGATTTCACAGATTTTTCTTGTTCTTTCATCTGCGTAATCGGTGAAATCCCTGTTATTTACAGAACAGAAAGGCAAAGCTATGTTTCGTCACATTCTGGTGCCGGTTGATCTGGCGGAAACTAACCAACGCGCCCTCGATTTTGCCGTTAACCTGGCGATTCTCAGTCAGGCCAAGATTACGTTGTTGCATGTGATCGAATTGATCAACGATACAACCTTTGCCGAGTTTGCCGACTTTTATACGGCGCTGCAACAACAAGCCGAGAGCAAGCTGCACAACCTCATGCTCCCCCACCGAGAGACGACGGTTACGATTGATCATCAGATCGTCTTTGGCAATCGCACGCGTGAAATTTTGCGCGTAGCCGAAAGCAGCGGCGTCGATCTCATCGTCATGCGTTCCCATCAGGTCGATCCGGCGGCGCCGTTGGAAGGGTGGGGGACGATCAGCCATAAGATTGCGATCATGGCGACCTGTCCAGTAATGTTGATGAAGTGATGACAGGAAACCGGTCGACAAGAAGCGACGAAGACCAGGGGCTGGAAGAGCAGCCAGTTTGGGGAAAGGATTGGTTATGAAGCAGCAGGAATTGGGACAGCATATTAACATTCTGGCGTGGCTACATATTGTCGGCCATGCGATTTTTCTGATCATTGGCGGGTTTTTGTTTACCTTGCTCACCAGCATTGGCGCCGTCTCCGGTGATCCGCAGGCGTTGGCGATCCTCTCGGTGGTGGGGACAACGGTGGGGCTGCTGCTGGCCTTGTTGGCCCTGCCCGGCATGGTGGCCGGCTATGGGCTGTGGCGCCGGCGCACCTGGGGGCGCTACCTCGCCATTGTGGTGGGGATCTTCAACCTGGTCAACTTCCCCATTGGCACGGTCATTGGCGCCTATACGCTGATTGTTCTGCTCCAGAGTGGGGCCGAGGCTTATTTTAGCGATCACCAGCATGACTTGTTGCAAGGGCCGCCAACGGAACATCATCAGCCGGTTTAGCGGCAGGTTCTCGCTACTTGCTATCGGTCACCTGCTACCATGCCGAAGAAACTGTTTGAAAAGGTGATGCCAGACCGGCGGTCGCACGCCACCGTAGGTCGATCAGCCTTTTCAAACAGCTTCTAAGGCTGCAACGTCACTTTGATCGATTGCGTCCCCGCCGCTACCAGAGCAATCCCCTTCTGAAAATCGGTCAACGGCAAGCGATGGGTGATGATGCGATCCATCGGCAGCAAGCCTTTCGCCAGCATGTTGATGGCAATCGGATAGGTGTAGGGGCTGAGGTGGGCGCCATGGACGTTGAGTTCTTTGGTGTCGCCGATAATGGTCCAATCGACCGTCACCGGGTCGCGCATGACGCTGAACTCGACAAAGGTGCCAAGCTTGCAGATGGCGTGCAGCCCCTGCTCGACGGCGCTGGGGTGGCCGGTCGCTTCGATGTAGACATCACAGCCATAGCCGTCAGTCAACTTCCGAATCTCATCGACCACATCGACCTTGCGCGGGTTCAAGCCCAGATCGGCGCCGCACGCTTGGGCCAGCGCCAGGCGCTCATCGCTGAGATCGACAGAAATCAGCAGCCGCGGGTTTTTGAGCCGGGCGGCGGCGATCATCCCTAACCCCAATGGGCCGGCGCCGGCAATCACCACCACATGATCTAACTCAATGTTGCCCCGCTGGACGGCATGGATCGAACAGGCCAGCGGCTCAATAAAGACGGCATGTTCTTTGGGAATGCTCGCCGGCACTTTGTAGTTGATGGCGTTGGCCGGAAAGCGCATGTAGGGCGCCATGGCGCCAAAGGCTTTTTGCCGAAAGCCGTAGATGTCATGCACCTGGCACATCCAATATTGTCCGCGTTGGCAATAGCGACAGTGCCAACAGGGGGTGATCTGTTCGGAGACGGCGGTGTCGCCCAGCGCCAGGTCATATTTCTCGCCGGCCCCTTCGCCCAAAGCGACGACAGTGCCGACAAATTCGTGGCCGGGAATCACCGGCGGCTGCGCATAGCCGACACGGTGGGCATCACCCCAAAAGAGCGCCGCGCCCAGATAACATTTCAAATCGCTGGCGCAGATCCCGACCGAATCGACTTTCACAATCACCTCGCCGGGGCCGGCTTCCGGTACACGCCACTCTTCCAGCCGGTAGTCCTGCGGGCCATGACAGACGACCGCAGGCATGGTTTTGGGGAGGGGTTCGTTGAATTGAGTAGTCATACGCTTCTCTCCTGTGGGTTGACATTAACACTGAAGCTTCAATTAATCACGTAACGTGAGCCGCATATCATACGACAGCCCACCGACCCGATTCACCATCTCATTGAGCACCACAAAACCAAATCGCTGATAGAACCGAAAGGCCGGGTTATCGGCGCGTACATTGAGCGCCAGCGCTGGGTAGTGAGGATGCGCCGCCGCAATGATCTGTTGCAGCAAGCGTGTCCCAATGCCCTGCCCGCTATATGCGGGGAGAACCGCCATTGCCAGTTCCGGTATATCATCACTGGTGGGGCTATAGGCTTTGTTTGCGCCGACATAGAGCCGGACCCAGACTGCGCCGATAGCTTCGCCCGTGTCGTCAGCAATTGCCACAAAGCCGAGATCGCCGGGACGCCCCCAGTTGGTGACATATTTCGCCAAGGCGGGATTTCTCTGGGCATCGGCAACCGTTTTGCCCGCTTCTTCGTGCATGTGGGCCGCATAAAAGAGCATCTGCCAGAGAAAAGCTTCGTCACTACGCTGAATCGATCGTAGGTGAATCATTGTTGCTCGATTCGCCGATTTTTCATAGCGTTCAAGCCGCTCACAGCCGGTGCGTGACCGGCGTCCCATTCGCCGGTCACGCACCGGCTGTGAGCAGGCTGCCGCTTACCACGCCTCCGGCGCGATTTCGCGTAACTTTCCCTGATCGCCGGCATCAAACCAGCTTTCGATCAACCGGCGCGAGATGGAGAGGCCCGGCGGCAATTTTAACTTGCCGGCGCGTATCTCCGCGGCGATCTGGGCGCGGGTGAACCAGCGGGCGTCCTCCAATTCATTGTCGATGAGGTTGAATTGAGTGGTGGCCGCCTGCGCCATAAAACCCAGCATCAGCGAACTGGGGAAGGGCCACGGCTGGGAGGATTGGTAGGTAATTTCGCCCACTGCAATGCCGGCCTCTTCATGCACTTCTCGTTTGACTGCATCTTCCAGACTTTCCCCCGGCTCGACAAAGCCGGCAATAATCGAATAGCGACCAGGGGGCCAACTGGCCTGGCGCGCCAACAGACAATGTTCGCCGGCTTGCACCAATACAATGATCGCCGGATCGGTGCGGGGGAAGATCTGCTTGCTGCACGCCGGGTTGGTGCAGGTGCGGACAAAGCCGCCTTCGGTGCTGCGGGTGGGATGCCCGCAATCGCCGCAAAATCGATGGCGGCGTTCCCAGTAGATCATGGCGCGCGCATAGGCCAACTGCGCGCCCAAAAAGGGATCAACGGCCACCCCCACCATGCGCAGATCGCGGAAGGCGCCGTAGGCGGTCACCCAGGCCGGCGGCGTCTCTACGTCTTCCTGCTCCACATCCAGGGCAAAATAGATCGCACCCTCATGC
This sequence comes from Caldilinea sp. CFX5, assembly GCA_021405325.1. Next base: position 28,346 of record QWII01000135.1, on the reverse strand, counting down.
GCACCCAGCAATGTAACCGTATCCGGCGCCAGGGTTTGGGGTAACTCTGCCGCCGTCAACAGGCGCGGCGCGGCGGCGTTGGCATCGGCAAAGAGATTTTGCATCCGCCAGACCGGCACAAAACGGGTAGTGGGCGCCGTCAGTTGCGCTGACAACCAGGCCCGATCCCGCCGCTTGTCAACCAACCGATCCAGGGGATTGGCGGCAAAAAAATTGAGTGCAGAACGTGAATAGTGATCCATGGCTAGAAAGACTCGCTTTTCGTTTTGAAAAACTAAGACGCAATTCGGTCATTTTGCTGACGTAGGCAACCGCGGCAATTGACGTAGGGGAATTGCGCAGGTGTAAAGTAACTTGCACAAAAGAATAGTACGATTGTCGCGATGCAAATTTGAGAATTTATGATACTCTATTGTTCATTGATAGCCAACATTGATGAAATAGGAACAGTAGTAGCAGGAACAGTTTTAGTGATGCCATCATCGACGCCACAATTGTCGGTAAGTTTGCAAAGGGTAACGAGCGCCATTTCTGGTTGGAGGCTAAACCAATGATTATGTGGATTGTTCTAGGGTATCTGGCTGCGTCAATGATTGCTTCACTGGTGTTCTATGCAGCTTGTGTTGCGGCGGCGCATGCAGACCATGTCCGCGAGCAACAACGGTTGGGTAAAAGCGCATCCTTTTTAGTTGAGTCTGAGAAGAAGCGGACGGAAGCGGTAAGCGCACCACGGTTAGCACTTCGTGCCTAAGATCAACACCGGCCTTTCAATTTTGAAAAAGCTCCGCCAGAACCATGGGTGGAGCTTTTTTTATCGCATACATGCTAGAAGGCGTATCAATGACCAATTGTAGGCGTAACTTTTTCCCCGTAGTTGCGTCTGGTAAAATATAATTACAATTCCTTTAGCTCTTGTGCAATCCATACCAATGAGTTAGACAGCGCCATGCACCGTCGATTTCCTGTTGCTGCCTTCGCTTTGCGTTCAAGGTCGCCTGCGCCCACGCCCAAAGAACCCGGATGGATGCACCAGTTATCTGCTGGTGAGCCGACAGCCTGGGCGCGTCTCTTGGATGAATGGAGTCCGCGCCTCTATTACTACATCACGGCTAATGGTGTCGGCGAAGCCGAGGCCCAATCCTTGCTCCTGTCGATCTTTTCCACCGTGGCGCAACAGGTGGTTGGTACACAACCGGTGGCGAATCTGACTGTTCTGATCTTTGCCACGGCGTATCCGCTCATGGTGCGCTACTGTCACCAACAGACAACGGCCCAGCGCCGGCCGGCGTTCGTTCCAACAGCCGCCGCCACGGCGGATCCCCAAGCGCTCCATCTACGCCAGACGCTCCAACAATTCAGCCCCGAAGTTCAACAAATTGCCCTACTCCATTACCTCTGTGACGTGAATGTTGCCGAAATTAGTCAAATTGTCCGTCAACCGACGCTTGTTGTCAAAAATGCCCTCAATCAGGTCAAGCGTCAACTCTGCCGCTAATGCCGCCCCTGGACAAACCGAGACCAAGATGCTTGGCGCGCCTTCGCCGTGAATTTTTGTTTGCTGCTGGGAAAATAACAGGGATCGCACAGATTGCACAGATTTATCTTATGATAAATCTGTGCAATCTGCGAAAGCTCTGTTGTATTTTCATCGTTGTTGGTGGCGAAGACAGGTAAGCTGTTCAGGTTTTTTGCCCTAGCGCTGCTAATGGGCGATGGGGATCGGGGCGCCGGTGGGGGCAGTGGCGTAGACCGGTTCACGATGCGCCAGCCCACGTAGGCTGTTGAGATCGGCAACCCCATGTTGATCGAGCCAGGCGATCAACTCCTGCTTGATCTGGCTGATCGCCGTGACGCCCCGGTAATAGACCGCGCTGCCGATGCCGACGGTTGTCGCCCCGGCCATGATCATCTCAACGACATCCTGCCCACTGTTCACTCCGCCGGTGCCGATGATGGGAACGCCGGGGCAGGCGCGGTAAACATCATAGACACATTTGAGCGCAATCGGTTTGAGCATAGGACCGCTCAGCCCACCGCTGCGATTGGCCAGAATCGCCTGGCCGCTTTCGGCATCGATCAACAAGCCCGGCATGGTATTAATGACACAGAGGGCATCGGCGCCGGCCGCGACGACGGCGCGGGCAATGCGCGCAATGCTTGGCACATTGGGGGCCAGCTTGACGATAACAGGAATGCCGGCTGTCGCCACGGCCTCTTTCACATAGCCGGTCACTTCGGCGGCGGCCTGGGCATCGGCGGCGTAGGGTTCACCAAATTCGCTGTGAACATTGGGACAGGAGATATTCACTTCGATCAGATCCGGCTGGGCCGCGGCCACCGTCGCCGCAACGGCGCCAAACTCCGCCGGCGGACCGGCAAAGATGCTGGCGATCAAGGCCGTGCGATGGGGCGCCAACGCCGCTTTGGCTTGCGCCAACAGCGCCACTTCCTCTGCGGCGCCGGGGTTGGCCAGCCCAATGGCGTTGAGTAAACCAGGCCCCCAATCCACACAAGTCGGATTGACATGGCCGCGCCGGGGCGTCGGGCCACAGCTTTTGGCCGTAACCGCGCCACAACCGGCGGCGGCGGCCCTGGCCAGCAAGCTTACCGTTGTCCCCCAAATGCCGCTGGCCAAGACCAGCGGCGTTGGTAGCGTCTGTGTTAGAAAGTCAACCGTGATGGTCGGCATCGCTGTCATTACCGTTTCTTGCGCTGTTTGCCGGCCGGGCGGGGGCGGGCGGCACTGGTGGGCTTCGCCGTGGCGCCGGGGGCGCCATGCGCGCCGGCGCCCACCGCAACCGGCGCCGCCGTCAATTCAACCTGGTGGAGGGTCGGTTGATTGTGGAGCTGTACCGGATCTTTGGCGTGTCGACGCATCCGCAGATTGATCATCTCGACCAGGAAGGAGAAGGCCATGGCGAAATAGGCATAGTTTTTCAGGTGCATTTCGTGCGCCGCTTCAGCGTTCCAGCCCTCAATCACCAACATCGAACCGATGAGAATCAAGAAGGAGAGGGCTAACACCTTCATGGTCGGATGTCTTTCGACAAAGCCGCTAATGGCGCCGGCAAAGGCCAACATGACAACCGCGGCAATCACCACCGCCGTCACCATGATTTCCAGATGATTGGAGATGCCGACGGCCGTAATGACCGAGTCCAAAGAAAAGACAATATCAATCAAGACAATCTGGACAATGACGGCGGCAAAGGTCGCCATGGCTTTGGTGGCGGTGCTATGCTCGGCGGCTTCTAACTTTTCGTGAATCTCATAAGTACTCTTGCCGATCAAAAAGAGGCCACCGATAAGTAAAATCAGATCACGGCCCGACAGCTCATTATTAAAGATGGTCCAGAGTGGCTGGGTCAACGTCATAATCCAGCTAATGCCAAACAAAAGCAGAATCCGGGTGATCACGGCTAATGAAATGCCGGTGGTGCGGGCGCGCGCCTGTTGCGCGACCGGCAATTTGGCAGATAAGATGGCAATGAAGATCACATTGTCAATGCCCAGCACAATTTCCAGGGCCAGCAAGGTCAGTAGCGCCACCAGGTTGTCAAAGGCAAATAACTGTTCCATTTTTCGTATCCTTGTTTCTTGATGATTGCGTACTTCGTCAAATTATTGTAAGCGTTGCACTTGTCGTTTCATATAGACAGCCAGCGCATGGAGACCGCGTAGACGTTGCGGCGTGATCGCTTCGTGTAGCCCAAGGAGGATATAAACATCTTCGGGCATGGCCTGGATGGCCGCCGGCGTAGTCCCATTGATCCCTTCGACCAAAATGCTGGCATAGCCACGGACGGTCGGCGCCTCGCGCGGGATGTCAAGATAAAAATAGACCTTACCTTGTTCGATCTCTGTATGCAAAAATACGGGCGATTGACATTCATGAATCTGTTCCATGTTATCCCGCTTCTCATAGAGCCGCGCCGGCAGATCGGGCAGGCTATCGGCATATTCCAGCAGCAATTCCAGCCGTTCGCGGGGCAGCGCATCGCGAAACTCATCAATAATGGTCTGGAGTGGGGCAGGACAGCGCGCAATCTTTTCTTCAATCGTTGTTTCCGACATACTACCAAGCCACCCCCTCCGCGCCCAGTGGCGCACCCTGAGGGTTCCCGCTTTTAGGCGCGTCCCCCTGGTAAGGGGAGGAACTGTTCCTCCCCTTACTAGGGGGACGGGTAGGTGGGGGTTAGTCGTTACATCTCTACCGCAAAATTGCCTCTTGACAGTTTGTCTTATCTGGTATCTAATGCTATAAAAACGCTACGCAATTTGCATGACCACAACAAGCTGGGCTATGACATTTGTTTTGCACGCTGATGCCGAAAGATTGTAATCAGAGTGTAAAACTTGCGTCATGCAAAACAATGGCTGATATCGTAAACTACAGAAGAGACTTCGTCAAACTTTCAGATATACCAACGAACGCCGGGAAGTAACACTTTTTACACGAGTAATGGGTTACTTCCCGTGCTGTTCGTAAGTATAGTTGACCGGAATCGTTTTATTCAAGCAAAGATCCCCCTAGCTGTACACGATAGGTTGGACTGGACATGCAGCCACAAGCTACTTATTATGCCATTCCGCTTCTGTTGGGCGCAACCATCGCCATTACCTTAATCTTCCTCGCCTGGCAGCGGATCCGGGAACCGGGAGCGCGCGCCTTTATGATGGCGATGGGTGGTGTTGCCTTATGGTCATTTGCCTATGCCTTTGAGATCATGAATACCACCCTGGAAGGCAAATTGCTCTGGCACTGCTTAATTTACATGGCCTCCTCGATCTTGCCGGCCTTTTGGTTGATCTTTCTCTTGCAGCAAGAGGAGCGACCCAAGCGTCTGTTACGCCTGTGGATCGCGCTCTTGATGCTCGAACCGGTTCTTTACACCCTATTGACTTGGACCAACGATCTCACCCTGCCTTGGTTGGGCCGCCCTCATCATTTGCTTTGGAGCAATATTGAAGTCCAGACGGCAAAGAGTGGGCTACCCATGTTAGTGCTTGACCGTTCGATTGGCTTCTTTATTCATACGGTCTACACCTATGGGTTAGTGCTGCTCTCCATGACGATTGTGATGCGTATGCTCAAACGCGAATCATCGACCCTGGCCTATTGGCAAGTCATCCTGCTGGTTGCCGGCATCTTTGCACCTATTGGCGTCAATCTTTTGCACTTGATGCCCTTCAACCCGTTGCCGATCAACATGACCCCGTTTGCGTTGATCACGATGGGGGTTGTGGTCGGTTGGTTTGCTTTTCGCTTTGAACTCTGGGATCTCATTCCGGCTGCGCACGATGCCATTTTTGAACATATGCACGATGGGGTCATTATTATCAGCCAGAAGAACCTGGTGATCGACATGAACCCGGCCGCTGCCCACTTGATCGGTTTTGTCAAGGAACGTGGCGGCAATTTACCGGTCGATACGGTATTGCCCCAGTGGTCAACGGTGATCGGCTTACAGCAACTCCTCCAGGAACGGGGACCGATTCCGCCGACCGCTTTTGAAGTTGCCGTAACCGAGCCGATGGCGCGCCACCTGGAATTGATCGTCTCCGATCTGCGCGATCGCCGGCAGCGCTTGAATGGTCGGCTGTTGACGATTCGCGATATTACCCGTCGTTTTGAAATGGAACAAGCGTTGGCGGAAGAACGCACGCTGTTGGCGCAACGTGTGGCGGAACGCACGGCTGATTTAAGCGAGGCCAATGCCCAATTAGCGCGGGCGTCACGCTTGAAGGATGAGTTTATGGCCAGTATGAGCCATGAATTGCGCACCCCCCTTAGCACCATCCTGGCCCTGGCGGAAGCGTTGCAAGAGGAACTCTACGGCGGATTGGCGACGCGCCAGAAACGCGCGTTGAATAACATCGAAGAAAGTGGTCGCCATCTCCTTTCCTTGATCAACGATGTGTTGGATGTGGCAAAGATTGAGGCCGGCAAACTGACCTTGGAACCCGGCCCGATTGCGGTCGATTCCCTTTGTCAATCGGCCTTGAATTTTGTCAAACAAGCCGCCATTAACAAACAGCAGGAACTCCTCCTCGACCTGGATCCCATGGTTAAAATTGTGGTCGGGGATGATCGCCGGTTGAAGCAGATCCTGGTCAATTTATTGAACAACGCGGTCAAATTTACCCCGAATGAGGGACAGATCGGGCTGCGCGTACACGGGCATCCGCACGATGATTGTGTCCGCTTTACCGTTTGGGATACCGGCGTCGGCATTGCGACGGAAGATATGGATAAACTTTTCGAGCCGTTTGTCCAAATTGATAGCCGACTGGCGCGCCAATATGAAGGCACCGGTTTGGGATTGGCCTTGGTCTACCGCATGACAAAACTTCACGGCGGCAGCGTCAGTGTCGAGAGTGAAGTGGGGAAAGGCAGCCATTTCACGGTTTCCTTGCCCTGGTCTGCTTTCGATCAACGCACCGTGACTATCAACACGGTGCGCCGTACCGAAGCCGCGCCAGCGACGGCGCCGACGTTTGCTGAGGCGCTGCCGCCGGCTGCGACGGACATCCCCTGGCACAGTCGGGCCAATGGCGCCGCGCATCTTAAAGTGTTCATTGCTGATGACAATGAAACCAATACCAATATTTTTACCGACTACTTGCGGGCGCGGGGCTACGAAGTGGATGTGGCCCACAATGGGACGGAAGCCTTATTGCGCCTGCGGGAAACCAAACCGGATCTGATTCTGATGGATATTCAAATGCCGGGGATGGATGGTTTGGAAGTGATGCAACAGGTGCGTAAAGAAGAAGGGTTACAGCATGTGCCCATTGTCGCCTTGACGGCCCTGGCCATGCCCGGTGATCGCGATCGCTGTCTGGCGGCCGGCGCCGATGAATACTTGAGTAAACCGGTCAGTTTGCAACGTTTGATGTATCTGATTGAGAATCACTGCCACTTGCAAACGCGCGGTCTAACCCCGTCTGTCCTCTGACAAATCAACCAAAGCCAAGGTGGTCGGGGCGTCCCCTTGCGGGCGCCCCAATGTTCGACAAGTCGGGGCGCCCGCAAGGGGACGCCCCGACCGAAAAAGCGCCCAAACAAAAAGACAAAAAGACCGCTACCGAAGTAGCGGCCTTTTTGTTTGTCCGGTAGCATCAAAATTAGAGGCGAACCTCAGAAGGTGATGCTACCGGATGGATACTGAAACAATTATCCATGTGTACACCACCTCCTTTTTTATAAGATAGCGGTATCAGGCTGGGCTGGTAACAGCTAATGTTGTTACACTCACCTAGCTGGGTGTAGTATCGCACAAGAATAATGAGTTGTCAAGTAGCAAATGTTCCAAACAACAATTGATCTTATTTGGCAGCGTTAAACAAGCCAACGAATAAAATAGGTTGCCAAGCCAAGAAAGAGAGTAAAGCCGAGACAATCGGTCGCTGTGGTGACAAAAACACTGGAGGCCAGCGCCGGGTCGACTTTGATCCACTTTAAGACCATCGGGACAACGACGCCGGCCACCGCTGCCACCACCAGATTGCCCAACATTGCCAATCCAATGACCAGGCCCAAAATCGGATTGCCCTTCCAGAGCCAGGCGACGATGCCCACCATGACGCCAAGCGCAATGCCGTGGAGGATCCCGATGCGAACTTCGTGCCAGAGCGCACTCAAGGTATCGCGGTTGTTGATTTCCCCCAACGCCAACGACCGCACAATAATGGTCATCGTCTGCGTGCCGGCATTGCCCCCCTGCCCGGCGACAATCGGCATAAACGCCGCCAAAAGCGCCGCTTGCGCAATCGTTCCCTCAAACATTGACACGACGCTGGAGGCGAGAAACGCCGTCACCAGGTTGATTGCCAGCCAGGGGAAGCGATTGCGAATGGACCGTTGCAACGGGCTGAAGATTTCGGCGTCCGCACCAACCTGGGCCAAACGATAGATGTCTTCGGTGGCCTCTTCCTCCAACACATCGACCACATCATCATGGGTGATCAGGCCGACCAGGCGCTCCTCTTGATCGACCACCGGCACGGCCAACAAGTCATAGCGGGCCAGAATTTGGGCGACTGCTTCTTGATCCATCGTCGTCTTGACCGAGATGACATCACGGTTCATAATCTGCTCAATCGTCTGGTTGGGATCGGCCAGAATGAGGGCGCGCAAATTGACAACCCCGATCAAGCGGTAGTAGCGATCTATGACATAGAGATAAAAGATTTCACTGGCGTCGCGATAGTGTTTCTTGACAAAAGCGAATGCCTCTTCCACCGTCATCCAGCGGCGCAAGGATGGGGGCGGCGTGTTCATAATGCCGCCGGCCGTGTCCTCGTCATAGGCCAGCAAAGGCGTCACCTGCTCCGCCTCATCCATCTGCTCCAGCACTTCGGCGGCATTGGCCGGTTCCAACTCATTGAGCAGGTCGGCGGCCGTGTCCGGCTCCATCTCGTCCAACACATCGGCCAACGCTTCCACATCCAGGTGTTGCGCCACTTCGACCATGTCTTCTTCATACATCTGCTCGAAGACCATGGCCAGCTCCGGCGCTTGGAGGCGTTCCACCATTGCCGCCTGCTGCTCCGGCTCTAACAAGGTGATGATTTCGGCACTATCGGCCGGATGGAGACCGCGCAAGTAGCGCGCCGCCTCGTCGAGCTTATTGTTCTGTAACAAATTTAACACATACGTCGCCGCATCATTGATGTTGATCGCATCAACCATCGTCCACCTCCCAAGCGCTTTTTGATTTGATGCAAACGACCGCCGCCAATCCATTGCTCTGATCGGATTTCTCGAAACTTTGTCTACGCCTTGCTGTTTGGGCCGGCTCATGACGCGCTAGTAAGCCGCAATGCGTACAATTCACTGCGCGTTAAGAGAAGGCGCGCCACAATGACCGTGACACAATGACCGTGACACAATGACCGTGACACAATGACCGTGACACAATGACAATGTGCCGTCTTCCGGCGTTACTGCGCGTTGGGCGCGCAATCGCGACAAGCTTTCCAGAGATGGTTGCGGGCAACAGTGTTGAAGTGCAGTAGAAGCTCAACGACGAGCCGGGCTGTGGGTTGCCAGGCGCTTTATGTCGCAGCGTTTGCCTTCAGATGGAATGATGATGGAATAGCGGTGAAGAAAGAAGCCAACCAGGCCGGCGCCCGGCGGTCAACAGGTGAATGACTGAATCACAAGGAGCGCCCAAGCCCCGCCAGTTCTGCACCATTTCCACACGCTGTCACAGGAAGCTGTGTCATGCCGATCAAACGCCAGCGCTGTTGTGGTCTGCAATGCATCTCTGCGATACTTATGAAGGCAGGGGCGACTGCCTTGTTTAAGGACAGTGGGCGCGCCCATTGACTTGTACGGTAAACTGCGTGGCGATTCCAGCGCGCCACGCAACGTTGGTCCGCCAAGTCGGGCGGTTGACTGTCTGCTTCCGGTTGGCTTTCCGCCAACGGATTGGTTATCTGCGGTCCGTTCATTCTACTTTTTCTGATGACTACCAACCTTGCCCGGCAACGATCCTCAACACCAGGTCATAAACCATGATGCGTAAATCAGCAACAGACAAAGGCCAGGTAGTAGGGTGATCTCAGCGGTATATCATGATAGCGTTGCCCTTTGCTTGTCTAACAACCAGTTGGGCTTTCTGTGCGAGACCCCCGTCATCAACCTTTCACCCTTATGGGGCTACTATGAAACAACCTGTTTCTTCTGAATTACAACTTACATTATTGAAGCTTGTACCATGAAGGTACATTCAATAACCCTAACAGTTTGACGCCGGCCTGTGCGAAAAGATACGCCAAAAGGCATTGGGTTCGCATCCTTCAGGCCACTACCAGAAGCATAGCACTACCGCCGTAGAATGTCAACTTATCATCAATGTTCATTTTTGGGTAGCTACTACTACGCTCGTAGCCGGTCCGTGACCGGCGTATAGGGCACCGGTCACGGACCGGCTACGAGCGTAGTAGTTACAGTTTTGGCAGCAGCGCCACGCGGTTGCCCACCCATGCGCCTTGGGTTGTGAATGCCTTACCCTGCTTCGGCTACTGCTTCCTCTTTCCCTAAGTCGGCGAAGATCGCGGCAAATTGTTCCGGCGCCGTGCGCAGGTCTTCGACTCCCGCTTGAGTTCGCCGTCATCGGTCACATAGGTGACACTGCTCTTTTTGCCAAAGGGCGGATTGGTCAAGACCATGTCGAAGCGGTCGCCGGGGTCTTCGGCCAGGCTGTCATCGACGCGGATCGGGCTGGCCGTGCTGTCCTGACCAATGCCATGCAGGTCGCGCATTCTCATCATCCATCTTGAGAAAGAGCAGATAGGTTAACTGTTCTACATAGTCGCCATAGGAGACGCCGTCATCGCGCAGGACGTTGCAATAGTTCCAGAGGCGTTGAACAATGGTCGCGGATTGGTTGGTCATGCAGTTAAATGTCCAAAGTAGATGTTTTCATCCAAAGGATCAAGGGCAAAGCGCACGCGCTCCATGCAACCACTCATTCCTGCGATACAGGGAAATTCGATTGGCCACTCATCTTCTGGATGGAGCTGGGGAATGAATGCCGTTACTTCAACCTCTAAAGATTCGCCATATCCGGCAGCGAAGGTTAGTGGCAAACGATAGAGTCCACCCTGATAGACTCTTCCGCGAAAGACGAGACGTTCATCCTCCAGTTTGTCCGTAGGACGCAAGTCAAGAACCTTTGCAATTTCCGGCGCACAGACGAAATAGACAGCGCCCGTATCTAGATATGCCTGGGTTGGAAAAGAACCAATTTGTACATTTAAGATAACGCGATGGGCTGTTTCCCTTGAACTGACAGGTTGGTATACATAAGGCGCGACACCAGTAGCAAATGGTTCACCGGTAGCAAACTGTAGAAGCATTAAAAAACTTTCGTAAAGAGAATATCAGGTGAAATTGGGCAGATTGCTGTCAGCGCTTGCAAGGAATCACTGCTTGCTAATAATTGTCCATTCCGTAAAGCCACCCACTGACCGGGGTAGTCCAAACGATGGGCGCGCAGCCAATCGTGATTAGCGCGAATTGTTGGATCGGCCGGCAGCCGGCGCAAGAGCCTCGGTGGGGCGAGAATGCGCGCCGCTTTTTGCAATTCGGCGTCGTCGGGGTATTGCGCCGCACCGGCGGTTGCCAGCGCACGAGCCGTCAAGTGCGCACCGGTGGTCAGCGCCCAGTGAATGGCGCGAGCAAATTCGGCTGGGCTGCGGGTCGTCCAGTCGATCGCTTGATAGGCTGTGACAAAGGCTTGGGCGTCGCCGCTTTGGGCCGCATGAGCCAGTTGATCCCAGAAGCTGGCTGGATCGAGTAACACCCTTTGCCCTTTACGACTATGGTCGCCGTTCACTTCTACCGCCGGTTGGCGCTCCGCCATCGGTTCCGCCCGGTTGGATCGTACGGCTGTTTTCATCAATCACCCTTGTTGCTATCTGCCCGCCTAAACCATCATTCCCACACAAAATATCACGAACTCTCCCATTCCGTCAACCCCCGACGAGCATGAAAGGGGGCAACCGAGAGGGGACGCCCGCACACCCGTAAGGCCAATCCAGGAAATAAATCGTACGGCAACCGTTGAACAGTTCACGCAACACGTATCACGCTGTCACGTATGATTATTTTCTTGGTATGACCTAACAGGTTGATTCTAGGTGAGAGACGCTTCGACCTTATGGAGATAGGGTTGCATGGTATCAACAAAGGTCGGCATGGTTGTGATCGCCCACTGCTTTAGCTCGGCTAACTGCTCAGGCGGGTCGGCAATCGCGCCGCTCTGTTCCCAGGCAATGCGACAGGCGCGCCGGTGGTCGAGCCGCTCCCAACTAAGGTGCGCCCCTAGCTTATCTTCGATGGCTTTTTGCTGTTTTTGCAGTTCATCAAAGATGCGTTCTGTGACTTCTTTATCGCCGGTATCACAATAGAGTTCAATGCGGAATTTATGGTTGCGGGTAAAGGCCCAGCCATAGCGAAAGCCTCTCACCCCGGAACCAAACGAGAGATGGTTGCGCGGACCGGGGGTGGTGGCGGGGGCAAGGGACGGGCGCAGTTCATGTAACCCTTGTAACACATCATGAAAGAAAAGTTGATAATTCACGCCAGGGTAGCGCTCAAAGGCGACAATGCTCTGGTTCAGGTCGAACGCTTGGACGCGCCAGCCCGCGCCAAGCCATGCTTGGGCGTGACTATGCCCAACCGTACCATTGGACCACCAGGCTTGATGGGTGCGGGCTGAGTCGGGCAGGGTATCGCCAAGGATTTGTTCAATCTGCTCAAAGGAGAGTTGCACCTGCTCAGTTGCGGCTGGCTGTTGCAATAACCAGGCTTGCAATGGCCCATATTTACCCTTGGTCAAGAGGGCGTTCTGGTGTTGCGGCGCAGACAAGGGAATCGATGCGGCATTTAGAGGCGCTTGGGCCAGGGGGCGCGACGATGGCGCTTTCGGGCGACCAGCCAGCCAATCACGCGCATGAAGCAAGGCGCTCATTTGGACGGGTGAAAGTTCATCACGGAAATGGGCCAACTGGTTGCGAATGACGCGCACATGCTCCATAAGTTGCCGGAACAGACCCTGGGGCTGTAAATACGGCTCAAATTGCGTCCAATTGTTCTCGGCAGTAATAAATTGAATGTGATCGTAAAAGCTCATGCGCTCATAAGGCTTGCGCGGTTCACCGGGGTTCTGTTTGTCGGCGCCAAAGGTTTGAATCAGCGCTGCTGTGCGTTTATCGTCATTAGGAAAGGTTGCCTCAATGTACTGACGCAAGGTCACTTCAATATCTTCGACGTACATCAAGCCTTCGCTGACATTGCGGAAAAAGTGGGTGGCGTCGTAGTAGGTGACAATGCCAATCGGCTTGCGATTTTGTACAACCACAACCGCCGCCACATCTTTTAAGTGACCGAGCGCATCAAAAACATCCGATTCCGGTGCAATGGTGATGGCGCGTGTCTGACAGTGGTGAACCGGCAGATCGGCCAGGATAGTATAGGTTGGTCGGTGTGTCAAGTAGTGTCGTAATGTTTATTGTAACTCCTCTGGTTTGACACACAGCAAAAGACCTGCTAAACTACAGTTACGCTGTTGTACGTTACAACGCTGTGAGCCACTAGTAGTAGTAGCTGTTCAGCCTTGACATACAAGAGGTTGTTGCGCCAGGCCGACTAGCTCAACTGGCAGAGCAAATGACTCTTAATCATTGGGTTCAAGGTTCGATTCCTTGGTCGGTCACTAGCCCGTTACTAATCCGGTGACGGGCTTTATCATACCTTGTTCAAGGAGCAAGGAACACAAGTGAATACGGGGAGCTTGGATGCGCCAGGCTGAGAGGGTTGACCGTTCTGTCACCGACCCAGGAACCTGATCTGGGTAATGCCAGCGGAGGGAGAGGGTGAGCAACGCTTCTGATCAACCTCCTGGCCTTGCCGAGACAGGCAAGGTTTTTTATTTTTAGGAAACAGGAGAAAGAAGCTATGGTTCGACGTTTGGGGAGCTTGCTGCTCCTGCTTGGGTTGCTGGCGACTGTGGCCTGTCAGCCCATTGCATCCACAACCGCCCCCGCCGCTACCCAGCCCACCGGCGGTCAAGCACCAGCCACCCTGGTGCTTGCCAGCCATGACTCGTTCAATGTAAGCGAAGAAGTGTTGGCCCAGTTTGAAGCGGAAAATAACGCGAAGGTGCAACTATTGGCGTTGGGCGATGCCGGCGAAGCGCTCAACAAGGTGATCCTCAGCAAGGATGCGCCGTTGGCCGATCTCTTCTTTGGCGTGGACAACACCTTCCTCAGCCGGGCGCTGGCGGGGGATGTCTTTGCCCCCTATGCTTCCCCCCAACTGGCGCAGATCCCCGACGAACTGGAATTAGACGCGGAACATCGTTTGCTGCCGGTCGATGTCGGCTATGTCAACCTCAATGCCGACGCCGGTTATTTCAGCGCGAACAATCTGCCGCTGCCCCAAACCCTCGAAGATTTGACCAAGCCGGAGTACAAGAGCCTGCTGGTCGTCATGAATCCGGCCACCTCGTCCCCCGGCCTGGCCTTTCTACTGGCGACCATCAACCACTTTGGCGAAGAGGGCTATCTGGACTTCTGGCAGGGACTGCGCGCCAACGATGTGTTGATTACCAATGGCTGGAGCGAAGCTTACTTTGATCACTTCACCGTCGGCTCCGGCGGCAACGGCGATCGCCCGCTGGTGGTGAGCTATTCGACCAGCCCGCCCGCTGACGTTCTCTACGCTACCGATGGGCGCACCGAGCCGGCCAGCGTCAATCTTAATCTGGACGGCGGCGTTTTCCGTCAGATCGAGTTTGTCGGCGTTCTCAAAGGCGCCAAGAACCCGGAACTGGCCCAAAAGTTCATCGACTTTATGTTGAGCCAGCCCTTCCAGGCCGATGTGCCGCTGCAAATGTTTGTCTACCCCGCTGTCCCGGAAACACCGTTGCCTGATCTCTTCACCCAGTTTGCCGAGCAACCGACCGTTGCCAGTCAACTGGACGCCGCCGCCATTGACGCCAATCGCGAGCAGTGGATCGAGGCGTGGACAAACGCGATGTTGCGGTAGTACAGAGCGGCCTAAGTAAGCCAGTAGGTCAGGAGGTCAGTAGGTCAGTAAGTCAGTCACTGTCTCACTGTCTCACTGGCAACTATGGGTTTATTTACGCCGTCGTGTACTAGGGTCTTCAATAACGAAGTTACCGAAAGCAAAACGAGTTCGTCTGTCATTCTGAAAGAATCTCCCGGCCATAATAACCGGGAGATTCTTTCAGAATGACAGACGAGACTGAGCTGGTTTCCAGAGACTCTTTAGCTTGATCAAAATAAGCATGGAAATATCAAGGGGCGTGAGGGTGGCATGGTAGGCCGACGTTTGCGTGTTTTGAGCTATCTTGTCTATACCTTGCCGTTGCTCTTCCTGGCGCTTTTCTTCTTCTACCCGCTGGTGAGCATTCTGCGCTTGAGCTTTGGCGCGCCGGGGGAAGGGATCGGGCAGATCATTACTACAGTGGTGGGGCAGGGCTTTTTCTGGGAACTGCTCTGGTTCACCACCTGGCAGGCGGCGGCTTCGACGGCGTTAACTTTGTTCCTCGGTCTGCCGCTGGCCTATGCCTTTGCCCATTATGACTTTCCCGGCAAAGCGCTGCTGCGGGCGTTGACCACCATTCCCTTTGTCATGCCGACGGTGGTGGTGGCGGCGGCCTTTACCGCGTTGGTCGGACGCCAAGGGGTTATCAACCAGTGGCTCCAAAGCCTTTTCAATCTTGCGTCGCCCCCATTCGATTTGCTGGGCACGGTTTGGCTCATTCTGCTGGCCCATGCTTTTTACAACGTGAGTGTGATCATTCGCACCGTGGGTGGCTTCTGGGCCAACCTCAGCCCGCGTTTACGGGAGGCGGCGACGGTGTTGGGGGCCAGTCCGTTGGTTGTCTTTTTCAGCGTCACCCTGCCGCTGCTGCTACCCAGCATTATTGCTGCCGGTCTATTGGTCTTTCTCTTTTGTTTTACCAGCTTTGGCGTGATTTTGATTCTGGGCGGGCTGGGCTTTGCCACGCTGGAGGTGGAGATCTACCGGCAGGCGGTCAATCTTTTTAACTTGCCGGTCGCCGCCTTTCTGAGCCTGGTGCAGATGGCGTTGACTTTTCTGGTGATGGCCTTCTACACCCGCCTGCAAGCCAGGGTGAGCATTGCGCTGGAACAAGGGCCGTTAAACCCGCCGCCGGCGACAAGCCGTGCGCGCTGGCGACGGTGGGTCGTGCAGGGGTTGCTCATCGTCAGCATCGGTTTGCTCCTCTTGCCCTTGTTGGTGCTGGCCTGGCGCAGCTTCACCCTCGGCGACGCCGGCTGGACCGTGCAATACTACACCGAGTTGACCATCAACCGCCGCCAGAGCGCCTTTTTTGTCGAACCGATTGTTGCCGTGCGCAACTCGCTGCTCTTTGCTCTGGCGACGATGCTGCTCAGTCTCTTCCTGGGCATTGTCAGCGCCTATCTGCTGGCGCGCCCCCGTGGCTGGTTGACCGCTATCCTCGACCCGATTTTTCTCCTGCCGCTGGGGACATCGGCAGTGACGCTGGGCTTTGGCTACATTGTGGCAATGGGGAGTTGGCGCACGTCGCTGCTGCTGACGCCGGTGGCCCATACGCTGATTGCCATGCCTTTTGTCATCCGCACCTTTTTACCGGCGCTTCGCAGCATCGACCCACGGCTGCGTGAGGCGGCGGCGGTCTTGGGCGCATCGCCCCGCTATGTCTGGTGGGAGGTGGACGCACCGATTTTGTTGCGCGCCCTCTTGGTCAGCGCCACCTTTGCCTTCACCATCAGCCTGGGTGAATTTGGCGCCACCTTGCTCATCAGTCGACCTGATACGCCAACCATGCCGATCATCATCTATCGCGCCCTGACCCAACCGGGGCTGCTCAACTACGGTCAGGCGCTGGCGATGAGTACGATTTTGATGGTGGTCTGCGCCGTTTCACTAGTAATAATTGAACGTTTCCGCTTACCTGATACTAGTGAATTTTAAGTTGCCGTATTACTCTTCGGCTATCTCCGGAGGATGGCGGTGAAAAAAGGCTTCTTCTGAACGAATCGTCACAATAATAGAGCGGTTTAAGTTGAGTGCTTCGATTTTGCCACCAACAGCAATAGGAATTACATGATCAATGTGGAAGGTTGCTTCTTGACCTGCTTGGGCTAACTTACAATATTCACAGCGATTTGCTGCACGCTCAATTACGGCACGACGCAACGACGCAGGAATGTAACGCATTAATTCTCTAAATCCATACGTGCTGCTCGTAAGTTGAGCAAAGAGAGAAACTCTGCTAGTTGAACCAAGCCTTCTGCTTCTCGGCGTTCTTCGGCTGTAAGTTTTTTACCACTGTCTTGTTGATCCAGTAGATGTTGTAATCGCGCTTGCACAGCATCAGGCAGGCGGAAATGAGCGAGACTAACTGGAATTTCGATTGTCTTTAGCATGGTAGTTATTTTCCCGAATGCTATTTTCCCGATAGATAATGAACAAGTATAACATAAGTGCCTGGTTGATACAACCATATAGTAAATTGCTAATTGAAGACTGCTAAAATTTTAAATGCTAACCATCACAAACGTCCACAAAACGTATACTTCAGGAATCCCCGTACTGCACAATATCAATCTGACCGTTGCCGAAGGCGAAATCGTCTGTTTGCTTGGTCCCAGCGGTTGCGGCAAGACGACGCTGTTGCGCATTGTCGCCGGTCTGGAAGAGCCGGACAGCGGCCAACTGACCCTGGCTGGCCGCGACCTGCGCCAGATGCCGGTGCATCAACGTAACTTTGGCTTGATGTTTCAAGAGTTTGCCCTCTTTCCCCATCGCACAGTGGCAGAAAATGTGGCCTTTGGCTTGCGCATGGCCGGCCAAAGCCGCGACCAGATCAAGCAGCGAGTGCAGGAAGTACTGACGCTGGTCAACCTGGCCGGTTATGGCGACCGTTCGATCTTTGCTCTCAGCGGCGGTGAGCGGCAACGGGTGGCATTGGCGCGCAGTCTGGCGCCCCATCCCCGTCTGTTGATGTTGGATGAACCGTTAGGAAGCCTGGATCGCGCCCTGCGTGAGGAGTTGATGGTCGAGTTGCGCACCATCCTGAAAGCGGTCGGCGTGACGGCGCTCTATGTTACCCACGACCAGCAGGAAGCCTTTGCCGTGGCCGATCGCCTCGTCGTCATGCGCCAGGGGCAGATCGAACAGATCGGCCCGCCGCCGGCCATTTATGACACCCCGGCCAGCGCTTTTGTCGCCCGTTTTCTGGGCTTTCATAACTTGTTACCGTTGGGACAAGAGCAGCGGTCGCCGGCCCTGGCAGCGTTGCTTCAACAAGCGGAAGCCCTGATGCCGACGCCGGCTGCAACGGCGCAAGTCAACGCCCAATTGCTCCTGCGCCCTGACGCCGTTCGCACTTTAGGCTGCGGTGCAAGCCCGGCTAGCGATGCCAATCCACTGGTTGTGAGCGGGACAATAGTAGCGCTACTTTTTCGCGGGAGTTTCTATCAAATAACGGTGCGCTTGGGCGAGGCAGCGACTGCACCTGAATTACGCTTTGATGTGCCGACTTTTGTCATCAACGCCGCAACAAAGGGCAATGCCGCCGCTCTACAGTCTGGCCAACCCATCTGGCTGCTCCTTGACCCGGCAGCGTTGACGGTCATCGCGTAGCGGCGCGGATTTCGATTAGGCCAATCCAGGAAATAAATTGTACGGCAACCGTTGAACAGTTCACGCAACACGCAACACGTATCACGCTGTCGCGTATGAGTATTTTCTTGGTATGGCCTTACGCAGATTATATCTGCCGTAAGGAGCAATCCGCGCAATCAAAATCCGCTCCGCTACTGCGCCACCTCCCACAACGTCCAGTCGCTCGTGTTCGCCGGCACCCACCCTTGACGACCATCATCGGTCTGCACTTGCCACCAGACGATCGTATCGCGATCCCCCTGGAGCAGAACGGGGCCGCCAAAAATGTTTACCGCGTCGCCGGCCTGGAAGTGACCGATCTCTTTGCTCTTGTCGGGGCCGGGTTCGCTGACAAAAGAGACGCCCTCAATGCCTGACCGCACGCGCATTCGCTTGCCGACCGCAAGATTCGGATCGGCGTTACGACTGGGCGCCAGCCCATTGTCTTGTGCCGGCGCCGCGTTGACCGGGGCCGGGGCCGCCGCATCTGCTGCTGCCGCCGGGGGAGTACTCTGTTCGCTGCTGGTGGTCTCGGTGGACGCTGCCGGGGTATCAGCACGGGAACGGAAGAAGGCGCTCACGGCCCAGATCAGTGCGATCAACACCAGCAGCGCACTGGCGGCCAGAATATATTGCCAATATTGCTGAACAAAGGCCAGGGGGTCGGATGCCTGGGGAATGGGTTCAGCGCTGGTGCGCACCTTCAAGGTTTCCCGCCAGGCGTAGCTCTGCATCACTTGCAACTGAATTGGTTCGCTACTGTAATAGCGTTCGTTGATGATCTGTTGCGACTGGCGCAGGGCAAACTCATTGCGATGATCCGCCAACTCCTCGTAGAGATGCAATTCGGCGCGTACCGGCTGTTTGCGGCGATCCAGTAAGATCACCAGACCGGCAATCGGCCACTCTTCAGCATCGACAATGGTGTAATAATCGGCCTGCACCGCTTGCAACTGGCTGGGTAATTGCGTGCGGTAATTGGAATCGATACTCTCTAGCCCGACATCATCTTGACTCATGGGGTCCTCATTGGTGATTACGTGATTCGTGCTGCGTGATTCGTGATTCGTTCCCTGAGCCTGTCGAAGGAAACGAATCACGAATCACGCAGCACGTCATGGAATAGCAAGGGTGACGATGCCGCCGACACGGGCGCCGTTGGCATCGTAATAGAGCATCCGAATGTTGAACTCGGCGGGGATGTCGGCGCGTACGTAGCCCTTCCATTGAATGCTGTCGCCGATTTTGCGGAAGGGGTATTCGCCTTCGGGTAAGCCGGTGATCTGCCCGCCGCGGTCTTCCATGCCGGCATACCCCAACGTGGTGCCGGCAATTGTACCGCCGCTGTTGACGCCGACCGTAAAGGGAAACTTCATGGTGTTGCCGCTTAGGGTAATATTTTCCCGCACCGGCTGGACATTGTAGACCACAAAGCGGTGAACACCGGCCGCACGTACATAGTTGTCGCCAACATAGTAAATACGCATCCGCAAGTTGTAATCGACCCCATTTGCCGTCGGCCAGGCGCCGTCAAAGTCCAGCGAATCGCCCAGGGCGCGCACGCTACGTAGCCCGGCGATCTGAAATTCAGGGCCGTTGGCGGTGACATTGGTCAGGATAATGTCCGTCCCTGGTAACTGGTCGCCGATGTTGAGACTGCGCTCGGTGGGGCCGTTAAAGACAATGGCGCCGGGCGGCGTCTGCAAACCGGGCAGATCCTCTAACTGGGGCAGGTTGGGAATGCTGCTGAGATCGGGCAAACCCAGTTGGCCCAACAGATCGGGGAGATCGGCCAAACTTTCAGGGATGCCAGGCAATTGTGGAAGCTCCGGTAATTGCGGGATCTCCGGCAGTTGCGGCATTTCGGGCAGTTGGGGCGTGCTACAGCCGTTGAGCAACAGGGCCAGCAACAAGAGCGGTAACAGCAGGGCTTTTTTGTACGATTGATAAAACTTGTGTTTCATTTGCTTCCTTTCGAGGGATCGATTCGGGGGATCACAGACGTTAGTAGGCGCCCAACTCATGCAGCCGGTCGTCACTAATGCCAAAATGATGAGCAATTTCGTGTAAGACCGTGCGACGGATTTGGGTGCGAATGGCCGCTTCATCCGGCGGACAGACCCGCAAGATCGGGCCGCGAAAGATGGTGATCTTGTCCGGCGCCACCAGGCCATAGTGGTGGGTGCGCTCCGTCAGCGGCACGCCTTCGTATAGCCCAAGTAGCAACCCACCGCTCCGCATTCCAACACTCGCCATCTGCGCCGGTGTCGGCCACTCTTCTACGACGACGGCCACATTAGCGATTTTGTTCCAAAGCGCGTCGGGAATTTCGGCCAACGCCGCTTCGACCACCAGTTCAAATTCCTCCAACGGGAGTCGTTTTGCGTTCATAGTCCGTAGTCCAGCGTCCGCAGTCCGTAGTCCGCAGTCCAGAGTCCGTAGTCCACAAATCCTAGATTGCAGACTAACTGACTGTGGACTACGGACTGCGGACTTACGGACTAAAAGCCGCGTCCCAATTGACGCAACAGATCCGACAGAAACCAGATGACAAAGAGAACAACGGTGGCCGAAATGTCGATCATGCCGATAGGGGGGATCAAGCGGCGCGCCGGTTCCAGCACCGGCTCGGTAATCTGGTGCAACATCTGCATGGCCGGGTGATAGGGATCGACCAGATCCGGCACCCACGAGAGCAGCAGGCGCGCCAGGATGACAAACGAATAGAGCGTTAGTAAGGTAGCCAGAAGCTCAAAGATCATAGATTACTGCTCACTTTTCACTAAGCCGACCCAATTCCTGGCTGCGCCGATAAGCTGCCAGAATGGCATTGGTCAAGGTTGTACGGATGCCGCCTTTTTCTAATTCATAAATGCCCGCCGCCGTTGTGCCGCCGGCGCTTGTCACCAGGTTACGCAATTCGGCCGGGTGCTTGCCGGTTTCTTTCATCAACGCCACGCTGCCGGCGATGGTTTGCAGCACAATCTTCTGGGCATCGCTCCGGCTAAAGCCCATCTGTACACCGGCATCAATCATGGCCTCGATGATTAAAAAGACAAAGCCCGGCCCGGAACCGCCCAGCCCCGTCTGCATGTCGATGAAATCTTCCTTGTCAACCTGGATCTGTTCTCCCAACGCGCCCAATAACAGCGCCGTCTGTTCCCGTTGCGCCGCATCCACTGCCGGTGTGGCGATCCAGGCTGTCACGCCCATGTTGACTTGCGCCGGCGTGTTGGGCATGGAACGGACAATCCGTTCATGATTGAGCGCACTCTGTAACGTCTTCAACGAAACGCCGGCCATGATGCTCAGGACGAGCGCGTTAGGACTAAGCGTCCCATGCAGCGTTGCACCGACGGTTGCCAGCATCTGTGGCTTGATGCTCATGACCACAATGTCCGCTGCCTGCACGGCGCTCACATTGTCATCGGTGGTCTGCACCTGGTAAGTATTCGCCAGCAACGTGCGCCGGGCGGCAACCGGGTCGCTGCCGATAATGTGATCGGCGGCAATCAACTGCCGGCTCAACAAGCCCTTAATCATCGCCTCGCCCATCGCGCCGCTGCCGATAAAGGCGATCCTGCTTTCGTGTAGGGATGTCATTGTTGTTTCCTGATTTGGTTATGGTGATTGGGTGCTTCGGTGATTGAGCTTGTCGAAATCACCGAAGCACCCAATTACCACTGCTTTTATCGACTGCCAAAGATCGCCGAGCCAATCCGCACCATCGTGGCGCCTTCGGCAATGGCGACTGCAAAATCGTTGGTCATGCCCATGGAGAGCTGGCGCCAGTTGCCGGTCGGGTAGCGCTCCTGTAATTCATCGCGCAGTTCCCGGAGGCGGCGAAAGACCGGGCGCGTCAACTCGGCGTCTTCCACCAGAGGGGCCATAGTCATCAGCCCTTGAATGCGCAATCCCGGCAGCGCCAGCAACTCACCGGCGGTCATCAGCAACTTGTCCGGGGTGAAACCATGTTTGCTCGCCTCACCGCTTACATTGACCTCCAATAATACAGACAATACGCAAGCGGCGGCCTCGGCGTCGCGGCTTAAGCGCTGGGCAATTTTGTCCCGGTCAATCGAATGGATCAGGGCAAAGGGGCCGACCGCCTGCGCTGTCTTCCGGCTCTGAAGATTGCCGATCAGGTGCCAGCGAATCTCCATTAGCCCTAGTCCTTGGGCGGCTTCGACCTTGGGCCATAGCTCTTCCAGCCGGTTCTCGCCAAAGTCCCGCTGACCGGCCGCATAGGCTGCCGCAATCGCTGCAATCGGCTTGGTTTTGCTCACTGCCACCAGCGTGATGTCCGCCGGTTGACGACCGGCCGCAATCGCCGCTGTTGCAATCCGATCGCGCACGCTGGTCAAGTTATTCAAAATTTCACTGTGCATTGACTCGTCGATCATTATTTTTTGCTCCTGGGTTGGATTGTACCAATGAATGGAGCGGCTGGCAAGGCGGATAAGGGAGACGGGACAATTTCCGCTGTGGTTTGGGATTAGCGTCGCCTGATAGCCCTATCACCCTGGAAAATGGCTTCTGGGTAGAACCAAAGAGGGCTTTGACACGCATGTCAAAGCCCTCTTTGGTTCTATGGGGATAAGCGCTTGTTCACCGATTTTCCGATGGTGCGCTATCATCATTTGCCGTTGAGTTTTCGAGTAACTGTTTGATGTCGGCTTCTGACGTATTTAACAAGCGTGCAATCATTTCCTCGGCAAAGCCATTTTCCAACATGGCACGAACCATCTGCCGCCGCGCAACTTCCATACCCTCTTTTTTGCCGATGTCGATGCCTTCTTTTTTACCGATGTCGATGCCCTCTTTTTTGCCGATGTCGATGCCTTCTTTTTTGCCCAAATCAAAACCGATCGATTTGCCTTCTTCGATCCATTCTTGTGCCAACGTCTCCATCAGAAAGCCTCCTTCTTTCGGTAAATAGGCCAACAACTGCTGCGTGATCTCTGCTTTGTCTAACTTCACTGCCGAACGGGTGATGTACCGTAAGAGCGCCATCACCATCTCAATGCCGCTGGGTTGGCGCAACACCTCTCTAGCCATCGCTAGAATTTGACCAAGTCGATCATCCAGTCGGTCGGCAAAAATATATTTTAATACGGTCATCATCAACCGGGTTGTCACTTCACCCCGAATCGCTTCATCAGTCATGGCCGAGATGTTGACAAAGTGCGGCTCAAAGTCGGGGACATAGCGCCCCAGCACTTGCGACAAGGGCGAATCGGGGTCTTCCATGCCAGTCAGATGTCGGGCAAACCGCAATGGCACCTGCCAGCTTTCTTTCCCATGATAGACCAGAACGACGACGATAGGTGTTAAGGTCGTGCGGGGCTTCGCTCGTTCGGAGGTTGTCTTCTCTGCACGTTGCTTGTCGATTTCCGCCTGGATGGCCTCATATTCGTGCACCCAGTAACCAACTTTGTAGCGCAATACTTGGAAATTGACCCAATCGTCGGTATAGCTCTTATGTTCCGCCAGAAAGGCGACGCAGACCGGATTATCATCACGCGTCATGGCCGTGTAGATCAGGTCGCTGAAATAGCTGCGCAGCTTTTCATCGACAAACGAATCTTTCTCCAGGCGCAATTGGCGCAAGTCGAGCAATGCCGTAAGCTCCGCCGGGAGATGGTGCTGCAAAAAGTCGCTTGCCACCGCCGGTTGACTGAGATACTGCTTGAAAAACGCATCATGTGGGTTGACCAACTTATCACTCATGCCGCTATGATACCACACTTTGTACGTAAAGTCGAGATCGAGAAATGCAACAAGCTATTGACAATTGACGTAGCGACCATACGCAAGTCGTATTTTGTAAGATAGATTAATTGGCTTATTTGCTGTAGTAAGGAGCAAAGAATGAAACCTCGCTACCCAATCGCCCAGGTCTTTCGTTCCCTCGTTCTCTTATCGTTGTTGCTGAGTTTCGTTTTCGCGCAACCTTTACCTGCGGTCGCTCATCCACCACAACAACAGAGTACCAACACGACTGGCTGGTTTCCCTTTACACCCAGCGGCAGTGACAGCGTTAAAACTTGGACAAGCGCCGCTGCTCTCCTGCTCGACAGCCCAACCGATAACCCGGCAACCTTGATTGACCGGCGTGGTTTTGTCCAAACCAATGCCAATGGTCAATTCGTCTGCTTCTACCACCTGGAGACCCCCAACTGGCCGGCGACGGCTCCGGTACACTCTGGGAGAACGCCGAGGACAACACCCTCGTCATCAACCCGGCGCAACTTGACCGGCTCGGCCCCGCTTCCTTGCCCCCATTCTATAGCCAGCAGTTAGATGGTCGGAGCAGCCTGAGCGGTGGCCCCAAGATCAACCGACTCCGCAATCCCGGCTTTGAAGCTGGCGGCACCGGTTGGGAGAGCTATACCCAGGAAGAGACCATGCACCGTCATGCACCACAGCCGATGAAAACAACAGAGCTGCCGCAGCTTGCGCAGATGAAAACCCTAGAAGAATCTTTGGAATCTGCGGCAGCCCTGTTGTTTTCAGGGCAGGTGCAGCGGCAACGGTAAACGTCGTCAATGGCGAGGTTGGGAATTCCAATGCGCTCAGTATCAGGGTCAACCAGCGTGGCCCCAACGCTTGGTCACTGCAACTGGCCCAAACGAAACTGGCTCTTTTGCAGGGGCGAGAGTATTCGGTTTCCCGAATTTTCTAATTCCCACGCTACGGCTGACATTGAATCTGTTTGGCAATTTGCGGCAAATAGAGCCGGAAGGGGCCAGGCGCTTCGATCGGTTCATTGTTGCTGGGCGGTGGTGGCGCGCCTTTGAACTGTACGCTGATTGGCTCCCGCCAGCTGCTGGCATAGCGGTGGTTCGGCCAGGCGCCGCCTGGTGCTGGTGGCGGTGGTTGTTCCGCCCGTACACGAATGCGGAATTCATACGTTGCATCGGCACACTTTGCTGTGAAGGTAGCGCTGCTCGGTCCTGCCTGATCGACTAGAAAATCGTTCCAATTTTCAGCGCCCGCTGGACGATAGTACATGTCATAGCGCAACTCATAGGTGCCGCCGGCGATCTCCGCAATATCATCATTGAGCAGCCCGTCCCAGGTTATGGTGACTTGCGCGCCGGTTACAATGGCCGGCGCCGTCAAGGCCGCCACTGGCGCCCGCACCAAACTCAGCGCGTCGATAAAGGCGTGATTGCCATGCCAACGAAAGGGGCTGTTGACGCGGGCAAAGATGGTGATGGTGGAGGTCAAGGCGGTGGCGCTGACGGTCATCTGTTGCCAACCGACCCGTTTGCCATTTTCCCAAAAGTTGCGCCGGTTCTCTGTCCAAACCACGCTGTCGGCCGTCGGATCACTGCCGCCGGTGGGGTCGATCCCAATCATTTTGGCGATGTAAACATCCTTGGGACAATCGCTGGGCGTTGCGCTGCCGCCACAGAGGCTCAAGAACCAACCGCTCAAACTATAGGCGCCCCCCACGGTCGCTGAAATCCGTTGGGAAAAAGCGACATCAAAAGGTTTGCCCGGTTCAGGGGGCGTTTCCAGATCCTGGGCGCGGATCACAATGCTGTCAATACCTTTGATGCGCTCTACATGGGCGCTGCCGTCGCAGCTTTTGGCAAAGAAGATGCGTGCGCTGTGCACAGTCGGCGCCCCCTTGAGGATGGTCATCTGCCAGCCGATGGGCGCAAAAATGGGCTTGCCAATGCTGTTGGTCTGGCTGTAATAGCCCGTGGTGCATTCAAAATCATCGTTCTCTACTGCCGGTGCGGCTGCCGGGATCGTACCAAAGTTTGGCGCATCCTGTCGTAGCGCACCGGCCATTGGCTTGGCGCTAACCGCTGCTGTAAGCAGCCAAAGTAAACCCACTGTCACGGCAACGAGACGAATGGAACGTAAAATCGGCATCTGTCCTTCTCCTTTGTTTTGGCGTATGCGGCCAGTATGGCATGGATAGAGTGACTTGTCGATGTAGGTTGCTTTGAGATTGATCAAATAAACGGTAAGTTTCCTTTATTTTCACAGAAAACTCACCGTCTCAACCTTTCAATTTGATTGCAACGATTTATTGTAGTCCGCACGTCGCGGGAGCGTAGGATGAGAGGAGGAGATAGGTAGATAGGGAAACAGGTAGACAGATAGACAGGTCACGACTAATTTCCCTATCTACCTGTCTACCTATCTACCACAAGCCAGGCGACCATGCTAAAAAGGCCACACCGCCCTTGCTCGGCGCGATGGCTGAAGAAGTCATGGGTCGTTTGGGCGGTGTCAATTTGGCTGACTTCGATTTGGTGGGAGGGGATGCCGGCCTCGGTGAGTTGGGCGATGTTGGCAGACCAGAGGTCGAAATAGGGGTTACGGTCGGGGCCGTTGGGGTAGGTGAAGAAACGGTCGGCATCGGGAAGTTTGACGGTGGCCATGGCCAGGACTTCGGGGCCGACTTCGTAACTGGCCGGCCCGATGCTGGGGCCGATACAGGCCAACACGTCAGCAGGGTTTGTGTCATAGGCGGCTTGCATAGCCCAAAGCGTGGCCGTGACCATGCCGTTGACCGTGCCGCGCCAGCCGGTATGACAGACGCCCAACACATGGCGCTGCTGATCATAAAGCAGAATGGGCACGCAATCGGCAAAGAGCAGTAGCAGCGGCAGGCCAACGGCGTCGGTGATCAAGCCGTCGGTCTGTTCTTTCCATTGGTTGGCGTCGCTCCAATCGACCTTGGCGACGCCGGTGCCATGCACCTGGCGACAGCGCACGAGATTGGTCGCCTCAATGCCGATGGCGGCGGTGAGCCGGTCGCGATTTTGCTCGACCCGCGACCGTTCATCCCCACGCGTGATGCTCAGATTGAGTGATTGCCAGGGCGCCGGACTGACGCCGCCATGCCGTGTGCTGACATGGGCGCGCACCGGTAAAGACGCCAGTGACTCAAAAGTATAGGTGACAACGCCGTTGGCGTGGGTGATCCGTTGCATTTCGGTTACATACCCCAGACATGAATCGTGCGACCCTGGTAGTTTTCATCCTGGGTAAAGATTTGCTCTTCCCCTGCGTTTCCCGGCTCGCGATCAAAAATATGAAACGCTATTTTGCCATTGAATCAATGAGAAAACAAAAGTGCGGGCAAGCAGCCCGCACTTTTGATAACGATACGCCTGCTCGTAGCCGGTCCGTGACCGGCGTTGACGCCGCCGGTCACGGACCGGCTACGAGCAGGCAGCTACGTGTCGCTATTCCGGTCGAATCGGGAAGGTGTAATTATCGCCGGCGTTGATGGTCAACTCACCAT
Organism: Caldilinea sp. CFX5; assembly: GCA_021405325.1. The sequence continues at coordinate 855 of QWII01000135.1, read as the reverse complement.
TGGTCGAACCCCAGGGGGGCGGGGCGTCGAGGGTGTAGGTGTAGTCGCCCGGATCGAAACATTGTTGCACTTCGGCGTCTTCTTTGACTTTGAAGGTGGTGTTCCAGCCGTCGCCCTTACGGGTAAAGGTGATATTCAGTTCGGCGCCCAACTGGTTCTGAAAGAGATAGCAGCCTTTGGTGCTGGTGGGCGCAGCCGGTGAGGGACGCTGACTGCCGCTGCCACTGTTGCGGGGCGGGGCCGGCGCTTCGGCTTCAGGAATAGCAGAACAATCGGTGTCGAGCTTGACATAGCGTTCATTGCCGGAGACCCAACCGGTCACCTCGTCGCGCGTCTGGACATTGAGCCAGCCACAGTTATTGTATTGCCCGATCACCACCACCTGGTCGCCATTGCTGAGGCTACCCAGCCGTTCATAGTTTGTGCCGGGGCCGCTGCGAATGTTGAGCGCATTGGTCGTCACTTCCGCCGTCGGCAAGGCGTCTTCCTGACTGGAACTGCTGCCGGCGACATTGAAGCTCTTGAAGATTTCATCCAGCGCCGTGGTGTCAGCTTTCTGAGGCAGCAGCACATTGAGCAGCACCAGATAGTCAGCGCTCTCCTTTGGTTTGGCCGCCAGAATCACCCACAGCGTATCATTGTTGCCGCCGCAATCTTCCCAGAGATCATAATGGCCGACAAAAACACTGTCATCATACTCAAACCGCTCGCTGTTTCCACAATCCTCGCTGTAATCCATGGCGTCGAGGACATCCTTAGTCTCACTATCGGCAAAATCTTCCGAAACGCCAAAGAAGAGACCAGGCGCCGTCCAGGAGTTATCATACGCTTGCAGGTCGATGGCAGCTTTGAGCG
>QWII01000019.1 GCA_021405325.1 Caldilinea sp. CFX5 | reverse complement strand
GGGGGTCCCAGAAATGGTGATGGGCATCAATGCGCATAAACTGACGTCCTAGGTGCGGTCGTGGATGAAAAGGCTCGAGCGCGGCTAGCCGGGAACCGGACAGTCCTTGTCGAGCAATCCTTCGGCCTTGAGCTCAGCCCACAAGTCCTTCGGAATCGCAGTGCGAAGCGCGGCGCTGTTCTCGTCCCATTCGGCTCTGGCACGCACGCCGCTGAGAACGCTCTTCACAGCCGGATGAGCGAGAGGGAACTGAATCGCCGCAGCTTTGAGCGAAACGCCGATGACCTCTTCGTCCAGCACCCAATCTGCACTGCTGACATCGGTCCACTCGGCGGGCACACGCACCGTGAGCGTTTCGGTGTCATCGGTGAGCAGCGTGTAGGCGGCTTCGTCCGTCCCGGCGCTATTTTCCGTATTTTCGCCAGTGGCGGCAGGATCAATATAGAAACTTTGCAGGAGGACATCAAAGGCTTCGGCATCGGCCTCAGTCACGGCCAAAAACTCGATAAAGACGGCATGGCTCAGATCCTCGGATTGGGCGACCAGATAGGCAAAGGCATTCTCCTCGTCATCGCAATTCGTGTAGAGATCATAGGCGCCGTTGTAGGTGATGTCGTTGATGGTGTGGCTATGTTCATAGCGATCATCGTAGGTGCATTTGTCAGTGAGATCCACCGAATCGAGCAAGTCGGCAATGTCCAGTTCATCCTCCAAGCCGGTGGCCGAGCGGACATACATGCCGGCCATACTCCAGGTGTCCTGGAACTCCTGAATGTCGGGCGAGACGTACAAGGTTTTGCCGAGTGGTTGATCATCTTCATCGACCCAATCATCGCCGGCTAGGTCACTCCAATCGGCAGGCAGAATGGCGCTTAACGCCGGCTGGCCGACAAACACATAGTCATAGGTCAGCCCGCTAACATCGACCTGGCTAAAAATATCTTCGCTCAGGTCGCCCTGGTTGCCGCTAGGGGCGCTTTCCAGGTTCACGACAAAGCTGTCCAGGATGTGATCGAGCGCATCAATATCGGCTTCAGTGACCAGATAGATTTCAAAGAGAACAATAAAATCTTGCGTCTCCGGCATGAGTGAAACGACGACGGCACGGCTATCACTGTTATCACAGTTGAGCCAAATGTCATAGTAGCCGGTGTAGAAGCCTTCGGGGATCGCTTCGCGGCCTTCGTAGGTGCAGGACTCGGTATATTGCATGGCATCGAGCAGATCTTCCGGCGTGTTATTTTCGGCCAGACTGGTGGAAACATTGAAGATGACGCCGGGAATCTGCCAACTGTCAAAGAATTTGTCGGCATCGGTAGTGGCGACTAACCGAATACCGGCCGGCTCCTCTTGCCAGGTCCAGTCGCCATCGTTGACATCGGCCCACTCAGTCGGCACTTCGACGGAAAGAATGCCGCTGCGATCGGAGACGGTGGTGTACTCGCTATAGGCCGCACCTGCCGACGATTGACCACCGCTGCCGGCATTCTGTTCCTCCAGTTGATCGGCAAAGGAGAAGCTCTGCGCCAGTTCGCGCCCGTTGATCTGCCCTTCCAGCACCTCTTTCGTGTCGAAGCGCATCACCTGCACGGCGAGAACATCGGTCGGCTCATGGCTGCGCAGCACATCGCAATAGGTCGCCATTGTGCCGTCCTCAGCTAAGGTGATCCCTTCCAGGCTCAAGAGAATATCGCCAGGCAGAATCCCCACCTTGTCCGCTGGGGAACCGGATTTGACGGAAGAGACCCAGATGCCGCTGAGATCCTGACCATCGGAGACGGCTTCACCGTTAATGCCGATGGTGTCGATATTTTCACCGGCGCGCAACTGTTCGATAATGTCAACGGCTTCATCACGGGAGATAGCAAAGTATTGATTGGTTTCGCTATTGCCGGCATAGTTGACGGCGACCACCTTGCCGTTCTCATCCACCAGCGGGCCGCCGGAGTTGCCGGGGTTGATCGTGGCGTCATGTTGGATCACCTTGCTGACCGAGGCCCAACTGGTCTTGCCATTGGCCTTCTCCTTGGCGACAATGCCGCGCGTCATGGTAAATTCGGGGTCGCCCAGCGGAAAACCGGCGGCGTAAACATCCAGGCCGACTTTGATTGCGCCCTCATACCATTCCAGGTAGGGAAAGCCATCGCCCTGAATATCGATCACCGCCAGGTCGGCGCATTCGGAGACGCCCAAGACTTTGGCGCTGCGCGGCTCCTCTTCGCCGGCCACATAGACTTTGTATAGACCGCCGCCGGTGACGACATGGTTGTTGGTCACAGCAATGCCGCTGGGGTCAATAATAAAGCCGGAGCCGCGCCCGGCCGCGTTGAGTTGCAACCCTTCCGCCGGATCGACAAAGGTGCCGACGGCTTCAATCTGCACGACGGCGGATTCAAGATCGCTCAGGCTGTCAACGGGTTTGTCGTCGCTTTGTGTAACCGGACGCACTTTGGTGCTTTCAGCGCCTGTTGGGGTAGCGGCCTGCGCCGGTAGGGCCAAGCGTGGCTGGCTGAAGAGGGTGACGGCCAATATCAAGAGCGCCATCCCCCAACGCATCATACGTAAGGTTCGTCGGGACATAGATTATTTCCTTTTGTCACTAACTTTCTCACTGGATTGATGGCAAAGCGACCGTAGCCGATGGGATAGAAATGGAAACATTCTACGGTGAACTTTGCGCAATGAACTTTACTGCCAAGCAGTGCTAGTCTACCACAAGTCAATCAACATTTCTATGGGGAAATTGATTGATTTTCCTTGCAAGTTAGACATCTAGCGCCGGCAGCCGCTTTAGTGAGTTTGGTAGGCAAGCGCACGAGCTTCTCAGGTGCAATGTGGGTGATCGAGGTGAAGCCGAACGGTGTTATGGTACATGAATCCGCCATTTTTCGCAAGAGGGAAAATAGACAAGCGCTAGAAGTTGGTGTATCATGGGAAGGTTTAGTAAGGTAGAACCACAACACAACAGCGGATTACAACAGCGGATTTGGGAAGCAACGGATTTTGCGCCGGTCAGGTTATGCCGGCCCTTGCTAACAATCCACACATGAGAACTATATCCGTTTTGCTCGCCAAGCCAGTAGTAAATCCGTTCCTTCCCAAATCCGCTGTTGTGTTTACGCGTGACCCAATCAACCCAATCAACTGGAGGAACCATGAGCGACTATCACAAGATTACCCTGACCGAAGATGAGATCCCGGAACATTGGTACAACATTGTGGCAGACATGCCCAACAAGCCGCTACCGCCGCTACACCCGGCCACACACGAACCAATCGGCCCCGATGCCCTGGCCCCGCTCTTCCCAATGGCGCTAATCAAACAGGAAGTTTCCCAAGAGCGCTGGGTGGCGATCCCCGAAGAAGTGCGTGATGTCTATAAATTGTGGCGACCGACGCCGCTCTATCGCGCCCACAATCTGGAAAAAGCGCTCGATACGCCCGCCAAGATCTATTACAAATATGAGGGGGTCAGCCCTGCCGGGTCGCACAAGCCGAACACCGCCGTGCCGCAAGCCTATTACAACAAGCAGGAAGGCGTCGGCCGCATTACCACGGAGACGGGCGCCGGGCAATGGGGCAGCGCGCTCAGTTTTGCCTGTAAGCACTTTGATATTCCCTGTGAAGTCTACATGGTGAAGATCAGCTATGAGCAGAAGCCCTATCGCAAGCTGATGATGAACACCTGGGGCGCCGATGTCTACCCGTCGCCCTCCACCCGCACCGAGGCGGGGCGGCGGATTCTGGCCGAAGATCCCGATTCACCGGGCAGCCTGGGCATTGCCATTTCCGAGGCAGTCGAAGTGGCGGCGACGAATGCGGACGCCAAATATGCGCTGGGCAGCGTCTTGAATCATGTCTTGCTGCACCAGACCATCATCGGCCAGGAAGCGCTCAAGCAGATGGAGAAGGCCGGCGACTTGCCCGATGTGGTGATCGCACCCTTTGGCGGCGGCTCCAACTTTGCCGGTCTCGCCTTCCCCTTCCTGCGCCTCAACTTGACCGCAGGCAAGCAGATTCGCTGTCTCGCCAGCGAACCAACTTCGGCGCCTAAGTTGACGCGCGGCGTCTTCCGCTATGACTTTGGCGACACGGTGGGCATGACGCCGCTGCTGCCCATGTTTACGCTCGGTCATACCTTTGTGCCGGCCAAGATCCATGCCGGCGGTCTGCGCTATCATGGCGCCGGCGTCATTGTCAGCCAGTTGCTCAAGGACAAGCTGATTGAAGCCGAAGCCGTTGACCAGATCGAGAGCTTTGAGGCCGGCGTGCTCTTTGCCCGCACCGAAGGCATTATCCCGGCGCCGGAAGCCAACCACGCCATCGCCTCGGCGGTGCGGCAGGCCAACCTGGCGAAAGAGGAAGGGCGGTCGCGCACCATTCTCTTCAACCTCTGTGGTCACGGTCACTTTGACTTGGGCGCCTATGAAGCTTACTTTGCGGGCAAGCTTCAGCGCCACGAACTATCACAGGCCGAGATCGACGCCGCCATTGCCAAGATCGACACCCCGGCAATTCCGGCGTGATTTGTGATTTGTGCTGCGTGCCCTGAGCCTGTCGAAGGGCACGCAGCACAAATCACAAATCACGCTAAAAATTCCGCGTATCAAAATATTCGCGCCAATAGGTAATTTTGCCCTGCTCGTTAACAGTAAAGATGATAGCATCGTCGGCGCTGTGCCGTTGTCCGTCGCTACGGCGCACTTCGCTCCAGCGCCACTCGACGGCCCATTGTGCGCCGTCACCAAAGACCCGATCAACTTGTACCTCGGCGCTATGAACGCTGTCCCAAAAGTTTTCGACAGCCTGGCGAATGGCGGCATGACCACGCCATGTACCGCCAGGTGAGATAAAATCGGCATCTTCGGCAAAATCAGCGAGAATGGCGTCGGCATCGCCACGCTGCCAGTTTACAGCCTGCCGCTGAACTAATTCATTCATTTCCTTACGGTTCATCCCTTCCTCCCCATACCTCGCGTAATCAGCTCGGTCAAAAGTTTTATGTCGGCATGTAAGCTGACAGCAAAATGCAATGCAAAATCACCCATTTGTTGACTACAATACTCCGCAGTCGGTCATTGCAGACCGCTAAATCTCGCAAAAGTATTATATTGTCGATCAGTCAATTGTCGGAGCAACGTAGATAATCATGAAACAAAAAACGTATCTCTTCAGATTAACCGTAGCCATCACCAGAAGTTGGGTGCAACGCTGCCGGCGTTGGCTACCGCTGTTGAGCATTCTGATTGCCTGCGGATCGACGCTGCCGCTTTTGGCTGCCGATGATGCCACAAACGGCGCCATCTTGCCAAATGATCCTGATTATCAACGCGGCGAACAATATGGCCTCGACCTGATCAACGTCCAAACCGCCTGGCGCTACACCCACGGCGACCCGCGTGTCGTTGTCGCCTTAATTGACACCGGCATCGACTTTGATCACCCGGAACTGGCCGACCATATTCACCCTGATGCGCGCACCTTTTATCTACAAGGCCCGCCCCGCGACGAGAACGGGCATGGCACCTTGGCCGCCGGCATCATTGCCGCTGCTGCCAACAATGGCCGCGGCACTGCCGGAATTGCCAGCAATGTCCAGATTCTGCCCATCAAGGTCAGCCCCGGCAACCGTGCCGGCCGCGCGCTCGATGTCGCCGATGCGGAGCTGGAAGCCTTCTATGATTTTCAAGACCCGATCCACTACGCCGCCAGTCCTGAACGGCAGGGCACCCGTGTGATCAACATCAACTTTGCCAGTTCGCTCGATGATCGTTTTGAACGCCAGGCCATTGCCGATGCGACCAATGGCGGCGTCTTGGTGGTTGCCTCTGCCGGCAATACGGGGCAGAATCAGGCGCTCTTCCCTGCCGCGTATGATTGTGTATTAGGGGTTGGCGCCGTGGATCGCAATGCGCAACGGGCCAGCTTTTCCACCTATGGCTTGGGTGTGGACATTGTTGCGCCCGGCGTCGCGGTCTACGGCCCTGATGTCTCCGGTGAAAAGGGGTATAGCCAGGGCGATTATGCCAGCGCCAGCGGCACCTCTTTTGCGGCGCCTCATGCCAGTGGTGTGGCGGCCCTGCTCTTCTCCGCCCGCCCCGATCTCTCTGCTTGGGATGTGTTGGAAATTATCATGCGCTCCGCTCGCGATCTCGGCAAGCCCGGTTTTGACCCCGAATATGGTTATGGTTTGCTCGATGCCGGCGCCGCGTTGGAACTAGCCAAAGTCTGGCGCGCCCACTCTGCCGCTGCCCCTGATTATTGCACCGGCGACCGCTACCGGGTGTATGGCTCGCTCTATTTTGACGCCAACCAGAATGGTCAACGCGATGCCGATGAAGTGGCCGCCGCCGAGCCATACACCGCCACCACCAATTACGTTGAACTCTATGCCCAAAATGGCGCTCGCCGTCTGGCTGTCACCTACCCGAATCATGCCGGTATCTTTACCTTTGATGTGACCTACGCTGCCAAAGACGCGCCCTATACCATCAAGCTGCGCAATGCCACCCGTCACCAGCCGCTCTTCTTTGCCAATGGCATGGCCGGTCCCTATGATATTGATATGACCGCCATGACGGCGAATGCTGTGGTGATCAATGGCGCCCTTTTCATCGATAGCAACAACGATGGCCTGGCCGGCAGTGATGAAACATTTGCTGCTCTGGGTACACAGGTGCAGGCCACCGTTGCCCTCTATGCTGCCAATGGTCAAGAACCACTGGCGACGGCGGTCAGCGACCCGGCCGGTAACTTCCTTTTCTTCCTTGCCCCGCCGACGACGACCGTTACCTACGAACTACGCGCCAGCGGCGGCGCTACGGTTCCGCCTACGGCGGCGCCCGTGATCGTGACTGTCGCTCCCGGCGCGACTCACATCGCGGCCACGGTTGGCCTGGATAGCAGCGCGTTGATCATCGGCGGACAAGATCAAAGCCCCAACCCGACCCCGGTTGCACTGCAAGTGATCACCCACACCGGCAGCATCGTCCTGCACTGGACAACGCCCCAACCGCTGCGCAACGACAGCGTCATTGAGGTGGCCTACGCTCGTCAACCGAGTGGCCCTTATCAGCCGCTGGGTATGACGGCGCTGGCCCAAACCAGCAGCTATACCATTTTCGATCTGCCCGGCCTGCCCACGGGCGGCGATTACTACTTCGTCGTGCGCGCCCGCACCCAAGATCCTGCCCAAAGCGCCTTTTGGAGCGGCTATAGCAATGAGGCGACGCTAAGAACAGCGCCGGCCAAACTCCTCTTCCTCCCGCTTGCCATGCGCTAAGGTGCTTGTGTAGGGCGACCAAAGAAGGCCGACTTTTGCCAAAAGTCGGCCTTCTGCGTGTGGCGTACTTGTGACCTGTGCAACGCACTCACGGCGCCACTCGTTTATGACGCCAACGATTACAAAAGCCGTCGTCGCCGCCATTTACGACAAAGCCGGTTATGCCTTATCACTCGACTACAGCCAACCGCCCCCGCCGCCGGCCTTTGATGACGCCACGCAAAGCTGGATCGATGACCTGCTCAAAGAATACCGGTGACGCCAAATATTTTGATCTGGTATCATTCCCATCCGCAGAAGGAGACGGATAAAAGCGCTGTAGCGATCTATTTGCACAGCAAATCAAGTCTCAGGAGCATTATGGTTGAACATCAACTTGAATAACAAAGCGATAAACAACCACAAAGGCACGAAGATCACGAAGGGGAAACTTCGTGATCTTCGTGCCTTTGTGGTTAAAACATTAGCTTACTGCATCGTGCGATAAACCGCATTCACCAGCAACTTCCGCCCATCGTCCGTCATACTCTTCGGCCCTTTGTCAAAGCCCCAAAGCAGGTAGCGACCATCTTCCATGATCAGGTCGGCGTATTGGCCTTGAGTGTTGTTATAGCCAAAGACCTGTACGCCGGTGGGCTGATTGCCCAGGAAGATGCCCACCCGTGGACTCGGTTCGGCGTAGAGTTGCCAGATGCGCTGTTCGGCCACCAGGAAGTCATAGGGATAGTGCCAGAATGGGTCGTTGAAATTCTCCCGCACCACGCTGTCACCCGTACCATGGGCGCCGTTGCCCCAGCCAATGTCCAGCTTGAGCTTGCCAAAGAAGGCGTAGCCTCCCTTGCCCAGCCCCAGCACCGGCAGCTTGAACTCGACAATGCGGCGCACCATTGCGTCCGTACCCCATTCACTCAGGTCGCCGGTTTCCGGGGCGACGATCACCAGGCTGTAGGGGCGCAGATCCGCCGTGGGCAGTTGCGCCATGTTCAGTTGATCAACCGCCACACCATTGTCCTCAATCAACTGACGGTAGGCGTTGGCCGTATCCAGGTCGCCCTTGTGGACATAGACCACTTTGGGGCGCAGATGGAAACCGGTGTTCTTGAAGAGCGTGTAGGGCTGGTTGAGCAGGTCTTGCCCTTGCGCCATGCCACGCACCGCATACGCGCCCGGCACGCGCCCTTCGCCAAAGAAATTGCCATACAACCCGTCATTCTTCTGCCCATCGCCATGCAAGCCGTCGTCAAAGAGTTCCAACGGACGGGAGCCGCCGCCGGGGTAGAAGATGTTGAGCTTGATCGACTGGCCGACCAACCCCTTTTCCCCCTGACCCAGGAAGCCCAACAGATGCACCGGCTCACCCATCACCCGTTGCCGCTCCGGTGTGCCGACCCAGAGGTGGAAGTTGACCGACGCACGGGCGCTGACCCACATGGCCCACTCATTCGCCTCACCGCCTACCCGGAAGCTCATCGTCCAAGCGCCGGCAATCGGAGCGTCGATGATGCAGACGATATGGGTGTCGTCACCCCGGCAATTCTTGTTGGCCGGGTCGCCAAATTTGAAGTAGTAGACATTCTGCTTCGGATCGACCACCTGGAAGAAGCTGTTGACGCTTGGCTGCGCCCAGTTGAACGAGAAGTTGATGCGGCTCAAGCCATCCGGCACGTTGACCGTAAAGCTCTGCGGGGCGCCGGTGCTGGCCGGATTACCCACACCGCGCGCCTGGAAGAGGCGGCTCTCGTTGAGAATCTCCTCGGCATATTGCTTATAGACATCACCCAAGCGGTTGGGCAGAGTCTGCGGCCAGGCGTCGATGCCAACCTGTGGCGTTGCTGCGGCGGCGCTGGCGTCAGCCGCCATCATCAGACCGGCCCCCGCTTCGTTCACGGCACGGAACTCACCGCCGTTGCTGTTGGCAATCTCTTCCAGCAAGCTGTGGAAACCGGCGCTGGCCGGGCCGACCGCCACCGTATGCACAATCGTATCACTCGGCTCAATCACCCCTTCGACCGCCGGGGTGTGATAGAGCGGATCGACATTTTCCATGCCATCGCTCAGGAGAATCACCACATCGGCCACGCTGTGGTCGGCAGGGGCGGCTGTCACCTGGCCCTGCCCGTCGAGCAAACCTTTGCCGATGGCGGTCATGCCGCTGGGCGTCAAGCCGTTGACCGTCGCCTTGGCTGCGTCCAACACGGCGGTCGGCCCCAAGTTCGGCACCAGCGTCGTCGCATAGTTGACACTCGAATTGGTGCTAAAGCTCACCACGGCAATGCGATCATCAGCCAGCGATTGGTCGATAAAGAGGCGGGCGGCATTCTGGGCGGCGGCCATCTTGTCATAGTCGGCCATGCTGCCGGAGCGGTCGATGACCACGGCGCGGTCGGTAATCTCCCGCTCGGTGAAGAGGATAGCGCGGGTCTCGCTGTCGCTACCATGTCCGTTCCAGGTGACGCTTAGGTCATATTTGCTGCCGGCGCTGTAGGTTCCCGCCGCCGGGCGCACCATCAACCAGAATTGATCGCCCACCGGCGCACCGTTGACAATGGTCGCTGCTGTGCCGCCGATCTGGACGGTGAAATCGCCCGCGGTGGCGTCGCTCAGAGCGCTGGTGGCGCCGTCGATGCTGCGCACGGCTTCCACCACCACCGGCACCACATTCGGGTTGGCCGGGGCGCCCGCTTCGGCCACATTGCCGGTCTGCGGGCTGACAATGTTGAGCGTGCGGAAGTCGCCGGCCAGGCTATAGGGTTGGGCGTTGCCATTGGGCAGGCTGGCCGCGTTGATACGAATCGTCCACGCGCCGGCGGCGGGGTTAGCCACCTGCACCTGTTCGGTGTTGTTGAGATTGTCCACATTGCGTGTCGCTGCCATGATGTGGGTGTTGCGCACAATCGGGTCGGCGTCGCCACCAGGCAGATCAGCCGAGGCGGGCAACGGGGCCAGCACCCACGGACGAATCACCACGCCGCCGGGGCCTTCCAGCGTCAGGTCAAGATTGTTGACCAGTTGGGCGGCGGTGATAGCTAACATCGGGTTGCCCGGTTCATCATCCCAGACCAGGGTGAACTTCAATTCCGGCGTGCCGGCGGGGACGTTGATCACATAAGTGTCCTGCGCATCGCCAGGGGAGACCGTCCCCTCAACAAAGTTATGGGCGCGGATGGCGTTGACGGCGCGCTGACCGTCGGCAATGCCATAGCCTGTCGCCCAGTCCGGCCCGGCGTGGTAGATGACCGGCTGACCGCTGTCGGGGTCATTCCAGCCATATTCGGCAAAGCCGGGTTGCGCCGGGTCGTGAATCAAGTCGGTGGCGTTCTGCACGACGACGGCCCGCAGTGTCGACGGCCGGGGGCGACCAGCGCCGAAGGAGTGATGATACTGCTCGGTCATCAGCGCCAGAATACCTGTCACAGCCGGGGCCGCCATTGACGTACCGCACTTGGAGACATAGCCCTGGCTGTCGTTGTCGGTCGAGTGACCGCAGCCAATGCCCATGACATCGGGCTTCAGGCGACCATCCCAGGTGGGGCCGCGGCTGCTGCTGGAACGGAGATTGAGGTTATTTTGCGCTTCTAAAGCGCCGACCATCAACAGATTCTTGGCCGAACCGGTGACGGCAAAGTAGCCGGCGGCGTCGCAATATTGACCACTCGTACCGGAATTGCCCGCCGATTTGACCATCTGGTGCGCCGGGACAGCCGTGCCGCCGTTCATGCCGTCGCCGCGGATAAATTGGTCGAGCAACTGGGCATGAGCGTCGTAGGAACCGCAGGTTTGATATTGGGAGCTGTTGCTGATCTCGACACCGTGGTTGTTAACGGCGTCGTCAAAGTTGCCGGCAGAGCGGTCGCCATAGGGGGCCAGGCGCACACCGGGAGCCATGCCGCGCATCTGAAAGGCGGTGCAACCACCTGGGAAGGGGCAATTGCTCACACTGTTGGCCCCGCTGGCGCCGATGATACCGGCGACGTGGCTGCCGTGACTATTGCTGTCATCCATTGTGCGCAAGAGGCGACCGGCAAAGTCGTTATGACCGTTGCCCGGTGAATTATCGGCGTTGATACCTGAATCAAAGACCGCCACCTTGACGCCGCTGCCATCCAGCCCGGCGTAGAAGATCGACGCACCGTTGATGCTGGCCGCCTGTGCACCATCGACATTCATTTCAACACGGGTCGAGTCATTTTCCGGCAGGTTGGGCAGCGGCCCTTCCTCGATCCAGCGCACGCCATCCAGCGCCGCCACCTGGGCAATCGCGCCCTTGGCAACGTTGGCGCTGTAGACATGTTCGCTAAAGGGTTGGTGGGCAATCCCGGCTTGGGTCAACTGGGCAACGGCTGCGTCCGCTGCGACATCCTCATGGAAGTGGATGAGCAACTTGACCGTGTCGTCGCCATTGTCGGCCCAAGGTTCAAATTGACCTGCTACAATTTTAGGATCGATCTTGTCGGTCGGCTGAATTGGCCCCAGCCAGCGCACCAGGCCGAGGAAAGTCGGGTGGTTGGCGTCGGGTGTCGGGGTAACAAAGGCGGTGTAGAGTGAATCGCCGACAAAGCTGACCAGCGTAATGCCAATCGCGCTGAGGGCTTTGCGTTCCTCTTCACTGGGCTGACGGCTCAGTTGGGCAAAGGCGTGCAGACCGCTGCTCCCCTGGAGCGCCGTCACCAACGCCGCATCCAACCCCGGCGTGGGGGTAAAGGTGCGGGCGCGCAGTTGGATCTCCCACTTTTCCGTGGCAAAGCGGGCCAGGTTGAGGAAAAGTTGTTTGCCTGTGTCGGTCATGGCAGATGGCGCGCCGGCCAGACCCCACAAGAAATAGCGACCAGCCTTGGCCAGCGGGTAGAGATTCGCGCCCCCCGGCAAACCGGCCAGACGCGCCCCGTCCACCGGCGCTTCGGTCAGCGGCGGTGCGATGACATTCTGGGCGCTGGTGTAGATTGCCAGCAGGTTGTCCCCCGGCAAGGTCATGCCTTCGTATAGCGACTGGCTTGCGCCTAACTCACCGACCTGGACGGTTGTGGTTGTGCTGCTGCTGCCATTCGGATGACCGATCGGTAAACCGAGTTTGCCCAAAAAGGCGTGACCACCAGCCCCCAGCGCGATCACCGGCAGACCGGCATCGCGCACGGCTTCCAGCAGACCGGCTTCAGGTTGCCACTGGTCGCCGGCCCCGGTGTCAGCGGCGATGATGATCAGGTCAAAGGCGGCAAAGTTGGGCAGTGCGCCAACCTGTTGCGGGGTGGCGGCTTCGGCCCCGGTCGCACCGCCACGGGTGATAAGGGGTAACATCACCTTAAAGGGTTGGGCGACGGGCGTACTGCTAAAACCAAAGGCTTGCACGGTGAACCCGTTAGCGTTGAGCAGATCGGCAAAGGATTGGGCGGTCGCCGCATCGCCACGGTGGAGATAGGCGACGCGTACGGGGCCGGTGGCGGTGGTCGTTGCCTCGGCGGCGTGCGCGGTTGTGACCGGCAGCGCCATCTGGCCGACCAGATTGAGCAACAAGGCCACGATTAGCAGCCAATGGCAGCCACGACGAAAACGTTGCGAACGGAGTAATGGGTGAGGGTACATAGCAGCTCCTTTTACTACAGTGATGACAGTAGGTGCAGTTTGTTGTAACTGCACGAGTTCTGGGGTATGGACTTGTGCGGTTTGTCACCGCACCTACCTTCTAAACGGCAACCCTGTCCAGGTGAGCCGACTTGAAGTGAGTGACAGTAGTCTATCGAAGAGTGGTGGGAATGGCTGTGGTATGAGATAACGAGCAGGTGTGATCTTGAACACAACCAGCCGAAGATAGGAAGACAAAAGGCAGAACCATTGGCGGGCCAGTTGTACAATGGTTGTACAAGGCCGGTATGGTATACTGAACAGGGATAATGCAATGAATGCGCGCCACGCTGACGAACGCCGGTTTTTGGTTGCGTAGGAACATTGGGTGTGGATTGGACGGCTGTACGTTGGTCGCTGGCGACGAGAGGATCGGGGGATGAGTCATAATACGTGGGATTACGGCGCTTTTTTGCGCGAGCGGGGCTATCGCATGACGCCGCAGCGCCAGGTGATTATGGATGCGATTTGTGAAGGCGGCGGTCACACCACCTTGCCCCAGATCCTGGAACGCGTCCAACAGAAAGCGCCGGCCATCAACCAGGCCACAGTCTACCGTTCGCTGCACTTTCTGCTTACCGTGGGCTTGATTGTCAAAGCGGAAATCCCCCCGAATGAGACGGTTTACGAGATCGCCGGTCAATCGCCCCATCACCATCTGCTCTGCCGGCGCTGCCATCAAGAACTGGCAATTGATGCCGAACCCATGGTCGCTTTGCAAATTGCCATTGCGGAACGGTATGGCTTTCTCATCGACGCCCCGCATCTGCTCCTGACCGGCCTCTGCGCCCACTGTCGCGCCGAAGCATCAGCGCTGTAGTTGTCGGCGCCCGTGTGCGAACCCCGCTTCCCAGAGCATCTGTTCACAGGCCGCCACCGAGAGACCCCGCCCTTTGGCCGTATCCACGGCGCGGTCGCGGGGATTCATGCCCACCTCGGCGCAGATGCGATGCGCGCCGGCGCGCAAGCTGACCATGCTTGGCTCATGCACACCCATTTGGCGCACCTGCTCACCCAAAAAGAGCCGCGCAATCGCCACAACCCTGGCAATCTCGATTTCCGACAGATGGCCCAGCCCAGCATAAGGGGTGCCGGCCACCGGAATCCGCCGCATGACCGAGAGGATCGTTGCGCCAAAGGCTTGCGCCAATGCCATCTGTTCGACAATTTCCGCAGCGCTATGCTCCGGCCCGATCGGTTCGATACAATAGCGCAGGTCGAGACCGGCTGCGCGAATGGCGGCAAAGGTGGCGCGCCGTCGTTCCGGTTCAATTTCGGTTTCAGCCCCTTCGCGAAAACGGTAGACATGGTAAACGCCATCAAAGCCCGCATCGACCAGCCGATACGCCTCCGCTTGCTTGAAGTCACCGATGTTGGCGACCAGAATGGTCTGGGGCTGGAGCGCCCGCCGCACGGTCTGGCCGATTTCAATAAATTGGTCGAAGGGGTAGTTGGCAGTCGTCATCAAATAGACTTCATCAGCGCCGGCGACTTCAAAGTTCAAGGCGGCATTGGTGACTTCCACCGGGCTTAATTCGTGCAACTCCTTGATTAGCCCATGTTTGCTCCCCAGATAGCAAAAATCACAATTCTCCGGGCAGGGCCAGACATTGATACCGACTTGTGAATAGATCGTGCCACGGCTCTGCGCCTGGGTATGAGAGAAGCGGTTGGCTGCCGCCATCAGGAGATAACAATCGTCAGAGTGGAGCGGCAGGCCGAGCAGATACAACGCCTCGTCACGGCTCATGCGACCACCGTCGGTGACTTTGTCTAGAATGGATTGGGTTGTGGCGGTAATCGTCATAAAACACTTTCGTTTACGCAAGCAATGGTGTTGGTTGATCAAGATAGGGCTGGGGCTTGGGGGGCACGTTGCGGTCGATTATCGCACAAGTTGTTTGCTTGAACAAGTCGCCTGTTACTGGGTGTATTGTCGGCTGGGGCAAGAGTGCGGGGGACGGGCGAGTGTCGGTTGGTCATACGCAACATCGGGTCGCCCGTCCCCGGCACTCTTGCCCTGATCATCTCAACCCTGCTCCAGCGTTGAAATATACCTGCTGTCATTCCCTGGTTTGACAAGTCGATGCTTCCTTGATACAATTACTTATAACTTGGATATTCAGATTTTGAGTAATCAGACTATGAAAACATCTGCGACCACCCTCACCGTTGAATATGCGTTACTGGGCTTTGTCTATGACCAGCCGACCCACGGTTATGAGATCTACCAGCAGTTGTCGGCGGCGCAGGGGTTGTGGCAAGTCTGGCGGATGAAGCAGAGCCAACTTTATGCCTTGCTCACCAAGTTGGAAGATGAGGAATATCTCGTCACCACGCTGCAACCGCAAGAGGCGCGCCCCCCGCGTAAAGTCTATTCGTTGACCGCCGCCGGTCGCAGCGCCTTTGAGCAGTGGTTGACCACGCCGGTCACGCATGGGCGGCAGATGCGACTGGAATTTCTGGCAAAGCTCTACTTTGCCTATCGCCAGGGGCCGGCGGTTGTGGCTCCATTACTAGACCAGCAGGTGTTGACCTGTCGGCAATGGCTGGCTGAATTGCAGGAGCAGAGCGATACCGTTTCTGCTACCGATCCCTTTGCGCAGGCTGTCCATCATTTTCGGGTAACCCAGGTCGAATCCTTCCTGACCTGGTTATTGCTCTGTCAAGAGGCGCTCCCCGCCGTCGTTATTGCTTGAGCGTTTTTTACTCAGCAACAGTGAAAGGTTTTTATGCGCCGAGTATTGCCGAACGTTTTGATGCTTACCCTCAGTCTGGTATTAGCCGCTTGTGCGCCCATTGCCACACCTGCCGCTACCAGCAACGGGGACGCGGTTACAGAGCAAACGACCCTCACCATCTTTGCCGCCGCTTCTTTAACCGACGCCTTCCAAACCATCGGTAAGAATTTTTCGCCGGCTCACCCTGGCGTTGAGGTGGTCTTTAACTTTGGCGGTTCCCAACAGTTGGCCCAACAGATCGGTCAGGGTGCGCCGGCGGATCTCTTTGCTTCGGCCAATGCCCGTCAAATGGGTGTGGCAATAGAAAGTGGACGCGTCGTCAGCGGGATGGAACAGATCTTTGTCCGCAACCGGCTGGTGGTCGTCACCCCGGTGGACAATCCTGCCGGTGTTGCCGTCCTGGCTGATTTGGCCAAGCCGGGCTTGAAAATTGTGCTGGCAGCCAAAGAAGTCCCGGTCGGTCAATATTCGCTTGATTTTCTGGATAAAGCAGAAGCGGATGGCAGCCTGGGCGCTGGTTATCGTGCTGCCGTGTTGACCAATGTGGTCTCCTATGAAGAGAATGTGCGCACCGTCCTGGCCAAGGTGACGCTGGGGGAGGCTGACGCCGGGATTGTCTACCGTTCGGATGTGACGCCGGTCGCGGCGGAGCAGGTGCAGCGCATCGACATCCCCGACAATCTGAACACGATTGCCGGCTATCCTATCGCCCCCCTGAGCGATAGCCCGCACGCCGCTCTTGCCCAGCAATTTATTGGTTATCTCCTCTCCCCCGAAGGACAGCAGATCCTGGAAGACGCCGGCTTTATGCCGCTCGCAGAAAGGTAGGACCAACTTATGGAACGTTTACGTGAATTACCCCATCATGAGATCCCCGCCGTCGCTATCACCTGGGCGGCCAACCCGACCTTGCAGATCAGCGGGCTGGTGGCGCGACCACAACACTTAACGGCTGCCGATCTCGCCGCCGCTTGGGCCACTATGCCGCGCACCAGCTTTACCGAAGATTTTCTCTGTGACGGCAAATGGACGGTGCCGGATCAACAGTGGGGCGGCTATCGCTTGCTCGATGTGATCCAACTGGCCCACCCGTTGCCGGCGGCTACTTATATTCGCGCTGGGTCGGGCGACTATGTGGTGCCGATTTCAATGGCGGAGGCGGCCAATGCACTGTTGGCGGATCGGCTCAATGGTCAACCGCTTACCCTTGAACATGGCGCGCCCTGGCGATTGGCGCTCTTTGGCGGGCGCTGTTTTACCAGCGTCAAATGGGTGGATCGTCTGGAATTGACGACAGAGCCGGGGGAGAATACCAGCTTGCAGATTGTACGCGAACGGAACCAGGCGCTGCTGGCCCAGAAACGAGCGCAGAAGCAGTAATCACCGAACACCCAAGGCCTGTTCGCACCGTGGCACAAAATGCGTCCTTGCTTTTTTGTAAACAAATTCCTTACAAATAGCTTTCTGTCAGTTGGCAAGGCTGAATTTAAGCGTTTTGTAATAAATGACAACAAACGGTAAGTAAAGTGTAAGCGTTCGATTCGCCTACATCCTTTATACTATACCTTACCGATTACAATACGATCATTGCCTTTGTCTATCATTACGGAGAGCCTTTTATGACGCAGCATGACTTTGCTACTCATCTATATCAACCGTTTCAGCTCCAACTCAATCCGTTGCTGACCATGTCATTGGCCCTGGCTTCGGTGCAAGATGCTACCCAACTGCGCACCGAGCCGAAGCCGCAAGAGAATACAAAGGCATTTTCCGTCATCTTTCAAGGGCCGCAGCATCCGGTTCTACCCACGCGCACCTACCAACTCTCACACCCACGCCTTGGTAAGCTCGATCTCCTTCTTGTGCCCCACGAACGGCGACAGACCGGCATGTGTTACAAAGCCATTGTGCCCGAATTATCGAACTAATCGTCACCCCCTATCCCCAAACCTTGATGCGGTTTTGCCTTAGCGCCAGATCCCGCGAATAAGCTGAGGCAGGGCTTGCAGGGCCGGTTGTAAGAAGACAACCGCTAATAGGAGCAACCCAATGCGCTGCTCGACGGCCAACAACTGATACTTTGCCCAATCCAGCAGATAAAAACGCGCCGTATACTCCTGACTGAGACTATTGGCCCATAGCCACAGCAAGACCATGCCGGCTGGAATCAAGGCGCCCAGCAAAAGTGGTAGCAACCAGACGTCGGGCAAAATGCCCATAGGCGCCGGCTGCCAGAGACGTTGCGCCCAGGTTGCCGCCAGCCAAAGGGTGGTGACATGGAGCGCTTGATCCAGCAGAAAGTAGGCAATTCCTTTGGCGCCGGGGCAGAGCAGCTTGATAGCGTCGATGAGAAAGTGAACGGCGCCAACGCCGAGCAGCAAAGCCCAGTAGCGGTTCGGCTTGTCCAGCAAGAGCGCCATCACCGCAACATGAACCAGCACATGGAGGAAGACCCCCAGCCAACGTTTTTCCTTTAGCCTGGCCAGGGCGTTGGTCTGTAAGGGGAAATCGGCAAATAAGTGGGCAATGAGCAATGTAAGCAACAAATTCATGGGTTATCCTCGCCGCGTTCAATATCGCGTTCAATCATTGATATTATCACTATCAACGTTTTGTATACGCTATTGTTGCTTTATTTGTTGTAGGCTATAACCGAATTTACGCAAGATTGCTGACGCGATTGCCGTTTTGTCCAATGTCAGGTAAGGCAAGGATACTGCTTACAACGATGATAGCTTACTTCTTGTGTTGTGCGTGTGGATCAAGGCGCCTGTTGCGCAAGCCGGCTCAATGGGTCGATGCCCAGCAAGCTTCTGCCAGCGACAATTCGGTCAACCGCAATGCCGTGCGACCGATGCCGTCGAGATCGATGCGGTAGCGGCGCCAGGGGACAAAGAAGTAGGTGTAGCCACGGAGACAGACCTGACTGCCGACGCGGTTGACCGTCTCCAGGTTGGCTTCGCCTTCGGGTTGCAGCACCTTCACATCTTCCACAGCCAGTCGTTGAATCCACAAACCAGTGATGCGATAGGTAAACTCAGCGGCGCGACCGGCGTTGGTGATCAAGCGCAATTCTTCGCCGGTGATTGCCGGCTGGGGTGGGGTGAGAATACGGGGCAAGATGGCCCACGGCAGAACGGCAAAGCCCAGCACAAAGAGCAGCCGCGCTTGGCGCGACCGTTGTTCCCACCGTAGCGCCAGCGCCAGCAGCCGCCAGAGCAAAAACGCGACCAGCCAGAGTGTCCAGAGGAACAAGGTGTTGAGCGCAAAGTCCACCGCGGCAATTTGCGTGGCGCCGTTCAATTCAATCTGGGCAATGGGTCGCGGATAGCCGCGCCAGCCGGGACAACCGGCCGGACAACCGGCAAAATGCACCGGCACCACAAAGAGATAGTAGCTGCCGATGCTCAACAGCAGCGCCAGCAGCAACGTGCCCACCGCCACCCGGAACCACTGCCGCGTCTGCTGTCGCCACCAAATAATCAGCAAGATAATAAAGGCAAGACTGACAAAAGCAAAGACGCCATCGCGCCAGGTAGCAAAGTAGCTCCAGTCATTTGTCCAGATTGGTTGATCCATAAACGCTTTTGTGGGTATCCATTCATGCAGGAAGACAAGAAGACCAGGAGACAGATTCATTGACTCGCAATCTTCTTGTCTTCTTGTCTTCATTCAAGGCTCGACTGCCAGCAAACCAAAACCCGGCTCAACCCCGCCGGCAGACCAAAGATCGGTTCGGGGTCGCTACGGCGATCCCAGCGGACGAGTTCCAGGGCCGGGGTGTCGGTGGCGCCAGCGGTTGTTGCGGCGGCAGGGCGGCTACGGTTTTCGACTACCATCAGATAGGAGTGGTCGGCGCGACAGGGGGCCACGGTGCGCAAGGCTTGCCGGCCCGGCAGGAGAAAGTTGTTGGCGACAGCCGCGCCGGTGACGGTAGCGGGCAGTTGCAGGTCAACAAAGCCAAAGCGTTCCAGATCCAGATGGTTGCCCAAAGTAAAGCGGCTGCGCACCGCCAGCACACGACCGGCATCCGCCCAGAGCAGATCCGGGGCCAGAAACTCCGTATCGGCGGTGGTGGCATAGAGCGACCGTGCGGCTGGACGCAATGCCCCTGCTGCCGTCGTCAGCGAGACCATTTGGACGACATTGGCCGGTTGGAGAGCGCCGGCAGTGAGGCTGGGCTGGCGGGCATCGTAGTGTAAGTAGGCCAAGGTCGTAAAATCGGGGCTGACGCGCAACGGCACACGGTAAGTGTCGGCGGGGAGCAACAACTGGGGTGGCGTTTGTAACGTTGTGGCGCCATTGTCGGCGCTGCTCAGGCTGAATTGATAGACCCCCTGTTGCGGCGCATTGGTGCGCCCATCTGCCGTATCGACCCAAAAGATGATCTGCCCCCCTGCTGCGTCGGTCCTCCTTGGTTGCACAGCCAGCAACAGCGGCGCCAAACCGTTAGGGGCGCCCACTGCGGTGAAGAAGCTGCTGTCGCTCTGCACTTGTAGCGTTGCCTGTTGGCGCTGTGGGTCGAAATGCCAGAGTTGCCACTGGTCGAGCGGCGCCTGGGATGTTTCGATCCACCAGAGACCACCGTAGGCGTCGCCGGTGACGCCGTTGAAGCGGTAGAAGGGCTGGGCAAAGACGCGCAAGGCCGAGCCATCGGTGCGCACCCAGAGAAAGCTGTTGCGCCCGGTGCTGGTGGCCGGCGCCATCAGCCGCATCCCGGCCAGAGGATCGCCGGTGAGCCACTCGGCGGTATATTCATCGGCCCAAAGCGGCTGCACCGTCCCCGTCTTTTCCAGTAGGTAGATGCCGGGTGCATCGTCACTGCCCAGCAGCGCCATAAAATTGTTGTTGGCCACGGCGTCGGCCAGGGCCGGGAAGGTCGGCGCGCTGACTCGTTCCAGCGGCGGCGCAGCGGCAATGCGCACGCGGGTTGCTTCCCACCGGGTGGCGTCGGTGGCCGCCGGCCGGCCTGTCACATAGAGTTGAACGCCACTCCAGAGCAACTCTGCCGGCGCCGTCACCCATCCTTTCTCCGGCATCCCCAGCAGACCGCCCCATAGTTCAATGGTGGCGTTGTCAATGCGCAGGGTGCGTTCGGCGCCCTCAGCCGTCAATACGGTCAATGGTTGAAGCGGGTTCACCGGCAAAAGATCGCCGCCGACCGTCAGCGCCACTTCGTCACCCTGCGGCGGTGGCGCAACGGTGGTGATGCTCTGGCTGGTCGGATTGTCTACCACCGGTGTCGATTGGGGCGTGGCCGTCGGCAAAGCCGCCGCCGGCGCGGCGGTTGGCGACGGACCGGGCGTCGGCGGGATCAGCGGCGTGCCGTCGGCGCGGTGCAAGGGTAGCAGCGCCGGATCACCGTTGAGAATGATCAGATCCCGGAACATCCAGCCGATCACGCCGTTGACCCGAATCAGCAGCCAGTCGCCCGCTTCGGTGATGCCAAAGACATCGACGGTTAGGCCATTTTCCACCGAGGTGATGACAATTGAATCGGTGGTATTGGGCGAGCCGCGCAACCGCCCTGGCTCAGTGACAAAGGTGACGCCGGTAAGAGGCGGCGCCTGGTCGGGCGGAATATCAGGAATCGGCAGCGGCGTTGGCGTTGGGGTGGGCGTTTCGGTAGCCGTCGGGGTGTGGCTGGGTGTCGGCGTTGGCGTCACGGTCGGCGTCTCACTCGCCGTGGGGGTCGGTGACGGCAAGGGTGTCGCCGTGGCGGTGGCCGTCGGCGTGGCCGTCCCCAGCGGGGTAAGCGAGGGCACCAGAATGGCCTCTTCGCTCTGGGGTGCATTGGTCGCCGCTGCAATGACATCACTGATGTTGGCCCCGGCGGCCACCGCCACTGGCGCCGGCGTTACCAGCGTCCCGCGGGCGACCGGCGTGCGGTTGACGGGCGCACCGGCCAGGGCCGGCGCCGGTGTCACCAGATCGGTGGCAAAGGGCGCGGCCTCGGCAATGCCGACCAGCCGATAGCCGACCGTTTCATCGGCTTCAAAGCTGAGATCAAAGGTGCGGTTGCGGTTGGCATTGTCAAAGAGCCGCATCTGCAAGGAAGTCGCGTCGCCGCTCAAGGGCTGTTGGTTCTCGTCGAGGTAGAGCGCCAACCAAGCTGCCGGTGCGGTTAGCCCCAGGTCGCCCATCTGTTGGATGAGATCGACGCGTCCACTGTAGGCGGTCGCCTCATTGATGTTGCCCTGTTGTAAGAGGCTCAGGAGGCGGGCGAAGCTGGACAAGGGCGTGGGCCGTAAGGTGGCTGTGGCCAGGCGGTAGCCGGTGACACGCCCGTCGCTATTGATCGGCTCCCAACTGGTTTCCGCCCACTGTCGGGCAAAGGGCGCCTGCTCGATCAGCGGCGAAGGAGCATCGACTCGTTGACGCAGCGCACCTTGCGCTGCCAGCGGGGCGACAATGTTCAGGCTGGGCAGGAGGGCATCATCTCGTTCGACCAGTTCGATAGCGCTATCCTGCGCCTGTAAAGCCCACAGCGGGTCGCGATCGCTGCGCCAGCTCAGTTGGAAATCAGCCGCCGGGTTGAGTTGGTTGAAGAGATAGAGCATGAGGGTGGCGCTGTTGCCGGGCCGTTCGATCAAGAGCAGATGGCCGCGGCCCTGCTCATCAAAACGTAACTGAGCTTGCTGAATGCCGGCAAAGAGATTCTTGTCATCCCTGGCGCCGGAGGGCAGCTTGAACTGGCCCAGCAACAACTGACTACGCACCCCATTGCTGCCGTTATGATCACGCCAGAAGAGCGCCGGCAGCACTTTGCCGTCCGGTGTGCGAGGCATGGCAAGCGCCGCCCACGGTTCATCGGCCAGCGCAAAATAGCTCACCGGCACGAAGTAGAGTTGCTGTGCCAACGCCGCCTGGCGCACCGTCTCGGCGGCGCGCTCCGGGGTAAAGTCCAGAGTCGAAAGCGCATTCAGCCAGGTGGCGGCCTGAGTGACAAAGCGGGTGGCCCATTCATCGGCGGAAGCGGCGGTGGGCGTGATGGTCGGCGTGGGGGTGGCGGTGGGGGTTGGCGTCACGGTGGGAGTTGGCGTCTCGGTCACGGTCGGCGTCTCGGTGGGGGTGGCCGTGGGGGCGGCTGTGGGGGTATAGGTCGGCACGGCTATGGCGACTTGCTGCGCTGCTAGCGTCGCCTGAGCTTGGGTAAAGAGACGCTGTGCGCGTTGGTAGCCGGCGTTATAAGCAATGACCAACAGCAGAACAAAGGCCAATACGATAAAGAACGGGAAACGGGAAAAGGATTGCTGTTGCATGGCGCTAATTATTCACCGCTAGTTATTCACCGCTAGTTATTCACCGCTAGTTATTCACCACAATAGTCACCTGGCAGGGCGGCGGCCAGTTCCCGGTCTGATCGACGACGGTGAGCTGGAGCGTCCAGGCGCCATTGCCCAGGGTGTTGGTATTGATGGTGGCCAAGAAGCCGTTGACGACCGGATTTTTGTCGCCGGCCAGATAGCTGAAGTTGCCGGCGCCGGCGGGGACGTATTCGACTTTGTAATACTGAAAGTTCTCATGGGTGGCGGTGCCGACCATGCTGACGCTGCCGCTGACTGTTTCATTCGTGCCGGGGCGGAGAATGACGGCGCGTTGATCCGGGCAAGCGGGCGCTTGTACAATGGGCGCCGGGGTAGCGGTGGGCGGAATGACCGTCGGCGTGACAGCTTCCGGCGTTGGCGTCTCTGCTGCCGTAATCACAGTTGTCTGCGCAAGCGCCGCCGGTGTTGAGGCAACCGGGGTGCCGATCAACGTTGCGCTTGACGGCGTATAGGTCGGGGTTGGAAAATTCAGCCCTGGGCCAAAGTCATCTGCCACAGTGGCAGCCGTGGTCGGCAGCGATGCCGCCAGCGCTTTGACTAGGGTGGTGCTGGTAAAATAGGTGACGCCCATGATCAGCAGCAAGACGAGCGCCGTGGAAAAGATATTCCCCAGATCGCGCACCGCCTTCTCCCGTTCCAGGGAAAAGACCGCCTGCCGCCGTTCGGCGCGCACCAGCCAGGTGCGATATAACTGATAAAGCGCAATTACGCCACACGCAAAGTAGATCCAGGCGGCGTAATCGGCAATATTTTGAATGATGATATTCATGTCGATTTACAGCATGGTTGGTTCAACAAAAAAGCCCAGCCGGCAACGCCAACCATCCCTATAGTCTACCCCAGCCGCACTGAATCACCAAACTAGCCGGCAAACTTTGTGCAACGGCTTCGCACCCCTACGAAGCCGTTGCACAAAGTAGGTAGCCAATTGGACAGGTGCGCTACTCTTTTATATGATGAAGCGAACGGCACGCCAGGTACAATCAGTAGCACGCACCACAGCGAAATTTCGCTAGACCGATGATGGAGTACGCGACTGCACGACTGCACGACTGCACGACTGCACGACTGTGGACTGCTGATGTGCCAACTACCGGCAAATCATATAGCAAACAAGAGGAGAACGCATGAAGGTCGATGCTGTGTTCCGTTCCAGACGGAGCAATGTGATGGCGACGCGCGGCATGGTAGCCACCAGCCAACCGTTGGCGGCGCAGGCGGGGTTGACAATCTTACAGGCCGGCGGCAACGCAGCCGATGCGGCGATTGCGACGGCGGCAATGCTCAATGTGGTGGAGCCGATTTCCACCGGAATTGGCGGCGACTGCTTTGCCCTCTACTGGGATGCCAAGACCAAACAGGTGACAGCGCTCAATGGCTCCGGGCGCGCGGCGGGGGCGGCTTCGATTGCCGAATTGCAGCAGGCCGGTTACACGCAAATGCCGACCTATACCGGCCACGCCGTCAGCCTCCCCGGCACGGTGGCCGGTTGGAGCGATCTGTTGGAACGGCATGGCCGCATGACGCTGACCGATGTTTTACAGCCGGCGATCTGGACAGCCGAGCATGGCTATCCGGTCACCGAGATCATTGCCAACGGATGGGCGCAGGGGGTAAAGAAGCTACGGCGCGACCCCGACTGGGTGAGCGGTGATCTGGACAACGGGCCGGTGCAGCCAAGCGGTCATGAGTTACTGATCGATGGCCGCGCCCCCCGCGCCGGCGAAATCATGCGCATCCCGACGCTGGGGGCGACCATGCGGGGCATTGCCGCCGAAGGCAAGGCGTACATCTACCGCGGCGACTTTGCGCAAAAATTGAGCGCCCACGTCCAGCGTTACGGCGGCTGGATTACCCCGGAAGACATGGCAAACCACATCAGCACCTGGGATGAACCCATTCACGCCGCTTACCGCGATGTAACCCTCTATGAATGTCCGCCCAACGGTCAGGGGCTGGCGGCGATTATTGCCGTCAATCTGGCCAACGGTTTTGATCTGGCGAGTCTGAGCGCGGTTGAGCGGGTGCATCTGATGATCGAATGTATGCGCCTGGGCTTTGCTGATGCCCAGCAGTGGGTTTGTGACCCCTACGTGACCAAGATCCCGCTGGCGGAACTGGTCAGCACCGGTTATGCCGACCGCCGCCGCCGCTTGATCCATCCTAAACAGGCGGCAACGACCGTGCCCTATGGCGAGCCGCTACCGGGTTCCGATACCGTCTACCTGAGCGTGGTGGATGGCGAGGGCAATGGTTGCAGCTTTATCAACAGCCTCTACATGGGCACCGGCACGGGGTTGGTTGTCCCCGGCACGGGCGTCAGTCTACAAAACCGGGCGGCCACCTTCCGCCTAGATCCGGCGCATCCCAATGCGTTGGCCCCCAACAAACGCCCCTATCAAACAATTATCCCCGCCATGACCGTGCGCGCCGGTGAACTGCACGCGGTCTATGGGGTGATGGGGGGCTATATGCAGCCGCAAGGTCACTTCCAGGTTTTAAGCAATCTGGTGGATCTGGGCATGGCGCCGCAACAGGCGCTCGATATGCCCCGTTGGCAACTGGCCGCTTCCGGCGCCGGCCTGGGCGCCCAGGAACCGGGGGGACTGGTTTACATCGAAGAGGGGTGGGACTATGCCTTGCTGGCCGAACTGGCGCGCCGTGGTCATCGCCTGGCGCCGGTCGATGGCTTCGGGCGGGTCAGTTTTGGCGGCGGCCAGGTGATTATGCGCAACCCCGAAACCGGCGTGATCATCGGCGGCAGTGAACCGCGCAAGGATGGAGCGGCAGTCGGTTGGTAGGTGGCTGGTTATGCTGGTTGGTCATACGAATTGGTAATGAAAGTGTAAATTTACTGTAAGCACTTGTTGACAAAATCTGGTATACACTTGTGCTGCTCACGCTTTGGCATGTTCATTGTTGCACAGGCTATGAGTGACGCACGACCGCCAACGGCGGCAGTCAATTCTTGCATGTGGCGTGTTGCGTTACGCGCGTGGATTACGTAGCACGTAACACGCCACACGTAACACGCCATACGTAGCACGAATCAATGCCCATCCCGCCACAGAGCAGTTGTGCGCCATTCAGTGGTTAGCAGTATGATATTCTTGGAATATTCATGCTATACTCTTCCCTTGTCAGGCGTGTATATTCTGAAGTGATTATCATGCAGCAAAACAAAGGAGCGCGATGCAATGGTGCAATTGCTAGACTTTGTCGAAGTGCGCAATGGTCAGATCGAAGCCGGCGCACACGCCAAAACACAAACCGATTGGCTGGGTGATCGAATAGGCGATCGGTTGGCACAATTTATTACCAAGATGAAAAGGGCTGAAGTGCCGGATCTGATGATTCAGGTCTTCAGCCATTACTATGAACAACTGGTGAAGGGAGCAACCGGGTATATCGAAGGGCAAGAAGCAAAGCCGGTGAAACAGTTGCCCCAATTTGACCAATTAACGGCAGCCCATGCCATCGCCGGACAAGCCGTTCTGGATAAAACCATTGTCCTCAAACTCAATGGCGGCTTAGGCACCAGCATGGGGATTCATGGCCCCAAATCGCTCTTACCCGCCAAAGCGCACTGGAGCTTTCTCGACATTATCATCCAACAGACGCTCCACCTCCGAGCAGAGTGGCATGCCCGCCTTCCCCTGGTGCTGATGAATAGCTTCAATACCGATGCCGAATCGTTAGCCGCGCTGGCGGCGTATCCGCAGTTGCAGCAAAGCATCCCCTTTAGCTTTTTGCAGCACAAAGAGCCAAAGATTCTGAAGTCAACCCTACAACCGGCAAACTGGCCGGTAGACCCGGAGAAGGAGTGGTGTCCCCCCGGTCATGGCGACATCTACGCCGCCTTGATGACCAGTGGGATGTTGGCGCAGATGATCGAAGCCGGCTTCGAATATGCCTTTGTCAGTAATTCGGATAATCTGGGCGCAGTGCTGGATCTGCGCATTCTCGGTTATATGGCGACGGCCCACTTGCCCTTCCTGATGGAGGTGGCCGACCGCACACCGGCGGATCGTAAGGGCGGCCACCTGGCGCAACGACCCGATGGGCAACTGATCCTGCGGGAACTAGCCCAATGTCCGCCCCAGGAAATCGACGCGTTCCAGGATATTCAACGCTATCGCTACTTTAACACCAACAACCTATGGGTGCATTTGCCCACCCTTTATCAAGTCTTATGCTCTCGTAATGGCGTGTTGGGCTTGCCGCTCATTCTCAATGAGAAACCGGTTGATCCAACCGAATTAGATTCCCCCCGTGTCTACCAGCTTGAGACGGCGATGGGTTCGGCCATTGCCTGCTTTGCCGGCGCCCAGGCGCTGGTCGTGCCGCGCAGCCGCTTTATTCCGGTAAAAAAGAATAATGACTTGCTGTTGCTCTGGTCCGATATCTATGATCTGGACGAGTCGTTCCATCTCGTCATGGCGCCCGCGCGTACAACGCCGCCATTAATCTTCCTCGATGAACGCTACTACCAACTCATTGATGACATGCGCGAACGCTTTCCACACGGGGCGCCGTCATTGATCAATTGCACCGAGTTGCGGGTGGAGGGCAATGTCTACTTTGGTCGCAATGTTACCCTGCGTGGCAAGGTGCATATTGTCAATGACAGCCAAATGCCGCTGTGGCTTGAAGACGGCGCCTGTTTGGTGGATCAGGTGGTGCAGGGATAGCTTACAATTGGTGCTGATGGATAGTAAGCTAATTCCCCTAGCCATCAGCCACTATCTCACGAGGTAACTACTAAGCGCTGGGCCAGTCCATGACTGGCTCAGCGCTTAGTAGTTACCTCACGGGATGATAATCGGAAAGTAAAAGTGATAAGGCGCCGGTGTTGTGGGGGTGGGCGGCGGTGCGGTTGGAATCGGCGTGGGGGTTGGTGTTGGCGTGCCGGGTGTAGTAACAAAGAGCGCCGTGGGCGGCCCCCAATTGCCGGCGCTATCTTGACCTTCAATAAAAAGTAAGCGTTGTCCCAACGGCCAGGCGCTGGCGTCAATGACAAGCGCGACTTTTTCGGTCGTGGCGTTAAAGAGACCGTCGCCGGCGCTCATGGTGTAAACCTGGGTGCCGGTGATCCAGGCCGGTGTGTCAATGGTCAGGCGGGCGGCGCTGATGGGTTGACTCGCTTCAATGCCCCAGCCGTTGCTATTATACCGTGTGTCGTCGATGGTGGCTTGCACCAGCAGCGTTGTGCCGGTGAAGGTCGCAGTGGGTTGTAAGACATCAGGGCCAGATGGCAGTTGGTAGGGACGGCGGGCGACCTTGGCGGCATAGTAAAGCGCCGGCATATTTTTCGGTAGAACGTTTTCCTCAAAGAAATTGCACCCCTCAAAAAAATTCTGCCCCAGCTCAAAGGTATAGCTGGCAACCCCAAGTGTACCATAGGTGAAATCGTCGGTCGTGCCGGAGGTGCCATAGAGGCAGTCCGGTCCCGTACAGACTTGATAGCCGTTGTAATAACCAAACTTGCGACCAAGGGTTTGGAGCGCACTCCTGTTGGGTGAAGGCGCTGCGGTATAACCCCAGGGAAAGAGAACCAATTCACTGTAACTGTGGAGCGAAATAAAGACCCCGGATGCATCCGCCGGCGCCGGGTCGCTATCGTCTGGCCCACGTTGATCAGGAAAGATGCTCTGGGCATAGGTTTCGATGGCTTGCGTTTCCGGTTCTGAGGCTGCGCTTGGCCCGTGGTAGGTCAAGTCGCAGGCGTTGCTGCTGCTGCCGCCGGTGTTCCATTGGAAGCTGCTGTTGCGATTGAGGTCAGTTCCCCACGAAAAGGAGAAGTCGCAACCGTTTGTGTTATTCGTATTCTTGCGCCAAAGCTGACCGGCTTCCGCTAACTTGCGCCCATCGGGGTTGGCTTGGGGAATGATATGAATTTCATGGTAATCAAGCAGCCAGGTGACATCCGGGTCGCGCTTGTATTTGGCGACTAATTCCTCGGCAAACCGCGTTGCCAATTCGGCCGTGGTATATTCGCGCGCATGAATGGCGCCCATCAGCAGAAATTTAGGCTTAGGGCCGGGGCGCGCACGGTTGGTCAATACGAAGGCATAGATGTCGTATCCTGGTGCGTTGCTGGGCGTCACCTTTTCCCAGGTGTCACCGATGTCGCGCCAGGTCGCCAGATCGGGATGGGCGGTTGCCAACGCGGCCAGGGAACTATAGGTCTCTTCGACCGTGCGATAGCAGGCATAGCCCGGGATACCGGCCTGTTGTGCGCCGGCGACCACCCGCGGTTGCAGAAGTTGCATCGTTGCTGCACTATCAACCGTCACTTGATAACCACGCGCACGCAAAGCAATCAGCTCGGCGTCGGAAAGGTAGGCCACCACATAGCGCTCCTGCCGTGTGGCGCCGTGATGGACTTGCCAAAGATCATAGCGCGCCGCCAGGGTATTGAGATCACTTTGGTCACGAAAGCTAATCCGGGCAACAACCATCCTTTGGGCTTGGGGCGGAGTCGGTGTGCTACGCGGGGCGGGTTCTGTTGCTGGCGGAGTCATGGTTTGGGCCAATAGTGGCGCCGAGCCATAGGTGACTAACCAGCAGGTCACCAACAGAAGATGCACCCACGGTACGCGAAAATGCCAGAAGGCAAGAACTGATTTTATCATGAATAATTCTAAAGTTCGGCTAGATCTTCAGGTGTGATGATCTGTAAATCTTGGACAAAGCGAAAGCTACGGACTTTGCGCGTCAGCAACGGGACGCCACTGGCAATACAGATGCCGGCGACAAAGGCATCGTTTAAGCCGATGGTTGACTCGTTGATGCGATGCTCTTTCATAATGCGCGCCGTATGGCGCGCCGCTTCATCGGTAAAGGCAAGGGTATTCACGGCCAGATAAACTTGATAGAGCAGTTGGGTCTGCCGTGTGGTCAGGGTGCTAACGGATTCAAGTTCAAAGAGGGTAATGGCGGTAATGTAGGCATCAAAGCGTAGCACCGCATTGATAAACGCGGTGGGGCGACCCTGTAAATATTCAACAACAATGTCAGTATCTATACAGATTCTGGAATCTGCCATGCACTCCACAACTCCTGCCGCAATTGTTGAAACGCTTCCACATCTTGGGCCGACCAACTGCCGGCCATCGCCTCTAAGCCGATCCGCATCTGTTCGATTTCATCGGGCAGACGGGGGATCGGCGCTAATTTAATTTTACTGCGGATTAACACATGTAATGTATCGCCGGGACGAAAACCCAACGTTTGTTCAATCGTATCCTTGGGGATAACCAAATCGGAGCCGTTATACTTTATCTCAAACACAGACTTTTTCTCCTCGTCTTACCAGCGCTGTTCCCTTGCGTGAATGGCGCTGTGTTCAGCCACACATCCTTGAGATTTACGCAATTCCCTGAGATTTACGCAATAAGGTACGGCCGTGAGTTGTGGGTTGTCATGTCGATCATTATGCATGGCATTTGTCTGTTGCAGACTTATCGATCACATACTGCACTAACACTATACTGCCTGAAGCGCTTCTCGTCAAGTGTGAAAAAACTTACGCTTTGTCGAAGAAGTGCTATTGCACTATGCTACTGCGCTTCGCCCCCTCTGTCAAACCGCTTATGGAATGATCAACGAATTGACGCACTTTTTTGTGGAAGAGCTTCCATTGCTCTATCGATCCGTTGTCCAGGTTGTTGTGTAACTTTACCAAATCGTCTCTAAAAAAAATGTTTGTTTTCAAGGAGTTTCACGAAAAATTGCCGAGTCGCTTGACCCTTACCACAAAAAATCGCTATTTCTTTATGAGCTTACGAAGCTTCATTTTAATTCAGTCATAAGCCGCATTGCAGCTACTGCCAATATAGTACGAGAAATAAAAAAGAATGTGATAACGTAATAGCTGCGTAAGGTTTACTTCGGGCCTCGGATCTTGTCCGTTTTCCAAATCATCTTGTAGAAAGAGTCGCCAAATGCAAATGAATGTGAGAAAGTCTGGTAAACAAGTAACAGCAAGGGGGATGCTAGCCGACAAACAAAAGGTCAAGATGACAGTACTTGGCTTCGTTGCAATCATTGTTCTCTTTTTTATCTTGAATTTGTTTGGGCTGGAGATGGGTCAACAGGCGCGCGTGGTCAAGGCTGCTAACCTTGATGACGGACAACGTCTGCTGACAGTGCCAACCGTAGCGACGGTGCCGACGGTGCCGACGGTGCCGACGGTGCCGACCGTGCCGACGGTGCCGACCGTGCCGACCGTAGAAACAGAAACGCCGACCGTAACACCAACTGGGACAGAACCGACCGCCACACCGACGGCTACCGGCACGGAAGCAACGGCAACGCCAACAGCAACTGGTACACAGGACGTGGAAACGTCAACGCCAACACCGACGGCAACCGCCACTGAGATGATCGAAACACCGACCGAAACACCAACGCCAACCGCAACGGATACCGACACTGCCCCGACTGCCACATCAACGAAAACACCAACCGCAACGGCTACCAAAACCGCAACACCAACCGGTACAGTGGTTACGGTGACACCGACCAAGACCCTGACCCCGACGCCGACGGGAACGACGCAAATCGTGATGAAGAAGTACTATGTCAGCAGTTCCAGCAACGGCAAAATCGGTAGCATTCGGTCTGAGGATATCCGTAACAGTGCGTCTGGTAATGCCAGAAGCTTTGAGTTTGATGATGAGGATATTCTGGTCTACGACATTGCCACTGATACCTGGAGTATGCTCTTCGACGGCTCGGATGTCGGATTACACAAGACAGATGTCGATGCATTCCATATCAACGCCGACGGCTCGATCTTGATGAGCTTTGTCCATCCGGTTAATTTCCCGGCCCCGCTGGGCAAGGTTGATGATTCGGATATTGTGAAGTTCATTCCCACCCAATTGGGCGATAACACCGCCGGCGCCTTTGAACTGTATTTTGATGGCTCCGATGTTGGTCTAGAGACAGGGAGTGAGGACATCGACGCGCTCAGCTTTACTGCCGATGGTCGCCTGGTGATCAGTACCTATGGTAAGGTCAACGTCCCCGGCGTGGAGGCGAAAGATGAAGATCTCCTGGCCTTTACCGCAACAAGTTTCGGCGCGAACACCCAAGGCGCTTGGGCGTTCTACTTCGATGGCTCCGATGTTGAGTTGACCGAAGGCAGCGAAGATGTGAATAGCCTGCACATCGATCC
Source organism: Caldilinea sp. CFX5 (assembly GCA_021405325.1). Next base: position 196,620 of record QWII01000019.1, on the reverse strand, counting down.
GCTTACAGGTGATCTCTACCTGGCGGCACGCGGTAACTACATTGCGATAAGCAACAATAGCATCAGTGGCGACTACAACGACATCTTCCGTTGCGTCCCGCAAGCGTTAGGGGATACCACCACCTGCACCTTCTCGGCCGTTTTTAATGGTGACGCGATTCGCTTCTTCAAACGGATCGATACGGCGCAAATTGGTTGGGGTTCGGCTGCGCTTGAACAGCAACTGGCTGTCCAAGCGGCTGGCGCACCAACCGACACTGCCCCCTACGATATCGATCCGGATGACCTTGACCGCAGCGACACCGAAATTGATTCGTATGACGAAGCGCAAGAGTCGGAGAATGGCAAGGTATTCACACCGCTGATCCAGGTGAACCCTTCGACGCGCACCAACCCCTATGAACCATACCGCGGTGTAAAGTAGGAGCAGCTCCTAATAGATAACACCGATAGACTCCGCACCATCAGACACCGATTGATTGTGATCGTTGTTGAGCAGTGAGACAAAACCCCAGGCCATCGCCTGGGGTTTTGTCTTGCGCAATTGGAAAGCGCCCAAAGTTGAACTATAATAGCCACGGTTGTAAATGCCTATCGAACCCCATTGCAAAACCAAGAGAGGAAGATGCTTATGTCACGCACCGGACGCGCTGTCATCGCCCACGGGCAAAGCTTTGAAGTTCGTGAATATCCTGTCCCGGATCCGCCGCCGGGCGCACTACTGCTGCGCCAGGAATTAGCCGGCATCTGCGGCACCGATCTGCACATGTGGCAAAACGGGATTCCCGGCGAAATGGTGTTGGGGCACGAAAATGTCGGCGTGATCGCTGCGCTGGGCAAAGGGGTCACAACGGATTATGTGGGCAATCCACTGCGGGAAGGCGACCGCGTGATCTTCGCGCCGGGGACACCCCATGGCGCCTATGGTTTTTACACCAAGCCGGATGTGGCGCCCCACTTTCGCGGCGGCTTTGCTGATTATATCTTGCTCGATTACCCGGACACCTGTTATATGAAGACCAGCTTGCCGCCGGCAGTCGCCGTCTTGACCGAACCTTTTACCATTGGCGTCCATGCCGTTATGCGTGGGCGGATCCAACTGGGCGATACGGTGGTGGTGCAAGGCTCCGGCGCGATTGGCCTAGTAACCTTGATCTGCGCCCGCATGAGCGGCGCCGCCAAGATCATCATGGTCGGCGGGCCGGCCCGGCGCTTGGCTCTGGCCAAACGCATGGGCGCCGATGTGACCATCAACATTGAAGAAGTGCGCTCACCCGAAGAACGCATTCAGTTGGTGCTGGACGAGACGCCACGCAAGGCCGGCGCCGACGTTGTCTTTGAATGCGCCGGCTTTCTACCCGCAACGCCGGAAGGGCTGCGCTATGTCAAGCGAAACGGCGTCTTTGTCGAGGTCGGCCACTTTGTTGACATGGGGTCGATTGAACTCAACATCAACCAGTTGATGATGCGGCGCAACCTGCGCATGGAAGCGATTTGGGGTAGCCAATATGAACACTTTGTGCGCGGCCTGCCTCTCTTAGAACGCAATGAGTTCCCCTTTGCCGATATGGTGAGCCATGCCCTCCCCTTAGAACGCGTCCACGATGGCTTTGCCGCCCTCAACGGCACCTATCGCCTGGGCGAGGAAACCGCCATCAAGATTGTCGTGCGCGCCGCAGAAGAATAAATGTGTTCGGCAATCCAAAATCGTAACTACTCAGCCCGCTCCTAGCCAGTCACGGACTGGCTAGGAGCGGGCTGAGTAGTTACCCAAAAGCCAAAATTAGAAACCGCGCCACCAATCTTTGCGTGAACGTGGATCGAGAAAGGCGCCGCGATCACGGATGGCAAGGCGTATTTCGTTGGTGCGGGCGACGCCAACGCTTTGATCATGACGTAGCGCCGGCAATTGTCGGCGGCCATTGCGATCCGCCTCGTTGTAACGTTGCACCAACATGGGGTCAACACAGATTTGTTCAAGATGCACCACATAACCATGCGCCACCGAACCATCGCGTGTGTAGGCCAGCGTGAGCCGGTTCTCTTCGACATAGAGCGCCACCGCGACGTACTCTTCACCAGCACTATCGCGGTAGATGCTGGCCTGACGGGCGGGTACACGTAAGGGGGCGCCTGGTTCCGTCTGAAGGCCAAGCAGGGTGGCCTCCGGCGCGGTCAAGGGCGCCCGGCGACAGCCATGCTCACCACAGCCCCAGTCCCAGTCATGGACTTGGTAGAGCGCCGCGAAGTGAATGGGCTGACTGTTGACAAAAAGCTGCGCTAGTTGGGGCGCATCGCCATCAACCGGCCCGTTGAGGTCAGTGAACGAAGGTGGCAGCGCCACGTCTGCATAGCCCCGCTGCGCCAGGTTGAGATCGGCATGAATGGACGCCGGGTGACTCAAGTCAACAGCCGTCATGGGGATCAGCGTGTAGTTTTGTGTTGAAACGACCGGACAGCCATCGAGCGAACCGCTGCTGGGTGTGTGATCTACCTCCTGCTGCGTCAATGGCTCCGGGGTGATGGATGCCGGCGCCGGCAGCACTTCTTGGACAAGCGGCGTTGCCGGCGCCCCAGACTCGACCAGTGGACGGCTCTGGCGCGGGCGGCCAAAGTTGACGGTCCAGTAACTTTTCCAGGGTGTGTTCGCCAGCGTCACATAGCCGACGCCAAACTCGGTGAAAGCTGGTGAGAGGAGAATGGCGCGGTGTTCGGCATGATTCAGCCACCATTCGACCATGCCCGCCGGCTCGGTGAACCCCCAGCCGATCACCTCGGCCCAGCCTTGCCACCGGTAGCCGGCGGCTAACATCCGCTCACCGCCACTGGAACCATCGGTGCCTTGATGGGTCGGCAGCGTCTGTTTGCCCATATCCAGACTGTGCCGATAGGCCGCCTGGGTGAGGGCGGGGACAAGGGTCAGCGGCGCCAGCCCAAGCTGCGCCCGTTGACGGTTGATCAAGTCGACGACGGTCAGGGTAAAGGTTGGTTGCGTCGTACCCGTGATCGATTGTTCGGCGCCAGGCGCATTGGTCACTGCGTCAGGCGGCACGGCGCCGGCGAACTGATTTACGGGAGGAATGCTACTTGTTGTCGGCGCAGGGGACGGCGCGATCAGCGTAGATGGATTGAATGACCTGACGGGCGTGCGTGGCGTCGGCATCGCTACAACTGGCTTGACGGCTGTGGGTAATGGCAAGTGCGGCGCACGATCCGGCGACTCTACGGGTTTAGCAGTTGCGTGAAGCAGCGGGAAGAGGGGCGACAAAACGCTGAGTGCAATGGTAGAGACCAGACCAATGAGGAGGAATGGTATCAACCAGCGATTCATAAAATTCTCCTTACGTTTGAACTGCGCAAACAGAGCAGTATGTCATCGGGGTGGCGTATACCGTCTCTGTTATAGGCGGTAGCTCTGTTTTCGTGGCTACCGGAAAATAGTGACTGTGACGGTGGACGAAGTAAGGAGCAACGGTACGGCTTGGCTTTAGCCTACTCTTTTCGGCGGCGCGTCTGCTTCCTCCTTGAACGTCTGTTGCCTGATGCTTACAGGGCGTAGCACAAATTGTGTATATTCATTAAACTTTCGTATGGAAAGTAGTTGATTTGTGTACGACAATTGTAGTGGGTTGTCGCGAAGGAATCACGGTCGATTGCCGATAAAAGACAAGAAGACAGAAAGACAAGAAAACGAGAAGAAAGAGAGGGGCGATGAACGATATGATACGGTTGGCGCCGGATCTGATTTTGCATCATGGGCGGATCTATACCTTGGCGAATGAGCCGCGTGTGGTGGAGGCCGTGGCGATTAAGGCTGGGCGGATTTTAGCGCTGGGTGGGAATGCGCCGCTGCTGGCCCTGGCTGATGCCCAGACGCGTTTGGTGGATTTGCAGGGGCGGACGGCAATTCCCGGCATCTTTGACAGCCACAATCACCTGTTGCAGGTGGGGATCAAGTTGACGCGCATTCGATTGGACGAATGCCGGTCGCCGGCCGAGATGATGGAACTGGTGTGCGCGCGCGCCCAGGTCACGCCGCCGGGGCAGTGGATTATCGGCGAGGGGTGGAGCGAACATAACTTTGCCGACAATCGCCTGCCGACCCGTTTCGACCTTGACCCGGCAACCGACCAACATCCCGTGATTTTGATGCGTTTCTTCAATATGGATGTGGTCAATCGTGTCGCCCTACGCCTAGCCGGCGTCCACAAACAGACCCCGGACCCGGAAGGGGGGCGCATTGAACGGGACGCCAGCGGTGAGCCGACCGGCATTCTGCGCGCCAGCGCCAAGTTGCTGGTGCGCAGCCTCTTGCCGCGCCCCACATTGGCGGAGCTAAAAACGGCGCTACCGCAAAACCATCGGCAAAAAGAGCATTCGGTTGGGCGCGCCGAACGCATAGTCAGCGGCTACCGTAATGGCAACGACCAGGCGATTGATCTCCGGGTCATGCTGGATACGCACAACAGTATTCGCTGACCAGGAACCATCGGCAGGTTGCAATGCAACCAAGGTCATCTCGGCTTCGCTCAACGCAGCCATCTCGGCGTCGGCATAGAGAATCGTCATGGTCACCGGTAGCTGGAAGGTCAAGGCGGTTATCGGCAGATTATCCTGCTGGGCATGGAGGCTAAAGGTGCGCCCTCCAACACGAATGACCCCCGCCGGTTGTGTCGGTAAGTAGCTTTCACTGTAAATCAACTCGGTGGGCATTGTCACCGCGCCGGCGGGAATTTCGACAATGGTTTTTGTCGCATTGGTTCCCGTCATCGTAATGGTCGCCGCTTGATCAGGCAACAGCATGGTATGGATCGGCGGCAGGGGCGTTGGTGTTGGCGTCGGTGTCGTGACAGTTGCCGGTTGACCATTGATTTGTTCTGTCAACCAGCTTACATAGCCAGAGACACGGGTATAGACACCATAGAAACCGGGCCGGGCGCACCCGTAGCCAAAACTGACAATGCCGGCCAATTTCCAGCGATTGTCGTCCGCCTGTACCACCAACGGCCCGCCGCTGTCACCCTGGCAAGAGTCTTTGCCGCCTTCGTCGTAACCAGCGCAGAGCATTGTCATCGTAATCTGGCCGTAGACAGCCTGGCACTTTTCATTACTGACGATCGGCGCCATCACTTCTTGTAGCTCTGTGGCGACGGAACCGCCCTCCACCGTAACCCCCCACCCGGTGACAAAACTCTGTGCGCCGGGAGCGACAAACGCATCAAAGGTTGGGCTGACCAGCGGTTCTACGGTGGCGACGGCGGGGCCGAGTACAGCGGGTGTTGCTAACTGGAGCAGGGCAATATCATTATCGTTCCACGGTGCTTGATACGCTGGGTGCGGAATGACTCTCATGACGCCAATCTTCTGCTCAGTTCCTTCAACTTTGGTGCGGTCATGCTCACCCAGCGTTACCGTAATATCTGCTGGCGCAAGGACGACGTTTTGCTTGTTGACGACACAATGAGCGGCGGTTACGACCCATTGTTCATGGATCAGGCTGCCGCCACACATGTAGGGACCGGCGCGTACAAAGGCTTGCCACGGCCATTCGCCTGGATCAGCCGGCTGCCCGCCGACAATGTCAATTGTACGCGAAAGATCAGGGAGCGGTGTAAAGAGAACGGGATCGGCGCCTTGTACGGCGTTCTGTTTGCTCATGACCCCCAGGAGTGCGCCCAGGAAAGCGAGCAGAAAGACAATGAATGCTTGTTTAATGTGTTTGGGGAAAGTGATAAAAAGATTCTTTTGTCTTACGTGCCACGAAAATTCGTATGGCAATTTGGGATATTGCGGTTGTTTGACTAAGGTCATTATCTGACTCCAAATGACTGCGAAATCTACCTTGCCTCTATGTCAGTCATTATGCCAGTAAAATTCCCTAGAATACCTTTCAAATTATTGTCAACCAAACAGGGTTTATTTTGCCGATACCGCCGCCCTTGTATCGGCCATTTCACGTAGACGACGTTCCAGGTAAAGGCGTTCGATCTGGTTACTGACATGCGCAAGCGCGGCTTTATAAGCGTCAGTGGCCGCTTGCCATTGGCCGGCGCGCCGTAGCAGATCCGCGCGTGCGGCATGAAAGAGATGGTAATCGTCTAATTCCCCTGTGCTGCCCAGTTGGTCAAGGAGCACCAGCCCCTGGGGCGGCCCTTGTGCCATGGCAATCGCCACTGCCCGGTTGAGTTCCACAATGGGTGACGCCTGATAGCGGGTCAAGGCGCCATAGAGGGCGGCAATTTGCGGCCAATCCGTAGCCTCTGGCGTGGGCGCTTGGGCATGAAGGGCGCTAATGGCAGCTTGAATCTGGTAGGGTCCCGGCTGGTGGAAGAGCAAGGCCTGGTCGAGCAAGGCTACGCCTTCGGCGATCTCAGCTTGCCGCCAGCGTGTGCGATCCTGTTCTTCTAACGTGAGTAAGGCGCCCGCGGCATCAAGGCGCGCATCCCGGCGGGCATAATGGAGGAGCATGAGCGCCAATAAGCCCAGCGCTTCGGCAGTCGCCGGCTGCATACTCTCCTGTGGTGAGATCGTTGCGGATTGCAACAGCGTGACCAGTAAGCGACTTAGGCGGATGGCTTCGTTGCACAGATCATGACACAAGAGCGCGTCACCAGCGGAAGCGCTATACCCTTCGTTAAAAATCAGGTAGAGGGTGGTGAGGACAGCATCGACCCGCTCGGTCAGCATTTGCGCCGGCGGTGCGCCAAAGGGAATACCGGCATCGCGGATTTTGCGTTTGGCGCGCACCAGCCGTTGGGCCATGGTGGGGACAGGGGTCAAAAAAGCGTGGGCGATCGCTTCTGTGGTCAACCCGCCCAATGTACGTAAGGTCAAAGCAATTTGCGCGTCATAGGCTAGCGCCGGGTGACAGCAGGTGAAGATGAGTTTAAGTCGCTCATCGGGGTACTCTTCCGGCTCGCTTACCCTGTCGGTGTCAACTGGCTGTTGTTGGTAATCCTCTTGGAGCGCGGCCAATTTGCGGGCGTAGGTTTGTTGGCGGCGCAAACGATCAATCAAGCGGTGGCGGGCGGTAGTGGTGATCCAGGCCGGCGGATTGTCGGGGATGCCTTCGTCGCACCACCGTTCCAGGGCGATGGTAAAGGCATCCTGCATGGCCTCTTCGGCCAATTCAAAATCTTTGCAGACGCCGATCAAGGTCGCCAGCACGCGGCCGGAGGCGGTACGAAAGGTCTGTTCGACGGTAGTGAAGATCTGCTCCCGTAGCATTGTACTACTTTGTAGGTGTACCGGGTTGTGTGTTCAAGAACTCCCTAACCACTTGCAGACAAGCTTCAGCCGTAGGCGCGTCGAGCAATAGATCGGTCACAGGGCTGCGTTGCGCCGGGGTCACGGTTTGTAATAGCAAGACCAATGCAATCGGTGCTGAAGTAAAGCGATGTTCAAGAATTTTCAGCGCCATTGCGTGCCATTGTTGCGCTGCTTCGGCTTCCGCTTTGCGTTGCGCAGCCTCGACTTCCGCTTTGCGCTGGGCCGCTTCGGCTTCAGCTTCCGCTTTGCGTTGCGCAGCCTCGACTTCCGCTTTGCGCTGGGCCGCTTCGGCAGCTAATGCACGTTGTGTGGCGGCTGTAACCTGTTCTGCGGCTTGTTCCGCAACTTGGTCGGCAAATCGGCTTGCTAACTTGTTGCGCTCTTTTGCTACTTCTTCCGCTAACCGTTTCTCCACTTCGTCGGCTAACTGTTTGCCATACGCACGATCAAGTAATCTGACAAGGATTGGATTGTCTAGGTCCATTGCATCCTCCTTAAACAAAGCCCAGAGAAAGTCTGGATCGAATAGCTTTGACTGAGCAGCAATCAAAATTGCCGTCGACCCGATCAATTTCCATCGCTAGTTCGACATTGCTCTCGGCCCCAATCAGGCGAAAGGGCTGATTAGGAAAGCCAAGTTGTAAGAATTGCTCCGGCCAGGTGCGAGCCAGAATTTTCAACGCATGATCATACGGGTTTTGGATCGCCATGCACAGCTACTTTCATACAACCAAGGTTGGCAGTTTAGATGACTGATTATAGTACGCCTGTTCTGTGCTTGTCAAGTGTAATAGGAAGGTAGATTTTTCTGAGCAGTCGATCCAGTAGCCGTCATCTATGTCGGTTTCCGTCCCCAAGCCTGAAGATAGCGGCCGATGAGGACTAGTGTATCTTCTTTGGACATGGTTCTGTTTTCCTTCCCAAAGATGGCAAGAATCGGGTGGGTTTTATCAGGCGGGTTCACTATACTACTGCTGCGTACAAAACTCAAAAAGAGCAAGGAAAATACTATGACTATGGCAAATCGACGCTCGCCCTGTCCGTGGTGTGGGGCGGCTCGTTCTTCTTTAGTAAAGTTGCCTTGGCTGAATTGCAGCCATTTACGGTTGTATTTGGTCGCGTTGGCCTGGCAGCACTCGTGCTTCATCTGCTCACCCGTACAATGGGACAAAACATGCCGAGCAACATTTCGACTTGGGGCTTGTTTTTTGTTATAGGCGCATTGAACAACCTTATTCCGTTCAGTTTGATTTTTTGGGGACAAACGCAAATTGAGAGTAGTCTTGCCGCGATCCTCAATGCAACGACGCCAGTCTGGACGGTTCTGTTTGCCCATTTTCTTACGCGTGATGAGAAACTAACCGTAAATCGATTGGGCGGCGTTTTGTGTGGGCTGCTTGGGGTGGTCATCATGATTGGCCCCGACGCTTTGCAAGGACTTGGCTTACAGGTCATTGCCCAACTGGCTGTTATTGGGGCTACAATCTCATATGCCTTTGCCGGTATTTTCGGCAAAAGGTTTAAGGGGGTGCCGCCGCTTGTCACCGCCACCGGCCAAGTGACCGCGACTGCCTGCATGATGCTCCCTATTGTCTTACTTGTGGATCAGCCCTGGCTGCAATCATCACCTGGTTTGAACACATGGGGCGCGTTACTAGGATTAGCGATACTGAGTACTGCCATTGCCTATGTGATTTATTTTCGCCTGTTGTCGACCGTCGGCGCAACGAATCTTTTGCTGGTCACCTTTCTCATTCCGGTCAGCGCTTTACTCCTGGGCGTCTTCATTTTAGGCGAGCGTCTCGACCTGCGCGATTTTGGTGGTATGGCTTTTATTGGCTTTGGATTGGCGCTTATTGATGGGCGGCTTTTGACGGCCTTGTCACCTTTTCTTCGTCGCCGGTCCGATGCGCATATTGTAGATGATTACCAAATATAACAGAGGCTAACCCGCGGGGTAACCGCGTTAAGTTAGCAAGTCAACGTGATCCAGCATCTGCTGGGCGACATCCGCAAGATTCTCCGCGTCCGACTGAATGCCTTGGTAGAGGCGGTGAACCATCCAGTAGACGCCACAGGCGGTCAACGCGGCTGGCGTGGCAACCTGGAGTGCGGCGTGACGCACGTCCGGGAGCCACGCCAGCTCAACCATGTAGAGCAAACCAACCAGGTCGATCACCCGATCCCCCCGTCCCGCGCCTTCCAAATCAAAGACAGCCGCAACTTGACCTTGCTCGTTGAGAAGAATATTATGCGGACCGAAGTCGCCGATCACCAGGTCGCTATGTCGCCAGCCCGGGTCGCCCAGCCCGGCACAACGCTGGGCGCAGCGCTCGATCAGGCGCTGCACAGCAGGGAGGGGACTTTGCGCCACAACCGTCCACTCGTCTTGTTGTTGCAGGGCAATCGCTTCGACCTGCGCTGTCCTGTCTGGCAAGGTCGCCGGCGCGATTCCTTCATGTCGTTCGAGTAGACGCAAGAGGAGGCCAAGCTCGTGTTGGTTTAGTTCGGCATAGAAACCGGGGGCGCGCATCGGACGGCCGGGCAAACACTCCTGCAGGTAGAAGCAGCCGCCGTCGGGGATCGACCCATAGTGTAGCGGGCGCGGCGTAGGGTAGCCGGCGGTCCGCAGGTGTTCTATCAGGCGCACGATCTGCGCGACGGTGGCGCAGTCGCTGTCGGCAGAAACCTTCAAGATGCCGCGCTCACCATCCGGTCCGTCTACGGCCCACGCTCCGCTCTGCCCTGGGAGCTTTTCCGCAAAGGTGAATTGTTTCCCCTGTACGCCATTGAGGCAAGCGAGGGCGCGTTGCATAGCGTTTTCATGGGTCTCAATCATTCCGGTTGCTTCCAGTCAACCACTCCTGGATTTGCTGATAATGCCGGCTCTCGTCCTCAATCTCGTATTGCAGAAACACCGCGACGGTGACGTTCGTCCCACTGGGCGAGCGGACCCCGTAATCCTTGGCAATGTCTGCCGCCGGGAGGTTCTGGACAAACGCTAGCAAGGCCGCATGTGATGCTTGGATCGCAGTGAGTAGCGCACTGAAATCTTCACATTTGTATTTCCGCACGAGTTCAGCATTGTATGTCACCCAGCCCGGATCCCATTGCTCGAAGACACGCGGTCGCCGGCCGGCCCGGATGTCAGTGGCCGCCTCAATGTTCGTAAAATCCCAGCCCACCAGATGGGCCAGCAGATCTTTGATCGACCAGATGCCGAGAAATACTTCGTTCTGTTTGTTCGGCGGTAAGTCGACAAGGGCGTCGAGAATTCGCTGTCGCGCTTCCGTTAAACCGGCAATGATCTCTTGCTTTCGGCTCATCTTCTACTCCTTCCGATAGGTGCTGTCACAGTAGGTAAACGGAGGCGCCCCAATGGTCCGCTGTTCCGATTCGGCATCCAATGGGATCATTCATTTCCACATAACCAGTTTGTGTTGTCGTCACTTCATGGTGTAGCGTGTTGGCGCAGAAAATCCAAGAGAAGCTTGGTAAAGAACGCAGGATTATCCATATGCGCCGCGTGTTCCGCATCAGGAATTATTTCATAACGACAGTTGGGTTCGCGGGCCGCCCAAGCCGATGATTCACGTGGAAATACGCCGCCATTAGCGTGATCTTGTGCACCGTGGGTCAGCAGGAACGGTTTCGGGATGACATAGGTAGGGCTAAAGCCGGCATCAAGCCACAGGCAAGCAAGACCAGCCATAATGATGGTGATAAAGTCCGCTTTCGGTATATCTGCCATCGCTTGCGCCGCGTATACCTTGACCGCAGGCGATAGGCTCAAGTCGGCCAGGGTTCGTTGGTGGAAGGTTGCGAGCGACATGCGTGACAGCAGGAACGGAAAGAGATGATAGAGCAGGCGAAAGAAGGGCGAAGACTTTTTCGCCAGATTCGTACAGCCAATGATAACCAGGCAACGCACACGGTCCGGGTAGCGGCGCGTAAATTCCTGGACAACATAGCCGCCGAACGAGTGGCCCACCAATGCAACCTGATCAGCGCCAACCTGATCGAGAATGGTTAACAAATCTTCAGCAAGCACACCGATGGTAAACTCGGCGCCTATCGGCTTTGACGCCCCATGCCCGCGTAAATCCAAAGTCAGTACGCGATAGCCGGCCTCGACCAGCGGCGGCAGTTGCGCATCGAATGATCGATGATCGAGCGTAGCGCCATGCACAAATACAACTAGTGGGCCAGTCGCTGGTCCACTGATCCAGTAATGCAGGTTGGTCCCTAACCTTGTTACCGAGTGATTCTCATTCATGATCTTACCTTCTTGCTGATCAATTGGTGCCGATGGTCAAACTAGGTTCTGTTGACAGTTGCAGTGTACACACCTGACAGGTTTCCAAAACCTGTCAGGTGTTTCAGGGGCTACTACGAACTGTCAACAGAACCTAGTAAACCGGCGAAATGCGCGATTAGCAAAACCAGGTGATCTGACAATCCTCACAACGATATTGCACTTTATCGCTTGCCGTCGCTACGACCTCCTCAAAATCGAAGCGCTTGATCCCGGTCGCGTCATAACATTCGGGGCAATAGCGGCTTTTTAGCTCATCCCGTTTGAGCGTTAAATGGCAGTGCCGACAGCGAATGCGGTCTTTCGGTGGCGTAACCAGTAGTAAATTGCGATGTCTACAGGTGTTCATTCTTAGGAAACGGCAAACTCAGTATATGGGCGCATTGCTGGCGGATGAAAAGCTAACACGACATCTTCACGCGGCACACCCCGTTCGACTAATTCGGTGGCTAGCCCTTCTGCATGTTGCTTTAACAATTCTTTCAAGAGTGTACGGTAGGTTTCTAGTCGATCCATGCGGCGATCTCCTGTTGCTCAACATTCACCACAATCAGTGCCATAGCAAATTCCTTCACAAGAACCTGTGCCGCCCGCAATTGAAAGATATAGAACTGATTATACAATTCCCATGCCATTTTAACAAGCAACTTCGTGTGCAGCGTGTTTACCATTCCCCCTCCATCATCTGCCGGTGTTGCCGCCGCCAGGCAGGTGTGTGTGTCGGTTCATCGGGGGACGGCGTGTCCGCATAAGCTCGATTCAAGGCTGACAGCAGTTGTTGATTCTGGTAGCGTTGTACAAACGCTTCGAGCGCCACTGCCACGAGTTGACTGCGTGACATCTGCAATGTGTCTGCGCGCTCTTCCACTTGTGTAAAGAGGGTGTCTTGCAGTGAAATTGCTGTTTTTATAGTTGCCATAGATTCACCTTCGTGATGAATTCCGTGTTCCTTCTCTCTGTGTTTAGTCTTTGAGCGCCATCAAAAGACTAAACACAGAGAGAAGGAACACGGAATTCGTAAATTGCTCTGGCTGCACAGATTTTTGGTTATCAAACGGTTCAGAAACCGTTATTCTCTCCTATCAACCACCACCCGAAAGCCCAAACTCCGCCCGCGGTTGTTCGGTAGGTCGCGATCGCGATAGGTGCAACTGGTAAACACATGACTCAAATAGTAGGCCCCACCCCGCAAGACGCGATAGATCGTCGCCGGTGCGCTTTGGGCCTCACGACCATCGCCTGCCTGATAGGGATAGCCAAAGACCGGTCGCCACGAGTCGGGACCCCACAGGCTGCACGTCCACTCATAGACATTGCCGGCCATATCAAAACAGCCATGAGGACTGACCCCATCAGCAAAGAGGCCGACACTGCTGGTCGTCCCCACGCCGGCCAGATAGTTGTTAAGCCGGGTAGTATTAAAATCATCACCCCAGGGAAAGAGCGTCCCGTGGTTGTCGATAGCGGCTTTTTCCCATTCGGCTTCCGTGGGCAGGCGAAAGGGGCGACCCTCCACCCCGCCCCGCCACTGACAATACGCCTGGGCATCATACCAACTGACAAAGACAACCGGATGATTGCGCAATTCTGGCGGTGGTAGCGGCCCGCGCCAATGTTCCGGCGGTGGGTGGCCGGTCTCCTGGACGAAGCGGGCATATTGGGTATTGGTAATTGGATATTTGCTGATCTGGAAACCATCTACGTAGACCTCATGCTGGGGCGCGGCGGCTTGTAAGAAGGCGGTGGCGTCAGCCTCGTCGATGGCAAGCTTGACCAGCGCGGGTATGCCCATCTCGGCAAAGAGCGCCATCTGTGACGGGCCGTTGCCCATGCGAAAAAGGCCGGCCGGCACCGTGACCAACTCACTAAAGTCACGAGGATCACCCAGAATGCTCAACACATTACCGGCTTCGGCACGCAGCCGCGGCTCCAACAAAGCATGGGTGATGAGCGTCGTCAAGTGCGCGCGCAGCCGTTCGATGAGGGCGCGGCCTTGTTGCAATGGTTCGGCGCGGGCCACCCCCACTTCGATCAACGCTTTGCCGGCCAGCCAGATTTTCTGCCAGGCCAACTCATCATGAACATCCGGCGCGCGGTCAGGACAGAGTTCGCCAATGAGAAGCAGCGGGCGTTCGATGGCGTCGGTGCAGTGGACGAGATAGCCGATTGCCAGCAGGATCACTTCATGCCAGGTCTGCTGTCTTTCAGCTAAGGCGAGGGCTTGTTGGACGAAATCACGCTGCGTGCTGAGATGACAGGCCGCCAGATACTCCTGAAAGGTGCGATGCGGAAAGCCAAAGAGTTTGGGGCTTTTTTCCACCAGCAGACCGGCGCGAATTTGAATGATTTGCACCAGCCGTTCGGCCCAATCGAGGCTGCGACTGGGGTGTAGCTCGCGCAGGGTGGTCAGCAGTTCGCTCTCGGTGATGTCGGCGGTCAGTTCGCGATCACCGCTGTGAACGCGACCATGAATCTGGAAAGCCAACTCCCACAGGGTCTGCTTCATGAGATCATCGGTTAAGCGCACCGAACGCAACAGTTGCCGCCAGGTGGTCTCGCTGCCGTCGGGGTTTTTCAGCTTGATCGCTTCCCAGCGCCAGAGCAGCAATTCAACCACCGCCTCAAAGAGCAGCGCACGCGCATCCGGCAGTTGACCCTTGTGGGTATGTACCAACGCCATCACAGTCAAAAGCAGCGGATTGCGCGCCAGCCGCAGCAGATCGGAGCGAAAGACGGCTTGTTGCAACTTTTCACTCAGCCCATCCACGGCGCTGATCACTTGCATGGTCGCCAGCAAGCCATACCAATCGGCAATAAAGTGGCGAATCTGGGCGTCGCCCAAGTCGGCCAGTTCAAAGACCGGCCAGATCTGGTCATCCAGTTGCCAGTGGCTGGTGCGATAACTGAGCACGCGACAAGTGACCAACATGGGCGTTTCGGGGAAGGCGTCGGCCAGGTCGCTGATCATCTCTTTCAGTTGGCGGCGGAGCGGTTCATCATCGGGAATTTCATCCAAGCCGTCCAGCAAAAGTAACGCCTGTCCCCGCCGCAACCGATCCTTGAGGACAAAGTAAAACTCATCCAAAATCCGCTGATGCAACCAGCTTTGCAGATAGTCGAGCAGGAGGCGACTGTTGCGTTGGGTGATCCGTTCCGCCTGGATCCAGACCGCAACCTCGCGCAACGAGACGGGGATCGGGAGCAGCGCTTGCCAGGGTTCCGGCCAGGCGGGCAGATGGCGGAGCAGCCAACCGGCGTCGGGGTGGAGATGGTGGCTGGCAAGGCAATAGGCCAGGTAGTTGACAAAGGTCGATTTGCCGCTACCCGGCGCGCCCAATAGCACAATACGCGTCGAACGGATCAACGCTTGGACGACCGGCAACGGGTGGAGCCGTTTGCGGTTTTTCTCGTCCACCACTTCGGTTTTAGCCGTCGTATCCAGGTCAATATAGACATCGAGCAAGCCGATGCGTTGGTTGTTGGTGAGCGTTGGCCGGTTTTCAAAGCTCATGCCTTGCAGTGGCAAATATTCGTATTGGTGCAGAAGGCGATTGAGATAGCCGGTGCGATGGGCGGCGTCAAAGGCGCGTAACTGGCGGGTGTCGATCTCCAGTTCCAGACGGGCCAGTGTTGGCGGCGCCTGTAATTCGGCTTTGCGTTGACCAAAGATCAACGTGCGCTCTTCCGTATTGAGCGCACGTTGGTCGGCCAGTCCTAACCATTCATCGGCCTCTTGTGCGGTTTCAATACAGCCCAGATGCACCAAGCCGTAGATCAGGGCAAGATGGCGAGTGCGCGGGCGCGGGCAACGGTGGCCCTGTTCAAAGCGGCTCAGTTCATAATTTTGTAAAGTGATGTTGTCACCAACGGGTGAGGTTGATTCCGATAAAGCCGGGGGTAAGCGAATAAACGAAAGGGCATCGGCCAATTCCCCTTGTCGATAGCCGCCCCGTTGGCGAAAAATCAGGAGCTTTTCGCCCCATGCCTGCCGCGTCTGTTCTTTCACGAAACCCTCTTTGCCACTCATGGCAAAATTTTGGCAAAAAAAATTTGCCGTCTTTGTCAGTGCTTTTGTCAACAACCCATGTCAGAATAGACGATTATAAAGCAGATTGGGGCAAAGCTCAATTGACCAATTTGCGTAAATGACCACGAAAGGCGACAGCGTGGCGGGATCTGTGGCCGAAGGCTAAATTGGAGGCAGCTATGTGACTCTCGTTCCATCGTTCCACTGCTCATCTTTATCCTTAACATCACAACCAGAGCAAAATCAATCTTTATTTCGTGAACTTATCAAGTGAGGCAACCTATGATTGCATTCCGCAAAGTGTATGCGCACTACCGTTGGGCCGGCGTGGCCGTGTTTTTTCTTGCGTTGTTGGCCGGTGCGGTTGTCACCGTCAATGCCCAAGGCCAGACCTGTCGTGATGTTAACCAAATCACCGTCTGTGGTGATCAATTCACCGAATTGACCAGTAATGGCGGCGGTTTTAAGCTCGTTGGCAATGTCAAAATCGGCCCCAAAGGGGGTGCGCCGGTTGTTCAGGTGCGCAATACGGGCAGCGTTTTCGACGGCTCGATTCTCAACGAAAATATCACCCAACCCACCTACTTCCACTTTAATCAACCCGACTCGTTCACCGGCACGGCCGACTTTATCATCGGTGAGGTCTTTTTTATCAACGATCCAACCGGGCTGGGGCTAGTGCGCACCTTTGTCTTTGATCACCCACCGGCGGGTGGCGAAGTGACGGCTGGACGGCTCTTTGTCGATCCGGCCACTGGGCGCATCTTTTTGCCGGCGGAAGGTGCGGTGCCGATCTTCACCCAGCGCAGCGTAAAGCGCAATCAAGCCTATCAGTTGGCCTTTATCACTCGGCTAGGCGCAGAAACCTTCTTCAAAGATGGCGGCAGCGTTGATGAGTTGACCAAAGTCAATGGCGAATTTGATCTCTTCACCAAAAAGTTCAAGGCCACTGTGCCGATTCGCCTCAAACTTGGCGACGCCGCCGAAAATCCCAATCTGGAAATTACCATGCGCGCCGAGTGGAGCGACAACGGCGCACTGACCACCGCCACCATCGACGGCTTTAAGTTCCGCCTGGGCGGTCTGCTCATGGATGTCTCCGGCGTGGCGGTAAAGGGTAAACAGGGCGCGACCCCGGCTGAGTTTGAAGCGACGCTGGTCAAGGTGCTAAAAGCTGATAACCCCAGCATCCCCAATCTTGACCCGACCGACGCCTCGCTGATCTTCCAGTTCACCAAGCTCAAATATGTCAATGGCGTCTGGAGCATTGGCGGCGTCGAAGTGGGCGTGAAGGATTGGGAATTTGGCTCATCTTTCAAGATGGTGAGCCAGACGCTGGGCCTGGTCAGTGAACAGAATGTCCAGTCGATCCAGATCAAATCGACCATGCAGTTTGGCGCAGGGACCGATGCCAGCAAATTGCCCATTGTCCTTAAAATCGGACGTGCGCAGGATGCCAACGGCCAGTTCAAACCGGTCTTCCAAGCCGGGCTGACCAACTTTAGCCCCAAGCTAGGGGTGATGACCTTCAAGCTGCAAAACGCCACCTTCCTGGGCGACGCGGCGCAGGATTTCTGGGGCATCAAAGCCACCAATGTCGATCTGCAATGGCCGGCCTACCTGGGTGGGAAGACCGCCGCTGGCGTTGGCGACTTCCAACTGGGCATGGGCAACAACAAGCAGGTTAAGTTCAAACTGGGCAATGGCACCGTCGGTCTGCCGCCGTTTGAAAACAATGTCTTTATTGCCAACCTGAGTGCGACTATCGGCGTGGTGCAAGAGACCATTGTCATGACCGGCACCGGCACCTTCGCGCTCAAACTGCCCGGCAACCAGAACAGCGCCGGCATCGTCGGCCAGGCCATTCTGCGGTACAACCGCGAGGTCAATGCCACGCCACAAAGTCAACAAGCGGTAACGGCCAGCGCGCTGAACGTCCCGCACAAAATCTGTTTCGGCCCCCTTGGCATAACTGTACCCTGCCCCGGCAGCACGCCGCCACCACCCACCGGCCCCAAAGCCTTTGAACTGAAGCTGGCCGGCTTTGAGGTCAAAGTGGCCGGCTTTAAGTTTAGCGTGGTCAACCCAGTCGGCACCGATGATGGCGGTTTTGCCGTCGCCAGCGCCGCCTTGAGCCTGCCCACCGGTCTGGCCGTCGATAATCCACCCGCGGGCGGCATTGTGGTGCAAGGGCTGGCGGTCAAAGGCAATGGCGACTTCTCGATCCAGGGGGGCGGCTTTGAGTTGCCGCCGGTCAAGGTAGGGAATGTGCAGTTAGTGGCGCTGCGCGGCACCTTCCTCAAGAATACCACCACCGGTCTCTATGAATTCCACGCCGGCGGCAAGTTGCCGTTGCCTGGCGCCGAACCCGGCTCGGCCAACGGCGGCATCTCGCTCAATGTGATCATCCGCACCAATACCAGCGGCGCCTTTGCCGGCATGGGGGTCAAGGTCGAAATCTTCTCGCCACCGCTGCCGCCGATTCCGTTGGGTAGCAGCGGTCTGGTCTTGACCCGTGTCACCGGCTCCTTTGATCTCGCCAATGGCACGGCCACCATCGGGATGGGTGTCACGGCGGCCAGCCAGTTTGGCATCCCGTTGGGCGCACTCGGCACCTTGCCCATTGCCAAAGCCGATGGTGACATCACCGTTCAATTCAACCCCTTTAAGTTTACCGGCACGGTCAAACTCTCGGTGCTGATCTTTGAAGTGGCGAATGCCGCCGTGCGCATCGGCGATGGCGAAGGCTTCTCCGGCGGCAATGGGATGAACGCCGCGGTCAATGTCAATCTGGTTGTGGTCAAAGGCAACTTCAACCTGCGCGTGGGCAAAGGCACGACCACCGACCCCAACAAGCGCCGCTTTGCCCTCTCCGCCGGCTGGGAGGTTGGGCTTGACAAGAATCAATTTGGCACTGGCCTGCCACCCTTTGATCTGAAAGGCTCCACAGTCAACTTTACCGGCGGCGTCTTTACCGACAACAACTTTAGCCCGGCGCGCGAAACAACCGGTCTCAAAGGCACGCGCTGTGGGATCGTTCTCTGTATCGGCATCTTTATCAACTTCCAGGCATCCAGCAACGGTGGCAATTTCTTTGACTTCACGGGTCTGGACACATATGTCCTGGTGCCGGCGGCAGCCGTGCGCGCTGCCGCGGCCAATGGCGAAGCGGGCTTTGGCAGCCGCGCCCTGAGTGTGGCCGAAGCGCAAAGCGCCGGGCTGGTGCTGGCGGCCGGCCAGATCAACGGCACCGAGCAGATCCTGCAAGACACCATTGATGTCGCGCTGGACAAAACCACCACACTGGTGGCGGGCATCAACCACAAGGATGGCAGCCCGGTCGTCACGCTGGTGCGCCCCGACAACAGCACGCTGACCGAAGCGACCGTGGACAAGGTCAATACTGACTTCCTGCGTGAAACATCGGCTATCAGCGGCACCAACCTGCTCTTTGTCATCAAGAACGCCGCCCCCGGCACTTATAAGATCGTGGTGGACAATGCGCCGACGCAGTACGAAAAAGTTTCCTACACCATGAATCAGTTGCCGTCCGTTAGCATTACCAGCGTCACCTGTACAGGCAGCGACCTGCCGGGCTTGACCATCACCTGCGCCAACGGGGTGGTGGCCGCCGAAGCCAGTGCGCCCACTGCCACCGGCGGTACAATCAACTGGACGAGCAGCGACATCGACAGCCCGAATGCCGTGGTGAGCGTTGGTTACGTGGCCGACACGGGTGACAAAAACAATGTCGATTTTGCAGGCATTACCATTGTGAAAGAAAATCTGCTCCTGGGCGCCGGCAGCCACACCGAAAATCTGAGCGAGGTCGGCAGCGGCAAATACCGCATGGTGGCGATTGTGGATGACAACCAGAATGGCGCCGTCTATGCGGTGAGTGATGTGGTGATCACCGTCGATGACAAGCGCGCACCCGCCGTTCCGACTGGTCTCACCGCCACGCCGCAAGCCGGTGAATTGTTGGTCAAGTGGACACAGAATAGCGAACGGGATCTGGCTGGTTATGAGATCGGCTTTGGGTTGGTTAACGACCCCAACCAATTTGTCTACACCCGCACGATGGGGTCGAAGATTGTGTTGACCGGCACCAATGGCATTGTCGATGCCAAGATTTGGGGCTTGGAAGACAATACCACCGTCTACTATGGCCTGCGCGCCTATGACTTCAGCGGCAACTACTCTGATTGGACGCCGTTGCAAAGCGCCACGCCGTGGGCCATCGCCCCCAACACCTGGACGCCCATCCCTGGCGGCGCCGGAACGGCTCGCGTCGAGATCGGCTTTGCCGTGCCGATGAAGCTGGAAACGCTGGAAACTGCGTTGACGGTCAAGGATAGCGCCGGCAATGTTGTCCCCGGTACGACCTATCTGCTGGTGGACTTTGATGGTGTCAAGACAGTGGGCGTCGGCTTCCAACCAAGCGTGCCGCTCAAGGGCGCGGTCACCGCCACACTCAAGGGGGACGCCGACGGTGTGCAAGCCGAAGATGGCCGCACCATGGGCGCCGACTACACCTGGAGCTTTAGCTTGCAGCCGGTGGAGGTGTTCATGCCGTTGGTGCGCAAGTAAGGATCGGCAAGCGTTAGGGTAAGCGGTAGCGAGGATTGTATACACGGATAGAAAGGAACACTGTTTTTTGCGCGAGCAGTGTTCCTTTCTATCCGTGTATACTTTATCCCAGTGTGGAAGTTCACATACTTTATGTTTGGCCACCCAATGCCTGCATTTCCAGGGTAATGGTTTCGCGCAGTCCTTCGGCAAGGGGGCGTGGGGTAAAGCCCAACAGGCGGCGTGCTTTGTCGTTCTTGCCGATATAGGTGGCGCCGGCGCTGACCCGCAGATACTCGGCAGTGTAGGTCGGCGGGAGGGTCACGAACGGCTCGATCAAGCCCATGAGCGCAGCCAGGCTTTTCAGCAGCGCCGGCGGGGCGGTCAGCTTGGGCGCAGGGACGCCGCTGATCTGGGCGATCATCTGCATCCCTTCGATCAGCGTATGGGTTGGCCCACAGATAAAGTAATTTTCACCGGGGACGCCTTTCTCCATAGCCGCGATATGGGCAGCGGCCACGTCCTCCACATGCGCCCACGAATAGGCGGTCTGTTGGGGCAGCATGGGCAGTTTGCGTTGCAAGAACTGGACAATGGCATCGTGGCTGGGGCCAGTATCGCCAGGGCCGTAGATCAACCCCGGCTGGACAATCACCAGCGGCAAGCCCTGGGCAATAAAGCTTGCGGCCACCTTATGGGCGTCGGCCTTGGTCCGGTCATAGACGCTGAGATGACGCCCGGTGAACTGATAGCGTTCATCCACTTCGATGCCATGGGTATCGCTGTTGACGGCCAGGGTGCTGGTGTAGACCCCTTTGGCAAGGCCTAATTCTTGCATGACGGTCAACACATTGCGTGTGCCATCGACATTGACCCGTTGCCCTTCGGCTTTATCCGGCGTGCCGATTTTGTACCAGCCGGCGACATGAAAGAGACCATCGACGCCGGTCATCGGTGTGCGCAGACTCGCTTGATCGGTAATGTCCCCTTGATAAAGCTGTACGCCCACTTCTGCCAGTTTGCCGGCTTTGCCCGGATTGCGCACCAACGCCCGCACCTCATGGCCGGCGCTACGCAATTTCTGCGCCAATACACCGCCCACAAAGCCCGTCGCCCCGGTTAGAAAGTATTTCATGGTTGTCCTCACAATCACAAACCGGGTTTCTGGCAGAAACCCGGTTTGTTATACAACAGCGTGGCGACCGGCTGCTTATGACATTGACGCTACATTCACGATCTGTCCACTCCGGGCCGATGCGAGCGCGGCGCGCAGGACGGCAATATTCGCCATGCCCCGTTCACCAGAGATAACGGGAGTCTCCCCACGCAAGATACAGCCCGAAACATGCTCAATCTGCGGCACATAGACATTGACTTGGGGCAGGTCGAAGTCTGTCACCTCTTTGCCCCGTTGCAGGTGGATCTCCCCCTTGTAGTCGCGGCCCCACCAGGCGTTGCTCCAAATGCGCCCTTCGGTGCCCTGAATCTCCAGCGAGTTTTGCAGACAATTAAAGTGCGACTGAATAAAGCCATGCGCGCCACTGGCAAAGCGGGCGAGAATGCTGGCGGTGTCTTCGGTGTTGAAGTTGTGGGTGCGCTTGTCCGCCCACGCCGCCACCTGCGTAATCGGCCCCAGGAGCCGGGTAATGCCATCGACGGCGTGAACACCCATGTCATAGAGGATACCGCCGCCCTGGTCGGGACTATCGGTCTGTCGCCAGCCATTGGCGGTCGGTCCGGTGGGATAGGAGGCGCTGATCGAGGCGCTGATCACCGTGCCGATGGCGTTTTGCGCCAGCAATTCACGAGCTTTCGTCAGCGGGCTGCCAAACTCCATACAGTGCGCCACGGCGAGGACAACCTTGTTGGCGCGGGCGGCGTCGATCATCGCCTGGCACTCGGCCAGCGACGGGGCCATCGGCTTTTCGCAAATCACATGCAAGCCGTGTTCAGCGGCGGCAATGGCAAAGGGCGCATGTTGCGTGTTGGGCAGACAAAGAAAGACGCCATCGACTACGCTTTTGTTAATAGTGGCGATGGAGGTAAAGACATGGGGCGCGCCCAACTTGGCTGCTGCCGCTTTGCCCCGCTCGGCGTCGCGACTGACAACCGCGGTCAATTCGGCATTGCTGCCCAGTTGAATGCCACGCGCCAGCCAATCCAGCGCAAATCCACTCGTGCCGACAATGGCCCAGCGTACTTTGGTCATGTTGTTGCTCCAGAATCTTGTTGTAGTTGTTCAAGGTGTTGGATCATTAAAAATCTAGTTGTTCGAGTTGAATACCGAGCGCCTGCGCGACACGGCGCAATGTCGATTGACGGGGACGCGCTTCGGGCGCTTCCAACTGGGCATAGGCTGCCTGTGAAATTTCCATCCGTGCGGCGACTTCACTTTGGGTTGAACCTAAATATTCACGCCAGGCGCGCATGGGCGTCAACTTGCCCATGATGACTTGCTCGACAACTTCATTTGGCACCCACGGTTCTGCGTTGCTCTCCATCCGTAGAAAATCTTCGTATGGTACAACGACATACTGAATCGCGCCGCTAGCATCTTTAATTGTCTGATAAGCGATCTGTGAGCCGACCATTTGCTGTTCAATAGGTGTGTTCATCGCGTTTCTTTACCTCTTCGATCCACACAATCCGCGCTTCCCCATCCTGAAAATCAAAAAAGACCCGATACTTTCCCACACGCAGACGATAGCCATACCTGTGGTTCGTCAAGCGTTTCACATTGACGCAGCGCTTTCGGACGCCAAATAATTTTGTTCATTTTGAATTATAAGTATTTTATAAGTTTTGTCAAGATGATATAAGTTTTTATCTTCTATTATATTATCACAGCACAAATCTAACGAAAAATTAAGCTTAGGCACGTATTATCAATTTATATGGCTTGCGTTTAAGCGAACTTATGTTGATAATATGAACAGATACAGCACTATCAGCCAACCCATCAGGTAAAATATTATGAGAATCGTTGCATTGCATCCCATCGGTTGTTGGAGTCCCGTCACCGACTGGGTTTATGTCAAAGTAGAAACTGACGAGCCGGGACTCGTTGGCTGGGGCGAATGTTCGCTGCCGACCAAAACGCAGGGCGTCCAGGGGGCGATCAAAGACCTGGAAAAGCTGATCCTTGGCGCTGACCCGCTGGACACCGAATGGTGTTGGCAGCGCATGTATCGTCACAGTTACTGGCGTGGCGGGCCAATTCAAACCGCAGCACTATCCGGCATTGATATGGCGCTATGGGACATTCGGGGTAAAGTGGCTGGCCTGCCGCTCTATCGCCTCTTTGGCGGCGCGGTACGGAACCGGGTGCGCCTCTATGCCAACCTGGGACTTTCAACGGATCCGGCTGTCTTTCGCGAACGAGCGCGCCAAGCGTTGGCGTTGGGCTATCAGGTTGTCAAAATCTACCCGTTGCCGGCGGTCAGTGCAATTGAAGGAATGCAGACCATTCGCCAGGTGGTGGCTTGTTGTGAGGCGGTACGCGAGGAAATTGGCGAGCGCTGCGATTTTGCCCTTGATTTTCATGGCCGGCCCAGCCCTGGTCTGGCGGTGCAACTGGAAGCGGCGGTGCGTCACACCTACCCACTCTGGATCGAAGAGCCGGTCTTACCGGAGATTGAGCATGGGTTGCAACGTTGTGCCGAAAAATTTCAGCTTCCCATTGCCACGGGTGAACGGCTCTTTACCCGCTGGGGTTTTCGCAATCTGCTGGAACAAGAACTGGTCTCCATCATCCAGCCCGATGTTGCCAACGCCGGCGGCATCACCGAAATGCTCAAGATCGCTTCGCTGGCGGAACTCTATGGCGTCGCCTTTAACCCGCATAACCCAAACGGACCGCTGCAATCATTAGCCAGCGTCCACTTGGCCGCCCATGCCCAAGCTTTTACCCATCTTGAACATCGTCATGAACACCATGAGTTTATGCGCCAGATCTGCACCACCTTGCCGACGGTGGAAACCGATGGCTGTTGTGGCTTGCCGCAAGGAGTTGGCCTGGGGGCGGAGATGGATGAAGCGGCGTTGCTGCGTCATCCGGCCCAGCCGTGGATTCCTGAAGCTTTCCGTCCCGATGGCAGCATTGCTGATTGGTGAGCGGATCGATGAGCGTGGGCAGCGTTGCTACCAGATGCGCCCGCTCACTTCAATGGTTAACAACTCGTCCAGGGTGAGTGGCGGCGTGTGCGCCAGACGTAAAATCATGACGCCGCGCTGATCCGGGGTCGGAATCAATCCTTCGGCTCCCCGCCCCGCTAAAGGGCCGCGCCACTCTTCCCAACCAAGCCGGGCATAGAAGCTTTGCCGTTCGGTCTGCAAACAGGCGATCTCATAGTCAGCAATATGCGCGGCCAGGTGTTGCATAACGGCGCTGCCAAAGCCCTGGCCTTGATAGGCCGGGAAGGTTGCCACCGCATCAACATAGGCGGTTTTCAGCAAGGGCAGTCCTGCTGGTTGCAACCAACGGGTGGTGACGACGGCATGACTCACCAACTGCGCACCATCATAGGCCAGAAAATGGCGACCACCGGACGGAATGTAGCTGAAAAGGTTGTAGAAATCTTCTTCCTGGGTCGCCGCAACACAGACCTGGATAATGGCCGCACGGGCGGTTGGGTCCAAATCTTCTGTGCGGGCAAAGGTGACAGCGGTCGGTTTTGTCATGGGATCTTACGCCTCTTCTGTGTCTGTCAGCGTTGGCAGGGTGCGCAGGCCAAGGTAAGTCAACAAGCCATCCAGTTGTTCACGGTTCGACCAGAGGACGCCCTCCTGGCGGGCCAGCGCTTCCGCCTCGGCGGTCAACCCGGCATAGGCAAAGAGCCAACAGCGCACAGTGGACAATTCAAATTCAGCGCGTACCGCGGCGGCCTGGGCCAACAACCCTTCCACCACCGCCACGCCAACTTTGTGGGTGGTGACCCATTTACTCTGGCAGACCCAGCGTTCAGCGCCAATGGCGGCCACCAAATCGATCTCCTGCCCATGCCCCGAACGCAGCCGTTGGCGATGATGGACGTAGATCACCGGCCAGTCCATCTGAATTGGGGTGGGGCTGTTGAAGAAGTGCGCGGGGAGCGGCTGCTTTTGCTTATCCTGGCTGCTGAAAAGCACTTGCGCCATAAAGACCTCGGCCAGATAGCCTTGATATTCGCGGACACGGCGCTGTAAACGGCTGTAACGACTCAGCAACTCGGCTTGTACCAGCCCTGCGTTCTGCCGCTCGACATCAATCCGACCCCACACACGCAGAAACTCGATCAAAATGGGATCATCGACCTTGTGAAACCAGCCACCCAACTCGCGATATTCGAGCAAGTCGCCACGGGAGAGGCGGATCAAGACCTCGCGAATCGTCTCCAGCGGGACATCCTTGCCTTCTTTTTCCATCAACTGGCGTTGGATGCGTTCCAGGCTGATCTCATGCTCTTCTTCCAGCGCCGAGAGGTAGAGAATCCATTTGGTGATGCCATGTTCATTGATACGGGTGATCCAGCTATTGACTTGTTCGTTTAACTCGGCCCAGATAAAACCGGACGAGAGATCCACCGCCAGAATTTGGTTGATCGCTTCTTCGTCAATCAGTGGCTTTTGCTGTTCAGCAGCTTGTTGAACAACAGCGGCAATATAAAACGGGTTGCCACCGCAACGCGCGGCTACGATCGGCCCCATGATCTCTGGCACTGTCACTTGGTAATGGCTTGCTGCCCGTTTTACCATCTCGGCGCCCCAATACTCGGAAAGCGGTTCAATTGGCTTGCTGCGAAAACGGCCAAAGAGCGAACCCCGCCCCAAAATCTCCCGCGCCAGGATGCTCATGGCCGATCCGGTGACAAAGTGCGGGCAGGTGTTGGACTCGACGGCTTCTTGCATAAAGCCGACGATGCTAAATTCATATTGTGGCAAGCGCGTGTTCTGGAACTCGTCAAGGAAGACAACAATGGTTGAATCAAAAATGTCAGAGATCCGTCGGGGAATCGCAACCGCGGTCTGTTCCGGTGTGACCATCTGTCCTTGTCGCATGGCATGATGATAGTTGAGCAACAATTCCAAATCGCGCCCAAACGGGAAAAGATGACGATGCTGTTCAATCCAGGCCAGCAGTTCGTCTTCTTCTGGCGCTTCATGGATCAACTGCGGTTGACGGGTATAGAAGCCGACATAATACCGTATGAAGTTTTCCAGGTACTTGATGGCGAATTTCCGTCGATCCGGCTCATCATCAGAGAACAAGTAGTAGACCGGCACCACCGCCTTGGGATCGCGCGGGTCTTGGTCGAAGAAGAGTCGATTGACCACGCGACGAAAGATTTCCGTCTTGCCCATGCGCCGTTGGCCTAATAACACCGTGGACATGGTGCGACGACCCACGGCGTTAAAGGCGGCTTTATAGAAGTATTCGAGAAACTCTTCACGGTCAGTATAGACCTCATCCGGCACCAAGGGTTTGATTACCCACGGTGTGGCGGGAAAGAGAGTTGGCGCTTCCGACATGATTGAACTCCAATGGCTGCTGGCCGATCACGTTGTTGTCCTGTGCTTTATTATACCACAGTCGCCCGCCGATGGTGTTGGCTATAACCTGATCGCCCGCAGGTTTTCCAATGAAAGCAAATTATGCACCAGGTAATCGGGCGATTCGTCCCAAAAGCCGCCGGTGACAATGCCTTGCAAGGAATTCATAATTTCCATCAGCCGGCGAAAGCGGATCAGGGGGATGATCAGATCAAATTCCTGCTTTGTCACCGGGCCGCCGGCATCGGCATACGCTTGCAAAAAGCGCCGGGCATTCCCAACGTTAAGGGTATGCGCCTTATCATCCAAACAGAATTCCCAAGTGGCGTTAGCCACATCCAACACCAGCCAATCGGGGTGACAATCATCCCAATCCAGTAGGGCCGTCACCGTTTCGCCCTCAGCCAATAAGTTATTGCCGTGAAAATCGTCGTGCTGGGGGCCAGTGGTTAAGTGGCGATCAGAATGGGCCAGATCGGTGAGCCATTGTTGAAAGTAGGCGCGTTCATTGGCGATCTGTTCCCGGCGCTCAATGATTTGGGACGCCCATTCACCCGTTCCCTGCCAAAAGCGGTGGGCAGCCAAGGTGGTTGTCGCCGGGGTACTGGCAAGGGCGGCTGTGATAAGCGGCCACTCGTCCGCGCACCAGTCCCATTCGTGCCAGGGCGGCACATCCGGTCGCGCCGCGCGATCCGGGTAGGTCAGCCCGACCCGATGGAACGCCGCCAGAAAGCGCGCTGCCGGCAGGCGGACTTCGTCTTCGTCGGCCATCGCCCCCGGCATCAGTGGCAACAGACTGACGATCCGCCCTTGATCGATAAAGTAGGTGCTGCCATCCTGTGCCAGCAGGGGCGCTGGGATTTGTGGCAATTGGGGGTTCAGGTAGCGCAACAGTTGATGCTCATAAGCGATGCTTTCGACAGTGGTCGTTGGGTGGCTAATGCTGACCACATAAGAGCGATCTTTCCCGTCCAAGCGCCACAATTGTTTCCATTCACCACCCGTCAACGGGGAGAGTTGGGCGATGGGTTCGAGGTCATAACGTGCCCGGATCGTTTCAATTAGTAGATGTTGCTTTGAGTCGTTCATGAAACCCCCACGGCTGTTGCTCTTCAAAAATCGCCGCCACCCACTGTCGAAAGCTCGCCTGATCGGTGATGCGGTATGGCGTCTCATTACTGACAATGGTCAGCGTTGTTGTGGTTGATAAGGAATCAAGCGCTTGTAAATCACGAACACAACCCAGGTAGGCCGGCGCATTGTCATACCATTCGACGCCCAGCAGCGCAAGATGGAGAACGCCATTGGCATAAACGCGATGTTTCACCGTTGCTTTGGGGTGAAGTTCGTGACCACCAAGCGGTAAAGCCATTTTACTCCCCTGTCTCAACCCGATACAACTTGCCATCCTCACTGCTGACATAAGCATAGCCCGGCCGGTTCGCCGTGATAAGCATGAGATCCCGTCGCCAGTCGCCATCGACCCAAGTGCGACGTAGCCAGCCGGCCGGTTGGTTGGCAAAGGAATCGTAGTTGTATTGTGCGGGGATGACACCGAGCAGTTGCTGGTCACGATAGATGTTCAGATCCACAGGGCCGTTGTCATTGCCGTGGGGAATGAGCGTGATCGTGACGGCAAAGGCCCCGGCGTTGGCCTGATAAACGGTTGCCGTCTCCCCCAATGTCACATCCAGTCGTTGCGGCCAGCCCTGCCAGATCAGGGTCAACAACAGCACCAGTAAACCGAGGCGGAGTAGTGTAACCAGCGTCATGGTAGCACGCTCTGCCGGCAAAGTTGGTCAACCCGTTTGAGCAGCGTTGGGATACGATAGAGGCCGTGCATTTGGGCAATGGCCGCTGCTGCATCCGCGGGCGTCATCCCAACTGCTGTCACATAGAGTGGTTTATCCGAACCGGCGCGATAGACTTCCTCGGCGGCGGCGCTGTGAAATGGTTTCTTGGCAACGCCGATGACAGGAATCTTTTCACCGAGCGCTGTATATAAATGCGCACCCAGCCCCGGCTTTTGCGCACTATCCAGCCAAACATAGCCATCGATCACAATCAGATCGACGGGCGTCGGCGCTTTTGCCAACACAGCCAACAGACAAGGCAACTCACGGTGGTAGAATTGACCCGGAATATACGGCTCAACCTGGTCAATGCGGGCGGTAAGTTCGTGGGTCGGCGCAGCATCGCCCCAATCGGCAAAGAGCAATGCAGCAGCCAGCGCGTGATCATCCCGGTAGTCAACATCCAAACAACATTTCATCTGCTTGTTTCCTCACTATCGTTGTGGCCCCACGCCTGGCGACCACTGCGCTATGATTTCTGCCCATTCCCACGGACCAAGCGTCTCGGCTTCCTCGGTACGCTTGCCATAGGCGAGCATAGCGCCCCGTAATCGATCCCCTTCCCAGCCGGCGTTGAGCAACATGGTGCGGTTGGGCAGAGGGTAATGCCACGCCTGCATCGTGTGGGCGTCAATGACGATGAGCAGAAAGGGCATGGCGAGCAGGAGATAGTCGCCGCTGGCGCTAAAGGCGGCGTCGCCATTCGTCGTGTGAAAAAGCTGTTGCCCCGCCACTGGACGACTCAACTGCACGACGACATCCTCAGCGCCAGGTTGACGTTCGCCATAATTGAGAATCATCACCCGCAGATCAGCCGGTTGAGAGTAATGCTCAACGATGAAATCAGGCAACTTTGTCGGTGTGCCGGGCGACGGTTGCCATTCTGTTTTGGGATCGAGCCAACGGGTTGTCACCGTTGGCGCTTCCGTCTCGGCATTGGCTGGCGTTGATTTTGAGGAAGTTGCGTTGCGCGGCATAGTGTACATCGTCTCCAATTGCGTCAGCAGCCGATGCAAGATGACCTTTTCCAACGCGTCGGCATAGTCGAACGGATAATTCTGCGCGCCGGGCTGGACGATCAGCGACGCGTCTTGGTCAAAGACAAGGCGCAGGGTATAGAGCGTTTTGGTAAAGCCACGATTGGTCACGTCTTGTTGGTGGATTGCTATATGGCAAAGGTGGGCCGGGTCATACGTGACCGTGCGTAGCGTGTGCTGCACCTGAATCGTCTCTCGGTCAAAGGTGTAACGCCAGACAAAACCGACGAGAAGCCAATAGAGCGGGAAAGTGCTGATGGCGACCATGACCCCGGCAACGAGCAACGCAAAGGTACGGTCGGGAAATTCAACATTGCGGAAAGCCGCGTTGCCCAGCCCCACCCCCAACGCCCCAATCAATAACCCAAAGAGAGTGACGATGATCACCGGTTGGCGTGGTGCATCGACCTGAAGCGGTAGCTTGGGGAGCGTTTTCTGTGCCTGGCGCAGCGCAGGTATACGATCCAGTAGCGCTGTGGCAAGGTGCGCCAAGGTGTTTGGCTCACTGCGCAACGGCAAATTGCTCTGCGCAGTGATGAGATGTAGCCGCCCATGTTCAATCTGCACGTCCTGAATAGTGGCATAAGGGATCGATTGGCTGGCGTGGCCCGGCATCAAGACCATCAGCCGGTCAGGATAGAAGACGAACCGTTGCGCCCAAAGTCGCCACTGCCAAAACCAGTAGCCGGCCATAGAAGCCCACAGTGGCAACGTCCATGCGCCAACCGCTGACCCCTCTACCCGCCAGGCCAGGAACGTGACCAGCGCCAGGAGCAACGCAACAAGCAAAGCAAAGAGCGCCAACCCACGTTGGAAAACCGGCGCGCGGTATTCAACTGGCACAGAAATCGAAGATTGCTCAGGCATGATGTGATTATACCGCGGGCGGTAAGAAACGGGGAAGTCATAAGCCTAGCTTCTATCTAGCTTTTTATTCCGAAAGAAAACCACTACCTTTGGTAGTGGTGCCATAGACGGTTCTACCGGAGGTAAGAGTAAAATAGATCTCCCTGGAAGGTGGCACTTACAAGGAGATCCAAGATGAGCAAGCGATTTCGGAAACTCGCTCACTCGCTGTATGAGTGTAAATATCACATTGTTTTTTGTCCAAAATATCGCTACCGCATGTTGCAAGATGAGGTGGGCGAATATGTCAAGCAACAGATCTATGAACTTCTGCGCCAGCGGGACGGGGTGGAAGTTATCGAATTGAATATTCAGCCCGATCATGTGCATCTGTTGTTATGGATTCCCCCCAAAGCGTCGGTGTCGGAGATCATGGGCTTTTTGAAAGGGAAATTGGCGTTGCGGCTGTTTGCCCGCTTTCCGCAGTTGGCCCGCAAGTACTGGGGTTGTCATCTCTGGTCAAGGGGGTACTGTGTTAGCACCGTTGGCCTGGATGAAACGATGATCCGCCAATATGTGCGGTGGCAAGAGAGCCAAGAGCGTCGCAATGAACAGCAACAAGGCAAGTTGTTTGATGACTAACACGTAGGCTGTAGCGTAGCCCCTTCCAGGGCTAGTTATCCTTCATGCCACCGCCTCCGGCGGTGGTAGTTGACTGGCTACCGGCGGATAGTAGAGATCAAGTCGCAGCAACAAGTCATCAACGGTTTTATAGACGAGATCGCGCACCACCGAAACATACTGCATGGCCGGGATGGCATATACAATGCGTGCTTGGAACTCCTCGCTGAGTTGGGACATCT
The DNA here is from genome assembly GCA_021405325.1 of Caldilinea sp. CFX5. Next base: position 165,313 of record QWII01000019.1, on the reverse strand, counting down.
TCCGCTGCCTTTCTGATGGAAGATCGGGACATCAAGCGGTCAACCGGGGCCGCCCCGCCATCAAGGGCCCCCAGCGTGTCCCAAGCTAGCGAACAACGCCCCCAGAAGCGGGCTTATGAATGTTACGAAAATAAAGCGGTAACTGTAGGTCATCGCCGCCGGCGTGACAAGTTCCAAGGATTACCGAAACCATTCGCTAACCTTCATTAGCCCGCGTTGTGCGGTAGCTTTGCGGCCAATTATCTTTCTATGGCGCCCCTGCTTACTCACCTTGGCAGACCAACAAACCCATAAAGCTGCGCCAACTGGTTAAACGTGGTCAAATCACTGATGAGGACGCCATCGCCTTCCAAGCGCGCAGCCGCGTCTGCCGTAAAACCCTGTTTGGCGAAATACCAACGGGTCACGGCGGCGTAAGGTTTGCGCTGGGCGGCCTTCTCTGCTTGGGCTAGAAACGCTTGGGCGGCTTCGGCGTTGGCGGGGTCTTGCGTATATTTGCTTTGCACCAGCCAGAGACCCTCGCCGGCACCGTCCGGTAAGGTGTATTCCGCCAGCAGATCGATCTCGAAGACCCGCCCAGTTTCGACAACGCCGCTACGCCGCTCGATCTTGGTGAAGTGGGGCAGTGGCACCAGGCCAGCCGTGGCAAAGTAGTGCTGCCCATCGACCGTGCGTCCGTCAAAGGCGCTCAGTATGGCATAGAGATACCCTTCGGCAAAATGCCCGATGAGGTAGTTCATCTGACCACGCAGGCGGTTGTACTCGTGTCGCCAATCCTTGATTGCCTCTTCATGGAGCGCTTCTTCAATCTCCTGCCGGTAATTGTATTCAATGTAGCGTCGCAACATGGGATCACTGAGACCTTGGAAGAGCGTCCAGCCGATGCGATAGACCAGATCGATTTGATTTAACTTGACCAGGTGGAACCCGCCGGTTATCAGATTCCGAAAGGCACGCTGCTCTATCTGCTTAGTCGCCCCGGCACGATGCAAAAGGTGAGTTAACTTTTTATCCCTAAGTTGAAGAGTAACGCTTTATCTACTTCTTCGAGCTTGTTATCTGGCAAGCGTCCAATCGGTTGAACAGTGGTTGCCCCACGCGCCGGTCGAAAACGACTATCTTTGCCGCTTTGCTGGATCGTCGCGATCTGGGCGCAATTGATAGTGCTACGGACGGGCAAGCCACTCTCATGTGGTTCAACGACGACAATAAACGGGTAGGGTTGGGGTGGAATGGTACGGGTGATCGCTACGACAACGGTAGTTGGGCCATAACGATTCCCAATATCATTTTGCACAACCAAGGCTGGTCGCAAGCCACCTTGTTCGTTTCCTTTTACCGGATCAAACTCAACCCAATAAATTTCCCCCCGTTTAACCGGCATGGACGATCTCCTCCTCCCAGTCGCTCCATGCGGCTGCCACGAGCGTACTGCTGGCTTCGGCAAATTCACCAGCTTCCTGAGCATAAAACTGATAACCTTCGGCGGCCAACTGCGCTTGTGTGCGACTCTTGACTTCACGTAAGGCCCAACCAATGACCTGACTGCGATTACTACCGGTAGACTGGGCGCGTTGATCAGCAAATTCGATCAAATCATCCGGTAGGGAAATAGTTACTTTGCGCATGACGGCTATCGACATTTGTCTTCCTCCTGCAAGATAAAAATCAATTAAGAATTTACCTTCTACTTGAGTCTACCATGAGTTTGTAAGAAAGTATAGTATGAAGTTTGGTATGAATAAATTTAATTCTACTTGTACGTATTAAGGGTATTGCTTTATATGTATCTTTGCTGATTCAGGATTGAATAGAATACAAGATCAGTTGTAAATTTCGTAATTTTTCTGTAGGAATGATAACGGGAGGCAGTGTTATAATAAAGCAATCGTTATACAAAAGCGTGTCCAATCTGAAACAGAAACGACGGTGAGAATTATGGCCACTGAACCTTCAACACCAATGTTGCTTCTACTCCTGATTCCTTTGGTCCTGGTTGGCTTTCTGCTGATTTGGAGCGGGGTGGTCTGGTTATTGGCGTGGTTGAGCGGCTGGCGACGCCTGGCGCGGCATTATCGCTGCACCAAAGCGCCGGAAGGATCGGTCTTTGGTACGCTTTGGGCCATGTTGGGGCCGGTTAACCACCGGGGGACGTTGAAGATTCAACCCGCGCCGGAAGGGTTGTATCTCTCAACGATGGTCTTCTTTCGCATTGGCCATCCGCCGTTGATGATCCCCTGGCACGCCATCAAACGGCAAGCGCGGGCGCAGGTCAGCTTGATCAAAATGGTGGCGCTCGACCTGGGTGACCCAAAGATTACGACTCTGCGGCTGCCGGCTTCGATGGTGGACGAGGCCGTGCTGGCGCAATATTTGCCGAAACAATCGTAACAATGATTAATTGAAAAACAACAATTAATCATTGTTACTGGTCTCAGTGTGGGACTGTTCCCTCTGGCAACGGCGAAACGTACTTGCGACCGCCGGTGCTGGCGGCAAACTCAGCTTTGGCAGCTTGGAGTAGTTCCGGTTTGGTTAGCAGATCGAATGCCGTCAACGCCAGCGCTTTGGCGGCGTAGAGCATCCCTTTGGAACCGATCTGCGAGCCGGACGAAGCTGTGATCTGCCAACTGTGGGGCGGCGTGCCAAACGGCCAACAGGTGGTGGTCAGTTGACTGGTCGGCGTGATCTGGCTCACATCGCCCACTTCGGTCGAGCCGGGCATGACGGTGGGGGTGGGCGCGTGATGCAGGACTTTGGTCCAAAGCGGGTTGTCGAGATCGGCTTTGGTGAGCTTGTCGGTGGTGGTCTTTTCTAGATTCGCATAGCTAAACTCGCGTGAACCGGACGGGAAGCTCTTTTGTAACTCGGCGGCGAAAGCAAGCTCCTGGTCGGTGAAGTGCATGGGACCGAGTGCCATCATCTTTTCGTACATCAAGTTGGAGATGACGGCGTTGGGCAACACCTCGTAGCAGCCGGTGACGAAGTCAATGTCGTAAGTCGTGCCGCTCATCAAGGCCGCGCCTTTGGCAATGTCGAGGACGCGGGCGTAAATCTCATCGACCTGGTCGCGACGGGGAGCGCGCACAAAGTACCAGACCTGGGCATAGGCCGGCACGACATTGGGGGCTTGACCACCGCTGGTGATGACGCTGTGGATGCGCGCTTCCTGAATGATATGTTCACGCAGATAGTTGACGCCGATATCCATCAACATCACCCCATCCAGCGCGCTGCGGCCCAAATGAGGCGCGGCTGCGCCGTGAGCGGCGACGCCATAAAAGTTCACCTTGAAAGAATTCATCGCTAATGACGAGCCATGCCAGACCGTGTTGGCGTCGCCAGGGTGCCAGGCCAGGGCGGCATCCAGGTCATCAAAGACGCCATCCTTGGCCATAAAGGTCTTGCCGACCAGCGTCTCTTCGGCAGGACAGCCGTAAAAACGGATCGTCCCCGGCAGCTTGTTGGCGATCATCGTCTCTTTCAGCGCCAGGACGGCGCCCAAGCCGGCGACGCCAAAGAGATTATGGCCGCAGCCATGTCCCGGCCCACCTTGGACAATCGCTTCCACTGTCGTCGCCACCTGTTGTGATAGCCCCGGCAGCGCATCATATTCGCCTAGAATACCGATGAGCGGTCGGCCTGAACCCCAACTGGCCACAAAGGCGGTCGGCATCTGACCCACGCCCCGTTCGATGGTAAAACCGGCTTCGGCCAGTTCGGTCGAAAGTAAGTTAGCGGCATAGCTCTCCTGCAGCCCGATTTCGGGATGATCCCAGATGGCTTTGGCGAGATAGGCGAGTTTTTCGTCTTCCTGATCCAAGTAGTGGTGGATGGTTTCCTGTAATTGCATGGTCTTCCCTTCGTTTCTAGCTGATGAGTGTTGATTTGTATAACGCTTGTTATGATACACAGCGCAAGCAAAGTGGACAAATCATCAGGTGAAACCTGGGGCAAAACGGGGAGGAGCGGTATGAAGGATGACCGGAAAATAACGCTGTACTCCTGGCGAATCCGGACTTGCTAAAGGCCGGGGCGAGTCACGGACTCGCCGGGAGCGGGTTGAGCTGGTTAGGCGTCGGGGCGAGTCACGGACTCGCCGGGAGCGGGTTGACAGGCTATTGAGAGAGCGCTGGTTTGCCCATAACTATTTTTGTTGAAGCAGCGCTTCCAGCTCAGTGCCCGGGAGCGGTTTGGCGAAGTAATAGCCCTGTGCTAGGTCGCAACCTAAGCCCTGGAGATGATTGGTGATCTCCGTGGTCTCTACGCCTTCCGCCGTGACGGTGAGGCCGACGGTGTGCGCCATGGTGACGACGGCCTGGACAATCGCTGTATCTTCGGCATTTTGCCCTAAGCCGGAGACAAAGGAGCGATCAATCTTCAAGGTGTCGACCGGGAAGCGTTTCAGGTAACTCAAACTGGAATAGCCGGTGCCAAAGTCATCAATCGCCAGCTTCACCCCGAGCGCCTTTAAATCATGGAGGCGGGTCAGCATCCCTTCGGCGTCACTCATGGCAACGCTTTCGGTGATCTCCAACTTCAAATTCAGCGGGTCGAGGCCAGTCGTTTGCAATACTTGGGCAATTTCCGCCACCAGATTGGGCTGTTGAAGCTGTTTTGCTGACAGGTTTACACTTAGTTCCAAGCGAATATCGTCTTCGCGTTCAGACTGCCAGCGGTAGACCTGCCGACAAGCTTCTTCCAGCACCCAGCGCCCCATTGGGACAATCAACCCGGTCTCCTCGGCCGTGTGAATAAACTGGGCCGGTGCAATTAACCCTAGGCGCGGGTGTTGCCAGCGGATCAACGCTTCGATGCCGATCACTTTGCGGCTGTTCAGGGCAATGATCGGCTGATAAAAGACGCGGAATTCCTCTTGTTCCACAGCGCGCCGTAATTCCTGTTCCAGCTCCAACCGTTCCAGCAAGCTGGTGCTGGTGCGGCCATCAAAGACATGATAGCGCCCCTTGCCTTCCCGTTTGGCCTGGTACATGGCGGCATCGGCATAGCGCAACAGATCCGAAGTCGAATTGATGCCGGCATAGTTGAGGGCGACACCGATACTGGCCGTGACGACAATTTCGTAGCCGTTAATGTTTTCGGTTACACGCAATTTTTGCAGCAGCTCTTCGGCCATGGCGCGCGCCCCCGCTTCGTCCGGCAGATCTTCCAAGAGAATCATAAATTCATCGCCACCGAAACGCGCCACGGTGTCCTGGGGACGAATCGCCCGTTGCAACCGGTTGGAGACTGCCACCAGGAGGCGGTCTCCCGCTTCATGCCCAAGGCTATCGTTCACCACCTTGAAGAGGTCGAGATCGACAAAGAGCAACGCCAACAGATCATTCGGTGTATGGCGTCCGGCCCGAATCAGGGCATGTTGCAAACGGTTCATAAAGAGGGCGCGATTGGGGAGGCCCGTTAAGGGATCATGAAAGGCTTGATGTTGTAACTGTTGTTCAAAGACCTTGCGTTCGCTAATATCGCGCGAGGTGATCAACAACCCTTGGATATTAGCATCGTGAAGCAGGTTGCTGCCGATCATTTCAAAGTGCAGCCACGAGCCGTCGCGGTGTTGCATCAACATTTCGGTCGTCAGCGTTTTATCGGGGGTGTTGATCAGGGATTGGTGAAAGAGCGTACTCGATGTCAGATCTTTCGGATGAATGATCTGTTGGCTCAAGTTGGCGCCAATCAGTGCTTCCGGCGTATACCCCAGTAGCCGCTCGATAGCCGGACTGACATAGCGAATGGTCCCGTTAGCATCAAGAATGATAATAATTTCCGAGCCATGTTGCACAAGTGAACGAAAGCGCGCTTCGCTCCGTTGACGATGTAAATTTTCTGTTAGATCCAGACTTTCCAGCGCCAGCGCCACCTGGTCGCTGAGACCTTCGATGCCACCTTTGACTTCAGTGAGCAGCCGTTGTTTGCTGGCGACGAGAAGGGCAGCAAATAACCGCTGTTGTACGCCAATCGGTGCGATCAAAACTTCCTCTCGATCCTGCTCAATCCCCACCGCTTGCCAGAAGGTCGGATGTTTGCCATAGTCATAGCTTTCAATATTCCCCTGCTTCAGCGCCAGCAAAAGGTCGGCCGGTAGGGGCGGGAGGGCGCGTGGCGTAGGCGGCACCATCTCTTGTTGATCTTGATAGGATGCAACCAGCGCACATTCATTGGGCAACCCCACGATTAGATGAATATCAACCGGATTCTTTGCTGCCAAACCGGCAATAGCCTGAAACGCGGCCGAATAGATGCTTTCGCGCGATGGTTTCGCCACAAAGGCGGCGGCAGCGTTCTTCAATGCCTGTTCACGGGCAACGGCGCGCCCGAGCAGCGTCATCAACCCGCTCATGCGAACCACAACCAATAGGAAGAGGAGCGCCGAACCGCCGGCGATGACGGGCAGGTTGATGGGAATATCGCGAATTGTTTGAATAATGAGCGTCGCCGGCGACAACAACAACATGCCGGCAAGCAGAGGGAGCCGTTGCCAGGTCACTTTGATTTCGATCTGCGGACCCGGTTCGATCATCTGCCGCATCGTTGGATGGAGGGCCGCCGTCGCCAGCAGCGTACCACTGAGCAACCAAACGGCGTCGAGCAAATGGCCGCTGTAGTAACTGCCATCCAAAATCGCTTTGGCATAGATCACATCGGCAATCATCCACATACTGAGGCCAATGCTTAAAATAAAATAGGCCGGCGAACGTCTGCCTGGGGTAATCCAGAGGCGCGCCACCACGGCCAACATCAGCACATCCATCAGCGGATAGGCAATCGAGACGGCGCGTTCAAGATAGGTCAGGGCCGGATTATCGGCGTAAGGCTCCATCAGGTAGATCCAGGAGAGCAAGCCGGCGCCACAGCCAATAATCAGGCTATCGATCCAACCGGAGAGATCCTGGTGGCGTGTACGTGCCTGGTTCATTAAGTGGAGGGCGACGCTTCTCACCACGTAGCCGCTTAAGTAGATCCAATCAATATAAGATGGGTAGGGCAATGCGATCTCCGCAAAGCGGTAGGTATACCAAAGACTGTCGGCGGCCACATTGATAAAAATGCCGGTTGCCAGTACATGCCAGGGGCTAAAGTAATTGAGGCGGCTCTGCCGGATGCCAATGATTAGAAAAGCGGCTGTGGTCATCGTATAGAGGACATAGCCCACACCTTTCACTGTGCCAACCGGTAGAAGCGAGTGGCCGTAGATAACCGTAACACCCACCATAAGAAAGAGCGCCCAGAGTGGAACTTTGGCGAGTTGTTGCTTTAAAGCGATCTTCATCTGCTTTGGGTACCGCAGCGTTGAAATTTGTATCTCCGTTGCCATCGCCCGACCTTTCTGATCATTGTTTCGATAAAAGCGACTAATCTGCTAAATACCATTTGAAAAGCTTACGGCTTATCTGCTGTTCAATTTGATAACTTAAAATTTCGTAGTGGTATTTTGTTATTGCAGTATAGAGAAAAAAGGCTCTTTGGATGCTGACAACATCCTTTCATCTATGAGATAAATTTATCAAAACAAATTGTTGTTCGTAAATAAAAATTGCTTACATCGTGTTAAGGGGTTAGGGCAATTGCGGAAGTCAATGAGGAACAAATGCGTGAGGGTAAGATCCTGCTTTGCGACGATGCTTAAAACCCAAATTTAAGCGAAAATCTATATAACTGCGTTGGATAGGAAGTGGTTGACCCAAATGAAAGTAAACTTTTATGAGCCTTATCGTCCGTCACATTATTATTGAGTTACATCATTGTCGCTATGAGCAGCTAGATGATCCGCTCTTTTTGGAAGAGGTTCTCTTCGAATTGACGCATATGTTGAGTACCGAAGTGAAGGCCAAAGCCAGCTATCACTTTGAACCTCATGGCGTCACCTCGATCTTAATCGTTGGCGCGTCCCATATCTCTGTCCACACCTGGCCTGAATATGAATACGCTAATATTGATCTGGTTGTCTGTACAACCAACTTTGCCATGAGCGACATCGTTGCTTTTCTGAAAGAGCGCTTTGCTACCGAGCATGTGGATTTTATGGAAGTGCAACGCAGCGCAACAAAGTAAAGGCGCCTTTTTCTAACCGATGAGCAGCACCACATGTCAACGGCTTTGGTAAACTTGGTTGACCAATACTGGGGTCAATTTTTGGGTTGTGGCAACGATCTGGTTCGTCACGCCCCAGACCCATACCTGTTGACCACGATTGCACAGCCAGGACTTTGGGCGTTGCGTTGCGGTGGTCGTTGGGTGGTTGCAACGCCGGAAGCATGGCACGATAACGTGCGGGCGCACCTTGCCGCCTGCTTCCGCCCCAACCACCTCCCCACCCTGGAACAGCTTCAGCCCTTCCTTCAGACAATTCCGGCAACAGTGGTATACGGCCCCGCTATTATCTTCCTACATCAAGCGCCGGATGTTCATCGGCCAATCGAGCCGTCCATACGCCCACTTACTTACAATGATCATCGTCATGTAACAGCCTTTGCCGCCGCTACCGACCCCCTACCCTGGTCATTAGAGCAGATGGATGATTGGTTGCGGATCTTTGGTTACTTTTGTGGGCAAGAACTGGTTGCTACCTGTGGTGTGCGTCTGTGGGGTGATCTGTTGGCGGAAATTTATATTGACACGGCGCCGGCTTACCGGCGTCGCGGTTACGGCCAAGCGGTGACTGCCGCCGCGCTCCACTGGATCCAAACGGCCACCCCCTATTATGTTGAAAGCGTAGTGGAGCTATCCAATCAACCCTCGTTGCGGTTGATGTATAGCCTGGGCTTTACGCCTTATGGGTATCTAGTCACTGTGTGTTAAGGGCCGATGGACCCCTCGCCAGCCCTTCCATTCACCCCTATCGCTTCCCGACTTGCGCCGAAACCTGCTCCGGGCGCGCATTACAACCCTCGTTCGTCGAGAAATGCTTTCAGTTGCGCCACAGCCAACTTGCGCATGGAGAGCAAGTTCTTCTCATGCGTCATCTCAGCAAAGGTTTTTTCCCACCCGTCGGGCATAAAGATGGGGTCCCAGCCAAAGCCGCCGCTGCCGCGCGGGCTGCGCACAATTTGCCCAGGAACGACGCCGCAAAAGAGATGACACTCACTGCCATCAAAGTAGCCAATACAAGTTTCGGCAATGGCGGCGGTTTGCTCATAGCTCTGCAACATTTGACAGAGACCTTCATTGCCCACGCGATCCAAAAACCAGCGGATCAGGGCGCCCGGCAGACCATTCCAGGCCGCAAAGGCTAACCCGGTATCCTCGACAAAAACCGGCTTGCCCACGAAGCGGTACGCTTCGCGCGCCTTCGCTTCAATCACTTCCCGTACATCAACGGCTTGCACTTCATGCAGGTCGAGTTTTACTTGCCGGATGGGGCGCCCTAACAGTGCCTCTAATTCACGCGCTTTGTGTTCGTTGCCGGTGGCAAACAGCAGCTCCATAGAAAATGATCCCTCTGTGATTGATGCAATGCACGCCAACGGCGGCGAAATTGGGCTGTAGCGTCTTTGGTACTTACGCAAACTCATTGCGATAAAACTGCATTTTCGCCGTCAGTTTCTCCCGTAATCCAGGCATCCAGGGCAACTCCCCTGCTGGATTGACCGGCGTCAGGGCGCGATAGATCCGCGCAAAGCTAACCAAATTTTGCAGACGTAGAAAGAGCGGGATCTGCGCTAATTCCTCTTGTTCAATCGACCGGACAGCGCGGTAGCCTTGGATAAAGTGCCGAAAGGCGATATTTGCAAAATCGACCTGACTGGGCCGATCGCCAAAGAGGTCAGAGAGCGCCAGGGCAATATCGGCCACATACCAATACCAGGCGCAATCGTCAAAGTCGATGATCCCCGGTTGCCCATCATGCCAGATCAGATTATCCGGCTCAAAGTCGTAATGGATAAGACCAAAGTTCTGCGGATGGCTGTCCAACTGACTCAATTCACGCGTTAGTCGAGCTACTTCTTGTCGCGCTCCGCTTTCTGTTTCCGGCACGATTTCAGCGACCATTGCCAGATGATCATGCCAGCTCGGTCGCCCTGATTTCGTATAGTACGCGGCGGCTTGATGTAGCTCCCCCAGCGTTTGACCCCACCGCACCAGTTGCTCCGGCGTCATCTCTTCCAGATCGACCGACTTCCCCGGCAACGCTTCAAAAACGACCGCATGAAAGCGACCCTGCGCCGTTTCTATGCTTTCGACCAGATTGCCCCCCCATGAGGGAACCGCCCTGGCGACCCGCAGCCCGTGAGTCGCCAGGGCGTTGATATAGGCCAGTTCGGCGCCAATGGTTTCCGCTGTCCGTTCAGTGGCATGATTGAAGCGCAGCACATGATCACGACCCGCCTTTTTGAAAAAGAAGACAAAGTTGGTGCTGGCCCGCCAAAACTTGGCGCGTCCGCCGTCGTGTTCCCAGGCGCGCAGTAGTTCATCGGCCAGATCACTTTCCCATTGTGTATTGACGGTGGCGACGACGGCTTGCATCGTGCTTAACTTCATCATATTGGAGCGGCTCCCTGGAATCTGCTGCGCCGGTCATTATCGCAATGATGGCATCCAGACAATCGGGCTGAATCGTATCTTCGGCAACTTTGTTGGGCTTGATCTTGCCACACTTCAGACATTTGAACCTCCTTTTGTATCGAAAGTCGAGTATAAGGGTCTGCCGTTCGGCAACGCTGATTACTGGGTAGGCGTCGGTAAGATTCCCAACCCAGCCAGAACGCCCAGTGTTGCTAGTAAAAACATCAGGGCGAAGGCAACTCCAAAGAGCCAGGTTAGCCATTTCTTTTCGGGGTGATTGATCCAATAGTAGCTTAGCAAAGCCAGCAGAAACGCCTGGATCACAACCTCAGGTAAGCCGATGATGTGGAACCACATGGGCAAGATCGTGTAGATCATGCCTTCGATGGAACTGGGCGCTGGGCCAAAGGGCGACAGAATGCCCACCACCACCAGCACAAACCACAGAATGAGCCACCCCTGCTTGCGCGCAAAGATAATCTCCCGCAGCGGATAGAAGGCCAGCCCGAAGAGAAGACCGCGCACTATTTGGAACAATGGCCCACTGGCAACGATTGGATCGTTCGTTTGCCGCATCAAGGTGGCAATGGTCGGATCGGCATACTTGCCGGCATAATCGAAGAAGGTGAAAGCGAGCAGTCCAACGAGAAAATAGGTTACACTATGCGTAATTGCTGTTTTGAGGGTAATGGAAGCCAAAGTGTATGGTTTCATAGGTCCTCTCCTGAGTACACCTTAGCGCCAGATCCGCTACACTTCTCCAGCCCTGCCACAATCTCGGCGGCCGTGCGCGCTGGGGTGTCGGCGTCTCCCCACTGAATGAGTGGCGCTAATTCTGCTGTCGCCGCGTCACCGAGCGTCCGGTTCAGATGCAGGGCGCGCCCAAAGACGATATGTTCAGCGATCTCCCGGGGGTGCGGAGGCCGGGCAGAAGCCGTTTTTGCAATTGTTCTTGGGTGAGCGGCTGGATGGCACGCTTGAGGGCCGCTTGATAGTCTAGCCAACTGTCGAAGGCACGCGCCTCTGCGATGGCTGCTCTTGACATCTTCTCTACTCCTGCGCCATACGGATGCGCTTAAACAGTTCCCGATTCCACTCGGTGTGGACACGCGGATGCAGGTGGTTTACCGCCCTGGGTGGAAGCGCTACCCCCGCTTCGACCGCAGCCGCATTGAGATCGAGCAAGCGGTCCGGCCAACCGTCCGGCCACGGCTGCACCAGGGCGCGCACCATCTGCAGATCCACGTCCCAGTGTTTGGCATACACCCCCGCGGCTTCTTCCCCCAAACCAGACCACTCGGCGAACCGCTCGAAGGTCGGGATCCACGCCCAGAACTCGTCTACCTTGCCACAGAAGTCGATAACAGCGGCGGCGATCGCTTGGTTGGTCAGCCGCGGCTCGTCTGGCGTGATCAGCCGAAAGACCCCGACAATGAAGTCGTTGGTGGCTGGGTCGATGTCAACTTCGGACGAGATGCCGTACCAGGAGCGCCCTTCTTCATCGGCGAGACCGATCCACATCAGCTTGGACTGCTCCGACCACGGGGGCCTGGTCCACTCCGTGTCAAGAAAGATTCGACGTGGCATAGAACATCACCTCTTGCGGTACGCCAAACCGTTTTATAAAAAGTTTATCCTAACCCTAAACTTCTTTTACGATCGGCAGCCGATCATACTTCTCTGGTTCAACATCAGGCACTTGCGCTAGCGCAGCAAGATAGGCGGCCTGATTACCGCGTTCTGCCCGCGCGGACAAATACTTTTCGGTCAACAGTGCTGAAAGTTTTTCGGCAACGGTAACTGTATCAATAACAATTTCTGGTGGTCGCATAGTGGTATTATATACGACACTATTCTTTTGCCAAACCTTTGAGTTACCACAACACACTAGACACGCTGCTCTTCCTTTGGGACTGCTGTGCGTTGTGGTATAATCCGAACATAGTCATGTGCCGCAACCGTGTGACACGAAGGCAAGGAGGTGGAGGAATGAGCGAAGTGAGCCGGACAACCACAATCAACGGGCAGGGGGAACAACCCGCTGAACCGGATTGGTCGCTGGGCTGGCGCTATGAACTGGTGCGTGATGCGCGCGGCCAGGAGCGCTCCATTCGCGTGCCCCTCACGCCCGAAGAAGCACGCCACCCCAAAGAAGGATATGTGATGCCGGAACGCACCGAACATGAAACTATCAGCGACGATCTGGCGGATATGTTGCGCGGCCACTTTGAAGCCGACGCCACCGTTGCGGTCTTCCGTGATCTGGTCTTTGAATGGGATCACCCAGCGGTCAAATCCTATGCGCCGGATATTGCGGTCGTACCAGGTGTACGCGACCGTGACGCCAACCGTGGGCAGTTTGTTGTTGCTGAAGAAGGGACCCGCCCCACCCTGATCATCGAGATCGTCTCGCGCAATTCACGCGAAGAGGATCGGGTGAACAAAGTCAGAAACTATGCGTTGGTCGGCGTCCGCGAGTATGTCTACATTGATGTCCGTGTGCGACGCAATGAACTAGTGGCTGAATTGGTGGGCTTTCGCCTACAAGAGAATCAATACCTGCCGATTCTGCCCGATGAAGACGATGCGCTCTACCTGGAAAGCGTGAACCTGCGTATCGGTCTAGAGGGCAATCACGTCTGGTTGGAGGATGGCGAGACCGGCACCGATCTTCTCAATCACTTGCAAGTTCGCCGCGCCTGGCGCGCCGAACAGGAAGCCCGCCAGATTGCTGAAGCCCGTGCCCAAGCGGAGGAAGAAGCTCGTCAAGCTGCCGAAGAAGCCCGCCAGATTGCTGAAGCCCGCGCCCAAGCCGAGGAAGCCGCACGGATAGCCGCCCAAGCGCGCATTGCTGAATTAGAAGCGCAATTGCGGCAGATGCAGCAACGATGAAGGATAAGGAATGGCCCCGGAATTGTATAGGCATGATTAAGAATTGCATGCGCGGTTCGCCAGCCGGTGCAGCGTCTGGCCCGTGTCGAGGACTTCTTCGTTATAGCGGCGGCGATCCGCCCGTTCTACCCCCTGCGAGATCAACGACCCTTTCGGTTGAAAATGGGCCAACGCCGCCCGTTTTTCACTGCTGGCGGTGGCGAACGGTTCCGGTGAGCCATTGAGTATCCGGTGGACATGGTGGGGCGAGAGGATCAGCGCCTGGTTGCGAATGGGGATGCGCAACAGCAGCGGGCCGCTGCCATACTTGTTGCGCACATACCAGTAGTAATGTAATATCGTGCCTCTACGAAGCTGTCGCGTAAATGCGTTTCTTAGCTTCTGCCCAAGGGATACTGGCTTCAGGGCTTTGCTCATAGGCTTCTGCGCGACGATCTAACTCCTGGCGTTGTGCCGTAGGGACAGGCAAACTTTCTGGCGTTGTCAAAATGCTATCCCAAATGTCTTCCACCAATTGGATACGCTCTGCAATAGTAATAGGAGTTACGCAGTTGACGGGCGCTACCAGAGACCTGTCAGGTTTCGCAAACCTGACAGGTCTTGTCCAACTGCGTAACTCCTAAGTAAGTTGTAAAATACTCGCCAAAGTTGGTGTCATCACGATTTCCCCTTATAACTTCACAAACTCCTCAATCTTCTGCAAATCCGCCACGCCATCGCCATTAACCCCATTTTCATGTTGCACTATGCGATCCCCTTCCAGTTTGAGACTGATGACGCGACTGATGCCATCGTTGCCCATTGTCACGCCGTAGATGGCGTTGGCGCCTTCCAGCGTGCGCCGGTTGTGGGTGACGATGATAAATTGCGTGTTGTCACTTAGCGATTCGACCGTCAAGCGGAAGCGATCAACATTGGCTTCATCGAGCGCGGCGTCCACCTCATCCAGCACGCAGAAGGGCGTCGGACTGACGCGCAGGATGCCAAAGATGAGGGCGCAGGCGGCCAGCGTCCGTTCGCCACCGGAGAGTAGGGCGAGACTCTGCGGCCGTTTGCCGGGCGGGCGGGCGATGATCTCAATGCCGGTGTTGGTAATGTCGTCGGGCGTGGTCAGCACCAGTTGCGCCGTGCCGCCATTGAAGAGCAACTGGAAGAAGTGGACAAATTGCTCGGCCACCTTGGCAAAGGTCTCTTGCAGCGCCGCTTCCATCAAACCATCCAACTCTTTTAACACCTTGCGCATGTCGCCAATGGCGGCGTCGAGGTCAGTCGATTGGGTGCTTAAAAAGTCGTGACGGCTGGCCGCTTCCTCATATTCGCGCAACGCTTCCGGGTTGACATTCGAGATGCGGCTGAGGCGGGCGCGCGTCTCCCTTACTTCATCATCAAAACCCGTGGGCAGGCTCTCGATCACCGGCAACTGCTCGACAATCGTATCCCACGGCAGCGGCGGTTGATAAGCCAGACTTTCACTCTCCTGGAAGACGACAAAACCGAGATCTTGTTCGATCTCATGTTGCAATTGTTGCCGGGCGTCCTCGCTGCGTTGCAACTGCAGCCGGGCGTTGTTCCAACTGCTCTCATCCTTACGCAGCGCGCTTTGGGTCTCCCGTTCGCTGCTTTCCTTGGCGGTGCGCTCGGTTTCCACCGTGGCGACAGCGCTTTCCAACGGCTCGATCTGGCGGCGTAGCGCTTCAATGGCGGTGCGTAGCGTCTCTTCCTGGCCGGCCAGTGCGTTGATACGTTCGGCCAGCGTCTGGGCTTCGACGCTCAATTTTTGGCTGGTTTCACTGCGATTCTGTTGCTGTTGCGCCAACCGTTGCAGGGTGCGCTCCTGCGTTTCCAGCAGTTGCCGCTGGTTGCGCAGATGGCTTTGCGCTTCCGCCGCCGCGGCGCGCAGATCGGCCAGTTGCTGCAACAGTTCACTGACGCCGGCTTGTTCAACCGCTGCTTCTGCGGCTGTTAATGCTGCGGCTGCACTGCTTTCCTCGGTTTGCCAACGGGCAGCCTCTGCTTGTAGAGTGACGACCTGACTGCTCAACGTCTGTAGTTCATCCGCCGTTTGCGTACCCCGCTCTTGCTGCCAGCGCACCGTTTGCGCCGCGCGATCGAGTTGCCGTTGCGCCTCTTCGCGACTCTGTCGCTGTTGGCGTTCCTGACGGGCCAGGTCGGCCAGCGTGCGTTGCGCGGTGGCGATGGCTTCGTTGGCGGCAGTCACTTTGTTCTGTTGGGCAGTGCATTGCGCTTGCTGCTGTTGCACTTCGGTTTCCGCCCGCTTCATCTGTTGGGGTAACTCACGCAACTCGCGTTCACGCGCCAGGATCGACTCGTCGCGCCGGTTGCTGTCATTGCCGCCAGTGACGGCGCCACCGGGACGAATGATCTCACCAGCCAGCGTGACCACGGTTGGCCGCTGCTGGTTGCGGTAATTATCCAGCGCGCGTCGCGCCGCCGGTAGATCCTCGGCCACCCAGGTGCGATTGAGTAATTGTAAGACAGCATCTTCAATCTGCGGGTCATACTCGACCAGGTCGGCGGCGTTGCCCAGGATGCCGGGCGCTTTGGGGGCGGGAATGGTGGGCAACACACTCAGCCGGTCAAGCGGCAAAAAAGTGGCGCGCCCCCGTCCGCTGCTCTTGAGAAAGTCGATGGCGCGTTGCGTGTCTTGCCAGGTGACCGTAATCACATTTTGCAACGCGCCGCCAAAGGCGGTCTCCATTGCCTTATCCAAATGGGCGGGCACACGCACCAGCGAACCAACGACGCCCAGAATGCCGGTCAACGGCGGCTCTGCTCCCCGTTGCTCGCGACTGGCTTGTAAGACGGCGCGTACACCGCTGGCATAACCGGCCCCTTCCTCGTGAAGTCGCTTGAGCAGATCAAAACGGGTTTGCAGCCGATCCAGCGTGCGGGCTGCTCCTTGCCGTTCCCGCTCTGCTGCCGCCAACGCCTCTTGGGCTGCTTTGAGATCAGCTTGGGTACTGGTCAACTGCTGCTGGGTTTGACGGGCGCTCTCTTCGGTCTGTTGCAATGCCTGAGCAGCGGCGGTCAACGCGACCTGTCGGCTGGCCGCTTCCGTTTCAGCGTTCTGCTGATTGCTCTGCTGTTCGGTTAGGGTCTTTTGGAGCGTCTGTTGCCGTTCGGCCAGTTGTTGCAAGCGGCTTTCGGCATTGACCCGCTGGCGCTGTACCTGTTGCAAGCTCTGGCGCGCGCTGTCGAGCGTCCGTTGTAAGCCGGCGCGTTCCTGTTGCCGCTGGTCAACGACGCTCTGGATGGCGTTGACGGCGGCTTGCCGTTCCTGCACCGCGCTTTCCGCTTGGGCTAAACTTTGTTGCACTTCGCTGCGTCGCTGATCCTGGGCGGTCTGCTCCTGTTGCAGTGTGGTTAATTCTTGAATAGCTTCGGCCAAGCGGGTTTCCAACTGATGGAGCCGTTCGCGCCCGACCGCCAGTTCACGGCTGCTCTGCTCGGCTTCTTGATGACGGCTGCTGCTCTGGTGGTGCCGATCGGCCAGCTTATTGCGCAAGGTGGCATGTTGGGTGCGCAACGCTTCTAACTGCCCCTCTAACGCCTTAAGCGCCCCCTGTCGTTGCTCGACAATTTTGTGTAGTTCGCTTTCAAGACGGCGGTTCTGTTCTAATTGCAGAATCGTGGTGCGCCAGCGGAAGCCGTACCAATCGCGCAACATGCTGCGCAGGTCACTGGCAACGGCGGCATACTCCTGGGCACGTTCGGCTTGCCGTTTGAGATACTTCAAGCGCGGCGTTAACTCGGCCAGAATGTCGTTGACGCGGGTCAAATTCTGCTGGGCCGCTTCCAGGCGATTGAGCGTGGTGGTGCGTTTGAACTGGTAGCCGGTGATGCCCGCCGCCTCTTCAAAGAGACTGCGCCGCTCTTCCGGGGTGAGGTTAAGCACCCGATCGATCAGCCCTTGCCCGACGACGGCATAGGTGCGGCGACTCAGCCCCGTCTGTGCCAGCAGTTCGGTGATGTCTTGCAGCCGCACCCGTTTGCCGTTGAGTAGATATTCGTTGTCGCCATCGCGATAGGCGCGGCGGGTGATCTCGATTTCGGTAAAGTCAAGCGGCAGTTGACCGCTGCTGTTGTCCAGCGTCAAGACCACTTCGGCCATGCCCAGGCGCGCTTTTTTGTCGCTGCCGGAGAAGATGACATCGCTGGTCTTTTTGGAGCGCAACATGCTGTAGCTCTGTTCGCCCAGACACCAGCGGATCGAATCGACAATGTTGCTTTTGCCGCTGCCGTTCGGGCCGACGACCGCGGTGATGCCGGCATCAAAGAGAAATTCGGTGCGCTTGGCAAAGGTTTTGAAGCCTTGGATGACGACGCGTTTGATGAACATGGTGGCTGCTGATTCGTGATGAGTGATTCGTGATGAGTGATTTGTGATGAGTGATTCGTGCTAATGCAGCTTGCGCAAATGAGGAGTGCGCACGCCCCGTGCGCACTGGGACCAAATGAACGACTCATTTGTGCAGCCTATAGCTTTATCGCTGAGTTAGGCTTTCAAGTCGTAACAAGTAAGCGCCAAAGATCAGGCAGAAATAGCTCCAGCAGCAAGCCGCCGACTAAAAGTCCGCCGGCGATAACAATCAGTCGCTGGCGCATGCGCCAGTAGTGTTGGGGCTGCCACTTGCCGGTGATGCCCGGTTCGCTCAGGAGGATGACCAGACCCGCATAGCCGGCGATCCGTAACAGCGACCAAAGCGGTAGCGCCAGGAACAGACCCACCGCACTATTCAGGGCGACCAGCAAGATGCCCATGTTATAAGCGGCCAGGTTGACACTCTTTACCAAGAACCAGATGCCCACCAGGCCGATGCTAACCAGACTACCGAGCAAGACGCCCGCCAGTTCGAGTAGTCGCGAAAAGGGTGCTGCGGTAAAGCTGTCAGGGCGGATGGCCTCGGCGGCGCGGTAGAACCAAGCGACATAAGCCATGCGGTATTGAAAGCCATCGTGAAAGGCGCGTTCGGCCCGTGCTTCTAAAAACCAGGTCAAGGCAGTGACAACCACAAATTGAATGCCCAACCAGAGCGCCATCACCCACAGGGCCTGACGAACCAACCCCTGACGTAAGGGAATAAGTAAAAAGATAAAGAGCGCCAACGTTTGCACAAGCGGGAGAAAATTGGGCTGGCCGATAACGGTGGGCAAACTGGTAGTCAAAAAGGCAAAGAAGCCCACGGTGATGTAGAAGACCGGATCACGGGCTAAGGAATAGGATGGTTGCATAGCGCTATCCATAAGAATAAGCCAGGTTAACTTGGTACGCAAAGTCTATGATTATACCATACAGGCGCAATCACTGACAAAAAAAGCGCTCATCACTGGATGAGCGCTTTTTCGATTGGCACGGTTGGTTCGTTGGGTAGCCCATTGGTTTCGACAGGCTCAACCAACGGGTGACTCAATGCGCGTGCTGTTTACTGTGGTCGATTCGGATCAAGCAGCCAGGCAACGAGACTATCGATCTCTTCTGCCGACATTTGATCCGTGAAGTTCTGTGGCATAATCCCACCAACATAGCCTGGCAGGACAAAGGCATTAGGGTTCACAATGCTATTGTGAACATAGGTTGTCGCATCCTCGCCAGGCACCATATTCCCAGCCTCTTGCGGCAGATTGCGTAGGTTAGGACCGGGTTGGCCGATATTATCCGCCGTTTGATCCTGATCCAGCTTGTGACAACCGGCGCAACCCAACGCCGTAAAGAGTTGTTGCGGCGGGCGCGGACCGGTAGCCACAGCCGGTGTAGGCGTCGGTGGCGGCGCCCCCGGCATGAGGGCGGTGCCATCGGCCAGACAGGTCTTGATCCCTAAGGCATCCGGTGCTTTGTCGCCTTCTTGTGCTTTGGTTGGCACATTTCTAAAGCACTGGAAGGGATCTTCCTCTGCCGTCTGGGTCAGTGAATCTGCTTCCCAGTTCATGACAAAGTTGGTCAGATGTTGCACCTGATCATCGCGCAAGGGGCCACCGAAGTGACTGCTCCACGTCGGCATAATCTGCGCCCACTGCATCCCCACCTGGCTGGGGCGACCGCCGGCAATGGTCAGTTCGACAAAGTCATGCAGCGAACCGGCCCACCCCACATCGACAATGCGTTGGGTGAAGAAATATTTGCTGTGGAGCGCCGGCGCTACGTTGGGCAACCCTTTCCCATCAGCGCCATGACAGTTGGCGCAGTTGTTGTAAAAGAGTTCCGCGCCTTTTTCAATGCTGCGCCCGTTCCAGTTATCTTCCTGCGCTTTCATGCGCGGCTCTTCAATGCTGAATTGGAAGATGGTCAACACCACCGAGAGCATGGCGCCGGCAACGCCCAGGAAAATTTTTGCCAGGGGCGACCGGACATAGAGAATGTGATACCAAGGTTTACGCATGGGTCCTTTATTCCCCTTCACCTGACGGCGAAACGAAGCTGAAATCTTTTAACCCATACTGTTCCCAGTAGAGCGATTTTTCATGCAGCCAGAAGCTTCGCGAAAATTTTTCATCTTTCCCATCGGCGCTCAACCACTTGATCTCCCAATAGATGCGTTTGAGCGAGGGCTGTTCTTGTGTGATCGTGACGATCCCGTATGGTTTGTTGAAATCGGCAACCTTTGCCTCCCATTTACGCACGCTCAACTCGAATTCGTGCATCACTTCGGCAAAGTGTTCATCGTCTTCGGCATGAACGGCTTCAAAGGGAATCACGCCCTTATCCAACAAGGCTTGCGCGCCTTCGTCACCAAGCCGCTTCTTCATCTCTTCGGTGGTCATGGTGGCGTAAGCGCCAAGCGGCATGTGCTTGTAACCGATTTCGCGGACAAGCCCGGCGCCTTCTTCCGGCATCAACTCTTGCACCACTTCCACGGAAGGCGCACCCTGCACGGCATATTGCGGCGTACCCATCCAGCTCCAAACAATCATGACGAAACCGGCCACGATACCGCTGATGATGGCGACTTTGCGGTCGCGCACGCGGCGGCTGGGGTTGGGATCCAGGTAGGGAATGAGCATCAAGAGCACCAACAAGACACCCGGCAAAATCACACCGGCGATCATCTTATCGGCAATCTTCAACAAGCCTTGCAGCCAATAGAAGTACCAGGGCGCAACGGTGTGCATGGGCGTCGATTGCGGGTTGGCAATGGACTCCAAGGGCGCTTGGAAGAAGAAGGTGACCAGCAAGAGCATAATGCCCGTGAAGACAATCAAGAAGCTGGCTTCGTCAATAAAGACATCGGGCAGGAAGTAGACACGGCGGTCGGCCGGCACTTTGTTGGCGGTGTCCTGGCCCACTTCTTCTTCGTTGGCCGGCAAGCTGATGCCGAAATGCACCACTTTGTAATAGTGGACAAAGAAGAAAAGAATCAGAATCAGCGGCAGGAAAAGCACATGCAGCAGATAGAAGCGCATCAACCCATTGGCGCCAATGTCCGGCGCGCCGCGGGCCAGCAAGTTCACGGTTTCACCGACAACCTTGGGCGGCACCGCTTCGGCCATGGATGTGCCGATGGTAACGGCCCAGAAGGCGAGTTGATCCCAGGGCAATAGATAGCCGGAGAAGCTCAGGAAGAGGGTCACGACCAGCAAGACAACGCCGGTGAACCAGGTAAATTGTCTTGGCGGCTTATAACTTCCCGTTAGGTAAGTACGCACCATATGCAAGGTGACTATGGCCACCATTAACTCAGCGCCCAAGCGATGGACATCGCGCATCACCTGGCCGAAGGGCACATTGCTCAACAGGCGGATCATGTCGGTGTAGGCGCGTTCCGGTGAAGGCGCGTACCAGATCATCAGGTAGATGCCGGTAATGGTCTCGACAATGAACAGATAGGTGGAGAGTAGACCAAGCCGGAAGGTGTGGGTAAAGCGGGTCACACTTTCATGATAATAGGTCGGCTTGATGTGCAATAAAAACGTTTCCGAGTGGGGTTTTAAGCGCGGGTTGGGACGGCCCGGCGCTTCGCCACGCAACATGCGGCGGAATTCACCGGCGCTAATGCCGGCTGTGATGCGGGTGAAGGTGTCATCCGCCAAATCCAACGCCGTATTGAGCAAACTCTTATTTTTGACTTCAGGTTGGACAGCCATTCAGCTCTCTCTCCTTGGTACAGCGGTACTCTGCACAACAAGATTTTGTAAAACTTACTAATTGATAAATAAACAGACCATCAAACAGACCATCGCGGAGCAAGCAGGCGAGTTTGCCCCCAACTTAGGCTGCCTGAATGCGCGCCGGCGATTCGGTGGCGGGGCCGCCGTTCACCTTTTTACCCGTATCCACCACAACCTGCCCATTTTCCATAGCGAGTTCAAAGTAGTCGAGCGAACGGGGCGCCGGGCCTTCAATATAGAAGCCGTCATGACTAAATTTAGAGCCGTGGCAAGGGCACTCGAAGCGGAAATTAGATGGCTCCCATTTGTACAGACAACCCAAGTGGGTGCAAACCATATAGATGGCTTTGGGCGAACCCTCTTCTGTGCTGACCAGCCAGAACTTGCCGGCCGTATAGCCGACCGGTTCCGCATCAGAGGGCGGCACTTCTGTTTCGCTCAAGAAGAATTTACCGCCAAACTCCCCAGCTTTGAAGCGGGGATACATAAAGAAGTAGCTGACCAACCCAGTTTCCACGGCCAGCAGCCCGACGGCTGCCCCCCAGGCGTAGGTCAAAAATTCACGTCGCGTCATTTCGGCTGGTGTGAGCGCAGGAACTGCCGACTCTTCCGCTTTGGGTTTGGGCGGGGCAGCAGGCTTGGGCGCTGCTGGTTTGGGCGCCGCCACCGGCTTGGGTGCAACAACGGCAGCCCCATTACCGGCAGCTTCCACTACAGCTTCCATCACCGGTGCCGCCACCGCTACTTCTTCCGGCTCGGCTTCCATCACGGCCACCGCTGCCAGTGCGGCATGGCCGCCGTCCTCTTCAGCGGCGCGGGCAGCTTTGTTGCGAGCATAAGCTGACCGCATTTTCTGTTTTAATTCTGCAATTCGCTGTTCTCGCTCAGCACCGGTTAATTCAAAAATTGTCGCCATTTCGGTCCGGTCTCCTTTGGCCTTGCTTCCGGTCTAACAAAAATCGGTTTACAATTTTACAATGTCATTGCACAACATCTTGCGGTCGCCCTTCTAGGCGCGCAAACACCATCGGCAACGAAATATCGGAGTTTTTTCCCAGGGTTATTGGTATAAAAGCGATTGTAACATAATGCAGTAGTTCGTGCAATAGTTCACAAGTGCGACAGTAGCTTTAGCAAAGATTGTGGCAAAGAGCTACGCCGCTCTTTCTTGCCGAATAGAAACTGTGCTTGACTTTCTGCTAACGCTTGTTGGTAAGGTTACTGGTTTGTTACGGCGACTATAGCACACCTGTGCGCGTTTGTCAAAATTATCACAAATGAAGGGTGAAAGTTTGGGGATAGAGTCTGTAGTCCAGAGTCCGTAGCCCAGAATCTTCGGGACCACTATAGTAAACCCTGGACTTTGGACTACGGACTCTGGACTTTGGACCGGACTACTCGACCGCCTGCGCCGTATTTGTCGTCTCGATGGTTGGTACAATGCCGGGGCCGGGAATGACAATGGTCGGGGTGGCGCCTTCGGGGGTGAAGATGATTTTGTCGTTTGCGTTGAGAGCGGCAGCGTTGGCTTGGGCAATTTGATGTTGGAGATAGCCGGGGTTGGCGGCAAAGAGTTGGGCTTTGGCGATTTCAGCCGCGAGATCGGCTTTGGCCTGTTCGGCGGCGGCTTTGGCGCGCGCCGTTTGAATCTCCAGATCAAGTTGGGCGGCAACCAATGCGTTATTCTTCTCGGCTTGAATAATGGCAAGTTCAGCCTCAACGCGCGCCAGCTCGTTGGCCCGTTCGGCTTCGATCACCGCTTTTTGTGATTCGATCTTTTCCCGTTCAAACTCGGCTAGAATCTTCTGTTGGCGTGACTCTTCCTGCATCCGGCTCTGTTGGACGCGGATTTCACCTTCTTGGCGCGCCTGTTCAGCAGCGGCTTCGGCCTTGGCGCGCAGCTCATCCTGCTTGGCCTTTTCCGTTTGCAGACGGCTCTGGACAATCTCGTCGAGTCGGGCCTGAGCATCGGGCAGGAGGATCACATCGGGGACGGCGACATTTTGCACGTTTAGCCCATAATTCTTGGCGAGTTCATCCAGTTGTGTGTCAATACAGTCACGCAGTTGGTCGCGCGCGGCGCCGATCACGGCATCATCGAAATTACGATCACCGACGCAAACTTTCATCGCCTGGCGGGCGCGATCAGCAATGGCCTGGCGCGCCACATCATCGTTGAGATAGTGCTGGTTATACTGCGCCCAGTGCGTCCGCAGCAATTCGCGGTCGACCACGCCCGGACGGAAAACATCACCGGTCACGACCAGCCCGATGCGCTGTTTATCTTTGGTGATCAGCTCTTCATCCGTCACCGTAAAGGGAATGGCTTCACTAGAGACCCGGCGAATTTCCACAAAGAGACCGACATCACTATAGACCCCCGGCCCGACCACGTCGACAATGCGCCCGCTGCGAAATTTGACGCCAACCTCTTGCTCCCGCACCTGTTCAAAGAAGTAGAAGAACTGGCTGGAGAAGCTATAAAGAAAAAAGAGCACTACCAGACCGACCACAAGCAGGGCGATGTTGAAATTGCCGCTGGTCACTTTGCGTAGATTTTGCATAGAACCTCTTTCTTGTCTTTGTTGCTTATCGTTGTGTACAATTTACACAGATAACATAATGAACAGTACGTCTTACATCATGAATTTGTCGCACTGCCTACCCTAGCTTACAATGGGCGCGTTGTCGATAGACGTTTGTCTTGATGTCATATGCGTTTTGGTCATTTGTAGGGTTGCTATCTTACCATAGTTCTCAGGAAAGCGAAGAAGACTACATGGCTCTCATTCGGTTGCCCGGTTTAATCGACGCCCATGTCCACCTGCGTGAGCCGGGCTATGAACACAAGGAAGATTTTGCCACCGGCTCCGCCGCAGCGCTGGCCGGTGGCGTCACCGTGATGTTGGATATGCCCAATACCCAACCACCCACGGGTTCCCCTGAACTTTTTCGGGAAAAGGCGCAGCGGGCGGCGGCCAAAGCGCGCTGTGATATTGGTCTCTTTGTCGGCGCAACGACCACTATGCTCGACGCCTATCTGCCGGTGGCGGCGGCAGCGTGTGGGTTAAAAATTTATGTCAGCGACACCTTTGGCAGCCTGCGCATTGAAGAGTTGGGGTTGCTCCACCGCTTCTTTCGCACCTGGGCGGAACAGGGGGACAGGCTGGGCTACCGCTCGGCAACAAACCCGCGGGGTATCGGCCCCATTGCCGTCCATGCTGAAGAGTTGATGTTACCCGTCTGTCTGGCCCTCAGTCACCTCTACGCCACACCGCTCCACATTGTTCATGTGACCCGGCGCAGCGAAGTTGAGTTGATCCGTCGCGCCAAAGAACGGGGCTACCCGGTCACTTGTGAAGTGACGCCCCATCATCTCTTTCTAACGACCGAAGACGCAGCGCGTTTGGGCAGTTTGGGCGACATGCGCCCTCGCCTGGCGTCGCCCGATGATGTCGCCGCCATGTGGGAGCATCTGGCCGTTTTTGACATCTTTGCCACCGATCATGCACCCCATACCCTGGCCGAAAAAGGGATCGGCGTGCAAACCCCGGTCAACAACCCACCCCCCGGCGTCCCCGGTGTCGAGACGATGTTGCCGCTCTTACTCACCGCCGTGCATGACGGACGTTTGACCGTTGACGACATTGTCGAACGGTGTGTCACCGGCCCCCAACGCGTCTATGGCATTCCGGCCCAACCAGACACCTTTGTCGAGGTGGATGTTGATGCCCGTTATACCCTGCGCAACGAAGCGATGCTGACGAAAGTGGGCTGGACGCCCTTTGCCGGCAAAGAAGTTTTTGGCCGGGTGGAACGGGTTGTATTGCGCGGGCAGACCGCCTTTGCCGATGGTAAAGTTTTAGCGGCGCCGGCCACCGGTCGTCTGCTTTTTCAGGAGATAGGATTAAAGTAAGTATGACAATCGCACCATTGAGTATGACCCCAGGCAGCGGTCGCGCCGGCGGCGCTATGCCGGCCGACCATGTCAATAACGGCTTTTACGGGCAAGATATTTTGAGTGTGAGCCAATTTAACCGCGACACCCTTGACTATATCTTTCAGGTGGCCCATGAGATGCAGGTGTTGGTCGAGCGTTTTGGCAGCGCCGACCTGCTGCAAGGCAAGATCCTCGCCAACCTCTTCTACGAACCCAGCACCCGCACCAGTTCGAGCTTTATGGCCGCCATGTTACGCTTGGGTGGCCAGGTGATCCCCATTAATAATGTGCAATATAGCTCGGTGACCAAAGGCGAGAGCCTGCCCGACACGGTGCGCACGCTCGAAAGCTATGCTGATGTCATCGTGCTGCGTCACCCCGAGATGGGAGCGGCGGCGACGGCGGCGCGCTATGCCAGCAAGCCGATCATCAACGCCGGTGACGGCATCGGCGAACATCCCACCCAGGCGCTGCTCGATCTCTTTACCATTGTCCAGGATCTGGAGCGGCTGGACGGCCTGCGCGTGGCGATGGTCGGCGATCTCAAATATGGGCGCACGGTGCATAGCCTGACCAAATTGCTGGTCAACTATGATGTCGATTTTGTCTTTGTTAACCCCGATATTCTGCCCATGCCGGGTGAGGTATTGAACGTCGTGCGCGACAAGGGTCGCAGATACCAGGAGACCAAGGATGTCAACGCTATCATTGGCGATGTCGATGTTCTTTATGTCACCCGTGTGCAGAAAGAGCGCTTTAGCGACATGGCCGAGTATGATCGGGTGAAGGATCAATATGTGGTAGACGAAGAATTGATGACCCACGCCAAAGCGCGCATGATTGTCATGCACCCGCTGCCGCGCGTCAACGAGATCAGCTACGCCATCGACAATGATCCGCGCGCCGCCTACTTCCGCCAGATGCGCAACGGTATGTTTATTCGGATGGCCTTGTTGGCGGCTGTGCTTGGCAAGGCGTAATCATGAACAATAATTCATTGTCAATTGACAATGAATTATTGTTCATGATTGCTGGTGGGCATATAGGTTTATTTATGATGAAGCAATGGGTAACAGGGATTGGCGTTCTCTTGTTGATCGGGCTGGGCTTCTGTCTGGTGCGACAACCGGCTGCGGCGCAGACGGTCAATAACGACGCTGAGTTGGTCTATCTGGATGCCAATGGGTTCATTCGCGTCTTCGACCCGACGACCGCGGCGAATAGCGCCAACGTCCAGTGGGTTAGTCCGGTCGGCGGCTGGGTTGATATTGCCGTGGGCGACTTTAACGGTGACGGCGATAGCGAAATTGCCGCCGTGAAAGGGGTGACGGGTAGCGGCCTGCTGACGATTTATGATCCGGTGATTGCCACCGGCGCCGTGGTGCCGAATCAACTTATTAACGGCATTCCCTGGCGCATTCTCTATGAGACCCCACTGGAGGGCGCCCCCTACCTGGTTGCCGCCGGCGATCTTGACCCCAATGTGGCCGGCGCTGAGATCATTTATGGCGCCCGTCTCAACGCTGAGGATAACGACGAGAGCAACGACGAAGTGACCTTACGCGCCCTCCACGCCACCGCGCCTGAAGGCAGTAACTGGGCGCTGTTGGCGCAACACACAATCTCCGGTAGCCCCTGGCTGCAAATCACCGTGGGGAATCTGGATGGCGTGGCGCCGGATGAAGTGGTGTTGGTTGACAAGGCCGGGTCACTGGAAGTCCATCGCCTGAGCGCCCCCACCTTTACCCGTATTGTTAACTGGGAAAGTAAGTCACAAGAGTGGCGGGCTGCGGCCATTGCGAACTTCTTCTCCTTTGGCTTGCCAGGGTTGGTCACCAGCCGTTCCTCATCGCCCGGCGCCGCGAGCTTTTGGGTCTTTGTTTATGATGAGCGTGAAGACAGCCTCTTTCGGGACGCCCACCATGAATTTTTCCTACCGGCCCCCGAACACTTTTTGGTTGGTGATATTACCGGCAACGGTGATGAGGAGGTCTTTTTCCTGCGAGCTGTTCCCACCGCTGTCGCCAATATTCCCCGCCTGGTCATGCGTAACCGTGGCGCAGATAACCCTCCCGCGTTCGAGGAAGCCCTGGATACGGACAGCGGCTACCAAGGGGGCGTCGCTGCCGATGTCGACGGCGATGGTCGTGCTGAAGTGATTGTCATGCGCAATAACAAAATTCGCATCTACACGCAGCCGGAAGTCAACAAAGCGCTTACCGAGACGACGCCACCGGTGGCAACCAATCAGCGCACGATCCTGGCCGGTAATCTGGATCGCAACGGCTATCTGCGCACCCCGACCTTCAGCGTAACGCCGGCCAAATTGGAAGGGGATCTGGCCGCCGGCGAGCAGAGTACCCAAGGCGCCCTCTCGCTGACGAATACCGGTTTCGGCGGCGCCCTGCCCTTTACGCTTCGGATCGATGGTCAGCCCACCTGGTTACGGTTAAGCGCCATTGCCGGCCAGACGCCAGCCACCTTTAACGCCGCCTTTGATGCGCGTCTCTTAGCGGCCGGCGTCTATAGCACGACGATCCGGATCAGCTCCAGCAATTCGCAGGTCAACAATGCGCCGTTGGCGCTGCCGGTCAAGCTAACGGTGCGCGCCGGGCTGGCGCCCCGCGCCTTTGATGTGATTCTAACCCCCACCAACTGCGCCGCCGACGCGACGGATGAGGTGGTCACGCTGCCCATTGACGGCCCAGCCGGCATGACCTTTGTGGCGCGCATTCTCGCCGCCACTGCGACAGAGGGTGAGGATTCAGCCGCGGAACCCATGGTCTCGCCCGCTAGTCTCGATTGGCCGTCTGCCGTCCCCTGGGTCGTCGCCCAATCCCCGAACAGCGCGCCCACCACCATGCAACTCACCTTCCGTCCCCAACGGGTCACCACCAGCTTTGTCAAAGCCACTCTCGAACTGAGCGCCGTCGATAGCAGAGGCACGCAGACGCGGCGCGTCCCGCTGGGGGTGCTTTGTACGCAGACAAGGCTTTATTTGCCCGTGGTCGCCCGCTAAGTTGTGTCGCTACAAAGACGCCGCCGCTCTTGACGAGTCCGCGACTCGCCCCATGTGGCAACGAAGACGCCGCCGCTCTTGGCGAGTCCGTGACTCGCCCTGTGCCACAGCGAGTCACGGACTCGCCAAGAGCGGCGTGGGAAGTTGAATTTAGCGCCCTCTCATCCTGTTCCTACTGAACGTCCACCACGCCAATCGTCAGCGCTTCTTCGCCGCTGCGCCACCATTGGCGCTGGGCGGGGATGAGCGCTTGATCACTGTCACGCAGCACACGTAGCGAGAGGGTGTACCGACCGGGGGGCGTTGTCGGGTCGAGGGGCAAGGTGCGCCAGTCGCGGACGGGGATGCGCGGGGGCCATGTGCCGCTGGGGTAGTGCCAGCCGCCGAGCGCCGTTGCCCATTGCCCAACCACCGCACCGGTTGCATCGGTTAATGTGAGTTGCCCAAGATAGGTATCGCGATAAGCGCTGGCCTGTGGTCGCCAGACCAGCTCAACGGCCAGGGGTGAACCGGGCGCGATGCTGGGCGTTGCCAGCCGGGCGCGCACCAGATCAATATAATCGAAACTGGCCGCCACCGTGGGGATGATGGGCGCTTGGGCGGCTGGTGCAATTGGCACGGTTCCCAGGGAAAGCGCTTGCTGTTGCGGCTCGGTATCAGCCACGGCCAGCGGAATGCCGGTTTGTGCATCATAGGCAATCAGCGACAGGTTGTGCGCGCCCGGCGGGGTCGCGACCGGGATGGGCAAAGCCATGATGTAACTGTAGCCAGTGGGCCAGGCTTGTACGGGAATGGTTGGCGTCTCATCCGCTTGCGCCAACGGCTGTCCATCGGCTGTGGACAGCCGCAGACTAAAGCTAATGACCGAGGGGAGCGTTGCACGGTTGACCGGCGGTTGCCAGGTCAACTTGACGTAGAGGTATGAGCCGGCGGCGACGGTCGGCGTGATCAGCGCGGCCTCTTGCAGACGGAGATCGCCGACAAAGCGATCCTGCTGAAGGGGGAGGGCGGTCCACCCTTGATCCGGCACGGCCTGCCCGCTTTGATAGAGTTGGATGCGCAAGTAATCGCGGCCTGGGATCGGCGTTTCGCTCAACAGGGTATTATAGGTGTCAAACCAGGTGCGGATCACGCCCTGCGGGTCATTGACCGTGTCATAGAGGCGGTAGTGCCAGAGGCGCTGGTATTGACGGGCGACGGCAAAGAGCGCCAGATTGGTATCGGTTGCACGAATGGCAAAAAAATCGCTGGTGGGATCGCCCCAGCCCAGGCTCGGCGCGCCATCAACGCTCCCTGTGCGCACCACCACCGGGTTTTGCCGGCTGGCTGCCCCTGGCGTTGCGCTTTGTGCAAAGGCCGGGTAATCGATCAGGCGGACAAGTGGCCCAAGCGGCGGCGGCACGGCGGCATCGACACCCACCAGAGTGGTCGGCCAGTAGGTGGTCAACGCCGTGTAGACCCAGCCGGCATTGACCAGGATGGCGTCACCCGGTCGCCAGCCTTGGGCCACTTGCGCCACGGCGCCGCGGTGGTCGTCATCTTGCCACGTTGGCGCAAACCAAAAGTTGGACAAGCTCCAGCCATGTACAACCAGCAGCGCAACGGTCGCCACGGCGCCCAACAGCCTTTGCCGCTTGCAACTAACGAGCAAGGCTGTTGCCAACAACAAGAGCAGCGGCGACCCGTAGGTGAACAGATAGCGCACATGGTAAAGCGGCGTGACCCACAACGTAATGGTGACAAGCATAAGCAGCGGGATGAGGAGATAGCCGGCCAGCACGAGGTAGCCGGTGGGCAACCGCTGCTTATTTTTATTCGTGTAGTAATAGTAAGCGGCGATCAAGATCCCTAAGAATAATGCTAACCAAAACCAGGCGGTCGGCGCCGGCGCACTTTGCCCGGTAAGCAAAGCGCTGGCGCCGCGCGCTAGATCATCCAAGAACGCCGCCCCCGTTGTCCACGCCATACGCCACGGCGGCACCGGTGGGTCGGTGGCCTGACGCCAGAAGACCGGTAGCCAGGGCGACCAGAGCAGCAGAATGGCAACTTGGGCCACGAGCCAAAGCAGCCATTGCCGCATTGGGGTTTGTCGCCAGGCGATCAACCAGAGTAAGAGCGCAATGACATTGAGCGCGACCAGGACAAAGAGAAAGTAATATAAGGTATAGAGACCCGCCGCACCGGCAATGGCATAGACCGCAAGCCAGCCATACGAGCGTTGATCGCTGCTTGCTTGCCACCAACGCAACAGCGCCCACAGGCCCAACAAACCCAACAGGGCGCCCAAGGTGTACATACGCACTTCCTGGCTATACCAGATCTGGTACGGATTGATCGCCGCCAGCCACAGGCCCACTAATGCCACTGCCGGCGACGCCAACCGTCGCCCCAGCGCAAAGAGTAACGCCACAATCAACAGCCCGCACCACAAACTTGGCCAGGCATAGAGAAATTCCAAGCCAAAGGCCGGCGTCGGTTGCGTAAGCATTTGCCAGAAGTGGAGCAACAGATAGTAGCCGGGTGGGTGAATGTCGCCGGCTGTGTGATGAATCAGCGCGGGGATGCTCTTCTGCGCCAGCGCCACACTCACTGTCTCGTCATACCAAAGTGAGGTCGCTCCCAAGCGGTAAAGGCGCAGAGCAAAGCCGACCAAAAGCGCCGCCAACGCAAGCACGCGCCAGCCGTTTTTCAGAAGACGCACGCGCCCTGTTTCAAAATTCTCTTGCACAAACTCATCCTTGTCTTTTTTGTCGGCTCATCCCTATGGTTGTTGGTAGTAAGATGCTATCACGCCGCACCATCTCCCACCAAATGATCTTGCCGATGACAAGCTCTTGTGATTGCTGTCAACTAAACCGTATCATGATCATTTTCCATTCACGGTCAATAGACCGCAACGCAACCGAAGTAGCATAGGCTGGCTCTGGACTACGCGACTAAACGACTGCGGACTCCTGATTATTCTTCCTTGACAATTAATGATTGAGTTTGGCATTCTGCCGCGCATGGGCTACAATAGCAGGCCATGTCTACAATAGCACTTCGACGACGGACAGGACGCACCATCACTCTTGTGAACCGGCTGCCGGCGCTGATGGCCACCGCCGCCGGCAGCGTGGTCATCCTGGTCTTGCTATGGGGGCTTTGGTCGCTCACCGGTACAACCGTACATGTTGTGGTGGATGGCGTCCCGGAAACGATCAAGACCCATCGCCGCACAATCGGTGATCTTCTGCTCGATCTGGGGATGACCATTCATGCCAATGATCGGGTGACGCCGACCGTTGCCACGCGGTTGCAGCAGGCCATGACGATTTCGATCCAACGGGCGCGCCGCGTACAGCTTTGGGCAGATGGTCGGCAGTGGCAGACGGCGAGTTGGGGTCAAACCGCTTATGCCGTTTTGACGGAAGCGGGAGTTACGCTCGATCACGATGACCAGGTGCAGATTGCCGACCGTCGCCTGCGTGTCGATGAGCCGTTGCCGCCGGTCGCGCCAACCCACTTGCCGCAAACCTATAGCCGTGGCTATGCGTGGGATAACTGGCTATACGCGCCGCTGCAATTGCGTTTGCAGCGCTCCATGCCCGTGACCGTAAGGGACGGCGGCTTACCTTTTACCATTCGCACAACGGCGCAGACTGTCGGCGAGGCATTGCATCAGGCGGAAATTACCGTCTATCTGGGCGATTTGGTGCAGCCTGGTTTGGGCACGCTGGTGTCGCCAGGGCTGCGCGTGCAGATTCAGCGCAGTAAACCCATTGCGCTACGGATCGATGATCGCATCTTGAAAACGCGGTCGCGGGCGCAAACGGTGGGCGATGCGTTGGTCGAGGTTGGCGTTGGCATCTCCGGCCTGGATCGGGTGGCGCCGGCGTTGGATACGCCGCTGAAAGATGATCTGGAAATTGCCATCACTCGTGTTCATGAAACCGTTGAGGTGAAGGAAAAAATCGCGCCCTTTGAGACGGTCTTCCAGCCCGACCCCAATTTGCCGATTGATACACAGCAGGAAATGACCCCCGGCGCTGAAGGCATTACCCGTGAACGCTACCGGGTGCGCTATGAGAATGGTCAGGAGGTCGCACGCACGCTGGAAGATACTTGGGTGGCGCAAGAACCGGCCCAACGCATCATTGCCTTTGGCCAGTTGATCCAGCCCCAGACCATCACCACACCCGAAGGGGAGCAGATCACCTATTGGCGCAAAGTCCGCATGTTGGCCTCCAGTTACAGCGCCGGTACGGCCGGCGTCTCCCCCGACAAGGCGTGGTATGGCCGCACCTATACTGGCGACCCGATGCGCAAAGGGGTGGTGGCGGTCGATCCCAAAATTATCCCGTTACGTTCCCGTGTTTTTGTCTCCGGTTACGGGTACGGTGACGCTCTGGATGTCGGCACAGCCATTCGTTCCCGTCGTATTGACCTGGGCTACGACAATGACAACCTACAATTATGGAATCGCTGGGTGGATGTCTACCTGCTCTGGCCTCCGCCCCCTGCTCACCAAATCACCTGGGTCATCCCCAACTATCCGCGTGTCCCCAACTAGTAGTTCGTCCATTTAATGATTAGAAAACGGTAGGGGCGTCCCCTTGCGGGCGCTCCTACCGTTTTCTAAAATTTAAGTGGTCAAACCACGAGTACACGCCTGGCGGCGGCAAGGCTGTAGCTGACCGACTGTTCCATCGGGTTACGAACCGATGTGCCAAGAGCTTCCGCCAAAAGTAGCAGATGTCTACGTCAAAGTAAGTAAATCCTAAGGATGAATGTAAGAGAGCCTACACAACAAATACACTAAGAGTGTATTAATCAACTCGTAATATGTTCTTAATTTTGTCGGCTTATACTCTGCTGGTAAGATGTATTAGATCGTTTGGATAAAATATAGTTTTGATTTTTTGAAATTCGCATTTACTATAACCCTGAATTGAAAACGTTCAACAGCGGTATCTACGTAGCCCCTGGCTGGTATGCAACCGGTCATGAGTGAGCTGCGTAGTTATCCACAGAGAAATAAATCGTACGGCACATGCCCCAAACACAACAAACCAATACAACGCCTACAGATTCAATAACTACAGATTCAATAAAGAGTGTGCGCGTTGGCTTATTGCTTCTCATTATTCTGGCCGGTTTTAGCCTCCGCGTCTGGGGGATCAACTTTGACCAGGGTCTCGGCACCCACCCCGATGAGCGTAGCACCTCCTGTTTCTACGCCGCGGCATTGCGCCTGCCTGCCACTTGGGAGGAATTCTGGGATCCGCAACGCAGTCCGTTGAACCCGCTGTGGGATCTCAACGCGCAGCGGTCGCGCAGCTTTACCTATGGTCATTTTCCCTTATACCTGGGCATGGCGATGGGCGAGTTGATGCACATGGCGGCGCCGCTTGCCGAGCGCCTGGGCTTCTCTGCCTCTACCGTGGCGCTAATGGCGCGCGCCGATGGCGCCTGTGACGCCATTTCCGTGGCCGGGCGTTTGGTCATTGCTTTGTTTGATACACTCACCATTTTCCTCCTCTTTTTGTTGGGGCGACGCATCTTTGGTACGGGCGCAGGGTTGATCGCCGCCGCTTTCTATGCCTTTACGGCGCAAGCGATCCAGTTGAGCCACTTCTTCGCTATGGATCCGGCCAGCACCACCTTTACTGTCCTGGCCGTGTTGGGCGCGGTGATGATGGTGCAGGAACGCTCCTGGCGCGCCGTCGTAATCAGCGGCATCGCCGCCGGTCTGGCGATTGCCTCCAAATTTAGCGCCCTGCCGATTCTAGGGGTGCCGATGGTGGCGGCCATCCTCATGCTCTGGCGTGAGCAAACGGCCAGTCGGATTGAAGGGCGCGTGGTGGATGCGCGTCTGCAACTACGGGCGCTGCTTGCCATCCCGTTGATGTTGGTGTTGGCGGTGGTCGCCTTTGCTATTACCAGTCCCTACGCGATTCTCGACTGGGAAAGCTTTATCCGCGCCACGCTGGTCGAACAGGGGCGCATGGTGCGCGGTATTGCCGATATGCCCTTTACGCGCCAATATCGCAACACCACACCCTATCTCTACTTTATCGAGCAACAACTGGCCTGGGGCCTGTGGTGGCCGCTGGGGATAGTGGCGGCGTTGGGGACAGTACACGCCCTGGGCATTTTGCTCTATACGCTGGGCGTGCTGCTCTACAATCGCGTTGCCGAACTGGGTACACGCGCCGGTCGCCAAATTACCGATACGCAAGTCGCCTATGTGGTGGTCTGGAGTTGGCTGATCCCCTATTTCGGTCTCACCGGTGCGTTCCTCGCCAAATTCAATCGCTACATGAGTCCGCTTTTGCCCTTTGTGTTGCTCTTCGGTGCGGGGTTGATCTGGCAGTTGTGGCACGCCTTCAAGCAAAGACAGGAAGATAGGAAGACAAGGCTTGTCCTGGAAGGAAGACAAGAAGAGGGGGTGACAGAAGCCGTGAAGGTCGAAGCAGCGCCTGCTTCCGGTCTTCGTCTCTTCCTGTCTTTTGTCTCTTCAACGTTGGGTGTACTATTGGCGCTCGTTGGGCTGGTCGGTGGGCTGTTCTGGTCGTTGGCCTATGTCAATGGCGTCTATAACCATGAGCATACCTGGATTACGGCCAGCCGCTGGATCTATCAGAATGTGCCGAGCGGGTCGGTGATCCTCTGGGAACAGTGGGATGATGCATTGCCCAAGCCCGTGCCCGGTGAGCCGGGGATGGACATGGGCAGCACCGGGCTGCGCAACATCGACTGGGGGCCTTATGAAGAGGACACCGCCGAGAAGTATACGATCATGAAGGCCAAGCTGCGCGAGGCGGATTACGTGGTCTATTCTTCCAAGCGCATCTATGACAGTGTCGATGAACTGCCCGAACGCTACCCCATGACCAACCGCTACTACCAGGCGATGTGGAGCGGGGAACTGGGCTTTGAACTGGTGCAGGAAGTCACCTCACCGCCGCGTCTCTTTGGCTTTGTCTTTGACGACCGCCACGCCGACGAAAGCTGGAGCCTTTACGACCACGCCCAGGTCTCGATCTTCAAGAAGGTGCGCGAGCTGAGTGATGCTGAGTATGACGCCATTTTTGCCCGCACCTGGGAAACGGCCAGGCCGTGGTATGTGGGCGAGGGGTCGCCCTTAAGCCCGTTTCTCAACGCCATCGGCTTGGGCGGGACGCAGGAGAGTGAGAGCCGCGGCTTGATCAACCGCATCATTGCCATGGTCTCCGAAAATTATAGCGCCCCCCAGCAACTGCCGCTGGAAGAACGCAAGTCGCTCATGGTCGAGCCGCCGCTGGAACAGTTGCCGGTAGTTGATAATTACCGCTGGAACCAGGCGGCCAGTGAGAATACCTGGCTGGGGGTGATCTGGTGGTGGCTGGTGGTTGCCTTGTTAGGTTGGGTGGCGTGGCCCTTTGCTTTCTGGCTCTTTCGCCCCTTGCGTGATCGCGGCTATTTCCTGAGCCGCGCCCTGGGGTGGCTGCTGGCGGCCTGGCTCTTGTGGATCTTAGCCAGCTTCCAACTGGCGATGAATTCAGTCGTCAATGCCTGGTTGGCGGTAGCGGTGTTGGCGGTTTTGGGGTCGGCGGCTGCACTGGCGCAAGCCCGCACCTTGCGCCCCTTCCTGCGTGAACGCTGGCCCTTGCTGCTCTTTGGCGAACTGCTCTTTGCCGCGGCCTTTCTCTTCTTTGTCCGCCTGCGTATGGGCAACCCCGATCTCTGGCAGCCCTGGTTTGGCGGCGAAAAGTTTATGGAGTTCGCCTTTCTCAACGGCATCTTGCGCAGCCCTTACTTTCCGCCCGTTGACCCCCACTTTGCCGGCGGCTACATCAACTACTACTACTTTGGCATCTATCTGGTCGCCTATCTGATCAAACTCACCGGCATCTACGCCGAGGTCGCCTTCAACCTGGCGATTCCGACCCTCTTTGCCGTCACGATCATGAACGCCTTTGCTGTCGCCTATTCGGCTGTACAAATCGTGCTGCCCCCGCCTAACCTCCCCCAAAAGGGGAGGAATGATGGTCGCGCTGAACGCGATCTTGCTGCCGAGAATGCTGCCGGGGACGTAGGCAGCTCCCTCCCTGTTGGGGAGGGCTGGGCTGGGGCGACCTTCCCCGCCGCCAAAGAAATCATTGCCAGGCCAACCCACGCTGACGATTCAACACCTAACGAAGCCGGCGTTATTCGCGCTGAAACAGCCGTTAGCACCCCAGCCATCGAACAAGTTGATCCAACCCCCTTGGCGGCAGATCGCAACCCGGCCCCACGCAACACGCAACACGCATCCTCCTTCGACCTTGCTCAGGACGGGCGAATCACGCAACCCGCCGACCACTGGCGCTACGGCCTCTTCGCCGCGCTGCTCGGCCCGCTCTTTGTGGCAATTTTGGGCAACCTGGAGGGCTTTGCCCAGGTGGTGCGCAATCTGGCGCGCTTGAGTACCAGTCCGTTTCAAAGTAATCATAGTGTGGTGCAGGCGCTGGTTCATGCCGGTAGTGGTTTGCAACAGGTGTGGGCGACCGGTCAACCCCTGCCGCCCTATGACTTCTGGGGGCCAAGCCGCGTATTGCCGCCCACCATCAATGAGTTTCCCTATTGGAGTTTTCTCTTTGCCGATCTGCACCCCCACCTTATCGGTATTCCCTTTAGCGTCTTCTTTCTCTCGCTGGCCTTGACCCTCTTTTTCGACCTGGCGGGCAGACCGGCGGCGGGGCGTCGCTTGACCTGGCAACGGGGGGCGGGCTTGCTCTTTCTCTTTGCCTTGTCGTTGGGTACGCTGGCGAGCGTCAATCTTTGGGAATTGCCCACCTTCCTGGGCCTAGGGGTCTTGACGTTGGTGGTCGCCCAATATCGCGGCCGGGGGCGGATCAACTGGCCCGTCACGCTTGTGCTGGCCGGGGTTTACCTGGTCGGCGCCTATCTGCTCTACTGGCCCTTCTTCCGTAACTATGTCAATGTCGGCGCCAGCGGGGTAGGATTGGTGAAGGAAGGGGATCCCGCTGGATTGTGGTTGCTGATCTGGGGCTTCTTTGGCTTGATCCTGGTCAGTTGGCTGCTGTATACCGCAACCCAAGCCGGTGACGACACAGGCAGCGGCAGCGAACGCTGGCTGGCAGGAAGCTTCCGCTATCTGGATCGGCTGCCCCGCTATCTACACCTACATCGTCTCTGTGTTAGCCGACCGACCTTAGGTTATCTCTTAACCCTTGCCCTTGTGCCATTGACGGTGGTCGCTGCTGCCGCTGCCTTTTTGCTTGACCGGACGGTGTTGGCGCTCTGTCTGGCGCCGCTGGGGTTATGGTGGTTGCTGCTATGGCGACGCAGTCGTCAGGCCGATGCCGGTAGTGTGCTGGTTGTCACGCTCGCCATTACGGGACTGGCGTTGCTGGCCGGCACCCAGGTTTTCTACTTGAAAGATTTCCTGGCCGGCGGCGACGCCTACCGGATGAACACCCTCTTCAAGTTCTTCAATCAGGTCTGGGTGTTGTGGGGCATTGCGGCGGCGATTGCCCTGCCCCGCTTCTGGCATGGTTATATCTTGCAACAGAACTGGCGTCAACTCCCGTTGCGCACTGCCTGGGGCGTGCTCTTTACCCTGCTTTTTGCCGCCGGCTTTTCCTATCTGGTTTGGGGAACGCCGGCCCGGTTGGATCAACGCTTCCCCGGCTGGCGCCCGCCGATTGGCACGCTCAACGGGCTGGACTTTATGCGCGAAGGGGTCTTCTACTGGCCCGATCAGAACAACCCGATTGAGTTGCGCCATGACTGGGCGGCCATCCAGTGGTTGTTGGCGAATGTGCGCGGCAACGCTGTGGTCATGGAAAGTTCACAAGTCAGCTACTACCGCGAAGCCGGCTCGCGCATTGCCAGCATGACCGGTCTCAGCGGCATTAACGGCTTTCATGAAGGCGAACAGCGCTATGGCGAAGATGTCGGGCTGCGCGCCGCGCTCCATAACGAATTCTGGAACACCATGGATCTGATGCGCACCCAGCAGTTGCTACAAGAACTACGGGTCGATCTGATCTATGTCGGCCCGTTGGAACAACATCAACACCCGGACGGCGTGCAAAAGCTGGCCGTCATGGCCGCCAACGGTCAACTGACGCCTATCTTTACCGGCGAACGGTCCATCCTTTATGCCGTCCCCGGGCGCCTGGCGCAGACCCAACAGGGCTTTTACGCGCCGCTAGGGCAGACGGCGATGCGATAACGTGATTCGTGCTGCGTGCTGCGTCCCCTGAGCTTGTCGAAGGGAACGCAGCACGCAGCACGTTTTGAAGAGCGAAACTTATGGCTTGGCAATTTTTCTCCTGGTATTTGGCGTTGCAAGGGATGACGCTGGCGACGCTGCCCTTGACATTGTCGCTCTTTCCCAATCTGCCGGATCGGGGCTATGCGTTCAGCAAAAGTGTGGGTGTGCTGGCGGTGGGCTTTGTCTTCTGGTTGGGCTATAGCTATGGCCTGGTGCGCAATGAGGCGGGCGGCGCCTGGTTGATGTTGATCGTGGTGGCGGCGACCAGTTGGGGCGTGGGACGGGCGGTTGTGGCCAAAGCGCGCCGCCGGGGGAACTTGGGGATCAGTTGGTATTATGTCGCCGGCGTTGAGTTGCTCTTTTTGATGGTCTTTATCGTCTGGGCCACGGTGCGGGCCTATGATCCGGCGGTCAACCATACCGAAGAGCCGATGGATCTAATGTTTATGTACAGCCTGTGGGGAAGCGCCACCTACCCGCCCCATGATGCCTGGCTCAGCGGCTATCCGATCAGCTACTACTATTTCGGCTACTGGCTGTTGACGACGGTGGGGCGGCTGGCGGGGCAACCGCCCCACATTGGCTACGTATTGGGGCAGGCCAGTTGGTATGGCTTATTATGGTTGGGCTGTTTTGGTCTGGGCTATAATCTGCTGGCGCGACGTAATGGCGGCGGTGACGAGCGGGCGCTGGCCGGCGGTCTGTTGACCGGCCTGCTGGTGGCGGCGGCGGGCAACTTGCAGACGGTCATGGAATGGCTCTATGCCAATGGCATCCATGTGACGGCGCTGGCGAACTGGTTTGGCGTGCGCAATTTCCCGGAGCAGGCGGCGCAAACCGGCCTCTGGCATGTCAGCTTTGATCTCTGGTGGTGGCGACCGGCCCGCGTGCTGAGTGACCGCTGGCTGACGGGCGATCATCTGGAAGTGATTGATGAATTTCCCATGTTCAGCTACCTGCTGGGTGATAACCACCCCCATGTGCTGGCCATGCCCTTTGTGCTTCTGCTGATCGCGCTGATCTTCAACCTCTTCTTGCAGCGGCAGCCGTTGGCAGGAGTGGGGAAGCAAGCGGTCGCGGCGGCGGATAGGGACAAGGTGACGGCTTTGGTCACGCGCTGGCTGGCCTTTGTGCGCACGTTGACGCCCTTTGGTTTGGTAGGCGCCGTCAGCCTGCTGGTCACGGCGAGCGCGCTGGTCTTTCTGAACACCTGGGATTTCCCGCCCTATTGGCTGCTCCGGTCTGCTGGTGCGCCGGGAGTTGATGCAGACGCCGACGCTCACCAATGCCCAGCGCTGGCGACAAGCCATTGTAGCGGCCCTGCTAAGTGGCGGGGTGATGGTGGCGGGGATCGGGCTGCTCTTATGGCCCTACTTTTTGACGGCGCAAAGTCAGGCGGCGGGGCTGTTGCCCAATTTATTTAACCCGACGCGCTTGCCCCAATTCATTGTGATGTTTGCTTTTGCGCTGCTGGGGATCGGCGCGTTTTTGGGGTTGAGTGGCCAATGGCTGGCGCAGGGGCAGCCGCTCTGGCGCAAGGCGTGGCGTTCACTGGCGACCATTGCGGCGCTGGTCTATGGCTTACCGCTGCTCTTTTTGGGTACGTGTGCGATCCTGGTGACGACGCCACGCGGACAGACGTTGCTGGCCGGTTTGCCTTTGCCGCCGGGCGCCGCTGGTTATCTACCCTTTTTTACGGAACGGTGGGGCGCTCAATTCTGGACCTTTCTGTTTGTCGGCGCCTTGTTGGCCGTGGCGCTCTGGCTGATCTGGTGCGCCCTTGATCGCTTCTGGGAGCAACATACAGAAGCGATCTCTGCTGAACCACAAGGCGGACGGTGGGCCGCCTTACCGACCACCACACTCTTTGTGTTGCTGCTGGCGGCGCTGGGCTTGTTGCTGGTCTTTGCGCCCGAATTTATCTACTTGCGTGATAATTTTGGGATTCGTATGAATACGGTCTTTAAGTTCTATTATCAGGCGTGGCTGCTCTTTGGGGTGGTGGCGAGTTATGCTATAGTGGTGGCGCTTTCGGAATGGCAACCCTTTGTACCTAAACCGGCAGAAGTCGGGCAGCGCAACGCTTTGCTCGCTGGGGGAACAATGGCTTGTGCGGTTTTGGCGCTTGTCCTCGGCCTTGCCGGTCTGGTTTACCCGCTGGCCGGTCTCTATAGCAAAACCGGCGGCTTTGTCACTACGCCTACCTTTGATTCTAGCGCTTATTTGGCTGATGGCGGGTCGGCGGAACTGGCGGCGGTGTTATGGGTGCGGGCCAATACGGCGCCGGCTGCTGTGGTGGTTGAGGGCAAGGGGAACAGCTACTGGAATCACAACCGCATCAGCACCATGACCGGACGTCCAACCTTGTTAGGCTGGGCGAGTCACGAAGAACAGTGGCGTGGCAAAGCCTATGCCGACATGGCGCAAGGCCGGGAAGCGGCCCTGGAAACCATTTATCGTGGCACAACGGTCGAAGCGATTGCCCAGGTTTTAGAGCAATGGCAGATCGATTATGTCTATGTCGGCCCGACCGAGCGCCAGCAATATACCATCACCGTGGCCAGCGAACAGGTGCTGGCTGCGGCCATGGACATCGCCTTTGATCAAGGGAATGTGCGGATCTATCAACGCCGGTAAGGGTGCAATACCGCTCATGGCGAGTCCGTGACTCGCCATGAGCGGTCGGCAAGTTGCACTTTTACCGGTATTATGAACGT
This sequence comes from Caldilinea sp. CFX5, assembly GCA_021405325.1. Next base: position 123,854 of record QWII01000019.1, on the reverse strand, counting down.
TACGAAAATAAAGCGGTAACTGGAGGTCATCGCCGCCGGCGTGACAAGTTCCAAGGATTACCGAAACCATTCGCTAACCTTCATAATACAACGGCTTTCTAATTTGGGATAAGAACATTCAACATGCTTTGGCAATTTTTTTCGTGGTATTTGGTGCTGCAACTGCTGGCGTTGGCCGCGCTGCCATTGACTTTGACGCTCTTTCCCAATCTACCTGATCGGGGCTATGCCTTTAGCAAAAGTGTCGGCGTGTTGGCAGTGGGCTTTGTCTTCTGGTTAGGCTATAGCTATAGCCTCTTCCGCAATGAAGCCGGCGGCGCCTGGTTGAGCTTGCTGCTGGTCGCCGTAGCGAGTTGGGTGATCGGTCGGTCGGCGGGGCTATTAGCACAAGCGCGGGCGGAAGGGAAGTCACCGGTCAACTGGCGCTATATCCTGGGCGTAGAGCTGATCTTTCTGGCCTTCTTTGTTCTGTGGGCGATGGTGCGGGCCTACGATCCGCGGGTCGATCACACCGAAGAGCCGATGGACCTGATGTTTATGAACAGCATCTGGGCCAGCGCCACCTATCCGCCGCAGGATGCCTGGTTGGGCGGCTATGCCATTAGCTACTACTATTTTGGCTATTGGCTGCTTACGACGGTGGGCCGGTTGGCCGGTCAACCGCCGGAGATTGCCTATACGTTGGGGCAAGCGAGTTGGTATGGCCTGCTCTGGATCGGCTGCTTTGGCATGGGCTATAATTTGTTGGCGCTGCGTGACGGCAAGGGTGGTGTGCGGGCAACCCTCAGCGGCTTGCTGGCGGGGTTGCTGGTGGCGGCGGTCGGCAATTTGCAGTCGATTTTGGAGTGGTTGCACGCCAACGGCTACAATGTGACGAGGCTGGCGCAGTGGTTTGGTGTGCGCGGCTTTCCTGAAAATGCACCACAGACCGGCCTTTGGTATATCAGCATGGATTGGTGGTGGTGGCGTCCCAGCCGGGTCATCAGCGACCGCTGGCTCAATGGCGACCACATGGAGGTCATTGACGAGTTCCCGATCTTCAGCTATGTCCTGGGCGACAACCATCCCCATGTGCTGGCGATGCCCTTTGTCCTCCTGCTGATTGCGTTGGTGTTTAACCTGTTCTTGCACCGTCGCCTACCGGCCATTCCGGTCAGTAGCGAGACGGGGGGCAGCGCCTGGTGGGCGACCTTGCAACAGACGCCCGCGTTCCTGCTGGATCTGGCGCGCAACTTCGTGCCGGCGGGATTGGTCGGTGCGGTGAGTTTGATAGTGGCCGGCGGCGCACTGGTCTTTCTGAACACCTGGGATTTTCCGCCCTATTGGTTGTTGTCGATGGTTGTGACCGGCCTCTTGGTCTGGCGGGCGCTGGGGCAACTGACAACCTTGAGCAACTTGGCCCGCAGCGGACAAGCCGTAGCGGTCGGTGTGACCAGTGGGGCGCTGTTGGTGGTTGGCCTACTGCTCTTCTACTGGCCCTATTTCTTGACGGCGCAAAGTCAAGCCGGCGGGATTGTGCCCAATCTGTTCAACCCGTCCCGCCTGCCGCAGTTCTTTTTGATGTTTGGCTTTGCGCTGCTGGGGGTATGCGCGCTGCTGGGACTGGCCTGGCAGGCATTGACGCCCGCTGAACGGGTGGTGAAGACGCGCCACTGGGTGCAGTTGGGAACGCTGGCCGCGCTGGTCTATGGCTTGCCGATTCTGTTTCTGATCCTGAGTACGCTCTTCGCGACGACGGTGCGGGGCCAAAGTTTGTTGGCCGGCAACATGCCTTTGCCACCAGGGGCGACGAGTTATCTGCCCTTTATTTTGGATCGGTGGAGCAGTCAGGCGCAGACTTTTTTGGTGGTGGGGGCGCTGCTCACACTTGTGTTGTGGATCGGCTTGCGCTATGTTACTCTGTGGGGTGCGGCGCCGGCGGATGCCGCCGAGACCAATGGCCGGACGACGACGATCTTTGTCCTGCTGCTCGCCGCCATCGGTTTGCTCCTGGTCTATGCGCCTGAATTTGTCTACCTGCGTGACAATTTCGGCACACGCATGAACACCGTCTTTAAGTTCTATTACCAGGCGTGGCTGCTCTTTGGGCTGGCGGTGAGTTATACAATTGTTGTTACATTGGCAAACTGGTCGATCAAAGCGCCGGTCGCGCTTGGAACAAATGTCTGTGCGGCGCTGTCTCTTGTCATAGCGCTGTCGGGCATTGTCTTTCCGTTGGCGGCAACCTATAGCAAGACCGGCGGCTTTGCCGGGACGCCTACCTTTGATTCGACGGCTTATCTGGCGCAAGCGGGGCCGGCGGAACTGGCCGCCGCCAATTGGGTGCGCAATAATACGGCGCCTGACGCGATGGTAGTAGAGAGCAAGGGGGCCAGCTACTGGTCCAACTATAATCGGATCAGCACCATCACAGGGCGGCCCACGCTCTTGGGCTGGGACGGCCATGAGTCGCAGTGGCGCGGCAAGGCGTATGGCGAGATGGCGCAAGGCCGCGTCGAGGCGCTGAAGGTGATCTATTGCAGCCGCTCCCCGGAGCCGATTGCCCAGGCGTTGGCGACGTGGAACATTGATTATGTCTACGTCGGGCCGATGGAGCGCAGCCAGTTGCAGATCGGTTGCCAACCCGATTTTATGACGCCGGAGAATGAACGGGCGCTGGCCGCCGCCACCCATCTGGCGTTTGAAGCAGGCGATGTGCGGATTTATCAGCGAAGGCGGTAGGGTTCCTACCGGTAGTAAAGACTAATGAAGGTCAGCTAATGGTTTCGGTAATCCTTGGAACTTGTCACGCCGGCGGCGATGACCTACAGTTACCGTTTTATTTTCGTAACGTTCATTAGTCTTTCTCCAGGCTGAACAAAGACTAAAGTCTTTACTACGGATTTCTATGTAAGAGTGAATGCTTATGAGCTTTTTGAGTTTATCGCAAACAATGATGGCGCGACCGGGGAAAGCGGCGGCAAGCGACGCTAATACCTGGCTGACGGTCGAGCGGGGGCTGTATGGGCTGTTGGCGCTGCTGGCGGCAGTGCTTCGGCTGCTCTGGTTGGGGGCGCAGCCGTTGACGCCGCTGGAGGCTGGACAGGCCTGGTCGGCGTGGTTGGCGGCGAATGGGGGGCAGACGACATTGGCGCCGGCGCCTGATAGTCCGCTGCTCTATACCCTGTCAACCTTGCTCTTTTGGGTGTCAGTGCCGAGTGATGCCATTGCCCGTCTGCTCCCGGCGCTTTGTGGCATCGGGGTGGTTGTTCTGCTCTGGTATTGGCGCTCCTGGCTGGGACGGACGACGGCGCTCCTGGCCGCCCTTTTGCTCGCCTTTGACCCGTGGTTGACCGCCTATAGCCGGTTGGCGGACAGCGCGACGCTCTCGATTTTCCTGGCGCTGTTGGCCTTGACGGGCTTGATGCAGGTTGCCAACCGGGAAAGCGCCGACGCGGAAACCACCACTGATGAAACCACCACTGATGAAACCACCACCGATGAAACCACCGCTGGTGAAATCACTGCTGATTCACCCTGGCGCACCCCCACGGCGCTGGCCTTTGGCCTGTTATTGGTCAGCGGTCCGCAGGCATGGAGCTTACTGGTGGTGCTGGCGCTCTTCTACTGGCTCTATGCTTCGCCGGTCAGTCAGGCGTGGCTCCGCCAGTCGGGGTGGTGGGTGCTGGTGGCCGGGGCGGCCATTGTCGGCGCCACCGGTTGGCTGGCGCGACCGGAAGGCCTGGGCGCCATCAGCACCAGTCTGACCGTCTGGCTCCAACAGATCACCGGCAGTGCTGCCGCACCCGCCTACCCGCTGGGTTGGCTAGGCTGGCGCTTGCTGTTGGACCAGCCGTTGCTGCTCGTCTTTGGCCTGCTGGGATTGGCGGCCTATCGCGGTCAGGCGGCGACAAGCGAGGAAGCAATATTGGGTCAACAACAAAGGTGGCTGCGCTTTTTAACTTTGTGGCTGCTGTGGGGCGTGTTACTGGCCCTGGCGCCGGGGCGGACACCGTTGGCGCTTGGGCTGTTGGCCTTGCCGCTGATCCTCTGGGCCGCCTATGGTCTGACCCTTCTGGTAGAACAAGCGCAGGTCGGCGTGGCGTGGCGCGAGAACGCGCTGCTACTTTCGGTTCTATCGATTTTGTTGATTTCGTTTACCTTCTGGCTGGCGGCATTGGGCAACGGCACGAGCTTTGATGCCACACTGGCGCGCACGCTGCTGGTGATTTTAGTGCTGATCTTTTTGATTTTGTTGGCCTATGCGCTTTGGCTAGATGGTCGGCAGGCGCGCCTGGCTGCCGGTGCGCTCCTGGCGCTGATTTTGTTCATGTGCACCATCAGCAGCAACTGGCAACTGAACCAACGCTTTGATCTGGCCTATCCCGACGGCTTCTTTGCTTCCTACACCAACCCGGATGTGCGCCAACTGGTTGCCAATGTGCAGACGTTGAGCGCCCACCAGCGGGGCGACGCCGGTGAATTGGCATTGCAAGTGGAAATGGCCGGGACGCCTGACCCGGTGCTGGGCTGGTATCTACGCGACATGCGCAACCTAAGCTGGGTGCTGGCGCCGGGTATGGTCGATGGTCAAAGCCCGCCGGTGGTCATTACTTTGTCTGATGCGCACCGGCTTGATGAGGTGCGCTCTGCGTCCCAAGATAGCGCGGTAAATCAATTAGCCGCCAGCTATATGGGCAGCCGCTATGCTCTGCGCGACCACTGGCTGCCGGCAACCCTGGCTGCCAACGCGCTACCGGAAAACAGTGCGGCGGCAGAGCTTGGCTTTACCGCCCGTATGCAAGAACGGCTCAACACGCTCTGGTCGGCGCGCTGGCGCGGCCAGTTACGCTGGGTGCTCTACCGTGAGGCGCCCGCCATCCCACCCAGCGACGAAGTCATTTTGTGGGTGATGGCGGGCGCAGGCAATCCGTAAGCGGTGACTGTATAACCTCATTAACAATTATTAATTCTCAATTCTCAATTGAAAATTAATAATTGTTATTTGTCAATGGGAAGTGGAGATCTGGGAACTGGTCTATGAGTACAAAAGAATTGACACGGGAGAGCGTGGCGTCGTCAACAGGGGCGTCAACAGTGTCGTCGGTGGTGACGCCGGTGCTTGAGGCAAAGCCTGGTCAGGCGCCAAAGCCGACGCTGCTGGATCGTCCTTTGGCCGCGCTGCTGGCCTTCAACTGGGAGACGACAGCCTGGATTCTGTTGCTGATCCTGGCGACCGCCCTCCGTTTTTACAATGTGGGCGAGCGCGCCATGAGCCACGACGAGAGTCTGCACACGCTCTACTCGTATTATCTCTATGATACGGGCAAGTATGAACACAACCCGATGATGCATGGGCCGATCCTCTTCCATGCTAACGCCTTTGCCTACTTCCTCTTTGGCGATAGCGACGCTTCGGCGCGTTTCTTCCCAGTGTTGGCCGGCATTGGCATTGTGGCAATGGCCTGGCGCTTCCGGCGTTATCTTGGTCGGGTTGGCGCGCTGGTAACAGGCGTGTTGGTGACAATCAGTCCCAGCTTGCTCTTCCATAGTCGCTATATTCGCGATGATATTTACATTGCCTTCTTCCTGATGGTCTGGATCTATGGCCTCTTCCGCTACATGGATACACGGGAACGTAAGTGGCTGGCCTGGATTATGGTGGGCATGTCGCTGGGGATTCTGGCCATGGAGGCGCACTTTATCAGCGGCGCCATTCTGGGCGCTTTCTTTGTTGGCTTGGCGCTCTGGCAAGTGGCGGGGCATCGGCTCTGGTTGGCCGTGGCGCCGGTCTTTGCGGCGGGCGGCTTCTGGTATGTCTTACATGTCCAGGCGCGTGAATTGAGTAAACAGGCCGAAACCGCCACCGACCAGGCTGCGGCATTGCTTAGCCGTAGCAATCGACTGGAATTTACCGGCTTGGGCGCCATTGCTATTGCCGTCATCATCGGCGCGATCCTGATCTACATGGTGATGAACCGCGAAAAGTGGCAACAATTGCGCCGCAGCGTTCATCTGGATCTGGCGGTCTTTATGTTAACCCTGGTGCTGCCCTTTACCGCCGCCTTCTTCCTGCCCTTGCTGGGCTGGACCTTGAAGAATAAATTTGACGCTGTGGGCGCTTGGACGACGGGCGAAATGGCAACGGTCGGGTTTATTGTGGTGCTGCTTACGGCTTTGGCGGTGGGCATCGCCTACTTCTGGTATGAAATGCGTGGGCGCGAAGCACGACCGGCTGGTAGTGAGGCCAACGGCAGCAATGGCAGTAATGGTGATGGGGCGGCTCTCCATGAAGCGGAACCAGCCAACCTGGGCGTCAACTTTGTGGTCTGGGCGCAGTTGATGGGCATCTTCTGGCTGATCAACATTCTCTTTTACACCACCTTCCTGACCAATCTGCGCAACGGTCTCGCCACCGGGATTGTCGGCTCGCTAGGCTACTGGCTGGCGCAACAGGAAGTCGCCCGCGGCGGCCAACCAACCTATTACTATCTGCTCATTGCCGGCGTTTATGAATTTCTGCCCTGGTTCTTGACCATCCTGGGCGCCGGGGCCATTGTCTACTGGCTCTTGAAAAACCGCGACTGGGATCCTGTGCCGGCGACCGATCTGCCGGCGGAACTGTCGGCAACAAGCCAGTCCGGTCGTGGTTTGCAACGCGATAACGCCGACCTGTTGCGCCACAATCGGGTCTACTTTGTGGTTTTCTGCATCTGGTGGGTGATCGGTTCCTGGCTGGCCTATTCGGTGGCCGGTGAAAAGATGCCCTGGCTCATCACCCACATGGCCCTGCCCATGTGTGTTTTGGGCGGCTGGTACTTTGGTCGTCTCTTGAACCGCATCGACTGGGGCGCCGTGCGCACGCAAAAGGCGTTCTGGCTGATCGGCGTGGCGCCGGCGTTGATTTTTGCCCTGCTCACCTTGGTTGGCGTTACTCACTCCTATGACCGCTCGGTGAGTGCAACCGCCGGCTCCATGCAACGGGTGTTGGCGCTGCTCATTACGGTCGGTCTGCTCTATGCGCTCTGGCGCTGGGGCGCGCGCTTGACCTGGTGGACAACGGCGCGCCTCCTGACCGTTGGGCTGACTACCCTGCTCTTCCTGTTGACGGTGCGCGTCTCCTTTATGCTCACCTACATCAACTTTGACATGGCGACTGAGTACATGGTCTATGCCCATGCCTCGCCCGACATCAAGCGGGCGCTGCGCGAAATTGATTCGATCAGTGAGCGTACTGTCGGTGGCCGTAACATTGTGGTTGCCTATGACGACGATAGCTCCTGGCCGCTCAGTTGGTATATGCGCCAATACCCCAATCACAAATTCTATGGCAGCGCACCGAACAGCGACTCCATGTCGGCGCCGATTATCATTGTCGGCCCTAAAAATTACGACAAAGTCCACCCCTACGTGGAGCGGGATTATGTCAAGCGCACCTACCGCCTGGTCTGGTGGCCGGACATGGATTACTTTAACATGACCTGGGGCCGTCTCTGGAACGCTGTGGCCGATCCGCAACAGCGGGAACGCATCTTCCAGATCTTCTTCTTCCGGCGCTATCGCGATACGAATGATTACAGCAAGTTCCGTGATCTGTCACAGTGGCCCCATCGCCATGACTTTGAGATGTGGGTGAAGCCTGATCTCGCCGGCCAAATTTGGGATCTGGGGGTGGCGCCCACGGTGAGCGCCGGGAATGATCTGTTGCGGGAAGTGGAGAACAAAGAGATCGAGCTGACGGCGCTGGCAAGTTACAACGGCGTCTATGGCGACAAGCCCTTGCTCACCCCGCGCACCCTGGCGATTGCCGCCGACGGCGCCCGTGTGATTGCCGACACCGGCAACAACCGCATCGTTGTGCTCGATCGCGACGGCAACTTCCTGCGCACCTTTGGCTCCACCTGCCGCCTGGCGGAAGGCGCAGCGGGCGGCTGTCTCGACCCCGATGGCGCCGGGCCGCTGGCCTTAGGTGATGGTCAATTCTATGAGCCATGGGGCGTGGCGGTTGGCGCTGATGGCAAGATCTTTGTGGCCGATACCTGGAATGGACGCATTCAGGTCTTTGACAACGAAGGGCGTTTTATCACCAAATGGGGCACCTTCAGCAGTACCGGCGGTGAGTTGACCGATGCCTTTGCCCTCTTTGGCCCGCGCGGTCTGGCGGTTGCCAACGACGGCAACCTGTTGGTGGCTGACACCGGCAACAAACGCATTATCAAGTTCACGCCGGATGGGCAGTTGGTACAACAGATCGGCGGCGGCGGTGTGGTCGGCGGTCGCTTTGAGGAGCCGGTCGGGCTGGCGGTCTCACCCCTCGACGGCAGCGTCTTTGTGGCTGACACCTGGAATCATCGCATCCAGAAGCTGACCCCGGCGCTGGAATTTGCCGCCGAGTGGCCGGCGCCGGGCTGGGAGTCGCAGGACATTGTCGCCAAGCCCTATCTTGCGGTGGCCGGTAATGGTGATGTTTACATTACGGATCCTTCGCTCTATCAGGTGGTGGTCTTCAACCCGAACGGCGAGATTAAAGCCTCCTTTGGCCGCTTTGGCACCGACGCCAACCGCTTTGATCTACCAACCGGTATTGCCTTTGATCCGACCACCAATACCATTGTGGTCAGTGACGCCAATAACAATCGAATTTTGACCTTCCAGCCGGTGCCGTGATGAAGGCGCCATTTCCCGGATTGCCTCATCGTAGGGGCACGAACTATCGTGCCCCTACGATGAGGCAATCCGGGCTGTTGGTGTTTGTTATTTGTTTCTTGTGTTTTGCTAGAGGGTCAGCGCGGGCAACCCCATTGACCCAAGCGCCGATTGTTTCGCCGGCAGCGGTCAGTACACCAACATCACTTCCAAACGGTAATCATGGCGAAATGGCGTCGGATCACTATGTGGTGAAAGCAGGAGATACGCTCTGGCGGGTGGCGTTGGAGATGGGGATCGATGTCGCGCTCATGCCCTGTACCGTAGCGCCGACTTTCAGCCCGGAACAGCCGTTGGTGATTGGTAATACGCTTGAACGGTTGCCGCCCGATCAGTGGTGTCACACTGTGCAGTCAGGTGAGACGCTGGCGACGATTGCCGCTATCTATGGCGTTTCTGCTGAACAAATTTATAAGGTAGCTTGGAATCAGTTGACGACGCCGGTAGCTGCTGTGCAGTTGACGCCGGGTTCTCATCTGCGTATCCCGTTGCAACCGGCGCCAACGAGTCCAACCGGGAGCCAACCAGGCAGCGCAACCGGCGCGCCATCGTTCTTGAACTGGATGTTGAATCAGCCGGTCAACACGTCACCCTTTACCGTGCTGGCGGTGGGTGGCCCCTTTGCTGAGCAGAAACAACTGTTGCAGCGCTTGAGTGAGCGAGCTTTACGGCCGATTGACAAACCGGGGGCCGTGCCGGCCAACTGGCCTTATGGCAGCGGCGTTTTCCGCTGGCCGCTTTCCGGCTGGTTGACACAGGGCTATCGCTATGACCACCGGGCCATCGACATTGCCGCACCGACCGGCACGCCGGTCCTGGCGGCTGATCGGGGAGTGGTGGTACGGGCCGGCTGGAATCAACAGGGCTACGGTCTCTTTGTGATCATCGATCACAACATTGATTATCTGACGCTGTATGCCCACCTGAGCGAAGTTCTGGTAGAGGAAGGACAGGTGGTGGCGCAGGGTGATCTGCTTGGCAAAGTCGGCTCGACCGGCAACAGCACCGGCCCCCATCTCCATTTTGAAATTCGCGACTTTGGTCGCTTAACCAATCCGCTGGAATTATTGAGTCGGTAGTCTGTAGTCCAAAGTCCAGAGTCATTGCACGGACGTGACTGTGGACTACGGACTGTGGACTAGGGACTGCGGACTATTCTCAGAACAACTGTCTATTAACTGGTGCAATCATCTATGATTAGAAAATTTGCGCAACCCCATCGCAGCCCGCGCTTCTACAGTTTTTTGTGGGGGCTAGGCGCAGTGCTGGTAGCGATCCTTGCCCAACGCCAACTGTATGAGAAACAGATCGAGACGGCCGGCGTCCTCTTTGGCGTGGCCGCCTTGCTCTTTGCCTTACCTTTCCGCGCGCAACTGCGATCGGCCATCCCGGTCGCTTCGCGATTGAATGTTGGCGGTGTTGGTTTGCCGGATCTGCTCTGGCGCTTTCTCCCTGGCGTGCTGGCGCTGGCGGCGGCATATTGGTCGCTGCGTCTCTTCCAGGTCAACGTGCAAGAACCGAGTATGCGCGCTTGGTGGCTACATATTGCCAGCCTGCTCTTGATCCTGCTTTGCGCCTTTCTGCTGGACTGGCGCGCCCCGCGCGAACCGGCGGCCCTGACTATCGCCGACGAAGATGAACGTGGCGCCGCCGGACGATGGAGTTGGTGGGCGATTGGGGCGTTCGCGGTGATTGGGTTGTTGGCGATCTTTATGCGTCTTTGGCAATTTGATGAAATCCCCTTTGGCACCTGGTACGATGAGGCCGAAGCCGGGCTGTTGGCGTTGCGTATTCTGGAAAATGCTAATTATCGGCCCATCTTTGAAGGGTCGATCAACATGCCGGCCCATTACCTCTATTTCATTACCTTTTTCTTTCATTATGTTGAGGTTTCGACCCAATCGATTCGGTTAGTGAGCGTGGTGATGGGGGTGGCGATGGTCGGCGCCGCCTATCTGGTCGGGCGTGAACTCTTTGACGGCGCATCTTCGCGAGCAGATGCGCCCCCGATTGGCCGGCTATGGGGGTTGGCGTTGGCCTTTCTCGTGGCGGTGTCGCGCTGGGCGGTCAACTTTAGCCGTATCGGCATGTACAATATTAGCACCCCCTTATTTGAACTGTTGACCATCGGGCTGCTCCTGCGCGCCTTTCGACGGGGTCGCTATCTTGATTATGCGCTGGCCGGGTTGTCATTGGGCTTGGGTCTCTGTTTTTATGTCGCCTTTCAACTCTTTGTTGGCGTGATTCTGCTCTTTTATCTCTTTACCAGTTTAGTGCAGCGGGGCTTTTTGCGGCGTACCTGGTCGGGCTTGCTGCTGGTACTGGTGACGGCGGCGTTGGTGGTGATGCCCATTGTTGTCTTTGCTGACGTCAAATCCGATGTCTATTTTGCCCGCACCAACCGCACCTCGATCTTTGCCGAAAAGACGCCATTGGGCGAATTGCCGCCGCTTTTGCAACAATATTGTCCCCAACTGCCGGGCGAATGGGCGAACCGCTGTCAACGGCTGCCGATGGTGTGGGAAAATGCGCGCAAACATATTTTGATGTTCAATTACCGCGGCGACCCGAATGGGCGTCACAACCTACCGGGCGAGCCAATGCTCGATAACGTCATGGCAGCGTTGCTGGTAGTGGGGGTGGGCCTCTGTCTCATCCGCTTCTGGCGACCGCGCACGATGTTGCTCCTCATGTGGCTGGGGGTGATGCTGCTGGGTGGTATCCTTTCCCTCGGCTTTGAGGCGCCCCAATCGTTGCGGTCGATTGGCGCCTTGCCGGCGGTCTATCTACTGGCGTTGGCGCCGCTCTATGCCTTGCAACGGGCGTGGATCAAGAGCGGGGGTCAGGCAAACTCCCCCTTCTTTGTCCTGCCGCTCTGTGGCCTGCTGCTCTGGAGCGGCTACAATAACTTCTACACCTATTTCTACCGGCAGGCGACCGATTTCGCCAGTTGGAACGCCTTCTCTACCCCGGAGTCGATTGCGGCCAAGCTGCTGACCAACCTCGATGAGCAGACCGAAGCCTATGTAATCGCCTATTTCCACGGCCATCCGGCGATCAACTTTCTGGCGCGGGGGACGCGGCCCTATCAACGGGTGGAGACGACTGATCACCTACCGTTGGCCTGGCCGAACGATAAGAATATTGCGCTCATCTTGAATGCCGACAGCCGTTCGCTCTTTGAGGAGGCGAAACATTACTACCCGACCGCGCATTTTGAAGAAATTGGTTCGGCCACTGGTGGTCCGCCGGTGGTCTACTATGCCTATCTGACACGCGATGATCTGCTCAGTGTCCAGGGCTTGCAGGCGCGCTATTACGGCAATGAAAGCTGGTCGGACGCCCCCATTCTGGAACGCAAGGAATTGATGATTACGTCTGATTGGTCGAGCCAGCCGCCGGTGCCGCGCCCCTTTTCGGTTGAGTGGGATGGGGTGTTGAATGTCAAAGATTATGGCCCGCACCAATTCTTTATCCAGGCGCCGGCCTATGCCGAACTTTACATCGGTGAACAGCAGGTGCTGACCGGCGCCGGCGACCTGAGCGGCGCTCTGCTCCTGGCGGAAGGTAAACACACCATGCGCCTCCGGGCGGTTGGCGGCGCCGGTCCGCTGAGCCTTTCCTGGCGCCCCCCGGATCGCGGGCCGGAACTGATCCCTTCCTCCGCTTTGTATGTACCGCCCGTCACCAGCAATGGGCTGTTGGGCAAATTCTATGCCAATGGCAACTGGGAGGGTGCACCGGTGCTGGAGCGGATTACGCCCTTGCTCAATCTCTATTTCCATATCCCCACCCTGCCCCGCCCCTACACCGTTGAGTGGCGCGGTAAAATTGCCATTCCCCAGAGTGGCAGCTACCGCTTCGGGCTGGAATCCATTGACGAGTCGTCATTGGCGATCAATGGACAACCGGTGGTGAGCACCGACGTGCCCAATCAATATCGCGAGGGCGCCATCGATCTGACAAGTGGGTTGCATGACGTGCTCATCCGCTATGCCGACCGCACCGATCACACCCATATCAATTTCTACTGGGCGCCCCCCTTTGCCGGTCAACAACCGGTGCCGCCAGAGGTGCTCTTCCCGCCGCAAGCCAACTATGAACGGGTGGCCTTACCGAATGTCGCCCAACTGGTCTTCAATCCCAACGCCCCGGCGCCGCCCGCGATCACTGGCGCGCCGCTAAGCGGGATTGCCCGCGGGGTCGCTGCCGGTTTGAATCAACCCAAAGGCATTGCCGTCGGCCCCGATAATCGCGTCTATGTCGCCGACACCGGTAATAAGCGGGTGCTGATTATGCAGCCGGATGGTACGATTCTTGGTGAACTGGTGGGGACAGCGCCCTTTGTCGAGCCGTTTGATATTGCGGTTGGGCCGGATGGCAAGGTCTATGTCCTCGATCCGACCCTGGAACGCATCAGCCTCTTTGACCAGGATGACACCTATCTTGGCGACTTGCCGGCTGATCCGGCGCTGGTGGGGCGCTCGCGAGGCCTTCATGTGGATCGCGATGGCCGGATCTGGGTTGCCAACACGGCAGGTGGTCGTGTGGTCGCGCTGGATAGCAACGGCAATCTGTTGCAGGGCATTCCGGTTTGGCCGGGCAATGACAGCCAGCCGGTCGATGTGGCGGTGGGGATCGATGGTTCAATCTTTGTCACCGACGCCGGTTTGCACAAGCTGGTGCAATTTGATGCGGGTGGGCGCCGTTTGCTGGCCTGGGACATTCCGGTCGCCAATACGATTGACGCCAGCCACCTGGCGGTCGATGGCGCCGGTTATCTCTACTTGAGCAAACCGGAACCCTTCCTGGTGAGCCAATTATTACCCAGCGGCGAGTTGGTGGGCGACTGGTCGGCCATGCCGCCGAACGCGGCGCCGGCCAAGCCGGTCGGCATTGCGGTTGATAGCAGCGGGCGGGTCTGGTATGTGGATACGCTGGGTGGGATGGTCTATGTGATCGAGCCGGATGTGGGATGACGAGGCAGAAGTTCGACTTTTTTGAAAAGTCGAACTTCTATTGACCAAAATCACGCGGTGAAAAAGTACCATCATTCAACAAATGTACCGTATCGTTGCCATTTACACTCAAAACAAAGAGACCGCGACGGGTAGCATAGCGGATGACGTCTAGTGATAGATCCAACCCCGCTACGGCGCCGTATAGCCGATAGCCTTTATATTTGGGAAAGAAGCGGTAAAAGTCAGCCATATCTGTGAGAAAGTCATTAACGAGTTCGATAGTTAACTGACTTTTTACCTCAACAGCAATGGCCGCATCCGTATTCTCAAGCAGCAGATCGATCTCCATGTTGTCCCCATTGGCGTGCCCTAAAACGCGACGGGCAAGGGTATGAACAGGAATGCCACGCGCTTGAAAAAGTTTTAGAACGCCCGGCTCGACCAATGCTTCTAAGAGCCGACCCCATTGATTGCCGAAAAGTCCTTCCAGCCGACGAAAGCCGCGTTCCATGCGCGCGTCAGTTTCTTTGAACTTTGCGTCAGTCTCTTTGAATTTTGCATCGGTCTCTTTGAATTTTGCGTCAGTCTCTCTGAAAAGTTGCCAAACCTCGGCAACCGCTTCTTCCGTACTTTTTGAAGTCATACGCACTCCTTGTACCAACTTGCTTTACTTAGTGACACGCTTGCCCTAATTTTATGGTAACTACTAAGCCTCTGCTCGCTCGTAGCCGGTCCGTGACCGGCGTCTAGGACGCCGGTCACGGACCGGCTACGAGCGAGCTTAGTAGTTACATTTTATCATAGATCACATTGGGTTTCAACATTGGGTTTCAATGGTCAAATGTCGGTAAGGTAGAAAACGTCTTTCTGATCAAGCTGCGATCTCTGTCAACGCCATCACCGGCCCATGCATACACGCCCGCGTATACCCCGCATCGCGCACCGGCACGACGCACGCGAGACAGGCGCCAACCCCACAAAGCAGATCTGCTTCGACCAGCACTTGGGCAAAGCTGGCATCGACCCGGAAGCGGTGTTGGCGAATCAGCCCCGCCACCGTCGATAACTGCACTTGCGGCAACGCCACGCAGACTTGATCGGCCCACGGCGTCAGTTCGGCGATCTGCTCTGTCCAGGCACTATCCGTGGTTGCCTGCCGTACTTCGACCGGAATGGGCAGCAGTGGCGTCAAGGTTGTGATCGCTTCCGCTGTCCCCTGTACCAGCAGGGTAACGCGCCCGCCCCGATCCAACATCATATCGCTCAAGCCGAAGAGCAAGGGCGCGCGCACGGCATCGGTCAGCAAGAGTAAGTTACGGCTGTTCGGTTGTAGGGTAAAGCCTTGCCCCAACGGCCCCAGCAAGTTGATCGGCTGACCCATCGGCTGTTGCAGCAACCAATCATAGCCGGGGTCGCCGTTGAGCGGTAGATAGCACTCCCATGTATCGCCTTCTTCGGCGGTCAATCCAGGCCGCACGGTAACGCCGAAGAGGGGCCGGCGCAGATAAATCTGCCATGCGCTCCACCGCTCCGCCTCGTTCTGCACCCCGCAACGGGCCAACCAATAGCGCCCATTGACGCCACCCGTCGCCAACCCGCCCGGCACTTTAAGCGATAAGACCGCACTCTCATTCAACACCCGTGGCAGCGCCGCCACCACCGCCGTGCGCGTGCCATCATCATTCGTTGTCGGCGTTGGTAAAGGCGTAGTCGGGCTAACAGGAAAAGTAGACATTGCAGTAGTATACTGGATCTGCTATAGTAAATAGGTACACAGGTACACAGGTACACAGGTAAACAGGTACACAGGACAATAAGACGTATCTACCCGCCACCGGTTGCAATGCGCAACAAGCGGTAGCCTGGTACACAGGTACACAGGGCAATAAGACCTATCTACGTATCTACCTGTCTACCTGTCTACCTGTCTACCTGTCTACCTGTCTACCTATTTACCTATTTTCACACATCGACAACGCTCATGCAAGTTACTCGTTCATTCTACCCACATTGGCTGCCGCACTGGTCGGTGACGGCGCTCTGGAATCGAGGGCTGCCGGCGCAGGTGCGGATTACCCATACGATTCTCTGGCCGTTGCTGCTCGTGCCGTTGCTGCTCTTTAATCAATTGGTGACGCCCCATCCGGTCTGGGTGGTGTTGCTGGTAACGCTGGTGGGCCTCTACGCGCTCGGCATCTTGTGGGTGCGCGACCAGGCGCAACGGGTCACGCTCACCCGGCGGCGCACCGGCGTCCTGCTGGTGGCCGGCGATGAGTTGAGCGAGGAATTTGAGTTACGCAATGACAGTACGTTGCCGGTACTCTGGGCAGAGTTCTTGGATCAATCCGATCTGCCTGATTACCATCCGGGGCGGGTGGTTGGTTGTGGCGGCAATGCGAGCTATCGTTGGAACGCCAAGATGACCTGTCGGCGGCGGGGCGTCTACCGGCTGGGACCACATCAACTGGTGCTGGGTGATCCCTTTCACCTTTTTACGTTGACCATCGATTTCCCCGAAAGCGAAACAGTGCTGATTTACCCGCGCGTATTACATCTCCCGCCGGTACAACTGCCGCTGGGCAGCACGACCGGCACAGCCCGGCGCCAACGCCCGCTCTTTGGTGCCCAACCGGCCACCACCGTGCGCGACTATCAACCCACCGATAGCCTGCGCTATGTCCACTGGCCGATCACGGCGCACCGTGGGCAGTTGACGGTCAAAGAATTAGAAACTGAGCCAAGCGGCGCCGTCTGGCTTGTGCTGGATCTCGACCAGGGCGTCCACCAAGGCGAAGGCGACCTGGGCACGCTCGAATATAGCATTATTGTCGCCGCCAGCCTCACCGCCCAATTGGTCAACAGCAGTGATCAACGGGCCGTCGGACTTTTTACCATTGGCGGTGAGCAGGGCGATCCGCAAGCGGGTGACAACCGTGCAGCGGCGCAGGGATTGGAAGTCATCACTCGCCAACCGCAGAGTGGACAGGCGCAACTTTGGGCGATCCTGGCGGCGTTGGCGCCGGTGCAACCTGGTCGGACGCCGCTGGTAGAACTCTTGCGCACCGCCCGCGCTAGCCTGGGCCGTCGCTCGACCATTGTTGTGGTAACGGCGCGCCCGACCGCCTTACTCCCCGAAGGCGACTGGCCGGCGCAACTGGTGCATCTACAAGCGACGGGCGTCACCAGCACTGTCTGCCTGGTCAGTATCGATCCACGGGGCCGTGACCAGGAGGAGCCGGTGCGCACCTTGTTGGCGCGCTATAACATCCCCGTTCAAACCTTTGTCACCAGCGCCCAATTACCGGCCGCCCTGACCTTCCGCCGCACGCGCAAGGTAGTCCGCTCGACGCCGACGGGGGGCGTTGTCACGTATGAGGAAGAAGTGGAAGTTGGGTGATGAATTTTTCGGTGGTTGAGCTTGTCGAAACCACCGAAAAATTCATCACCCAACCCGTTCATAGAAAATTCATGGCATGACCATTGCAACCGATTCACCTACCAACGAACTATTTGTTGAAGAGCCGCGCCATGTGATCTTGCGCCTGCTAGACTGGCTGATCACGCGCTTTCGCCCCGACCTGGGCTGGCTGGTCTTTGGTGTCTGTGTGGGGTTGGCCGCGTTACCGGCGCTGGGCGTGGGCGAAAATCGGGTGGCCGAGTTGAATCGCATCCAGGCCAGCATTGATTGGGTGGGGCCCATTGCGGTTTTTGTCACCTGGCTGTTATTAGGCTGGCGTAAAGCACGCCAGTTGACGCGCTGGCCCCTCTTCCATTTCTTCTTGCTGCTCTTTCTCTTATTACTGATCGGTGTTCTGGTGTTGAGTCAAGCGCTTGTGCGCTGGCTACCGGGACCGGCTGAATTATGGACAACGCTCATGACCGGCAGTTGGCTGACGCTGGCCGGCCAGATGGTGCAGGATTGGATCAGCTTGGGAACGCGCTTCAGCCTCTGGTGGCAAGGGGTGCGCGCCGGCGGGGCAGCCCAAGATAACTTGATCTTTGCGGCAGTGGCGGGTGCGCTCTTTTGGCTCTTTGGTGTGGCAACGGCCTGGTTGGTGCGGCGCTATCGTCAGGGCTTGCCGGCGGCGACGCCCTTGCTCTGGCTGCTGGGGACGATTTTGCTTTATAGCGGCGTCAACCGGGGGCTGATGGTGAGTGGCGTGCTGTTGGCCGTGATCCTCCACCTCTTGCTTGACCAACAACGGTTGACCGAACGGTGGGAACGGCTGCGGCTCGATTATAGCCCGGACTTGCGCTGGGATCGGCTGCTGGTGGTGGCGATTGCGGCTGCTGCGCTCTTTGTCGCCGCCGCGCTCATGCCGAATCTCTATAGCCAGACGTTGGTGAGTCGTTATTATGGTTGGGTGGCGCCGGTTGACAAAGCACTGGAAGCGCTACAGGGCCGGCTCTTTCCCGATCTGGCCGGCATTTCCCGCTTACATGGGCGGGGAGGTGCGGCTGGGTTGCCCAACGCCTTTCTGCTCGGGGGCGGCGGCGAGTTGGGGCAGAATGTGGTCATGCAGGTACGCACCAACGATGCGATTGGCTTTGAGGGCTACCCCTACGAGATGAGGGGGGCGCCGCCCGGTCACTACATGCGCGGCTCAACCTTGACCCGCTATGATGGTCAGGGGTGGAGCAACCCTGATCGCACAACCCGTCTCAGCGAACAGGCGAATGAGCGTTGGAGTGCCACACCAACCGCTGGGCGTAAGCCGTTGGTGCAGAGTGTGACGCTCTTTGCCAACGCGTCGATTCTCTATGCGGCGCCGGAACCGTTGGAGCCGGGCGTCGATTACCAGGCCGAGGTGCGCGCCGATGGCGATCTGGTGGCGATCTGGCAGCGGGCGCGTAACTATACGGTTGTCTCCAATATTCCGGCTGTAAGCGAGGCGATGCTGGCGCGGGAACCGGCCTGGGGGGCGGGCCAACCACTGCCGCCGGGGTATGAACCCCACTTGGCGCTGCCTGACACAATCACGGAGCGGACACGTCAACTAGCAGCGGAATTGACGGCGGAGCAGCCAACCCCCTTTGCCAAAGCCCGCGCCATCGAACTCTTTCTGCGTCAGTACGAGTATGATTTGAATGTGCCGCCGCCGCCAACCGATGTGGTCGATATTGTCGATTACTTCCTCTTTGACCTCCAACGGGGCTATTGTGACTACTACGCGTCGGCCTTTATTGTGCTGGCGCGGCTGGCCGGCTTGCCGGCGCGCTTTGCCACCGGTTACGCCCCCGGATACTGGGACGAGGTGGACTTGCTCTGGATTGTCACCGAAGAACAGGCCCACTCCTGGCCGGAGGTCTACTTCCCTACCTATGGTTGGGTGCCCTTTGAGCCGACCGCCGGTCGTGCTGAACTGGAACGCATTGGCTTCGACCCTGCGACTAGCACTGCTGCCGGACCGTCTCGTCCGCTGCCGGAAGCGTCAACTACGCCGCGTACCGGTTTTACCTGGAACCGGCAGATGCTGGTGTGGCTTGTCCTGGCGGTTGCTCTCGGCTGGGCTGGCTGGCAGAGCTGGCAACGGTGGCGCCAACGTAACGAAGACCCGTGGTTAGCCCTCCTCCAGTGGGGGCGTCGCTTAGGGCGTCCGCTGGCCACCGGCGAAACGGTGCTAGAGTATGGCGACGCGCTGGCTGCCCATGTCGTCGCCCAACAGCAGCAGATGCCCGATGCCGGGCGGGTGGCGGCGCGTGAAATTTTGGCCCTGAGTCAGCAAGTCAATGCCCTGCGCTATGCCCCGGAACCATTACGCCCGCAGGCCACCACCCAAATTAGTGAACACTGGCTCCGGCTACGTGGGTATTTGCCCCAATTGCAGGCGCGGCGATCATAAAACTCCCGTTTACTGAAGTGATCAAATAGGAGATTGGGAGATTTAGTCAGACAATCTCTCAATCTCGTAATCTCTTAATCTCTAAATCCACCCTCAACCAACAAGGATCTTATCTATGTCTACCTTTGATATTCTCATCCGCAACGCCCGCGTGGTTGACGGGACAGGCAACCCGTGGTTCTATGGCGATGTTGCGATCACCGGCGACCGCATTGCTGCTGTCACGCCAACCGGGCAGATTGCCGCCGAGCAGGTTGGCGAAGTGGTGGACGCCACCGGCATGATCGTCTGCCCCGGCTTTATCGACATTCAGAGCCACGCCATTATGGGGCTAATGTATGATGGCCGTTGTTTGTCCAAGATCACCCAAGGCATCACCACCGAGATCATGGGCGAAGCGTGGACGCCGGCGCCGATGGGTGGCCGCGTCGATTTCAACGAGGCGATTGTCAACAGCGCGTTTTTGAAGCGGATGCCGGAGTGGGTCGAACGGATCAAGGGGTGGGCCAACTTCCGCGACTGGCTGGAAGCCATGATCGACCACGGCGTTTCCCCCAATATCGGCTCCTTCTTGGGGGGTGGCACCTTGCGGGAATATGCCAAAGGCCTGGAGATGGGCCGCGCTAACGCTGACGAACTGGCGATCATGGAACGGGTTATGGCGGAGGCGATGGAAGGGGGCGCGTTTGGCGTTTCCTATGCCCTCATCTACCCGCCGGATTGTTACGTTGAAACGGACGAATTGGTACAGGTCTGCAAAACGGTTGCCCGCTACAACGGTATCTATATCACCCACATTCGCTCCGAGGCAGGGCTGCTGCTGGAAGCGATGACGGAGGCGATTGAGATTGGCAAGCGGGCCAATGTCCCCGTGGAGATTTATCACCTCAAGGCGTCGGGGCGCAATAACTGGCATTTGATGCCCGCCACCATCGACCTGATCAACCGCGCCCGCGCCGAAGGGGTTGATATTACAGCGGATATGTACCCCTACGCCGCGTCCGGCACCGGCTTAATGTCGATTTTGCCGCCGTGGGCTGCCGCCGACGGCAAGTTCTTTGACAACCTGCGCGACCCGGTCATGCGCGCCAAGATCAAAGCCGAAGCGCTCAACCCCGCTGGCGACTGGGAGGCGATGGTGCAGGAGAATGGCCCGGAAAATGTCATGCCGGTCGGCTTCTACAAAGCGGAAAACAAACAATATGTGGGCCGCCGACTAGCCACCATTGCCGCCGAGCGGGGCCAGGATTGGGCGGACGCCGCGATGGATCTGCTGTTGAGCGAAGAGCAGCGCATCGGCACCATCTATTTCAGTATGAACGAGGAGAATCTCAAGCTGCAATTGCGCCAGCCCTGGATCAAAATCTCCACCGACGCCGGTGGCTATGACCCGGCGTGGGGCAAGGCGTGGGGGCCGATCCACCCACGGGGCTACGGCACTTATCCACGGGTGCTGGGCAAATTTGTCCGTGAAGAAGGAGTAATCCCGCTGGAAGATGCCGTGCGCAAAATGACTTCGTCCGTGGCCGACCGGCTGCGTCTGCGCGACCGTGGCCTGCTCCGCGCCGGCATGTTGGCGGATGTGGTCATCTTTGACCCGGCCACCATCAGCGACCGCGCTACCTTTGAAGAGCCACATCAGCTTTCGGTCGGTGTGCGTGATGTGTGGGTGAATGGAGTGCGGGTACTCAAGAACAATGAACATACGGGGGCCAAACCGGGCCGCATTGTGGATGGACCGGGGCGCTGAGAAGGATGAGACAACTTGTTACATTGGGGCAGCGAAGATTGGACAACATCTCGGCGCGTAACGAAAGCCCAGGCGCTATTAACGCCGGCGATTCAGGGCGCTGGTGGCGTCTGGGCTGATTTGGGTTGCGGGGATGGGGTCTTTAGCTATTTGCTTTGTGCGGCGTTGACGGCTGGTAGTCAACTCTACGTCGTTGACCAGGATCAGCGCGTGTTACGCCAACTTGTCCTCAACTTAGCCGACCGGTGTGATAACATAGCACTGCACCCAACCCATGCTGACTTTACCCAACCCCTTATGCTGCCCCCGCTTGATGGCATGGTGATGGCCAACGCGTTGCACTTTGTCCAACAGAAAGCGCCGGTCTTGCAGCAACTGGTTACGTTGCTCAAGCCCGGCGCGCCGTTGATTGTGATTGAGTATAATGCCAGGCAAGGCAATTCTGCTGTACCTTATCCATTACCTGAGGATGAGTTTCTCAAGTTGACAACGGTAGTTGGTTTACAGAAAGGGCAGATTGTAACGCGTGTGCCATCCTCTTTTCTGCGGGAGATGTATACGGGCATAGCATATGCCCACAATGACGGATAATCTTTGACCAATTTGTAATCAACTGTTGATCTGCCATTTACATGGATACGACTCAGCAATCTGCACAAAGCCAAACTTCTCCAAAATCGGTTGGCTCATAGCGCTGGCATCGACGGTGAGATACTCGACCTGCCGGCTGATCGCTTCCTGGGCGCGCACGGCCAGCAACGCCGTATAAAGACCCTGCCCCCGATAACCGGCCAGCGTCGAGCCGCCCCATAAGCTGGCAAAGCGGCTGTCGTTCGGGTAGTAGATCCAACCGGCGCTGGCGGCGACCTCGCCCTGATAGGCGACATAGACGCTCATTTGCGCCGGGTAATGACGGAGGGCGTGGGCGAGAAATTCTGCCAACCAACCAAAGTCACCACCCCACACCGCTTCTTCAATGGTGCGCACCACTGCTAATGCTGCCGGATCGGTCAGGCGTCGAACTGTTTGTTGCACTGGTTGCAAGAGTGCTGTTGGCGCCTGCGCCAGATCCAGCACCATGATCGCCTCGCTCTCCTCCACGACAAACCCATGCGCCGCCAGACGCGCCACGAGATCGGGAGGTGTGTCGTAGTCAAACGCTTTCCACTCAAAGTTCTGCCCTCGTGCCATGAACCAGGCAATCTGTTCGTTGATCACCTGATCGGCGTTGGTTTCATCAAGTTGGGAATAGATAATTGTGCCTTCTCCCGTGGCACTGTGGGGCAGCGCGCGAATTAAGTGCGGCAGTACTTCCCGTTGGCTGTCCGGGTAGGTGGCGTTGATCCGTTGATCCTGCGTGTAGAGCGCCAAGAGGTCATTCGCTGACATAGCTACCGTGGTCCCTTCAGGCGCAAGTAAACTGTGATCTCGCTCCGGTTATGAAACAACTGGCGGGCGCCGGCAATCGTATAGGCTTGTTGCAAAAGCTTGAAGGCGTGATCGATGATCGGCTGTCGGTTCTGTTCGGGCAGTTTGAGCGTCATAATCACCAGACCGTGGCGATAGAGTTGCTTCGCATAGGCGACCATCATGCGGGCAGAGTCGCGAGCGTCCATGCGCATGTCGTTGACAATCAGGTCAAATTGGTCCGGCTCGTCGGCCAGATATTGTTCGGCGGTCATCCGTTTGTGACGCACGCCCCGATCTTTGGCGACGCGGGGGTCGAGTTCGCCAGGGTCTACGGCGGTGACATATTGATCTTTCTGGCGCAAAACCCGTGTCCAACCACCGGGCGACGCACCCAAATCCAGGGCGACGCCACGGGCCGGCAGTTGAATCTTGAAAATTTCCAGCGCCTCCAACAACTTAAATTCAGAGCGGCTCACCTGTTCCTCTTCGCGGGCAAAGCGGCGCACGCCACCGGCCCAGTTGGAGAGGTTGTTGATGGCGAGGGAGAGGCCGAGGTAGGCGACGTGTTGCGTGTTGCGTGTTGCGTGTTGCGTGTCAGGTAACTCCAGGGTTGGATTGTCACTGGTCGCACAAACGACGGAGAGAATCTGTTGGGGGTTGCGGACATCAAGGGGCGCGCCGCTGCTGCTGATTACTTCGGCAAGGAGATTATTGAGGTCGAAGGGTTTGTAGGGCAGGTCGGCTAGGACGCGCGTTTGGACGGAAAAGGGCAGGTCAGGATCGACCAGCGGCAAGATTGCGTCGGTGACATGTTGGCGCAGAATGGCGAGATCGGTGTTGAGCTTGTTGCGCAGCGACACAATCTCCTGCACCGGGCAGATATGGCGGACAAAGATCGGCGAGGCCAGGCGCCAAGCTTCCGCCAGATCGAAAAAGGATTCGTTACTGCTGACCAGCAAGACGCCATCGGCCAGGGGGGTGGTTTGGGCCGCCGGCAGCGCCTTGTGTAGTTCTGCCAGCGCCAGGTCGAGAAAATCAGCCTCGGCGGTCAAAATCAGGGTCGGTGCAAGCGTGGTACTCATGATGATTGCTCCGTTGCCGCTTGCACGGCGGTCCGCATGGCGGCGGCGACGGCTTCCGCCCGCTGGGGTGCGTCTCCCACATGCTCGGTGGCGTCGAGCAGTGTTGGTACAACCGTTGCCGGTACAAAAGTGGTAATGCGCGGGTCGGCGGCTAACAGGTCGGCCATTGGATTGGCCTTCCCTTCTTGCAGGGCGGCCCAAGCGGTCAAACTATGCTCACGGATGACTTCGTGTAGTGACTGGCGGTCACCACCGGCGCGCACGGCGGCCATCAAGACCCGCTCGGTGGCGGCAAAGAGGCCATAGTCGCGCAGGTTGCGCGCTGTCGGGCCAGACCAGATACGCAAGCCTTCGACCAGTCCCTGCGCCCGGCGTAACACCTCGTCGGTCAACAGGAAGGCTTCGGGCAGGAAGAGACGGCGGTTAGCGGAGTCGTCCAAGGTGCGCTCCAAAATGCTTAAGGCGACATTGTCCCAGGCAATGCGAGGCAGGGCGGCGACCTGGCGGGTCAAGCTATCGATATTTTCCGCCGTGATCGGGTTGCGCTTGAAGGGCATGGCGCTCGACCCCACCTGTTTGGCGCCAAAGGGTTCGCTCCATTCGCCGATGGGCGGGCTTTGCAGAATGCGCAAGTCCAGGGCAAATTTGTGCAGGCTGGCGCAGAGACCGCTCAAGGCGTTGAGAATCAAGAGATCCTGTTTGCGTGGGTAGGTTTGGGTGGCGGCGGGAAAGGCTTGCAACCCCAACTTGCTCATCACCCGCTCTTCCAATTGCTGCGCCGTCCAACTTGACTCTTCCAGCAGTTGCGTATAGCTGGCGCTGGTGCCGACGGCGCCCTTTAACCCCTTGCCCCGAATGCTGTGGCGGACGCGCTGTAGCTCTTCCCAGTCGATCAAGAGATCCTGCCCGTATTGCGCCAGCCGATAACCAACAGTGGTTGGCTCGGCAGGCTGGACATGAGTAAAGGCGATGGCGGGGGTATGGGCTTCGGCATCGATTCGTGTAGCCAGTACCGTTAACAACTTTTGCAGATGCGCCAGAACAAGATCCAAGGCATGACGCAAGCGGAGTGCATCGATATTGTCCAGCACATCCATTGATGTCGCACCCAAATGAATAATCGAGCCGCCGACAGGGCACTGTTCGGCAAAGGTTTTAATCTCCGCCATGAGATCATGCCGAATCTCTCGCTCAATTTCTTCAGCGCGGGCAATGTCAATCTGTGCTTGGTGGGCGCGCAGATCGGCGACTTGTTCCGCCGTCACTAGCCCCGCTTCGGCTTGGGCTTCGGCCAGGACGACCCAAAAGCGGCGGAGTAGGCGTCTTTTTTCGGCTTCACTCCAAATAGTACGCATATCGTCGCTGCCATAGCGCCAGGTGAGCGGGGAGAGATAGGTTTCGTGGTCAAAGGTGGTCATTGCTTGCTTTCATCAGGATTGCCGCGACTCTTACGCCGCTTTTGCGTCTTGTTTACTATAACTTGCGATTGCCCCAACTTACACCAAAGGACAAGCGCCGAATGGACAAAGCATTACTATTTACCTTACTTATTATCGCGCTGGTGGCGTTAAGTGTGATTGATAGTATCGCCGCCCGCTCGAATGATCAACTATAATCGGCCATAATCGCCTGTAAGCGATCTGCCGGCAGTTCGTAGACCGTGCGCCCCTGTTGCCCGGTCATGGTTTCCGCCGCGCACAGTGCGTTCAAAATCGACTCCTCGACCGCTTCCGCCGTGGCATCAAAGAGCGGGTCCATCTGCTGGTTGGGGAGCGCTTGTAAAGAAATCGGCGCCGTTGCAGCGACTGGCACATGATTACCAGTAGCAAAGGCCAGAAAAATGTCCCCGCTCCCGTTATAGCCTGTTCCACCTACACGCGCCAGCCCCACCGTCGCCCGCTGCGCCAACCGTTTACATTGGTTTGACAACAGCGGCGCATCAGTCGCCACCACAATAATAATCGAGCCATCTGCTTTTGGTCGTTGACGATGAGATGGCACTTGAGTGGTGTCAATCATTCGTCCCACCGGCACGCCATTCACCCGCAAATGACGGCGGGCGCCGTAATTCGCCTGCACCAATGCCCCAATCGTGTAGCGACCGCTTGGCGTTGTCACCAGGCGTGAAGCAGTGCCAATCCCGCCTTTGAACTCGTGACAGATCATCCCCGTCCCGCCGCCGACATTGCCCTCGGCCACCGGCCCACTTTGGGCATTGCCCAATGCGGCTAAGACATCTTCTTTGGTCAAATGGAACGCATTAATATCATTGAGCCAACCATCATAAGTCTCGGCGACAATCGGCAAGAGCCACTGACTCTCCGGGTGCTTCTGGATTTCATAGTCCACCAACGCATCACGCACCAGGCCGACTTGATGGGTGTTGGTAATTGCAAGCGGCCCGCCGATCATGCCTGACTCTTCCAGCCAATGGACGCCGGTCAACTCGCCATTGCCATTGAACGAGTGATAAGCGCCATAACATTGGTCTTGATAAACATCGCCGCCACGGGGGACAATCACGGTAACACCGGTGCGCGCCACTCGCGGCTCGTCATAAATCAGCGTCGTATGGCCGACCAAAATATCCGGAACATCGGTAATGGCATTGTGTTGACCGGTGGGGAACTCACCAATGGTGATGCCCAGGTCGCGCAGGCGTTGACGTGGCATAATGGGTTTCCTTGTTGTTGATTACAGGCGAATTTCCGTGACGCCGGCGGGGCCGTCGAGGATGACAACATGATGGTTAAGTATATCACGCCCAAGAATTGCCTCTGTGCCGACATCAGCGGCCACGGCGTGAATGGTGTGCGTAATATGCGTATCGATCTGGATGGTAACGGTATAAAAGAACGATGTTATTCTCATAGATCAAAGACAAACCGTGGTGAACGAAAGACGATGTCGCCGGGGAGTTCCGGTTTAACTTGACGTACTAGCACAACATCATCAGGGTGCGATACTTCCAGCCTAGCTAATAACTGCCATTCATCAGCATCAACATCAATCACTTGACCTGCATAAATGGCAACAAATTGATCAGGATACTTCGCCCACAATTCGGCGTGCATTGCCTCATAGGCAGCTATTTCGTGCTCCATTGCATCCGCCTCTTCCCCGCCATCATACATCGGCGGGAAAGAACGGATGAACATCTCCTGCAGCACTTCGCCAACGCCGCGTCGGGTCGCCCCGGCAACCTCGGCGGCCTGTTCATACACTGGCTCTGGCACTTCAATCAGCACGGGAATCCCCATCTTGCTCTTCTCCCCACATCGTTCCAGCCACGGTTCACGCAACACGAATCACGCATTACCAAAGTATACCACACCTGAATCAGTGCAACAATCAGCCCTGCACAGTTTCTGCGCTTCGCGCGATGTGTGGTAGGATTGTGAATTGCGCATCATTGCGGGCGGCTTTTTTCGTGTATTTGTGGATTTGTCATTATGTCTATCTTAACGCTTTCCAACATCAGTCAATCCTTTGGCGACTTTGATGTCTTTCTGGGCATTACCGCCAGCATCCCCAACGACGGCAAAGTCGGCTTGGTGGGGCCGAATGGCATCGGCAAGACGACCTTGCTGCGCATCCTGGCCGGCCTGGCGACGCCATCGAGCGGCGGCGTCCACTTTGCCCAAGGCACGCGCATCGGTTATCTGCGCCAGGAAGCGATGGACGCCTTTGTCGGTCGCGACAACACCATCCACGCCGAAATGCTGACTGTCTTCAAAGATCTGAAAGCGCAGGAAACTCATCTGCACCAACTGCAAGAGCGCATGGCCCAGGGAGAACCGTCCGAGGAATTGTTGCGTGAATACGCCGCCGCCCACGATGCTTTTGAACATGCCGGCGGCTATGGCATTGAGTTACGCATCAGCCAGGTCTTGCAAGGGCTGGGCTTCGCCAAAACCGACTGGCCGACCCCTTTGAGCCGCCTAAGCGGCGGTCAGAAGACGCGCGCGCTGCTCGCCCGCCTCCTCTTGGAACAGCCCGATCTCTTGATCCTGGACGAGCCGACCAACCACCTAGATGTCGAGGCGATAGAATGGCTCGAAGGCACGCTCCGTCTCTGGCCCGGCGCTTTGCTCATTGTCAGCCATGACCGCTATTTCCTGGATCGGGTCGTCAACCGCATCTGGGAGATGAGCCGGAGCGGGATCGAAGAATACCGCGGCAACTACAGCGCCTATGTGACACAGCGCCAGGAACGGTGGGCGCGTCGTCAAGAAGAGTTTGATACCATCATCGAGAAATTCCTGAGCGAACTGGATTTTATCAAACGCAACATCGCCCGCGACAGCACACGCGACCGCGCCAAGGGCCGCCTCAAACGCTTGATTCGCGAGGTGCGGGTGGTGGAGGCCGGCGGTCTGCATCTGCTCAATACGAAAAACTGGGGCGAGGTGATGGATGAAGTGGAGATTTCGTCGACGCGCTGGGGTGTCGAAGATGTGGAAGGCGCCATCAAAGCGTTGCACAGCCCTGTTGTCCGCCCGCCGCAACTCAACATGCGCCTCCAGACCAACCTGCGCAGCGGCAATCTGGTCTTGCGCAGCAATCAATTGGAGATTGGCTATCCGGGCAACTTGCTCTTTCGGGCTGATCCTATCGAATTGACGCGTGGTGAATGCGCCGCCTTGATCGGCCCCAACGGCACCGGCAAAACGACCTTTCTGCGCACCCTGATGTCGGATCTGAAGCCGCTCAAAGGCGAATTGCGTTTTGGCGCCAGCTTGAAGGTGGGCTATTTTGCTCAGGCTCACGACAAGCTCAACCCCAACCGCACGGTGATGGAAACACTGCTCGATTTCCGGAACATGCCCATTGGTCAAGCGCGCAACTATCTGGCGCAATATCTCTTCCGTAATGACGATGTCTTCAAGCCGGTGCATATGTTGAGCGGTGGCGAACGGGCGCGCCTGGCGTTGGCGTTGCTGGCGCTGGAAGGGGCGAACTTCCTCCTGCTTGACGAGCCGACCAATCACCTGGACATCCCGGCCCAGGAAGTGTTGCAGGAAGTGTTAGAGCAGTTTCAGGGGACGATCTTGCTGGTCTCCCATGACCGCTATCTGGTGGATCGGCTGGCATCGCAAATCTGGGAATTGCAGGATGGCCATATGGTGGTCTTCCCCGGCACCTACGCGGAACATATGGCAGCACGGGAAGCCGCTCGCGAAGAAGCCCGTGCTACCACTGCCGACCAGCGCAGCGATGGCCGGCGCGTCCAAAGTCAGGATCGCCGCAACAAAAATGAAGAACGAAAGCGGGAACGCGCCCTGGCTGCCAAAGAAGCGGAGATCTACCAACTGGAGCAAAAGCTGGCCCAGATCGAGGAAGCGCTGCAAAAGGCTAGCGCCGAACAACAATTCCCCAAGATCCAACAACTCACCACCGCCTACGCCGAAACCCAAACGGCGCTGGAAGAGTCCATGTCCTCGTGGGCAGAGTTGGCGGAGGCGTGAGTGTTGGTTGGTTGCTGAAGCAGCTAATGCGTGGCGAGGAAACAAGTTGTACAAAGGAGAGATTGAGAGATACAGAGAGTACGCATCTATATCTCTCAATCTCTCAATCTCTCAATCTCTCAATCTCTCAATCTCTCAATCTCCACTATAATGCCCGATAAACCCCAATCTTATACACCCCCTTGCGCCGGTCGCTGTGGTGGCGCACTTTCAGGGTATAGAGACCCGGTTGCAGAGTTCGCGTAATGCGCGCATTGAGGCGGCGACCGCTGTCGTCGTCCTGATCGAGGAAGCGGGTTTCGTTGTTGGGGCCAAAGAGACTCATCACCAGGTCGAGATTGCCCTCGGTCTCCATGCGATAGCTACCGGCGGTCTTCACGACAAAGCTGTATTTGTCCACCTCGCCAAAGGCGCCGATCTCGGCGTCAATGGCCGGGGCGTCGATAGTCAGCTCATTCTCCGGCTTGACGATGCCAGGGTAGAGCGTGCCAATAAAGCTTTTGTCCGTGGTCGAGAGCGCACGATTCCAACCCACTTCAAAATCACCGGTCGTCAACTCATTCGGGATCGGATAGAGCATGATCGACTCGCGATCAAAGGCCGAAAACTGGGTAATGTCAGCGCCGTAGCGGGTGAAGAGATTGGTGTCCACCTGCTCCTTGCTCCAGTTGTTGGGCGGCCCGCCATAATAGTCATAAACCGCCGCTTTGTCCCACGGTATGTCGGTGGCGGGGTTCTGATGTTCGTGGATACAGCCAAGCGCATGCCCAAATTCATGAATGACCACGCGGGAGTATTCATCCGTAGTCGTCGCCGGCGTGAGCCAGCCATAGTTCATGGTCGGTTGGTTTTTGGGGATGGTCAGCGCGTCCGTGCCCAAATACGACCAGGAGCCGGCTTGCTGAAACGAGATACGAATCTCGGCATTGGGGTCATTGCCAAAGAGCAACTTGACATTTGCGTACTTCGTCCACTCCTGCGCAAATGGCTCGATCCGTTTTTGGATTGCCGGGTCGCCATCCAGAAAACGCACCCGTAACGTCCGCCCTGGTTTCCACAATTTGCCGGTCAACGCGGCCAGCGCCAACGGCGAATCGATGCCGGCGCCAGGCAAGCGCGCCCCACGCGGTAGCGTCGGCGCATTGTCGGGGTTTTCGGCCAGAGCGGCGCGGCTGGCTTTGAAGATCAAATCAGTTGGTAGCGGTCGATCAATACAGGCTTTGATGACAGCAGCGGCGGCAGTAGCGGTGTTTGTCATAAACTGCGCTCCTTTGCATAAGCAAATCACAATAAATTGTCGGCAGGCGGCAATGATTGGGCAGGGTGGGCCGGGTGTTGTTGGAAGCAAACGCTCCACTCTACTGGAATAAGCGTAGAAAACGGGGTAACAGTTCCCGCTGACCGGCCAATGTGTAGGCGACCCTACGATTATACTCGTGGTGGAACGTTTCGTCAACAGAGGCGAATAAACGTGCGTTTTGGAAACCTATTGAAAACCTATTGAGATCCTACAAAAAACCTCTAAAGTTTCGCAAGACCTATTGACAAAATATGGGGGGGGGGTGATTACAATTATGCAATCCCGCCAAGCCCAATCCCATAGCTTAGCCAGAATGGAGTTACCCAATGACAACACCACATCCCACCTTTAGCGATCGTGAATGGCAAGTTTTGGCCTTGCTGGCGAACGATAGGTCCAACAAGGAAATTGCCCACGAATTATCCGTCTCTGTCAGTACCGTTGAAAAACATCTCAGCCAGATCTATAGCAAACTGGCTGTCAAAAGCCGCGCGGGCGCAATTCGTTGGTACTGGATGCAGGAAGAACATCGAAAAGGTTACGGAAATCCGTAATTGATCTTGCGTTGTCCGTGTGCTATGATGAGCGCGGAACCTGACTTTTGCAGCGCTGCACAACTTCGCTTCTCCTCATTGAAGATGTTTTTGCCGTAAAGGAAACTACTATGAAAAAACTGAAAGCCGTTGGCATGGCTCTGTTTTCACTCCTGCTGCTTTTTGGGGCATCCTTCGCCTGGCAAGTCTTTGCGCAGGATAGCACTGATGCCGAGAAGAGTAATACTGTTTATTTGCCATTGATTACCAGTAACCGCCCCCAAACGCAGGCTGCCGCTGTCTCCACGGTGGCACCCGATCAACAATGGCTTGGTAAACCTGAGGAGTACGAAGGCTTTGTACCCACGCCATGGCCTGATACACCCCTTCCTGCTGATTGGAAACCGGTAACGCCGGGGCAACCACTACCTGAGCCACCACGTCCTTCCCAAGAGGAACTGGATGCTATGGCCGAAATTCATGTCCCGCCAGATGCACCCTACGTGGTTTATGCTGATACGGGGGATGCCTTCAGGGTCCCTAGTAAATCCTCTGCTCTATCCAGTGAGGCAGTGGTCATTGTTAAAGTAAGTAAAATTCACCCTTCTCGTTGGAATAGTGTCGATGGTAAGCGGCCGGCTAATCCCTTTGATTTTAACCACCCCTCCTATATCTACACCCTGGCTAACATGGAAGTGCAAGAAGTGCTGCGAGGGGCAATGGAACCAGGAGAAGTGTTAACTATTTCTATGAATGGGGGGCAAGTCGGCAACGATAGATTGGTTGACGATTCCTACCGCTATAAATTTGCAGAGGGCGACCTGTTGTTTCTTTATACCGGTGCGATTACTCTTGACATTCCTGGAATCTACTGGCGTATTGATGAACAATACATCATTGATTCATCAAACGGCTTAGCAGTAAACGCTTTTGAAACAAGATCAGTAGATGAGCTACGGGCTGAGGTAGCGGACGCTGAAAAGCAGCTAGCGCAATACAAACTGCAACAACCGTAAGTACATTTGCGCATTGGCTAAGAACCTTCTTCCCGGAAGTAGCCATGCACCATTGTGCGCCACCGCCAATGAAAACAACAGGGATTTCGCAGATTTCAAAGATTTATATTGCAAATTAATCTGTATAATCTGCGAAATCCCTGTTGTTTTCAGGGCAGGTCTGACCGGGCCGGGTGTCCCTAGGCACGCTTGACCTAACCAACCTTCAGGGAAGATTAGCCTGCCAACCCCTCGTATTCCTGTTGACCCAAAGATTCTCCACCCCGCTTCCGCTGGCAGGTAGCTCATCTCTCCCCCTTTGGCCGTCTCCAAAAGTGAAATACACCCCGCTGCCACCATTCTTTGAACACAACGTCATTTTGCGCTACAATGATAGAATTGAAATTCGTCCTATACAACGATAGCGAGAAAACCAAGATGAGTGGAATTATTTTGCCTGGGCAGGACAAGAAACCACCGGCGTCGAGCGGTAGCGGTGGCGGTATTGAACTTCCCAAGGGCTTTTCCCGGAAGCGCGAACAGACCCCGCCCGCTGAAGCCAAACCGCAAGAAGCCGCGCCGCCTGTAAGCGAGCAGCCGGCAGAACCACCGGCGGCGCCAGCTCCCGCGCCCGCCGCCCCGCCACGCGGCCAGGGTCGCCCGCAACTGGATCTCCTTTTCCCGCCCAGCGGCGCGCAGATTCAGTGTCCCAATTGTCGCACCCCCTATGTGGTGCCGGTCTTCAGCATTATCGATCTGGGCGTCAACCCGGAGTTGAAGGGGGCGCTGCTCAGTGGGCAAGTCAATGTCGCTTCCTGTCCGAACTGTGGCGCCGGCGGGCCGCTCAATGTGCCGTTGATGGTGCATGAACCGGAGCATCAGTTCCTGGGGGTCTTTGTGCCGCCGGCGCAGAACAATCAGGCGCAGATGCAGCAGCAGAAAGCCATTGGCGATATGACGCAGACCTTGATGCGCAAGCTGCCCACCGAATCGCGCAAGGGTTACATGTTTCAGCCCAAGCAGTTCATGGATTGGCAGCGCTTTATCGAGCAAATCTGGGGTTTTGAAGGGGTGACGCCGGAGATGCTTCGTCGCCAGCGTAACCAGGGCGAACTGTTACAACGCCTGGCTGGCCTGGCTAATGACCGCAAAGCGTTGGAGATTGCGTTGGAACGCGGGCGCGACCTCATTGATCGCGACTTCTTCGCCCTGCTCGACCGCTTCCTGATGATGAGCAGCAACCAGGGGCAACAAGCCGGCGTCAATGCCTTGATGCAGTTGCGCGCGACCTTAATGGAACTGACCGAAGTCGGCCAGCAGATCAAAGTGCAGCAGGACAAGGTGCGCGCCATTCTGTCCGGCTTTACCGCCAACACCACGCGCGACGAAGTCTTGGACAAAGTGCTTTCTGTCTGGCAGGAAGAGGAAGGACAGGCGTTGATCAACAGTCTCATCGGCGCCATTGCCCCGATGATTGACTATCAATTCCTGATGCTCATCACCCAGCGCTTGGAGAGCAGCACTGACGAGACCGAACGGCAACATCTGGAACAGTTGCGCCAACTGGCGATCAACCTGCAAGAGCAGCAGAACGCCGCCCAACAGGAAATGGTGCAGCAGATGCAGCAGATCCTGCAAGATGTGTTGCAAGCCGAGGACACTACTGCCAAATTGCGCGAATATGCCGATGTGATTGACGAAGGCTTCCTCTCCA
Source organism: Caldilinea sp. CFX5 (assembly GCA_021405325.1). The sequence continues at coordinate 90,113 of QWII01000019.1, read as the reverse complement.
TGTTGGCCGCCAATATTCAAGCCGCCCAACGCAATCGCGCCACTGCCGCTGCCCGTCGCCTGCAACAGGTCTACGAACAGGCATTGGAAATTCTGCGCGAACAGATGCCGGAAGAGATGCGGCTCCTTAACGAAATGATCGCGGCGCCCGACAAGGCCGCCCTCACCCAGTTGCTCAAGGACAACCGGGCCAAGTTCACCAAAGAGTTCCTGGCCTCCATGCAAGAGGTGGAGGGGCAACTGCGCGACGCCGGTCGCAAAGAGATCGCCGACCGCCTCAAGTCGATCCGCAGCCAGATCGCGCTGATGTAACCAGCTAACGAAGCTGCACCTCAAGCCAGTCAATCCCATCCGTGTTTCTTCTATCCGTGTTTAGTCTTTTGTAGTTGTCCACAGACTAAACACAGATAGAAGAAACACAGAATCATTGGAATTTGCGCATTGGTAAAGCCTTCCTAAACGCAGGCGTCTTTTGTTGCTGCCGGAATTCTGCCAGTTTACTCCTCACTTTCGCGTAGGACACCCACTTGATTTTGTATATCCGCTCTGCCAAAGCTGGCAGAAAAACAGGTGATTTCCCACACACATTTTGCTATACTCAGAGGCAAGTAGAGAACTACCGTGGCGAGTATAGCAATCCACGACGACCCACTGCCCACCCCTATCTACTCGCCATCTACCTGTGTAAGATCTGCTCTTCATCCTGATTGACGCCAGGTGTTTGTGCGTCTGTTCAAGAAAGTACGAGGCGTTTATGACTCACTCTCCATCCTTTGGCGAATTGCAAAAACCGTTACCCTTCTTCTCCTTCAAAAAGCTCTATTACGGCTGCCTGCGCGGGTTGCTCACCACGGTGGGCAATCTGTCCGACGGCATTCGGATCGGCAACCACTATGGCTTTGACTCCGGTGTCATGCTCGATTATGTCTATAAAAACCAGGCCGGTGGACGGGGTCTCATCGGCAAGATCATTGACCGGCTCTACCTCAATTCAGTGGGTTGGCGCGGCATTCGGCTGCGCAAAGTGCTGGTCAAAGAGTACCTGCTCGACGCCGTGGCCGACCAGTTGGCGAAAAAGTTGCCGATTCAGTACCTGGATGTGGCCTGCGGCGGCGGCGACTATGACATTGCCGTTCTCCAACACTTTGACGCCAACGCCATCCAGGCCGAATTGCGCGATTACAAGCAGGAGAATCTCGACCAGGCGCAGGCCAATGCCCAACAACAGGGCGTCACCAACATTCGCTTCCGCCGCGCCGATGCCTTTGATCCGGCCAACTACAAGGGGCCATGGGACGTTGTGGTCGTCTCCGGCTTTTGGGAGATTATCGACGATGATCGGTTGGTGAAACAGTGTCTGCACCAGATTGCCCAGTGTCTGGCGCCGGGGGCGGCATTGATTTTTACGATTCAGCCCCACCATCCACAACTGGAATTGATTGCCCGCACCCTTACCTCCAATACGGGAAAATTGTGGGTGATGCGGTTGCGCACGCTGGAACTCTTTCAACAATGGTTGGCCGAAGCAGGTCTCCAGTACGTGTCGCATCAGATGGAGGAGCATGGCATCTTTGGCGTTGTCCAGGCGGTGAAGGTATGAGCGGCTTATCAATCCCCACCCTCTACCAACTCAAGCCGCGCTTTCAGCAGAGCTTGCGCCGTCTGGTCGACTACGCGTGGCGCTGGGGCGTGACGCCGAACCAGATCACCGTGACGGCGCTCCTGCTTTCAGTGGCGACCGGTCTTTTGATGGCCTGGTTTCATGCGTATCCGGTTGTCTTTCTGGCGGCGCCGGTGGTTTTGTTGCTGCGCATGGCGCTGAACGCAATGGATGGCATGTTGGCGCGCACCTACCAGATGCAAACGCCGTTGGGCGCCATCCTCAACGAAGTGGGCGACGTGGTGGCCGATGCCGCCCTCTATCTGCCCTTTGCCATACTCGATTTCGTGTCGCCGCTGTTGATGGTCTTGATCGTACTCGGCGCTTTTTGCACCGAGATGACTGGCGTGGTCGCCGTTCAGATTGGCGCAACCCGGCGCTACGACGGGCCGCTGGGCAAGAGTGACCGGGCGCTGCTCTTTAGCCTCTATGCACTGGTCATCCAGTGGGGGCAACCCCAGCCACTGCTGTTGACGTTTTGCGCCGTCGGGGTTTTGTTCCTACTCGTGTTGACAATTTTCAATCGCGCCTACCGCGCCCTGCAGGAGGTGAAACCATGAGCGAACTATTGGCAATGGCGCCAGTGGCGCTCTTTATCGGCTTGCTTTTTGTCCTGTTGACGGTTGCGACGGCGGTGGTGCAATGGCTCTGCCATCGCCACCCGGAGCAAGATTTTACCGAATTGAAACAACGGGTACGTTCGTGGTGGGTGATGGTGGCCCTCTTTGGCGTGGTGATCCTGCTCAACCGCACGGTGACGCTGCTCTTTATTGCCGCCCTCTGTTTTTTGGCGTTACGCGAGTTTTTGACGATCATTCCGACCCGGCGCGCCGATCACCGGTTGCTGCTCTGGGCCTATCTCGCCATTCCGATTCAGTTTTTCTGGATCAGCCTGGATGCCCAGGGCATGTTTCTGATCTTTATTCCGATCTACATGTTGCTCTTTCTGACCATCTACATGGTGCTGGAGGGTGAAACCAAAGGCTTTCTCAATGCGGCCAGTTCAGTCTTTTGGGGCTTGATGTTGATCGTCTTTGGCCTGAGCCACATCGCCTATCTCTTAACCGCCGGGCTGGATCACGAAACCGCGGCCGGTGGCGTCGGCTTGGTGCTCTATCTGGTCTTTCTGACCCAGTTCAATGATGTCAGCCAATACATCTTTGGCAAACTCCTCGGCCGCCGGCCCATTCTGCCCAAAGTCAGCCCGCGTAAGACCTGGGAAGGCTTTCTCGGCGGCGTGTTGACCACCACGGTGCTGGCCTGGCTGCTGGCCCCCTGGTTGACAGCGCTGTTGCCCTGGCAAGCGCTCTTGATCGGTCTGCTACTAGGTGTGGGCGGCTTTGCCGGGGATGTGACCATCTCGGCCATTAAACGCGATCTCGCCCTCAAGGATACCGGCGCCCTGATCCCCGGCCACGGCGGCATTCTTGATCGCATCGACAGTCTGACCTATACGGCTCCGCTCTTCTTTCATGTCGTCGCCTTTTTTTATCGGTAGCTGGTTGGTTCGTTCGGTGGTTTCGACAGGCTCAACCACCGAACGAACCAACCAACTACCCTGTCCTGAATTACCTACCTTGCGCTGCCGTAAACGCATTCATCCTTGCAGCAACTTCCCTATTCCTGCCACACCGAGTATAATACCGCATATTTGAGCCAAAAGGGCGCTATTCAGCCCGCTCGTCGCCGGTCCGTGACCGGTGTTCCAATCGCCGATTCGTGACCGGCGACGAGCGGGTGGGGGCTGAATGGTTCTCAAAAGGTAAGGTAATGCGGTCAATCTCATGTCCAGCACCGAACAGCCGTTGTCAAAGCAACTAACGTCCAGTAACTCGCCGTCATTCCTGACCTACGTGCAAGCGTTGAAACAGTTGCCGCGCACCGGTTGGCTCTTCGTCGGCGTGGCCCAACCGGAATCGGTGGCGGAGCATAGTTTTGTCACAAGTTGGTTAGCGCTCCTACTAGCCGAGCAGATCAATTTAGCGTATAATGAGCAAGGACTGAGCCAGCCGCTCGACGTGGCCAGAGTTGTGCAGATTGCCCTAGTGCATGATCTGGCGGAAAGCATTTTGACCGATCTGCCGAAACGCAGCACTGATCTGTTGGGCAAAGCAGTGAAACAGCAAGCGGAAGCCTTGGCGATGCAACAGATCTGCCGGCACTTGCCCAACCATGCCTACTACCTTGCTTGCTGGCAGGAATATGTCGATGGCGCCACGCCGGAAGGTCGCCTGGTGCGCGATGCCGATAAGTTGGAAATGATCCATCAGGCGCTCTGCTATGAACAGGCCGGCCAGCGCAATCTCGCTGAGTTTTGGCAAGCGCACCAATGGCATTATCCGGTCAGCCGGAACTTTTTTGAAGAGCTTTGTCGTTTGCGAGCTATTATCCATTCATCACACACCAAAGCGCAGTAACTCTAGCAAGTTGGTATCCGTGAAACGAACGCACCATTTTGGGTCGGCGCCCCAAACGCCGACTATGCTCCTTGTTGGTCTGATCGTTCTCTTGTTGCTCTGTGCCAGTTGTGCAGGCAGCAGTGAAACGGCGGCCGCACAGAGCAATGATGTCACAACGAGACCACCGGCATCTGCTCCTCCCCCATCGGCAGCCACGATTGTTGCAGATGCAACCACTGTTGCGCCCGCAACAACAGCCACCGCAATGCCAGTGGCGGACTCAGCGATAGTCACCCCATCAACCACACCGCTAACGACAACGCTGGCTGGGCAATTACCCTTAAGCCGTACCCTGAATATCCTGGTGCTGGGTAGTGATCGGTGGCCCAACATGCCGAATTGGCGCACCGATGTCATGATGATTGTGGCGCTCGATTTTGCCCAAGGGCGCGTCGGCGTCATCTCGATTCCGCGTGATGTCTATATCAACCCGATCCCTAATCACCAGCCCAACAAAATGAATGTTGTCGATTACTTAGGCGAGCGTGACGAACCGGACGGCGGCGGCCCCAAGTTGTTAAAGCGCATTATCCAGGAACACATGGGAATCACTATTCATCACTATCTGCGCTTTGATTTTCAATCCTTTCAAGCGTTGGTTGATGCACTGGACGGCGTTGAAATTGAGATTGATTGTCCCTATGCCGATGGGGTGATCAACCTCAAGGCCGGTGTACAACGGTTGACTACCGAACAAGCATTGCGCTATGTGCGGAGCCGCGATTTGGGCGGCGACCTGGATCGCGCCCGGCGTCAACAACGCTTGATCTGGGCTGTGCGCAATCAGGTGTTGAAGGAAAATTTACTGCCCCGCCTGCCGGCGCTCTATCAGGCGCTGGCCAGTTCAATCCAGACCGACATCGGATTAGTCACGGCGTTGCGGCTGGCCCGTTTTGTTTTAACTATCAACCCGGACAATGTCCACAGTTTGGTGTTGGCGCCCCCCACGTTGCTTAGGGAAGGGTGGCGACAAGGCATGTTTGTTTTTGTTCCTGATTGGCCGGCCATTGCCGAGGCGGCGCAAATCATTTTTGAGCGCCCGCCCTTTGTCGAAACCAATACACCTTCTGTCTGTCCTTAATGCAGAATCATCAATAGAAAGCATTCGGCTTGTCCAGCGCTTCTTGGCCCACTGTACAAGCCGTGTACGCTGACAGACAGGAACGGCTGTCTGCTCAGCCGCCAGTGGAGAAGAAAGCCCTATGTCCCATCACCCTGTGCGCCGCTTATGGTCGGCGCTCCTGCTTTGTGCGCTCCTGGTGGCTCAGCTACCGACCAACAGCACAGCGTCTAGCCCCCAACTGCAAACGCCACAAGTTGTGCCGCCCCAGCCGACGCCTCCTGCCAACGGTCAGGCGCTCCCTCATCGGTCGCCGAATGATACGAAACGGCCTTATCCTGTCATTATTCCACGCTTGTTGGCGCCGCCGCTCACCAAACACACTGTTGTCGCCGCGCCGGCCACGCCTGTTTGGGAAGAGCCGGTCGGCCCGGCCGACAAGTGGGTCAATACCGATAATTATTTGATCCTCGGCACCGACCGTCGCGCCGGTACGCGCGATTGGCGCACCGACACAATTATGATTGTCGGGCTAGATCGGGAACGGGGACGGGCTGCCGTCTTTAGCATTCCGCGCGACCTCTATCTTGAAATTCCCAATTACGGCTATGGTCGGATCAATCAAGCCGATTTCCTGGGTGAGCGGAACCCGTCACTCTACGGCGGCGGCCCGCAACTAGTCTCGCAGATCATCAGCAAAACCTTCGGGATTCAGATCAACCACTGGGTGCGCTTTCAGATGGATGGTTTTATTCGCGTCGTCGATGCGGTGGGGGGGGTGACGGTGCATCTCGATTGCCCCTTCTATGAGCCGATCTTTAACCTGACCTCGCAATCGTGGGAGTTTTTCACCCTGCCGGCGGGCGACAATCAGCTTGATGGTGAAAGCGCCTACTGGTTTGTCCGGCTGCGCCTGCGCGAGAGCGACATTGGACGATCGGCGCGCCAACGACAATTCCTCTGGGCCTTGCGGGACAAAATGTTATCAGCCAAATTGATTACCCGCTTCCCGGAATTGTGGGGCGCCTTTCAGGATAGCTTCTCTACCGATCTGAGTCTGGTGCAATTGGTTGAACTGACTAGCTTCGGTCTCTCGCTGAATGCCGACAATGTGCACGCCGGCGGCCTCACCCTGGCCGAGCTTCAAAACTACCGCACGGAACAGGGGGCCGCCGTTCTACAGATTACAAACCCCGGTCGGATACGCGCCGTGGTCAATGGCGTGTGGGAAGGGCAGAGCATGGCCGGCAGCTATCGTAAAGACCCCGCCAAGTGCCCTCCCATCCCCCAAGGCGCGCCCATTGTGGACACGGTGACAGGCGTCACCACCACCGCCCCTGTCACCACCACTATCGCCGCCGGCGACCCCATCACGACAACGGGGAATTAACAAGGTTGGTGCGGTGGTAGGGTTGCTGGTTGAGCCTGTCGAAACCAGCGACCCTACCACCGCACCAACCTTGTTACACAAAATCCAACGTCCCTTGTACCCGCGCCCGATACTCGGCATAGCGAAAGAGCAGATAGCCACTCAGCGCATAACCACACCCAATCACAGTTTCCAGGAATAAGTGGAAAGGAACGCCAGTCAGATCACCGGCGACGATCGCGCGAATTGCCAGCAGACCGTGGGTCAGGGGCAGGAGATGGGCGACGAGTTGGAGCGCCGGGGGCAAGAGGGTGATCGGGAAGTTGACGCCACAGAAGAGAAGCAAGAGCGTGTAGACAAAATTCATGACAAAACCGAGATCAACGCCGAAGACGCCGAAGATCGAGACGAACAATCCCAACGCGGCAATGGCATAGGAGGTGATCAGGAGCGCCGGCAGCAGCCAGAGCCATTGCACCGAGCCGGCGTCCAGCCCCAGAAAGAGAAAGCTAACAGTTAACCCCAACGCCGTTGTCAGCAATCCATCCAGCCCTTGCAGGGCGACGCGCGTGACTAAGGTCTGTCCAATCGGCGTGGACGCGGCGACTACCAGTGGCAACGTACCGCTCATCCGTTCTTCGATCATCACCATGACTGAACCATAGAGGCCGCTGATGGAGGCCAGACGCACTGCATTGCCCAGAGCAAAATAGGCGGGGTCGAAGCCGGCGAATTGGCCCAAGAAGGTAAAGAAGAGCAGTTGGGCCATCGGCTCAAGAATTTTGATCGTCAAGTAATCGAGCGGGTTCAGCCAGGAAAAGAGCGCACGGTAGCCCAGCAAGGAGAGTCGCAACCAGCGCCCACCGTTTTGGCAAAGTGTTCTCATAAGGTCTCCAAGTCACCACGCCGGCGCACCCGGTATTCAATGTAACCGAAGAGCAACTGCGCCGCCACCAGGTAGATGGTGCCGGTGCCAAACGCCCACCCCAACGCCTGCCAGTATTCCTTATGCAAGGGAGCAGCATTCAGAGCCGCATAAAGCGCAGCGCTACCCCAACGAAGCGGCAACCCGGCGCCGATCATCTGCACCCAAGCCGGCAAGATCGTCACGGGAAAGGCGATCCCCCCCAGGATCAACAAGGGTGATTCCAAGACATTTTGAAAGATCCAGGCGGTGCGAGTCAACAAAAAGAGATTCGCCAGGCAAAGGGCAAAGCTGCTGGCGCCAAAGAGGAAGGCGGCCAGCGCCAGGAGAAAAGCCAGTGGGTGGGGTATATTCAACGGCACACCCAGCAAGAGCCAACTGTAGACAAGCGTGATCACCAGCGCCAGCAGCGAGAGTAACGCATTCATCACGATCTTGGCGCCCATGACAAAAGCCAGCGAGGTCGGCGCCGCCAGCAGATGGCCTAATGTTCCCTGTAAGCGTTCCCGCTCGACATCGCCGGCGCTGGAAAAGGTCATCGCCGACCAGATGCCGGCCAGGCCGCCCCCTAACAGCACAAAACCGGCGACTGCGGTGGCCGGCTCGTGGCGATAGAGCATGTGAACCGTTGTGGCAATCACAATCGGTTGGATAAAGAGCACAATCTGGTAGAAAGGGCGGCGAATCGTATTATAGCCATGTACCGTCATGGTGCTGGTGAGGAGGCGGAGATAGACCATCATTCGGCGCCTCCCACCAGCTTTACGTAGACATCTTCCAGATTGGGGGGGCGCCGGATCAAGCGCGCTAGATCAATGTTCGTGCCGGTGTCCTGCAAAAAGGCGATGGTGGTCGGGAGATCATGGCTTTGAATCGTCAACGTTTGTAGATGACCACTGTCCGTCATGGCGGTGGAGACGACTTCAGGGCGTTGGCGTAGGCGTGATTCGATTTCAGCGCCGGTGCCGGGCAGTTGGACTTCCACCACATCTAAGCCATGTAGGAGTTGCTTTAGACCGTCGGGGGTGTCCAGCCGCACAATGGCGCCCCCCTTCAACACGGCAATGCGATCACAGAGCGCTTCCATCTCAAACATGTAATGGGAAGTCAAAACGATGGTGACGCCGTTGGCGCGTACATCTCTGATTAAGCTGCGGAGGGTGCGCGCCGCCACCGGGTCGAGACCGAGGGTCGGTTCATCCAGAAAAAGCACCTTGGGACTGTTGATCAGCGCCTTGGCAATGTGGAGGCGCTGTTTCATCCCTTTGGAAAAGCCCTCCACCTGTTCGTGACGGCGATCCCAGAGATCGACCAGGGTCAAATAGTGTTGAATGCGCGCCTTTGCCACCTTGCGGTCGATCTGGTAGAGATCGGCAAAGTAGCTCAGATTATCGTAGGCGGAAAGGCGCCAGTAGAGACCCCGTTCTCCGCCAAAGATAAAGTTGATCTGTGGTCGAATCTGGCGCGCTTGGGTGGCGACATCCAGCCCCAGCACTTCCGCGCGTCCGCTGGTGGGTGTCAATAGGGTGGTGAGAATTTTGATGAGCGTCGTCTTACCGGCGCCATTCGGGCCAATCAAACCAAAGATTTCGCCCCTTTGCACCGTGAGCGAAACATCGGTGAGCGCGTGAATGGTTTGGCGGCGACGACGCAAAAAGCCGCTCGTCCTCTCATACGAGCGCGACAGATGACTGACAGCAACGGTCGTAGGATGCATATCATGCTCCTAATAACGGATGGGAGAACAAAGTATACCGTTGGCGACAAAGCAATGCGCGATTGATAGGTATAGGGTTCAATGGTTCATTGTGGCGCCGAAATTAACATGTAGGTGAAGAAACATCTACGTCATGTGTTAATTTCGTAAGTTATTTTATTATAACTTACGAAATTGCTCTAATTGGTGAAGGTCTGTACACCATTTTCGGTTGGCGTGAGCAAATCAGCCCCTGTTTTGACGACAATGACAATTTCAGTTTACACTATCTACCATTCGTGTCGTAGACAGGTAGACAAGTACACAGGGAAATAGGTAGACAGGTAGATAGGGGCGCAGGTTCAGTGACGACATCTTTGTTTTCCCTCACCAGTGTACCTGTCTACCTGTGTATCTGTCTGCCTTACCAGGAAAGTGATGCGCTATGAAATTTCCGCCGCCTTTTTACCGTTGGCGTCCCCACCCATGGCATGGTCTGGAAGTTGGCAAAAATCCACCCCACATTGTCCATGCCTATATTGAAATTACGCCTTTCGACCTGATCAAGTACGAGATCGACAAGACCACCGGCTACCTGCGCGTCGACCGCCCCCAGCGCACTTCCTCCACGCCGCCGGCGCTCTATGGCTTTATCCCGCGCACCTACTGTGACCGTCATGTCGCCGCCCTCTCCTCTACCGCCGAGCGGGGGGATGGCGATCCGCTGGATATTTGTGTCCTCAGCGAGCGCCCGATCAATCGTTCCGAAGTGATTCTCAACGCGCGCGTCGTTGGCGGGCTGGATGTCAACGACGGCGGTGAAGCCGATGACAAGATCATTGCTGTGCTGGAAAATGATAATGTCTGGGGGAATGCCCAAGACATTAACGACCTACCGCCGATTCTGGTGGAACGGTTGCGCCACTACTTTGGCACTTATAAACTTCTCCCCGGCCAGCCATCTGAGCTGGTTGTGGAGCGGCTCTACGATCGCGAACATGCGCTCAAGGTGATTGAAGCCGCCATGCGCGACTACCAAGAGGAATATGGCGGCTAGATGACGACGGATCGGCTGGGCTGGGAAAAGCATTATCAAGAGGGCGCCACGCCGTGGGACACACGCATCACCCCGCCGGAGGTGATCGCTTTCTGGCAGAGCGGTCGATTGGCCCCCGCCGGGCTGGCGCTCGACATTGGGTGTGGTCCCGGCACGAATGTCGCCTATCTGGCTGGGTTGGGCTTGCGCACGATTGGCGTTGATCTGGCCGCCGGTGCGCTTACGTTGGCAAGGACGCGCTTACAGGCGCAACCGATTGCCCTGCAGGCGCGCACTAGCTTTGTCCAAGCCGATGTGACTGCGCTCCCCTTTCGCCAGGTCAATGCCTGTTACATTGTCGATATTGGCTGTTTACATGGCTTGCTGCCCGATCAACGCCTGAGCTATGCACAAGGCGTCATGGCAAATCTCGGGCCGGGCGGTTATTACCACCTCTACGCCTTTGATTGCCTCGCCGACCTGGTCGATGACCCGGTGCGCCGGTTGCGCGGGATGGGGGACACGGAAGTGGAAACGCTCTTCGCACCCCACCTGACTCTGGTTGAGATTCAGCGCGCCCGGCCTGATCGCTACCCCTGCCGTTGGTATTTGTTGCGTAAGCCGTAACTAGGATGGTTTGGATTGTTGTCATGTTAAATCGTTATCGCACCCTAGCCTTTTTTGCCCTGGCTCTGGCCGCCGCCACCGGCATGCTCCTGCGTTTTGGTCTGGTGATGGGGATGCCGGCCTGGGCGCAGAATTACACCGCCATCCGCCACGCCCATAGCCATCTGATGTATTTTGGCTGGGTTACAGTGGCGTTGATGGCGCTGATCTGGCATTTCCTACCTACGATCACCGGGCGACCGCTGCCCCGTGGCGTTCATCAGCAAATGGCTGCCAGCGCCTTGTTCGCGCTGCTCAGTTTTCCGGCCTTTTGGGTCAATGGCTATGGCGTGACCCAAATCGGTCCCGCCGCGTTGCCGCTTGGTTCAATGGCGGCAGGGCTGAATGCTCTGCTCTGGCTCTTCTTTGTGGCGCTCTATGTGCGGATGACTTGGGGCTTACCCAAACGCCCGCTGGTTGTCCAACTTTGGGATTGGGCCATTGGCCTCTTGCTCTTTGCCTTGACCGGCGTGTTGGGCCTGGTGGCGTCTGTCGCCCTGGGGCTGAACAACCCCTTGTTACAGCAGCTTTCGCTCCACCTCTTTCTGGATCTCTTTGGCGTCGGTTGGTTCAACCTGGTCTTGCTGGGTGTCCTGTGGGCAATGGTAGGTGAGGAGGCAACCAAACAACAATGGCTGCCGACGCAAAGTGTCGCCCTCCTTCTGGCGCCCACCTTTATCCTGGGCGTGTCACCGGCGTTGGTGACAGCGGATATGTTCTGGCTGGCCGCCCTTGCCAATGTGGGGGCGGCGTTCCTGCTGGGACGACACCTGTTGGCGCTTTGGCGACAGCGCGCACAGCTACCATTGCTGGCGCGCTTCGGTTTGCTGATTCTGGCTGTCCATCTGTTGACCGCTGTGGTGATCCTCTGGCCCGGCGTCTGGCAGTGGAGCGCGGGCACCCAGTTACGGGTCTTCTTCCTCCATAACCTTTTGTTAGGGTGGGTCAGTAGCACGCTGCTGGGCCTTCTCCTAAAGTTGGGGGACAAGCACCCCACTTTAGGAGAAGGTTCCATCGCTGTTGCCTGGATTGGCGGCGTCGCGGTGATGTTGTCGGCGCTCCTGGGCGTCGGTCTTCTGCAATTTAATCCCATTCCTGCTGTCACCTGGTTTTGGTTGGCAGCGTGGAGCAGCATTCCGCTGGCTATTGTTGCTCTATGGGCGTGTACTGCACAACTAAAACGTTCCTAACGAGGAGTGCGCACGCCCACGTGCGCACTCCTCATTAAGAGACGAGCCGGCGCAGGGCTTCGCCGTTGTTTTTGAACCACTGGTAAAGAATGGCAATATCGGTGCCGATACAGAAGTGACGGACGCCGAGGTTGAGATAATAGTCGGCCTCTTCGGGCGCGCCGATTTCGGCGCGCGGTTGGACGCCCCGCTTGAGCGCCGTTTCGATCACATATTTCTCGACCGCTTTGATCTCAGCAGAGCCACGTTGCCCCGCCTTATCGATATTCATTGTATAGTCAGCGCCACCCCACTGGATCATATCAAGACCGGGCAGGGCCAGGATTTCCTCTAATTGATCGACGGCGCCCTGCTTTTCAATCATCAACATTACCACCGTGTCACGCAGCGCCTGTACATATTCCGGCCCGCCGCCATAGCCCATATAGGCGTGACGACGCATCCCCACGCCGAAATTGCCGCCATCGCTCTTGGTGTCCGGCTTAACCGAAAGAATGCAGTGGCGCGCCTCCTCGACATTGTGACAATCGGCAAAGAGGACGCTCTGGAAACCGGCGCCAATCGCCCGTTGGCCGACAAATTGATGGGTGTCATAATCCACCTTGATCATCATGCCCAGATCATACAACTCGGCGGCGCGACAGAGATTGTCCAGGTCATGCAGATCATAGGGTGCATATTCGGCCACAAACTCGATATAGTCATAAATCCCTGTATGCCCAATCGCCTCGACAATCGACGGCCAGACCGTGTGGATATGGGTGGAGACGCTGGGTTTATTCTCTTTGAGCAATTGGCGTAATTTGTTAGGACGCATTTGTTCCTCCTGTGAGTTGGTTGGTGAGTTGGTTGGTGAGTTAGTTGGTTGGTGAGTTGGTTGGTGAGTTGGTTGGTTGAGCCTGTCGAAACCAACCAACCAACTTCAGCTACTTTGTTATAGTAGCGGACGCCCGCCGGGCGCGTTGTCTGGCCCAGAGGCGTAGCGCTTCGATCTCTTCTTCCATCATACGGCTGAGGGGGATCGTGTCCTGGAGAACCACAAGGAGATCCTCCATGCTGAGGGCGCGGTTTTGGTCAAAGGCTTCGTAAAGGCCGGCAATGATCGCCTGTTCAATCTCGGCGCCGGAGAGACCATCCGACGCCATTGCCAGTGTGGGTAAATCAAACTCTTTTGCATCGCGGTTGCGTTTTTTGAGGTGAATGGCCCAAATATCCAACCGTTCCGGCAAGTCGGGCAGATCGACAAAGAAGATCTCGTCAAAGCGCCCTTTGCGCACCAGTTCGGGAGGCAGATGTTCAACAGAATTTGCCGTTGCAATCACGAAGACCGGCGCCTGTTTTTCTTGCAACCAGGTGATGAAACTGCCAAAGACTCTAGCCGCCGTTCCCGCATCGCTGACATTGCTGGAGCCAACGCCGGAAAAGCCCTTTTCAATTTCATCGACCCAGAGAACGACCGGCGCAATACTCTCGGCCACCTTGATGGCGTTACGCAAATTCTCCTCGCTGGAGCCGACAAGCGAGGCAAAGAGCCGCCCCACATCCAGGCGCAGCAACGGCAAGCGCCACGAGTTTGCCACCGCTTTGGCAACTAGCGATTTACCGCACCCTTGCACGCCGACCAGCAGGATCCCCTTCGGCTCCGGCAAACCAAAATCGCGCGCCTTTTTGTCGAAGGCGCGCTCCCGTTTGCGCAGCCACTCTTTGAGCGTTGCCAGACCGCCCACGGCGCCTAATTCATCTGCGCTGGCATAGAATTCGAGCAGACCGCTCTTCCGAATGATCTGCTGCTTTTCAGCGGTGACAGCGGCAATGGCGTCGCCGTCCAGTCGCCCTTTGGCCTGGATAATCGCTTTGGCAATCGCACTTTCCGCTTCGACTTGGGTCAGGCCGAGGCAGGCTTTGACCAAACGGGCGTGCTGCCGCCGATCCAGGTTCACCTTAGCCTCTCCCCGCCGCGTCTTTTCGATAATGCTATCCAGCACAGTGGCGAGTTCCTGTTCGGTGGGCAGGTTGAAATCCAAAACGGTAATCTCTTTTTCCAACTCCGGCGGAATCTTGAAGACCGGCCCCAGCAAGATGACCGTTTTGTTCACCTTCTGACTTTGCAAGCCAAAGGCCACTTCGCGCAAGCGGCGCACAATAGTCGGCTCTTTGAGATAGGGGTGGAAGTCGCGCAGCACCCAGATGCAGGACTCCGTGTCTTCCAGAATCGTCCCCAGAAGCGCCAGGGGATCGCGCTTGCCGGCATCGACGCGATCCGGCAAAGCCGGGTTGGTGACGCCGGTGGTTGCGCTCCAGACCAACAGCCGTTTCTTCTGGTCGAGCGCCAACGCTTCGATCTCGGCCAGCGCCCGCTTCTCTTCCGGCGTCACCACCCAGAGCAACGGGTAGCGCGCACGGATGTAGACATCTAGTTCTTGTTTCACTCAACGCACTCCTAGCGTAAGGTAGTAAGACAGTAAGACAGTCTATCATCGAACTGACCCACTGACCTACTGACTTACTGACTTACTGACCCACTGACCTACTGATTTCACCGCACCTGCCACAACCGGCCATAGAGTTCAAACTTGTTGACCTCGTCCCCATTGAGATAGACTTTCACACTTGACCAGCTTTGCACATATTCCCAGAGCCGCCAGAAGTGACGCACTTCGCCCTTGCGAAAATGGATGCGATGAATCAGATGGCGATCTTCATCCATGAGCGCCACATAACCGGGCAGCCGTTGGGCCAGCTCCAGGGCAAAGGTAAAAAAGTCGGAACGACTTTCGCCAAATTCCAGCACCAACTGCCAGCCGGGGTCGGCAATGTCAACCGCTTCGGCATCGTCGCTGTCGTCATCACTCATGGTCGTTGCTTCTTCGGACAACGCTGTAAAATCGCGCAACAGCGGCTCCAACAATGGGCGCACATCCGGCTGGGGGAGGGCAAAGCGTAGATCGCGATGCTGGGTGCGCCAGGGTTGCGGTTGTCGCGCCGCCTCCCCCAATTGCGCGAGCGCATAGGCCAACGGCTCCTGCCCCAGGGTGGCCGCCAGTGACGAAAGCCGTAGCGTCAACAGCGCCTGGCTGGGCAAGGTCGCCGCCAACGACCACTGCTGCAAGAGCGCGGGGAGTTGCTGCGGTTGCAACGGCTGGTTGAGTAGTGCTTGTAAGCCTAACGCCACGCCCGCCAGCGCCCCCGGCGTCGCCCTCGCTGACTGTTCGCTTCCCGCCCAGGCTGACAGCGCGACACCGTCTTGCGTCAACCAGTAGGTTAACAGATGCAAGCGCGCCAACCCCATTTGCTGTTGCCAGGCGACGGCGCCTTGTAAACGCTGCACTTCGGCAATGATCCGCGGCAGTTGTTTCGCTTCTAACAGGCCCACCTCTAAGTGGGCCAGATAGAACTGTTGAAAAGCGCTGGGCGCCGGTTCCGTAGGTTGATTGAGCCAGTACAACAAGGCCGCGCGTTGTTTGGGCGTAAAGGCTGCATAACCGACATTGGTTGGCGGCATGGCATCCATTGCGGTTGCACCAGTTAGCGGCGGCATTACCGTCAGCGCCGGATCGACCAGCGTGTAATCGGTCGCCGGCGCTGTTGTTGCCGGGCGAAAACTCAGCGGGAAGGCATGGCTTTGCGCGGCCTGCTGTAGCACCGCGTGGGCGGGTGCGTGCTGTCCCAGGATCCGCACCAGCGGGTTGTCCAACAAATGTATTTTTGACGCTTGGCGCGACGACTTTCGTTTGGTACTCATATTGTTTATTCTAACGGTTCTACCAGAAAGTGAAAAACCGACAAAATCGTTAAATGCGCGTTCATGCCAACGATCACCATGCCGTACCACCGTTTCAGCCAAAGCATGGTATACTAATGGGGGCAAAAATCATTACCTAGAATGCAGACCAAATTATGACCAAATTTGTGGCGTTACGCCGTATGTTGACGACCGGTCAGGCGACGCCTGCGCAGTCGGTGGAGGATCAACGGCTGACGGCAGCGCAAACCGAAACCAATGGTAGTAAACAGGCGCTCTTACAGGCCATCGGGTTGACGCAAGTCGATCCGGTTGAACGCACACCCCAGTTGCGCCACACCTTTAAGCGCCTCGATTTTCTCAAAGCCTATATTGTCGAGACGCCTAACCCGGCGGTGGCTGAACGGGCGCGCGAGTTGCTCGAACCCGATTATGTGGTGGTGCCGAATGTGGCGCTCTCCTTGTCGCGCCCTATCATGGATCGCCGCTTCCTGCGCCGGCCGCGCAGCTACGTCGGCTGGCCGGCCGCCAGCGGGGTCACCCGCGCGCATCAACAGAATATCCGCGGCCAGGGCGTACTCGTCGGCGTGTTGGATACGGGGTGCGATGTTGACCACATTGAGTTTCGCCACAAACAGATCGACTTTCGCTATATTCCCCTCGATCCGACCGCCGACGCCGTGCGCAGTTGTCGCGGCTTTGATGTCGATGGGCATGGCACCCATGTTTGTGGTATCATCAGTGGGCAGCATGTGGGCGTGGCGCCGGCCGTCGACTTGATGGTGGCGTCGGTCATTGAGAGTGAAACATTGCGCACCAGCCTGGAACGAGTGGTGATTGCGCTCAATGCCATGTTGGCCGAGGTGCGGCTGGAAAAGAATCTGCACAAACCGGTGATCATCAACATCTCGCTCGGTTTTCCGCCGGAGTGGGTGAATGTGGCGCAATTGGGTGCTGTCAGCCGGGGGATTCAGCAGATCTTGAATACGCTGCTCTTCGATTATAATGTATTACCAATTGTTGCTATCGGCAATGATGGCCCCGGTCGGATGCGGGCGCCGGCGTACTACCCGGAGACCCTTTCGGTGGGCGCCGTGGATCGCGACCACAAGCCGGCCCCTTTTAGTGGCGGCGGCCAATCACCCGTGGCGCCGATTGTGGAGCCGGATATTGTCGGCTATGGCGTTGATATTTTGTCGAGTCTGGAGCGCCAGATCGATGGCCGTAGCGTCTATGCCCTGGCCAGCGGCACCAGTATGGCCGCCCCCTACGTCGCCGGGATCGCCGCCCTGGCCGCCTCAGCCGACCCAACGCTGCAAGGCGAAAAATTGCGCCAACATCTACTTGCCCATGCGCTACCGATTGCCGGCGACCGCGATCGGGTTGGCGTCGGGCTGGCCCGCTTTGTCGAACGCTATTAGCTAAGGATTCACATGACAAGTCTGCTACATGGAGGTGCAAACAATTAATTATTATCCGTTGACAATTAGTCATTATCCCGGAGGAAACATGGAGCAACGACACCATCGTCCACCAAAACATGATTCCGCAGATTGGGTCCAAGTCATGCTGACCATTGATCGGCCGGCGCCGGAACGGCTGGCCGCTTGTGATCGACGCCAGAAATTTGATATTTTGCTGGAAAATGCCCAACACAAGCGTAGCCAGTTGTTGCAATGGATTCAGGAGCATGGTCTGGCGAAGGAGGTGGCCCGCATCGGCGCACCAACCAGCTTCAACTTGCTCTTTGTACAATGCACCCCCCACGCCGCCGCTCAACTGGCCCATGCGCCTGGCGTGATCGATATAGCCCTGGACTACGAATCGAAACATTAGAAGGAACACCTATGGCCCACATTGTCGGTCTCGCTGAAATTGTCTTGTGGACTACGGACAAAGCGCAAGCGGTGCGCTTCTATCATGAGTTGCTGGGGTTGCCCATCATTTCGCCGCCGACTCTACCCAATGTTTTTCTAAAAGCGGGCGAGGGCCACGCCGGCATCCCCCAGATGGTTGTGTTAGTGCCAAAACCGGCAGCCATCCAGGCGCAACCGCGTGGCTACCAACTCCATCATCTGGCCTTTGCGTTGCCGAGTGAGCAATTTGATGCTCAATATGAGACCTTTGTCGCCGCCGGCATCCAGCCGCGCAGCGGCAAACATCCAGTGCTGGCCAGCCGCACCATGTATGTTGATGACCCGGATGGCAATGAGGTGGAGTTCATTTGTCAGGCGCCGGCATAATTTTCATCGTAGGGGCATGAACTATCATGTCTCTACGATGAAAATTGGTGCAACGGTAAAACTTATCAAACCGATAGAAGCATACCTTATGGAATCATCTTATCCCATGTTGTCGGTGGCTGATGCCCTGGCGATCGTCCTGGCCGAAACCCAGCCATTGCCGCCCCAAACCCTGCCGTTGCAGGAGGTGGTCGGGTTGGTATTGGCGGAAACTGTCACCGCGCCGGAGCCATTGCCCCCCTTTCCGGCGTCGATCAAAGATGGCTATGCCGTGATCGCCGCCGATGGCCCCGGTGACTACCCGGTGCTCGGCGAGGTGACAGCCGGGCGCGTGGCTGATTTCACCTTGCAACCTGGCGCCGTGGCCTACATCACTACCGGCGCGCCCGTCCCCCCCGGCGCCGATGCGGTGGTGATGGTGGAAGAGAGTACGCCGCTGCCCCCTGTCAATGGCCAACGCCAGGTGCGCATCGGGCGCCAGGTGCGCATGGGCGATGATATTCGCAAAATCGGCGCCGACATTCGCCAAGGGGAAGCGCTGTTGTCGGCCGGCGTACATCTGGGCGCAGCAGAGGTTGGGTTGTTGGCAACGGTAGGCGCAGCGCAAGTGCGTGTTCATCCACGGCCACGGGTTGCCATTCTCTCGACCGGCGATGAATTGGTGGAACCGACGGAAGCCATCGGGCCGGGGCAGATTCGCGACAGCAACCGCGCCATGCTCTATAGCGCCGTCATGGCCGCCGGTGGCGTCCCGCTGGATCTGGGGATCGCTCGCGATTCGACGGTGATGTTACAAGCAAAAATTGAACAGGGGCTGGCGACAGCAGATGTCTTGTTGACCTCCGGCGGCGTTTCGATGGGCGATCTCGATCTCATCAAGCCGATTTTGGAGCAGGCCGGCACGGTTCATTTTGGTCGTATCCGCATGAAACCGGGCAAACCGCTCACCTTTGCCACCGTAACCGTGGCCGGCCAGCGCAAATTGGTCTTTGGTCTGCCGGGCAACCCGGTGAGCAGCCTGGTCACCTATTATCTGTTTGTTGTGCCGGCGTTACGCCAGTTGGCCGGTTGGTCTGATCCGCACCTGCAACGGGTGCAAGCCCACTTGGCTCAACCCTTGACGCTGGACGCCTACCGGCCCGAATATCATCGCGCTACGCTCGCCTGGGACAGCTCCCTGAACAATGGGCAAGGCGGTTATCGCGCCACCAGCACCGGCAGCCAGGCCAGCAGCCGGTTGCTGAGTATGCGCAGCGCCAATGCGCTGCTCGAATTGCCGCAGGCGGAAGGCGTTCTGCCGGTGGGGGCGGTGGTTTCAGCGCTTTGGATCGGTCATTAGTTGGAGATTGAGAGATTCAGAGATAGAGAGATTGGCGTTAGTCGCCGAATGTAAGGGTAGACAGGCCAGACCTCCGGGAAGGGAGCGGGAACTGCTTTGTATTAGCAGTCGATAGTTGCCCCCTTCCCGGAGGTCTGGCCGGCCCTTGTTTAAGTCCTGAAAGATTAACCAGCAATCTCTCTATCTCTGAATCTCTCAATCTCCGCCTCAACAAACAAAGGAACGGACTTTGAGTCAGCTTACACATCTGGATGAACAGGGCCATGCCACCATGGTCGATGTTGGTGACAAAACCGTCACCACGCGGACAGCCGTGGCCCAAGGGGAAGTCGTGATGTTGCCGACAACCCTACACGCGATTCGCGACGGCAATGTGCCCAAGGGTGATGTCTTGGCCGCGGCGCGCATTGCCGGTATCATGGCCGCCAAGCGCACGCCCGATCTGATTCCCCTTTGTCATACGTTATTGCTGACGAAAGTCGCCGTTGACTTTACCCTTGACGAAGCGGCCAGTCGCGTCATCATTACGGCCACCGTGCGCTGCAACGGTCAAACCGGCGTCGAGATGGAGGCGTTAACCGCTGTTAGTGTCGCCGCCTTGACCATCTACGACATGGCGAAAGCCGTCGAAAAGACTATGATCATTGGTAATATCCGGTTGCTGGAAAAGTATGGGGGTAAGTCGGGTGATTGGCAGCGGAGCGCGTGAAAAGAGAAGAAGACAGAAGTCAGCAGATACGAAGCGGGGTAAGGAGTGAGGGTATGGAAGTGAAAGTGATGTTATTTGCCACGTTGCGCCAGTTGGCGGGGTGGAAGGAGAAGGTCTTCCAGTTGCCGGGGGAAGCGAACCTGGGCGACTTGTTGACCATTTTGACCGATGCCCATCCACAGTTGAATCTGACGCAGCGCACAATTTATGCTGCCGTCAACGAGCAATATGCGCAACGCGATACGCCGTTAAAAGCCAATGATGTGGTGGCGATTTTCCCACCGGTCTCTGGTGGGGCGGAAGCGACGACCGGGCGAAAGCTCTTTGAAATTACCGAGCAGCCGCTCTCGTTGGATGATGTGGCGGCGCGGGTCAATCGCCCGGACTGCGGTGCCATCACCACCTTTGCCGGCACGGTGCGCGGGGAAACCGCAACCACTGACGGCAAACGGGGCACCGATTTCCTTTTTTACGAAGCCTATGCTGAAATGGCCGAACGCATGTTGGCCCAAATTGGCGATGAGATCAAAGCGCAGTGGCCCAAGGTGCAAGAGGTTAGCATTCTTCACCGCATCGGGCGCTGCGAAGTGGGCGAGCCGAGCGTAGTGATCGCTGTGGCAACACCTCATCGTGGCGATGGCTGCTTTGACGCCTGTCGCTATGCTATTGAACGGCTCAAAGCCATTGTGCCGATCTGGAAACAGGAAAACTGGTCTGACGGGCAGGTTTGGGTCGAAGGGCCACGTCAGCCGGAGATGGATTTGGCGGCGCCGACCGCTCCTTAACGAAGTTCAAACGTTCGTCGCCGGCTTGACATTCAGGCCACTTCATGATAGGCTATTGGGTGTACAGCACTGTATATGCGGTGTTGTACACGAGCAGTGTAGTTTAATAATTACATAGCTGGTACACAGGGCGACATCGTCAATTGTTCTATCCTTGGATAGATGGGCGATGTCGTCTTGCACTCATCAAGCGGAGCGGACAACAACCGTCGCTGCCGAACATCTACGGGTGGATCGGTAGAGGAACTTCCCGACTCTCGGCCGGCGGTCGCAAGATACGCCGGCAAGGTTGCCCCACGAAACAGCAAGTGGGGGCAGATCCCTGAAGACGGGGGTTTGACTACAACCGCAACAGAAAGGATTCCCGCTCGGTGCAAACCGGGTAAGGGGTGAAACGGTAGGGTAAGAGCCTACCAGCGGAGCCAGCAATGGTTCCGGCTAGGCGAGCGTGCAACTGAGAGCAAGGCGGGTGGGTCAGGTGGTGGTAGCATCATTTGATCCCGTCGCAGCGGTGCAGGTGAGGTTGGGTCACACCCAGCAGGCCATGAACCGCCAGCCGGTGCCAACCGGTTGAGACAGATGACGGTACTGTTACGGGGCAACCCGTAACCACAGAATCGGGGGTATGTGTCCGCCCCGCCCGTTATGCGCCTCTTGTTGAATTCCATTCGTTGAATGGTCTCAACAATTTGCGTACTTTGGTCAGTTTCGTTATAATAGCGAAGTCTAAAAAAGCCGACGTGGCGGAACTGGCAGACGCGATAGATTTAGGATCTATTGCCGCAAGGTGTGGAGGTTCGAGTCCTCTCGTCGGCATTCCTAATAATCAATGGAGAATGGAAAACGATTAATTGTTAATGACCCTGTTCCAGCATTAATCATTTTCCATTGACAATTAATGATTAACCATTATTCTGGGCCCGTGGCCTAGCGGGAAGGCGTCTCCTTTGCAAGGAGAAGATCGTCGGTTCGAATCCGACCGGGTCCACACACAGGAAAAGAAATCCGATTTTGGTCCAAACCGGATTTCTGAAGAGTGAAAAGCGATTTTCGCCCCTCCTGAATTTGACAGAGGCACGCAAGCCGGGTATAATCAGGCCAACAACAAATGCGGGCGTAGTTCAGTGGTAGAACGTCTCCTTGCCAAGGAGAAGGTCGTGAGTTCGAATCTCATCGCCCGCTCTGTCAGAGGCCGGCCACCAGGTCGGCCTTTTTGCCGAGATAGCTCAGTCGGTAGAGCACAGCACTGAAAATGCTGGTGTCCCCAGTTCAAGTCTGGGTCTCGGCACCATTTTAATAATTAATAATCAATTGAAAATGAATAATTGTTAATAGACGGCATCGTACTTCATTAGCAATTAATTGTTGATTATTGATCATTCATTATTAATGGGGGATCGTCTAACGGCAGGACTATGGACTTTGGATCCATCAATTGGGGTTCGAATCCCTGTCCCCCAGCTAAGCCGGGGTGGATTCACCGCCCCGGTTTTTTAAATGGCCGTACCCCTGGGAATAGTGTTATCTTCGTAGTCATGGCGCTTGTAGCTCAATGGCAGAGCACTTGATTGTGGATCAAGATGTTGTGGGTTCGAGCCCCATCAAGCGCCCCTGATCCCCAATTACGGGGATTGAGACATTCTTACTATCACAATTGTCTAGATTATGATATATCAGAATGTCGATACCTTGATAATCTCAAAGAACGCTTTGCCGCTTGCCTGACTGTCGTTGACTCCCGTGAGGAAGTGACCATAGACCTTGGGCATTGCGCTCAGTCTAGTAGATTGTTAAGGTGCTTTGGTGATCACTCCGGTCAGCCGCCAAGCATAAGCCGGAGTGATTCTACTCTTCAGTGTCTTGCGGAAGTAACGTAATACCGTTAGCTTCTGCATACTCGACCAGGTCGTTTTCAAGAATTCGATTTTGCCCGTTTGGGGTTAATCGCTCTGCTTTTAATTTTCCAGATTTGATTAACCGCTCGACAGTTTTGATCGAATACTGAAGTCTCTTGGCTGCCTGGCCGGTTGTCAATTTATTCATTACGGCCTCGCAGTCTGTAGCCTGACGGCTGTTCCAGATTGTCCAGTTTGACGAGTATGACCGGACGTTATCATGACTTTTCAAGGTTGTCAATATAGCAATTTTGTTCTAATTGGGGTGTGCCTGGTTAAAGGCACTTACTTGAAATGTTGGGAGCGGTGAACGCTCCTCTTTTTTGAGGCTAAAGCTTACGGTTAGTCTTCAATAAATTTACCTTTTTACACCTGAACCCACGTTATTTCCTTCATCGCTGCCCATATCCTCTTGTATGAAAGGAATGCCCAGTCATGCGTAAAGCGCTGCGTGTGATCGCCTGGCTACTTTTCTGGCCGGTGATGTTACCCGTTTGGTTATCATATAAATACCCAACCTGGTTGCGGTGGCTATTCTGGATTGTCGCCGTCCTCGTCCTTGCCAGTACCGCTTCTGTGCAAAAGATCGACAACGGGGCCACGGTGGGCGGTCTTTTGCTGGTGAATTTGCTCGCCATTGGACTGTATCTGCTGATCAAGATTGGCGCCTTTATTGCGGGCAATCTGCGAAAAGAGCCTGTACTGCCCGCTGCTCCGCTTACTATTGCCGCCATGCCTGCGAGTCCCGTTCCTCTTACTACCCATCAAACAAAACAGCCATCACTCCAGCGCTCAACTCAAGCCGATTTGAGCAGCTTGGACGCGCTGGAAGGGATCGCTTTTGAGCATTTTGTCGCCGATCTGCTGGCTTCTCGTGGTTACAAGACGGAAGTAACACAGGCGTCTAACGACTATGGCATTGATGTGATTGCGTTCAAGGATAACATCCGCTTTGGGGTGCAGGTAAAACGGTATACAGGTAGTGTTTCGCGCACTGCCATTAGTGACGCTGTGGCTGGAGCGCGTCACTGGCAGTGTCACGCCAGCATGGTCGTCACCAATAGTTATTTCACTAGCTCCGCCAAGCAACTGGCTGATTCAACCGGTTGTATTTTGATTGACCGGGCCGTCCTCGCCCAGTGGCTGGCCGAGAAGAATTTGACCAGCATTCCCGCATAGAAAGAGAAAAACACATGGAACAACTACTCAACAAGGTGATTGATGCGGCGCTCGACCTCACCCACAAGTCAATTAACCGGGGTGTTGAAGTGGACAAGGTCGAGGAGATGGACAGGGTCTTTGCCACCCACTACGCCGCCATCATTGCTGCCATCAACGCTAATCCGCTTCAGGAAACGGTTGTATCGCGTGGGTCAGATCCGCAGGTACGCTCCGTTGGATAAGCGCCCAGGCTGCCTGGGGCATCGTACAGCCGCCTTGCTGGGCAATTCGCTTGATCTTCTTGATCAGGTCAATCGCTGCCGTTACTTTCTCATCCTGGGGCAGCGTAAGCGTTGCCGGCGACGCTTGCGCTTCGATCTCCTTCAGCCGGCGCTCAAGCTCGGCCAAGCGCTGTTCTACGGGTAATAGATTCATGCTGTTTCCTCCGGTAGGCTTGCTGTCCATGGGTTGGCTGTATCGGCAAAGCAGGTGTTGTTCCAGCGCACACGATACGCATCGCCAATCCCGACTTTGACGAGACGGGAATGATAGACCTGGACGATGTCGGCCCATTCCAGCCAGCGCCATTCATCGTTCAGCCGTAGCGGCCACCATAAGAAACGGCGCACGGTGCGCACGCTCCCACTGCGTGGCTTGGGTTCACACAATTTTCGCATTTGGTTCTTTCTGGTTGCCTTTGAACGAATCCGCCAGACGCCCACAGGATGAAGCTGTTTCCTGGGAAACAGGCGCCGCCGGCGCAACCGGCGGCGCCTGTTCCACTTCCATTTCCTGCACCAGCAACAGCGCCCCTTCCACCCGCTGAATGCCGCGGTTAATTTCACTCAGCGACTGCTTGAGCGCCTCTTTCTGGTCGATCATCTGCCGGCGCTGGTTGAGTAAATTTTGTTTGCGCTCCTGCAACGTCATGGGGCGGGTTCCTCCGTGACGGCGCCGGCGCGGATCGGCGCCATCATCATGATCTGGCGCGGGGTCTTGCCGAGTTCAATCGTCTGCCCGTTGACAACCAACGTGACCGGCGTCGCCCACCAAATTTTGTTGGAGAGGTACATGGCTTGCACCATGCGGATATAGCCGGCATCGTACTGGCCATTGTCTACCGCGCTGCCGTTCGGGGTGGTGGTGATGGCGGCGCCGATGCCAGAGTTGTCCCAGAGATTCTGGGCGGTGTCGAGCAGCGCAATGTGCATCCGCCCAATCATCAGGCCGAGTTGCAACAGCGCCTCGAAACGGGCGATCTCGCTTGCGGTCGGGTCCGTGGCGAGTTGATAGAGATAAGTCATTTGGCTGGCTGATTCGCGTGTGATCATGTTTTTTCCTTTTTTGTGTTTATAACATAGTGAGTGTGATCGTTGCGTCTCCACACACGAAGAGCGGGATGACGCTGACCCGCACCTCCACCGCCTGTGAAGAACCATTAACCTGTGTCATTGACAATGTGACCCAGCGGTTCGCTGCATCAGCCGTTGCCGTGACCGTGACCGTGGTGTGGCCAAACAGCGCCTTGGCCTGCTCGGCCAGCACAACGGTGCTGTGCCCCTGATTCAGGATGTACATTGCAGTACTGAGCGTGTTGGCATTGATCAGGCAAATCCCGATCAAGTAGCTGGCGGCCAATGGCGACCCGCCGCCGATCGTGAGCCGGCAGAAGTTGGTCGCCACGTTGTGCGCCAGGCTCGCCTTTGCGCCGGTCAGCCCGACCGTAGTCGCAAAGGAATTTTTGTTGGTAAAGGCATTAGCGTTCGCTAGGATAGCCAATCTGCCAGCATTGAGCTTGCGGTCCCGGTCCGTCGCGCCCGCCGACGCGTCGACAATCCACAGCCAATCGCCGCCGACTGGATCCGTACATTCATTTGCCTGTTCAAGGTATCTGGGCATTCATCTCTCCCTTCATCTCTCCCTTCGGTGGTGGGGGCGGAAGGACAAACCCGGTTTGAATATCGCGCAGTGTCCAGCCCTCCGCTGGCGACGCGCCGTGTTCGTCCCGTAAATACTCGATAAATTCAGCGACAGCACGCGCCGCCGCGGCCTGGCGCTCGCCCAGCGCGATCAGATGTTGCTGTTGCGACAACGTGAGGGGTTTGTTCATAGTCAGCTCCATTATAGCGGGGCGGTACTCCGCACCGCCCAGGTGTTGTTCGCGTCGATAATGTTGTAGCCATTCATATCCAGATCGTTGTTTGCCACGATGCCGCCCGTATTCAGCGCCAGATCGGGCGTGGCCGAACCACTGCGGTACAATCCGATCTCTGTATTAGCATAGAGCCGGAGGAAGTCCCCGGCCCCAGCGGCATCACTATAGGCCACCACCCGTGGCGCACCGGCCGCACCACCGCCATAGAGCGCGCTGGCCTGTTCTGCCCCGAATCTGGCAAAAACCTTTTCACTGGCGGGTGAGCGTCCGTAGATGTCAACCCCATAGGTGGCGGTCGCCGCAAGGTAAAAGCTTGTCATGCGCCCAAACGGCGCCATGCCGCCACGCGCAAAGGAAACAGCGCGTGCGTTTAGTTGGCTGCTATGCACATCGGTCGTATCGGTCAGCATGGTTAGCCCCGCAGCGTCCAGCGTGCTGCCACCAGCCGTGATTCGCCCGGCCGTATCCAGCACGACCTGGTCGGCGCCACCCCATTGACCCACAATTTCGCCGGCGTCGATATACCAGCCACTGAGCGTACTGTCCTTGTTGCCGCTGCCAACCCGGATGAACCCACCGCCGATGATGGTGTTGTTGATGCGCCCAAATGTCGCGCCGTTGGCAATATTATCCAGGTTGGCGTCACTAAAGGATGCAATCCCACTGCCGCCCGTGACGGTGATGATCCCGCGCACCTTGACGGCACCGGGATAGCTGGCATTGCCGATGTCGAGAGCGCCCGTCGCCGGGTTGAATTTCAGGCCGGTGGTGGCATCGGCGTCTACATCCGTACCAAGTCGAAATTCGCCGTTGGCG
Source organism: Caldilinea sp. CFX5 (assembly GCA_021405325.1). The sequence continues at coordinate 63,208 of QWII01000019.1, read as the reverse complement.
GTGATTCTGGCGGTCGGGTTGCCGTTGTTCCATTCAGAATCAATCTTATACTGGAACATCTTCAGGTTGGACGCCACCAAGTACGGCGCGCTGGCGTTGCTCAGATTAGAGCTCAACACAATGCCGTGCTGCTCGATGCCGCTCACGCCCGGCAACCCGACCCCGTCCAGCCGTCCAATGCGCACCGTCGGCGTGATTTGCCCGTTCCACGGTTCTTCCCCAGAGAGAAAAACCTGCATATAGGGTGCGTAGTTCTGATCCGCTGTCAGATAGATGCGCCCGGCGCCTGGTGGGCCATAACTAATGATGGCCGTGCCGGCTGGGATGAGCAGGCCATTCGTGCCGCCGCTTTTACGCTCGTAGTAATAGCGGTAATAGGTCGTCCAGTCCTCGACCCGCGTCACAATGCCCCATACATCCCATAAATCAATGCCAACGGACAGCCCTAACGCCTTGCAGCGAATGCGGTCGCCAGGCGAAAGGATCATCGCATGACCCGATGGTGGATCGGTCAGTTCTATATAATTCTCAATGGTGCGCAGCGTAAATTGACTACCGCTGCCACTGGCCGACGTGGTGCGAATGTCAAACTGACTACCACTGCCCGAAACACTGGTGGTGCGGATATCAAAAACTGCTTCGATGCCAGTGGTCACACTGACAACGGCGTCATTTTCGAGTTTCCCCGCCGGCGCAACGTAGAGCGTCCCGCCGCTCGCATGGAACTCGTCCATGACAAATATACTAGCGTGCAACTCGCCGCGGATAAAGGCGTTGTTCAACTCAGCGTTACCCACCGGCGTAATCTGCCAGCCCGTCAGCCCGCTGACAAACCCAGGGTTCCCCGACTGCAAATTCCCCTGGCTGTCGAGGACGATCAACTCCTGTCCGGCACTATCCTCCACGCGCCACATGCGCGCCGTCTGGCCGCTTTTCTGTTTGAGAAACAATGTGATGTCATCATTAAACTGGCTCTGTACCTTTAGCGTCGCCGTGGGATCGTAGGCCGTGCCAACTGCCGCATTGGCTGCGGTCAGGGTATCCAACACATCCAGATCGCCATTGACCATAGCCTGCGCCGCGCTGGTATTGATCGCAAAAATCGACGTTCCCGCCTTCGTGGCCACATTCAGTGCAGCGCTATTGTCGGCGCGCACACCAAGCGGCCCGTATGCTGTATCGCCACTGGCGTGGAGCCAGGCCCGCGTGTAGGGCGCAGCGTAGTGCCTCAATCCGATCTGGGCGATCCAAATATTTGCCTTTGATGCATAGGCCGGATCCTCGAAGCGGCTCGACAGGGTGAAACGCACATACCGCCACGACGCAATGCCCGGATTGCCATTCTTTCCCAGCCACAAGCCCGGTACAAGCTCATCGGCGTGCGCGCTCGTCGTTTCCCACTGTCCACTGGACGGTTTGTGCCAAGTGCTGTTGTCGGCACTCACCTCACAAACGATGGTGCGATAGTGGGTCGCCTGTCCGTTCATGGTCAGGCGATACTGGAGGAACGGTTGCCAGTTCGCGCTGCTATAGTTAGGCTGGGTGGCGCCCAAGTCGATATGGACCACAATCTGGGTCGTCGTGGCATCCGTGCCGGTGATGGACAGGAACGACCCGCGGGCATTAAACGCATTATTGACACTGCTCGTCGTCACACTGCCGGCGCCGGTAATCGAGATCGTCACCGTCCCGCGCAGGTCAGCATTCGTCAACTCATTGCGGTCATAAAAGCCCAGCATCGACAGATCATTCGCCCCCTGACCGCCAAAGCCCAGCAGACTATTTTTAATCCATCCCGCCTGGAGCGCCCCGCTCACCCCCAGCACATTGGCTGCGGCCCAGTACAGGCCATTATCCGGATCCCCGCTAAAGGCCCACGCCGGCGCACTGGCCGACCCATTCGGCGCCAACAGCGGCCCCGTCATCGTGTCGCCGGCCGCCAGCACATACGCCGGATGCGGGTCCGTCGCCGCCACATGGTTGGCAAGCGCTGTATTAATGTCCGTCGCCACCCAGGGCGCTTGCGTGCGGTTGAGCGAGCCGGCATGGTACGGCCCATCCAAATCATGGGCGACCAGGCTCGCCGACTGCACCGCGCCGCGCGCCGCCGCGTCGCTAATCCACGGTAACAGATAGGGTTTGAGGTCTTTGGCTAGTTCAGAAAGCTTCATCCCTGTGTCACCGCCCCCGCATCCCACACGCTACGCGCCCCTTGCGGCTCCAACCGCAGCGCCCCATTACTCCACTCGGCCCGCTCCACAAAAATATTCGCCAGGCTCGCCAGCGCATCCACATTCGCCGGCACATCGATCAACCGCACCCATTGCCCGGTCGGCAACCGCCCCGCCGGCAGATCCCGCCCCGTCGGCGCCCGCAACCGCCCATCGCTGGCCAACAACAAATTGTTATCGCCTGAAGTCGGCTGCACCTCCACCCGCAACACCCAATCCGGTGTCGTCGCCAACAGCAACCGCAGACCGCCGGCCGCCCCCGCCGTCGCCAACGCCTGTACCTCTGTCAGCGCTGTGCTATCCCCCACCCGATACTGGTTGGAAGATACCCCACTACCGGTGACAATATCCAGCGCCGTAAAGTGCTGATTACACGCATTATAAATCTCCTGGATCTGCCGCGTCGTCTCCCACGCCCCCAACACCCGGAAGGCGAGATCCGCATTCGTCGCCCGGTTGGTCCACGCCGCCCCCGTCCACAACCGCAACGCCCCCCGGCCATACCCCAGATCCTCATCCACCGCCACAATGTAATAGTTATCGATATTGTCCGCACCCGTGCGGAAGATGACAATCCAATAGGTCACGCCATAGCTGATCGTCACCACATTGCCCAGCGCAAACGCCACCCAGCTCCCCGTCGGATAAATGCTCCCCGCCGCCACCGTCGTCTGCACCAACACCGTTCCCGGCGCTCCACTGGCATCTGCGCACAACTGCACCGTCACCCCATCCGCCGGCGCCCCCACCTTTTTCAGATTGAGCGCGATCTGGTCAACCGTCCAACTCGTATTTGCCGCCAGGCTAAAACTCTGCGCAATCTTCTGTCCATGGACCGTCGCCGTCACCGTAGCGCCGGGCATCTCATTCACAAAAACGCTGCTCGTGCGAATGCTCCCCGCTTGGGTCAAGGTGATGGCCGCCCCGGCCGCCTCCGTCCCCACATTCGGCGCCACCGTAATCGCCGCCGCCCCGCCCCCCTTCACCCGGTAATACCCGTTGTGACTGGCGCTCCCCGTCAGTTGGAAAATATCGTTAGCGCTCAGGAAGTTCAACCCCTCCGCACTATCCACCAGATCATCGCTCGGCTGGATCGCAATCGTATTGGCTGTATAGCTGCTCCCATCCCGCCCACTCGCATTCAGCAGATGCGTACCATTGTTGCTGGCGCTCCCTGTGATCTGAATGTTGCTATCCTTGGGCAGCGCATCCAGCCGGTTGCCCAGATCATGCAACCGCCCATCCTGCGTAAAGCCAATGCTGGTAGCCGTCAACCCCTGCCCCAGCGCCTGCTCCTGCCCCCCCTCCGTGTGCGCTTCCAGCCCCGCCGCCTGGCTATAATAGCGCCATTCAAACGTTTCCAGCAGCCCCACCGCCCGCACCATCGCCCCCGGCGCCCCGCCATTCAACCGCAGCAATGCGTGTGGCTTGCTCAGGGTCGCCAACAGCGTATCCCGCAACGCCACCGCCTGCGCCGGCGACACATCCGCCGCCGTGTGGAGAAGCTCTTTATAGCCATAGCGCGCCACGCTCTCGGCATCTTCCGCCCAGGCCGTCGTGGCGCGCACATCCGCCCCACTGGCATCGGTTGTCGAATAGGCCACCGCAATCCGGTTATACATCCCCTCCAGCGACAGCCCCACCTCAAAGGCCCCCAACTGCAACGTCACCTCGTGGATCAGCCCGCCCCACACCGCCTGCCCGGCATCATCCCGAATCCGCAGCCGATGACCCAGCCAGCGCAACAACGCCCACAGCGCCGCCGTTGGCCCCGTCGCCGCCACCGCCGCCTGGTCAAACCCCGTGGTCGCCGTCCCGCCATAGCGTTCCACCGTCGCCGCCACCCCGTTAGGCCAGGGGATCAAATTGCCCCCCGTCTCAATCTCTGCGCTCATCATAGTGTCAACCGCCGCTTGCGATAATAGACACGCATCGTGAAGACATTGGTGATCACTGGCGCCCCGGTCCCCTCATCATGCAGCAAATAAATCCGCTGCAACAGATTCGGCTGCAACCACAGCGGCATCTGCACCGGCGTATAGATCGGGCTACCGCCCCCATGCACCGCCCCCTCAATCCCATCAATCGTAATCACACCATTCACCGGGATCGACAACCCGCGCTGTCGCACCTGCACAAACGAATCTGCCGGCGTCAACTGCAAAAAGTCCACCCCCACCGTCACCCCCACCGCCGACCGCACCAACAACAGCAGCGTTAGATCCCCCCAACTCACCGCCCCCAGGCTCGGCGGCAACGGCAGCGCCCCCAAGTCCAGGATCGCCACCTCGCTACTCACCAGCCGCTCATCACCCACAAAGAGATCCACCAACCCCGTGCTGTCCCGAATCACCGGTCGCAAATAACAACTACCGCTGATCGTGGCCAGCCGCGCCAACAACCGGAAGAAGCGCCCCTGCGCCATCTGCAACAGCGCCGCCGGCAACGTCCACTGGATAAAGCTACTCCCCGTCACGGCCTTGCTCAAATAGGCCCCGCCGCTGCAACTGCCCAGACTCACACTCGACCCATAGCTTGGCGCCGCCGCCTCCCCTTCAATCATGTGGCTAAAATTGGCCGGGTCGCTATAAGCGTTCAGCCCCAAATAAAGATTCCGATAATCCTGGCTGGCCGCCGTCGCATTCGCCAACGTAATCAGCGCCGGCGTCGGCAACGACCCGCCCACCTGCCCCGCCGCAATCTGCACCCAGTTGCCGCTGCTGGCCGCCGCGTCACCATCCGTATGGTTGCCAATCGTTCGCCCACCTGTCGCCGCCCCGGAAACTTTATTACTCAGCGGCAACTCACTCTCCCCGGACTCCCAGAAATTCACCCGCTCCAGGATCAACACCGCCGCCACCTTGCGCGTCGATTGCACATCCAGCGCCCCATCGGCAAAGGTCAACCGCCCGTCGATAATCTCACTCCGCCAATACTCGCTGTCCGCGTCCAGCCACATCTCCAGGTAAACCCGCGTCCCCGCCCCATCCGCCTGCCGCTTGCGCGCCGCCACCAAAAAGCGCTCAATCGTCCACGCCGCCGTCTGCACCGCCGCCGCTGTCGCCCCATACAACAACAACTCAATACTATCCACCACCGTCGATTCCCCGCCCCCTGAGCCGCCCCCTGAGCCTGTCGAAGGGGAACCCACCCGCGGCGTATAGCCCAGCGTCATCACATCCCCCGCCACCAGGCTATAGGTCGTACCCCCCTGATTTAATCGCAGCAACACCGCCATCCGTTACCCCCGCCGCCGCTGCAAAATCGCCGCCACCCGATACGCCAACTCCTCAATATCCAGATTGCTGGCCACACTCGCATTAATCACAATCTGCACACCCCCAGCCCCCACCGCCACCGGCTCCCGTCCCACCGGCCCCAACAAAGACCGCCCACTCCCCGCGCTCGATCCGGTAACACTCCCCGCACCAGTCCCATTACTCGTATCCGTCGCATCACTCCCATCACTCCCACCCAACCAACTCGGCAACTGCGGGAAAGAGGGCCACGACCAATTGAATAATCGATTCAACCAATCCGGCATCCCCAACACTGGCCACTCCCAATCCAACAAGGTCGTTACCCATCCCTCAGCCGCACCGACAGCCGGCCACGCCCACGCCAACAGCGTCGTCACCCACTCGACAGCCTCACCCACCGTGGGCCACGCCCACGCCAACAGCGTCGTCACCCACTCGGCAGCCTCACCCACCGCGGGCCACGCCCATGCCAGCAAGGTTGTCATCCATTCCGGCACCGCAAAATTAAGCGCCACATCCCCGGTAAATAACTTCTTGATCCACTCGCCCAGGCTAGTCAGCTTGGTGATGGCCCCATCCACATCCAATCCAAAGCCGCTTACAATCCCCTTCAAATCGGTAAAGGTCCCGCCCAACGTCTCGGTAATAATCCCAAAAGCGGCCCAGACCAACACGCCCAAGTTACCCAGCGTCTGTTGAATATAGGTCACCACCCCACCGACTACTGTCTTTACCCCCTCCCAGGCCCCCGCAAAATCCCCCTGGAAGAGCGCGATGATCGTCTGCGTCACCCCGCTGACTGTGGTCGCAATTAATTCCACCGTCGCCGTCACCTGGTCGATCACCGCTCCAACAATATCCGGCAGCGCCTCAAAGGCCGCCGCTAACCAATTCAGCGCCAGCACGGCCCCCACCCCCAGCACGCCAGCGATCACCCCGCCCAGCGTCTGGACAACCGGCATCACTGCCGCCACCATGTTGCTGATCGCAGTCTGTAGCTCAGTAAACTTCGGCGCAATGGGCGCCAGGCCCGCCACCATCTCCCCCAAGGCGCCCTTAATGCGCTCAATGGATGGCCCAAATAAATCGGTGAGCGTTTGCCATGCCGCCCCAATCACTTCCTGCGCAGCCGTCACCGCCCCCGGTAATGCGTCCCACGCTGTTGACCAGGTTGCCTGTAGCGTCGTCAACGCTGCCGGCACATTCGTGGCCAACCAATCCCGTAGCGCCGTCACGATGGGCTGCATGGCCTCCCACGCCCCCGTCACCGCCGTGCGCACGCCGCCCCAATCACGTTCCCACGCATTGCGCATCAGCGCCACCGCCGCCACCGCGCCCAGCACCGCCCCCACCACCGGCGCCAACGCCGCCACCAACCCGCCCAGCGTTGTCACCACCGACCCGCCAATAATGCCGGCAACCACGATCAAAATATCTTGCCAGCTCACAAACCCGGCCACCGCATCCACCACCGGCTGCACCACCGCCAGCACGCCGTCAATAAAGGGCTGCCAACCGGCCACCGTCGTCTGGAGCGCCGTGTAGAGACTCCCCAGCCAGGCCGCCAGATCAAAAATGCCCTGCACCAACGTGGGAATATAACCAGCCGCCACCCCGACGCCGACGGCAAAGCTACCAAAGAAGGCCACAATCCGCCCCTGATTCTCGCTCACAAACGTCGCCAACTGCTCGGCCAACTGGCGCACCACCGGCAAAAACGCATCGCCGATCTGAATCTTCACCGTCTCCACCACGCCGCCCAGAATCTCCAGCGCCCCCTTGGTGTTGTCCATGCGCGTCTTGGCCGCCTCCAAGGCATCCACCTGCCCCATCTGCACCTGGAGCGCTTCAAAGGCCGTAATCCCATCCGCCGCCACGCCATTCAACGCCTCTTGGCTCACCCCCAACTCCTTGGCCGCCAGCGCCACATCGGTATAGATCACCTTGCCACTATCGGCCAGGGCGACCGCGGCGCGCATCGCGTCCGTCCCAAAGATCGTACTCAGCGCCGCATTACGTTGCTCTTCGCTCAACCCGGCCAGCGCCCCTTGCAAGATGCTGGAGATGTCCGCCATGCTCTTGAGATTACCCTGCGCGTCGAAGAAGCGATTGCTACCCTCTGCGGTCATCAGCCCCAATTCCCGCATCGCCGTCTCGGCATCCTTGCTCTTGGGAATCAGCGTCTGCAACATCGTCTTAAAGCTCGTGCCGGCATCACTCCCCGACCCGAAGAGTGGCGAGATCGCCGCAATCGTCGTATTAAAATCCCCAAACTCCACACCCACGCTGGCCGCCACACCACCAGCCTGCGCAATCGCCAGGCGATAATCATCAATCGTAAACTTACTGGCATTGGTCACGCCCACAATCCCATTCACCGCGTCCATATAGCTGCCGGCGCTACCCTTAAACTGATTCATCACATCGGTCATAATATCCGCCGACATCGCAAAGTCGCCGCCCGTGGCATTAGAGAGCAACACCGTCGCTTCCGCTGCGCCCTCCATAATCTCCTTCATCGCCACCCCATTGCGCACCAACGAATCAATCGCCGCCGCCGCCTCCAACGTGGACACCTTCAGATTAGGATTCATGCCCAGGCTCAGGATCAACTCCTTCAGCGGCTCCACCTCTTCCCGGCTCGCCTGCATCGCCGCCGCAATCCCGCTCATTTGGGCTTCCAGGTCCATGGCCATCTTCGTGCCATCCACCGCCGTCGCCGTCAGCGCCGCCCCCAGCGCCGCCACCCCGGCCACCGCCGCCCCGGCCGCCACCCGCCCGAAGTTGCCCAACAGCGCGCCCACCCCATTGGCCCGCTGCCCCACGTTCCCCAGGCTCGCCTCCACGCGGCTAATCCCCCGCACCGCATTATTCGTATCACTCTCAAACTTAATCAGGAGATTTGCGACCGTCTGCGCCATTGTTCCGCCTCAGCATGATTCTCGGCATTCTGCGCCGCCAACGCCACGTGCAACCACCAACTGGGCATCACCGCCAACTCCCACGGCTTGCACCCCAAATAGCGCGCCGCCCGCAGAAGAAAATACCAATCCGGTGGCTCCCCGACTAACCCGCCGCTACCGAGCCATCGTTCAAGGCCGCGGCACTCGTCCCGTTTGGGCGCAAATCATCCGTAATCCCCTTCACCACCACCCCCAGGAAGGCAATCGGCAATTTCCGCAGCGCCGCCTCTGTCGTCGGATACGGCTTCTCGTCATCCCCCACCAGCTCCCACCCGATCAACACCTTGGTCAGCAGCTTGCACAACCCACCCCCCGCCCGGCTGCCATCCACCTGATCCATCATCGCCGCCTCCGTCGCCGGCGTAATCTCACTCGGCCGATAGGTCACTCCCAACGGCTCCCCCTCCACATCAATCACCACCGTCCGCACATCCTTCACCAACTGCCCCACCTTCATCTTCGCCATTCTCTCTCCTCCAACCTATTCAACCTATAAATCCTATTCATCAAACCTACAGCGTCGTCAGCGTATTATTCACCTGAATTTCCGTACTCTTCCCCCACGTCGCGTCATGCACCTGGTCAAAGGTCCACTCAATCGCGTACACTCCGTCCTGATCCTTGAACTCACTCACCCCGGTCACAATCCCACACAACGAATGCTGGAAGAGCCACGTATGCGGCGCCGCAATCACGGGACCCACCGCCTTCACCTGAATAAAGCGCTTCGTCCCCGCCCGCAACTGCGTCAATAGCCCCATCCCAACGGCGTCGGCCGCCAACAAGAGCTTAAACTGCGCCTTTGGCTCCAGCTCCACATGCGCCGCCCAACTGGTCTGCGCCGCATCGATCGCCCACACCGGCCCCACCTTGCTGGCAATCTCATAATCATAGCCAAAGACCCGTAGCAGCTTTGTTGTCCCCAACCCCGCTGCCGTTGCATCCAAATAAACCGACACCTCAGTCGGCAGCACCGGCTGGAGCGCAATCTCCGTGGGCGACGCCGTTAGGGTAATCCCGTCGATCAGGCGCTGCCCGATCATCGATCCCTTGACCTTAATCTCATCGCGACTCAGCGCATAGCCCCACGAATCGAAAATCCCATACACCATCTCATGCGCGCGCACCGCCGACCCCACTTCCACCGAATAGGTCTTTGCCGTATCCTCAGCCGATTGCGACGGCGTAAAGGTCCACTTGTACGCGGCCGTCACCCCCTGCTGCACCGGCGCCGCATAATTCAAAATCGAAGAGAGCGGATAGACAATATCGGTGTAGACCATCTGCCCTTCCACCCCGGCCTGCGTCCACTCCTTGCCCTGCGCCCCCACCGTCGCAAACTTCCCCCCCAGTGGCCGATACATCTTCACCGCCGTCTGGATCGACGGACTGATCTGCGTCGCATTCAACTTCCGATTCGCCGCCACCGCCGTCCCCGGCGTCACCTCCACCCCAATCTGCACAACCTGACTAATCGAAGCTCGCTCTGGCATCCCCCAACCCTACCTTTCCTTATCCATCCTATCGATCTAAAATCACTGCACAAACACCCGATACAATCCCCCCAAATGCCGATACTGCGTCTCCCCCGCAATCTCCACATAGCGGATCGGCTGTTCCCGCGTACACGCCAGGATCACCCCATCCACCACACTGCCGGTTGCCCCCTGCAACACCGCGTCGACCCGGTCCGCAATCGCCTTCAACGGCCCATAGCTCGGCCCCTGCCCAATCACCTTCACCTGATAGATCGCATTCACCATAATGCGCGCCGTCCCCACGCCCATCACATCATTGCCATCCATCATCGTGAAGAGCAGAAGAGGAAACGCCGCACCCTGTGGCGCCACATCCCCGTAACAGCGCGCACCGACGGCGGCCGCCAACGTCGCATCGCCCGTCAGCGTCGCATAGAGCCACTGATCAACCCGCAACACCTCGATCACCGCACCGCCTCCGTCACCACCCGCGCCATCCGCCGCTTCAACTTCGCCACCGCCCGCTCCCCCGCCGGCGTCATAAACGGCCGGGCCGGCAACCGCACCGTCCCAAACTCATGGAAGTGACCATAAAACACCAACGACACCACCGCCCACCCCCCACGAATCCGCCGTGTCCGAATCCCCTTCACCAGGTCGCCCGTATCCTTCGGCGCCAACCGCCGCGCCTCATCCCGCGCCTCCGTCGCCACTTCCTTCATCGCCGCCGGCGCCCGCTCCCGCAACGCCCGCTTCACCGTGGGCAAATGATTCGCCTTAATCTGAAAACTACTCGCCATCCCTCCCTCCTATCAATTCCCCTAAACCACCTCCCGACACATCACCACCATCTCCCGCTGCCGCCCCTCCGGGTCCCCAATCGTCACAATCTCCAATCTTCTGCCCTTCCACACCAACCGGTGCCGATTCGTCAACGTCACCCCGCCCGCCTTGGCGCGCAAATTCACCTTGTGGCTAATCGTCGCCTGCACCTGATCCGCCGCCGAAGCAAACTGCTCCTGCCCCAACTGGATGCGCACCCGCCCCCACACCGTCGCCACCGTCGCCCAGCTTGGCGTCTCGCCCCCCAGCCCATCCGCCACGGCCGTCAACGCCTCAATCGCAATCCGCTCGCGCAATTGCCCCGCCTGCATCAGCGCACCTCATAGAGATACAGCAACGAATCCACCGCCATCTGCACCGCCCCGCTGGAAACCGTCACCCCCGCCGACACCACCACCGCCTCCCGGTTCTCATACCAGTGCCCGATCAACAACAGCATCGCCTGTTTCAATGGCGTCGGCACCGCCGCCGCCGCCCAGCCCGCCGTATAGGTAATCGCAATCGGCCACTGCGGCCACAACGCAACCGTTGGCCACGCCTGATTCGCCGCCAGGCAGAAGCAAAGATTATCCGGCGTCAACGTATACACCCCCGCCGCCAGCGTCAACGTATTGCCCCCATAATCCCTATAGGTCACATTGCTAATCGCCGTCACCGGCGGATAGGTCAACGCCCGGCAATCCCCTGGCCACCCATCCAAATATTGCCGCCAAGTCTGCGTACACAGCGAAATCCAACACCGCTGCTCCACATACACCCGCGCCGTCGTAATCACCGCCGTGATGTACGCATCATCATCCGTATGCTCCACCCGGCAATGGGCCTTCGCCTCCGCCAGCGTCACCGGCTCTTCCGTTGGCCCCGTCACCAAAACAGGCAACATAATTAGCTCCGTTTACGCTTCGGTGTCACCGCCGCCTCGGCCTCCGGCTCCGCACTGGCGGTCTCAGCCTCGATCACGACCGGCCTTGCCTTCCCTAACCGACAAAGCAACTCGGCCTCTCTTGCGCTCACCGTCACCGTGGCGCCCGGCTCCACCGCCTGCCCCCCCGCCACCGTCGCCCGCACAATCACCACCGCCACATCCATCCCATTCCTCCTATCACTCCTATCCACCGGCCCCACCAGCGCCGCCCCTGCGTCATCACGTCGCAACATATAAGCTAATTTGAGCTAATTTGAGCTAATTTGATGAAGGGGCAACCATCACCGTGTCACCCCCTCACCCTGTCATCTCACTAGGTCGTCAACGCATCCAACATCGCCGCAAACGACTCAGGATGGCGCACCGCGATATCCACATCTTGCAACACGATCACACGCACCGTGCCAGTGGTCGAAGCCGTGTACGGGTCAACCATCAAATCCAGGCCACCCCACATACCCATCAGCAGATCGCGCCAATTCCCAAAGAAGATCGCCGAACAAACGCCCGAAGAAGTCCCCTTGGTCAAGTTACTCGCTACCTGGTTGCTCACCAGCGACCGGTAGCCATTCAGCGGCGTCGGCCCATCCTGCCACGTCCAGATCCCCGTGGTGCTGGCCACCTCAGTCAACTTCAACTTCCCGCGCACCTTGGTGTTGGTGATATAGGCCAGATTGCCCACATCCGCATTATCCTGCGCCACCTCGGTTTCCAGATTCACCAGGTGCGTGCGCGTCGGCGCCAACCCATTCGTCCCGCCGGCAACCGACCCGATCCCTGCCGTGGCCGCAACGCCCGTCGGCTGATTGCTACTCCCCGACCCATGCAGGCCCGCCCGGTCAATCTCCAACGACTGAATCGTCGCCAAATCCAACCGCACAAACGCCTCCACATCCAACGAGGACTGTTTGAGCAACTTGCGCGACATATCGGTAAACGCGCCCAGCGTCTTCGGCGACATCGTCACCTGGTCAAAGGCTTGTTGGCTCTCTGTGGGCGCGTTACCTTCCGCCACCCAATAGGCCGTCGCCCCACCAGTCTGCCGCGGGATCGCAATATCCCCCACCAACCCCGACAGCACCGTGATCCCCGCCTGCTGCAACACCATCCGATTGCGCAGCAGATCAATAAAGTTCTGCGCCAGTAAATTCGTCGCCACCGTATGCCCGCCGGCCGTGTTGGTCCCCTTGGTCAGGTCGCGCTGCTCCTGGCCGCCCACCATCCAGTCATACGGCACAAACAACCCTTGCGGCGTCATCCCCATCCGCTTGGACACCGCCTCGCTGGCCTCCATCTCCAAGCGCGCATTGCGCCAATCCCCCGTCACCATCGCATTGACCGCCCGCACCAGGCTATACTGGCGGATCTCCTGCTGGCTCATCCCAATATTGGGATCCCCCGCCGGCTGGGGCCGCATCCCCCGCCGATCCGGCTGCAACATCTCCAACTCGCGCTGCTGCAACCCCTTCTCCCGGTCGATCTTCCCCTGAATCGAATCCGCCTCGCTGATCAGATCCGCATACCGCTTCTCCTCATCAGCCGTCAGATTGCGATTCTCCTTCTCCGCCGTATCCAGCAGCCCCCGCGCCATCGTCACCTTCGCCGCCCGGTCATGCTGCCACTGCAAAATCTTATCCATCCCTATACCTCCTATATCTCCTATATCTCCCACAAATCCCCTACGCCTAAAAAAGGGACCATCACCTTCCCAACAAATCCAGCCGTCGCCGCATCACCGCCAGGCGCGCCCGCGCCCGCTCTGCGTCGCTCCCCTGCAATCTCCCCCGAAACTGCACCGGGATCGCTGGTATGTAAAATGCGCTGGATGGTGAGCCTGTCGAACCACCATCGCGCACACTTACGCTCGTCTGTGGGTACGCCGGGAACGTCACCGGTGAAACCTCATACAACTTCACCTTGGTCAACGTCCGCACCAACTCCCCATCAATCTCGTCCCACTCCTCGTCGAGCGCACGGAAGAGGAAACTCATCTGGTTCACATCCCCGCGCTCAATATTCGCCATGAAGTGTTGGGCCAACTGCGTCGCCGGCGGCTCGATCTCAATCCGCAGCCCCAACTCATCCTCATTCAACCGCAGCGTCCCATTCGTGGACCGCCCCAACACATAATCCGGGTTATGGTTCCACAGCCCCCGCACATCATCCGTCAACGAAGCAGCAAACGCCCCTGCCCGGATCTTCTCCCGAAACCCCCACCCCAACGGCAAGGAAAGCTGATCAAACACCGCCGCATACCCCCGGATCAACGGCGCCGCCCCCTCATCCGCCCGCCGCTCCAACTTCACCTCACTGCTATAAACCCGCTTCTCCACCGCCTCCATCCCATCCATCCCATCCATCCTATCCCATCCCATCTGCCCTATAACCCCTACCCCGCCATCACCACACAATCACACCCATCATGGATCGGCCCATGCCGGGCATTCCGCCGCACCAGCATCAACCCCTGGTCGCCCCCATCCAGATACTCACCCCCCTGGACAAAGAAACCCGCAATCCCCACCACCCGCCCATTCAGCGAGCGGCACGCATTACAACTGGCCCCCGTCGCCAACCAGCGCAAATACTGCACCCCCAGGATCGTATAACTAGCAATCGCCAACGCATTCCCCGCCTCTACGGCCTGGCGTCGCGCCATCGCCTCCGGGCGGCTCTCCTCCCAACCCGTCACCCGCTGCTCAATATACTCAGCCGGATCAGCCCCATCCGCCTGGGCGTCATTGATCAACGCCTCCAACTGCCGCCGACTCGCCGCCACATGCCCATTCGCCAGCGCCACCAAATAGTCTTCGATAAACTTACGTAGCTCATCATTGACGCCGGCGTCATCCTTGCCCAGCTCCCCCGCCGCCGCCGTCATCGCCTGCCCGGCATAGCTATTCAACAGAGCGTCAAAGGCATCGCGCACCACAGCCGGAAACTCGTCATAAAACTGGCGCAACCACTCCCGGAAATCCGCCAGACTCCGCTTGCGCAAATGCTTCTCCACCGCCCGCCGGATGTCCGCCACCTCGCGCCGGATCACCCGCTTGCTCACATCCTGGAAGAGCGGCCGCATCGCCGAATGCAACGCCACCTTCGCCGCCAGCAACCCATCCCGCCGCTGCGCCTCCTCATCCACCGCCCCATCATCCCCACGCCACTCCCGCTTCCCCGCACCATCTGTCGGCTTGGTCGGATCAGCCGTATTACTCCCATCACTCCCATTACTCCCATCCCCCGCCGGCGCCATATTCAACGGCTGCAGCAAAGTATCCCCACCCTCCAGCGGATTCAAATTCTCTTTCTCTCGCGCCTCATTCGGCGCCATCCACCCCGTCGTAATCGCGCTCTGATACGCCTGGTAACGGCTCGCCGTATCCCCCCGCAGTAACCCATCCACCAGGAACTCAGCAAAATAGCGCTCCCGTTCAGCCGGCGAAAGCAGATCCCGATAAATCGCCTGCTCCCAAATCCCCAGCCACGGCCCCAAGGTGAACGTCACAAACTCAATCGACTGCTGCTCAATATTGCTAAAAGTCGCCCGCTCCAGATCCCCGATCATGTGGGGCGGCACCCGGAAAATACTCGCAATCTGCGACCGCTGAAACTTCGCCGTCTCCAAAAACTGGGCATCCTGTGGCGGAATCCCCACCTCAGCCACATCCAACCCCTCTTCCAGAATCGCCACCCGGTGCGCATTCTCCACCCCCTGGTGGCGCGCCTCCCAACTGGATAGCAGCCGCTGGTACGCCGGCTGACTCAACTTCCCTGGATGCTTCAACAACATCCCCGGCCGTGCGCCATTCTCATAAAACTTATCGCTGTACGCCTCCAACTTATTGGCCAACCCCAGCGACCGCTCCATCAACCGGATCGGCGAGTACCCCAGCAGCCCATCAAACCCCATCCCCCGCAGATGCAGAATCTCATACCATTGAAACTCAACACTGCCATATTCCAGCGACGAATAGTGATACCGCAGCGTCAAATCATCCAACCGCCGCTCCACCGTCATACAATCCGGGCGCAGCGGCCAAAGCTCCAGCACCTGCGCCCGCCGATTCCACACAATCTGCGCGTAAGCATTCCCCCACGTCAACAAATGCCCCTGGAGCAACATCCGCATCTCAATACTCGTATGCTCCGGGTTGGGCAAATCATGCAACAACGTGTACAGTGGGTGCGCCATCGCCCGCTGCTTACTCCGTCCCGTCCGCTCATAGAAGATCAGCGGCAACGACGCCAACGCCTCGGCAATCACCCGCACACACGCATACACCGCCGCGATCTGCATCGCCGACGAAGGCGTCACCGGCCCATCCCCCCGGATCAACCCCCGCAACGTCGTCATCAGCGCATCGCTCAACGTCACCCCGCGCCGCTCATCACTCAATTCAAACAGCCTGGACAGCATCCCCATAGGTGTTATTCCTGCTTAGTCTGCTTCGCCTGAAAGCGCCGGCTCGCTTCTAGCCTGGCCAGCCACAACGCCAACACAATCAACAGCACCCCCAGCCCCGCCAGCGTCCCCACCAGACCCACCTGCAAGTGAATCGCCAGCAACAAGCACAACGCCCCCGCCACCGCCGCCACATCGCTCCAATCCAGCCTCATCCATCCCATGTATCGTCTCCTCCGCCAGCTGTTAATCAGAAAAGCCCCATGCGTGCGCAACACCTCAATCAAACGCTGCTGAACCGGCGTCAATGGCCGTGGCCTCATCGGTTTCATAAAAAGCGCATCTCCTGCTCTTCATAAATACTCTTCCCGCCCCCATGCCGCACCGCCCGATCCAACCCCATAATCAGCGCCACCATCCCATCAATGCGCTCGGTCGATGCCTGCTTGTCCGGCTTGATGTTGCCGGCTGGGTCCTCTCGCGCCACCAAATTATCCGCCATCCACGTCAACACCGGATTCGCGTTGTGGCTTAACTGCCTGGCCAGGATCAACTTTTCCAATTCCTTCATCGGCGCCGACATCGAAGCAAACCCCTGCCCCATCTGCACCATCGTCAACCCCTGCTCTTCCAGGGTCTGGTACACCTGGGCCGCCCCCCACCGATCAAAAGCCACTTCCACCACATCAAAGCGCTGGGCGTCCTCATCCACCTGGGCATAAACATAGCTATAATCGATCACCTCACCCGGCGTCGCCTCGATCAACCCCTGCCGCACCCAACTCTCATAATTGACGCCATCCTTCCGGCTCCGCTCGCGCATCGCCCGCTCCGGGACCCAGAAGCGGCAAAGCACCTGGTACGGCTCCCCTTCAATCTCTGGCGGAAACACCCACACCAACGCCGTAATATCCGTCGTGCGGCTCAAATCCAGCCCCCCATAGCAACGCCGGCCCCGCAACCCATTCTCATCTACACTGCCGGCACACGCCCGCCACGCCTCCGGGTCAAGCCACTTCGTTTCCGCCTGCGTCCAGACATTCAAATGCAGCCGCAAGAAGCTATTCAGCGCGCTCGGCATCTCTTGCGCCTTCCGCACCTTTCGCTCCAAATCATCCGGCTTCACACTAATGCCAAAATTCGGATTCGCCTTCGCCCACACCTTGGGATTGCGCCAATCATCCTCTTCATCAATCGTGAAGATGATCCCAAAAAAGCTGTCATCCTCTGACACCCGATTCAATATCTTCTGGGTGTATTCGTGCAGCTCCCAGCACAATGACGACCGATTAAACCCAGCCGTCGTAATCCCCAACATCAACGGCTGCCGGCGCGCCCCGGTGGCCGTCTCCAGCACATCCCACACATCCCGATTCTTGTGGGCGTGCAGCTCATCCACCACCGCCCCGTGGATATTCAGCCCATCCATCGAATCCGCATCGCGCCCCAGCGGCTCAAACTTGGACGCCGTCCCCTCCACATGCAGATTGTCTTTGAAAACCCGGATCCGCTTCCGCAAGAAGGGTGACGCCTTCACCATCCGGGTCGCTTCACTGTGGGTAATGCGCGCCTGGTCGCGCTTCGTCGCCGCCGTGTACACCTCCGCCCCCGGCTCCCCGTCGGCATCAAACAAAAACAACCCAACGCCCGAAGCCACCGTTGATTTACCGTTTTTTCTCGGCACCTCCACATACGCCGTCCGAAACCGCCTAAGCCCGTCCGCCCGCTTCCACCCGAAGATCACCCCGATCAAAAACTGTTGCCACGGCTCCAGCGTCAACGGCTGCCCCGCCCACTCACCCTTCGAGTGCCTAAGGAAGCGAAAGAACCCCACCGCCTTCTCCGCCGCCCGCTCATCAAACCGCAAACCCCGCTTATGCCCCTCCTCGAGGTCACGCTGATGCCGCTCGCACGCCAACCGCACCCACCTACACGCCGGCACCCGCTCCTGTAACACATCAACCACATACTGCTCAATCCTGCTCATCGATGTCGCTCACCCAATACACCGGTCGATACCTGGCCGGCCGCCGCGACCACCACCCCACCAAGTAGCCCACCACAAAAGCGATCATCAGCATCAACAAATAATCCAACGAGATCACGTCCCCCCCTTTAAGAACTCTTCATACGGGTCCGCCTCCGGTTCCGGCGCCACCGTCACCCTACTGCGGCTACTCGGCGTCATCCCAAACTCCGTCAAAAACGTCTTCATCTGCTTCATCGCCTGCGCCGCCACATTCAGCCACAGACTCGCCACCGGATACCCCTTGTCCGTCAACTCGATCATCTGGAACGTCGGCTTGCTCATCTCCTCCTGGGCCTGCACCCACTGCGCCCACGCCTGGCAATACGCCGCCAACGCCGCCCGGTCCAGTTCAGTCAGCAACCCCAACTCAAACAGTAGCTTACTAGTCCGGTTCCACTCTTTCTTCGCCTCCCCGGTCAAATGCTTCGGGCAACTGGGTCGCTTCGCCGTCGGCTTCGGCTCATTTTTGTTCGTCGCCCGCTTCCCCGGATTCCCTGCCAACTGTTTTAGCGCCGTCGGCTTCGCTGGTCTCCCCGCCATTAAGCATTGCGTCCAGTTCTTGCTCTGTAAACCATTGCGGCTCCGAGATCCCGAATGCTTGCCGCATACACTCATCAAAGGATGGGCGCTTGTTGCCACCCGCCAACTTCAGTCTAAAAATTGACACTGCTAACTCGACCAGGCTTGACGTGCTTGTCCACATACCCCCCCCCTATCGCATTTCGCGGCTGTAAAAAAAGCACCACCCCGCCGGTCTACAGAGAAACTTTGTAGAGATTTGATCCCCCTACCCCCCTGCCATCGTCTTGCGGCTATGGTGGGGCTTGCACAGTGGCTGAAGGTTATCCCAGTTGTCCTGGCCGCCATCGCGCTTGGCGATGATGTGATCGACCTCGGTCGCTGGTGTCACATGGCCTTCGCTGCTACACTCAACACACAGTGGATGGGCACGAAGGAAGGCGAGACGCAACCGTTGCCACTGCCTATCATAGCCACGCTTGGCTGCACTACCACGCTGGTCATCGTACTGGCGTTGGCGTGTGCGCTTGGATGATTGACCACACACGCTGCACACCTCGCTCCGAACGATGCCAGGGCAACCCGGCTTGCGACAGGCTGTGCCGGCACGCTGGGTCATTGTCCAATCTCCCGCATCAGCTTGGCCATGCGATCCATCCATTCGTCGCCGTAGCGCTGCCAGGTATCGATCTTGGTGTAGAAGTTGATGCGGATCGATAGATACAAGAGCGGGTTCTGGCCGGCTGCTTCTAGGAATCTAAGCGCGGTGGTTGGATGGTGCTGCACTGCGCTATCAAACTGCACGAGGGCCATGTCCCAGCGCAGTGTGTCTGCCTTGGATGCAAGCCAGTAATCTTTGTGGTAGATGCGCTTGGCGTCGTCCATTGTTAGATTGGCAATATCAAGGTCGGGGTAGGAGAAGGCAGAGATCCCATACTTCGTGCCCTTGAATTCGCCTTTGCCAACTTCGCCACCTGTCCAGTTGCCCCGGTCTCCCCGGTCGGTCGATAGGCCGCCTTCCACGCCAACAACCCATTCAAAGGCCCAATCATAGGAGCCACGCGTCGGTACTGGCTTGGGGTTGAGATCGATCAGTTGGATGCCCGTCGGCGACTGCTCGGCAACCCAACCAGAGAGGCCGCCTCGGCAACGAACAGCGTGCCAGGTCAACCTATCCACGTTGGCGGTATCACCCACCAGCTTGACTTCTTCGTTGGGCTGTAAGATGAGGAGTACGTTCTGTTCAGCTTGTCGACCAATGTAGCCCGGCGCCGATCTCAATTTGGTGGCGACGCGTATCACGGCCCGGCGTCCTTCGGTTGGTTGCTGTGGTGCGACCGGCGCCGGCGTGCGGTATTCGTTGCGCATGGCCTGGCGGAAGTCTTCGATCACGCCTGGCTTATTGCCGATCTCCCACCGATCGTGGTCATTCCAGCGGTAAAGGATGAGGGCCTGCACCGTCGATAGGCCGTTGGGCTGCTGGTTGTGTGCGTTGATCTCCGCATAGGCGGCTTGCACCCATCCCGTGTTCATATCCACCCAAGCGTGATCGCCCTGGTTGCTTTCCGTAATATAGACCGGCAAGTGGCGCAGGTTGGTCGGGATCGCTTCCAGGAATTCCCGGTAGACGCGGAATTGGTACGCCCGGTGCGTGAAGCCTGTGGCGCTCATTTTGCTTTCGCTTTGGATGAGGGACGGGTGCGCACCGTGAGTGTAGGCATGAATGGCAAAGCCATCGAGCAGCCCAATGCAGCGGATCATATCTTGGAAGTATTTGATCCAGTCGCCGTTGTCATTGCCCGGATAACAGCATTTGTTGCACCATGGCGCGACGGCCGCCACCAGCACCTGATCATTTTCGTGACCAGGGAGATCGAGGATGGCGTCACGGCAAAAAGTGTAGTAGGTGGCGTAGCGCTCCGGGGTCAGCGGTTGACCGCCCGGCCACTCGTTTGGGTGATTGGGTTCGTTGCCGATAATCCAGCGGCTACAGCCCGGCGACGCGGCGACCCAGTTGGCGACCCGTTGAGAATAAATCTCATAGAGACCCGCGCCGGGCAGCGTGCCAGCGTCACCATAGCCATGATTGAGGCGGACAATGACGCCCAGGCCACGGTCGGACCATTGGCGATAGTCGCGGCCAGAACGATTGTTGGGATCGGCGCCCAACTCTTCGGTGATGACGATCCAGCCGGGCCGGCCAGCATCGAGCATGAGTTGTTCGCCGCCGGCGTCGTGTAGACCAAAGATGTATTGACTCATTTTGACCTCGGCAAGAGAACGGGCGACAGTTGGTGCGGCAAGGGTGGTGGCTGTCGATCTAATGGTCGCAAGGGCGCGCAAACGGCCAGCGTCACCGCCAGCAACAGCAATAATAGAACAAATGATAGGCTGTTTAGCTTTTTCATAGCAGACCTACCATTCGTTTTAGGGCCTGGACGTTGGTGTCGATGGTGGTGATCAGCGCCTGTAATTCGGCCAATGTTGGCGTTGGGGTCGGCTCGACGACAACGGGATCAACTGGTGTGGGATCAACGGCGCTCAGTTTGCGCTCTCGGAAGATGACGTAAAAGCTGTTGTGGCCCATCGTGTTGCCGGTCGCCAGATTCTGCAGTTTGGACGTCAGCCACTGGACGCGTTCGCTGATTTGGCGCCCGTCTGTTGTTTCGAGCCAAACGGCGGTTTTGGCATCCATGTAGAGTGGCACGTTGCCGGCTGGTTCATTGGCCGGCTTGTCGAGCGGATAGGGCGGCGCTGCCTCATCAGCACGGCGGCCTTCCCACGTCCAGCCAATGCGGACCGGCAGGCCGCGCAATAGGTGGCCTTCGGCGTCCACAATGTCTACGTAGATGTTGCGGCTGCCTTGGTTTTCATCCGGGGTCAGATGATGGAGCAGGGCAATTTCAAAAAGCGGGTTTTGTCCGGTGATCGTGACGCCAGGCACATCGTTGTAGGCTACATTGGGTTGCAGGCGCTGTCGCCACGTCAATAAGAGTGGAATGTTCATAGAGCCTCTTAGCGCTTGGCCATATCATTCAACTTTGCCAGCATATCGCGCAGGGCGCCCGGAACCGGCACGCCGGCGAGTGCGGCATTCTCCAGAATGGAGATAAACTCATTCGCAATATAGAACCCTGCAACGATTTCTACGATGGGTAAATCAACGTTCAGATGCTGCTGGATCACAGCCGTGGCCGTGACCAGCGTCAAGACGATCACTTTTTTGCCGATTCCTTGGTAGCTACGGTGACTACTGACGGCTCCTTGCTGGATGGCAACGGCAATGCCGGTGATGAAATCCAGAATCATTAACAGCAGTAGCACTTGCAAAACCAGCGACAGACTAGCCCAGACGCCGGCCAGCAACCCAACGCCCATCTTGATCAAACTCAACCGCGTCATCACATCCCCCTCAGACAAAGCAACGGAAATAAAAAAAGCGCACCCCTCCCACCGTAGTAGGAAAAGTGCGCCTGGTTTGCTCAGTAACGCCTATTTATTTGTTGCTGCTTTGTCGGATCTTGATGATACGGGGCTGAAACTCGATCTGGGCTTCTTTGTGACCGGGCAAGATGTTGATCAGAATTTTGTAGCCGCCTTTGGTGCGCCTGAGTAACTCCGGTAATTCAATTTGCAGTTGGCGGGCAATGTCCGCCGCAAACTTTTCATAATCGTGAGCCTCATTTGCTTCCATGTAAGCTATTATAGCGTATCATTTCGCAAAGCAGTAGATTGTATTATCGTGAAAAGAACGTTTGTTCCTTCGCGTCAATTGACTGATTTTGGGGAGTGCGGTTGGGTTGATTTATTTGGGGTGGTGGGGCGGATAGCACAAAAGGCGCACCAAAGTCACCTGGTGCGCCTTTTGTGCTATCCATATCGTTCTAACTCGTGGCGTTCAGGCAGGTCGGCAATCACGCTATAGGCCGGATCATTTTCCCAATCTTCCGACGCAAACTCATTTTGAACATGCTGATGCGCTGGTTTATAGTTGTACTGTTTTAGGCTCATGGTCAACCGCAGCGCCATAGCGGCTAGTTGGATGGCCTCTGTACGAACCTCCCGCTCACTGGATTTACGAGGCTCATAGATGAGTTGCAGCATCGCTTTAGTTAATTCTCCATACTCCTCACCTACTACAGCTAGTGCGTGTAATGGATCAGTGGGCCATGTTGGGAATTTGGTTATTGCCCGTTCAAGCTCGGTTAGTATTTCGTTAAGAACTGCCATTATTCACTCCGCCTTCTGATTTCTTGCATTGCGCCATTGAGAGCCTTGGCTCTGTCGGCATTACCGCCGGCGTCGGGGTGTTCGACGCGGAGGCGGGCTTTCCAGATGATTTCGATGATAGCGAGCGGGTAATGCTCTTCAACGCCCAGGATGACATAAGGGCTGGTCGGGTCGAGCTTTGGGGGCTTGGGTTCGCTCTTGGTGATGACGACGGGATCGATCTGGCGGTAGGCGGCGACGAGCAGATCCTCAATGCCACGGACTTTGCTCATACGGATGGTTTCCAACGCCTGCGCTAAATCCTCCAGGTTATCATGGGCGATCTGCTTGGCCGTTTGCACCAGGACGATCTGCTTGTTGTAGAGCTTGAAGCGGACTACAACCTTGCGGTCGCCGTAACTGTGGTAGCGATCCCGGCGTGCCGGCGGGTTGACTGGCTCGACTTCCCAGTCTTTGATCTTCCACTTGCGAAAGGTGGCGCGCAGGGCGGCCATCAGATCCTTCCAGGATTTCTTTCTAGTCACCTCAGTACCCACCTTTCTGGGGCACTTCAAAGAGCGCCTCTTGAATGACAACCTGCTCTTCTGCCGGCAACAGGGACGCCAGGGCATTGCCGATGACTGCCAGGCTGGCGAGTGCATCGTCGCAGCGTTGCAGCTTTTGCCGGAGCTTGGGCGAGTTGGCTAATACGATCTGGCGCAAGGCCCGCTCTTCGGCGATCATGTTCTGAATTTTGCTGTAGTGTACTCTCAGTTCGGCACGGGTGACGATGGTACTCATGATTTTGCCTCCGCATTGATAGTTTTATATGCCTGGTGCGGATGGCAGCGCAGACCGGCAAGGCAGCCAAACTGATCGTAGCCGGTAAAATTGCCGGCCAAGTCATAAGCGCGGGCATGATAGCCAATGGGGTAGGCGCCTTTCTCGGTTGCCTGCTCGTCAAATTTCGGCGCTCGCCGGGCGATGAAGTCGATCCATTTGACGGTGGTATAGCCGGCATCTTGCGCAGCATTATAGGCAGCTTTGATTGCTTTACCCCTGGTTGCGGCACTGTAGACAGCCAAGCATTCAAAACTCTTGTGATAGACGGCAAAGGCTCTGTTTTTCATCGGTTTGCCTCCGGTAGACAAAATTGGACGGTGACGGATTGCTTGAGTAGGGCGCTCAATAGGCGCCGGATTTTGTGGCTTAGACGATTATTCAACCAGTCAAGCGCGTATTCATTGGGCGCCATAATCCACCACGTATCACCATCGACGGCGTACACGGTGGCGCCGCTCACCCACTGATGGAAGGTCGCTCGCTCCATAGTCAACTTGAGTTCAGCCAGCACTTGCGCCCAGATGGCGGCGTGGGGATCGGTGGGTGGCGTGGCGGCCGGCGCCGGCGTGATGGGGCGCGGTGGCGGCTCGACCGGGCGGGCCTGGGCAGCCTGCACCTCAGCTTCAAGCTGGCGGTCGGTGTCGATCTCGGCCTGGGTGCGATGGTTGCGGTAGAGGTCGGTCCGGTAGAACCGGTTGTCGAGCGCCGGCACACCGGCGTTCTGCCAGTTGTCCAGGAAATAGACTACCAATCCAGGCGTGTCTTTGAACTGTCCGCCCATGCTTTCGCGCCCAAACCACCAATAGCTGACCGCCTCGCGCACGGTTTGCAACGAGTATTCCGACGCCAGCTTTTGGGCAACGGCGGCTTTGACGCGGATATGGGTGAGCAGAGCGAAGGCGAGCGCTTGGCTTTCCGGGTCGGGTGTTTGTTTGTTTGCTTGTTCTTCTTCCTTAGAAGGGATTGGATCTGGATCTACAAACAAACAAACACCGCCCGCGTGCGCGTGCGTATAGGTAGCGGCCTCGTTGTGATCCAAAAGAGCGCGTGGGTGATCGATTTTGGATCTTCCACGCGCGCTTTTGGATCGCGCTGCGTCGGGCGTTGGTTGCGAATGATCCGATTTCGCGCGTGGAAGATCCGATTTTTGTGCGTCCGTAAGATTGGCGTTGGCTTCGGCGTACACGTTATGATCCGTTTCCGCGCGTGGGTGATCCAAAAGCGCGCGTGGGTGATCCGATTTTTGTACGTCCGTAATTGGCTCGTCGGGTTCATCGATCCATTCTTGCCCCTTGGGGGCCGGCGTCCACGCCGTAAAATCGATATAGACAAAGCCATTGGTGCTGTAATGGATGATGTTGGCGGCTTGTAGGCCGCCAAGCAGGCGCCTGGTCGCCCCGTCCGATGTGGTGCAGCAAAGTTCATTCGCCCGTTCTTTGGTGAGCTTGGCGTGACCGGTGGGGGCCACATCGAGCAGCCGGCGCACGGCGCGATATTGGGCGGCGCTCAAATCCGCTGCGTCGATCTGGCGGATGGCCGCTTGCATGGGTTGGTCCATATTCCTACCTCTAGGTGTTACTGGTCATCGATTCGTTGATCACGATAACGGCGTCGCGCAGGCTGTTGGTGGCGGTGATGAGGTGTTGACGAACCTGAGCATGAAGGGGGCAAACGGGGCCGGTTGGCTTGCAGGTACAACCGGCCCGTGACCATTGCCACGGGCATCGCTATGGAGGGCGTCGAGCAACATGCGCAGATCGCGCAGTTCTTTCAGCAATTCTTTGTTGGACATTGGGTTTCTCGCAAGTTGAAAAGAGCAATTTGGAAATAGCCGGCTGCACCTGGCGGAGCCAGGTGCAGCCGCTCGATGGGCGCCGCCGACAGCCATCCCAGATGATCGAAGATGACAAAGGCGGACGGCCCGCTAATGGCGTGAACGGTTGCCCAGCGCTGGGGGCGTGGGTCGCCGGGTGGCGGAATGTAGATGCACCGGTCGCCGGGTTGCATAGCACCTCACAGAATGTTGATATGGCCGTTGATGCTCAAGCGCTGTGCTGTGATCAGTTCTTCAATGTCTTTGCCGATGGTTTGCCGGGTGGTATTCAGCCGTTGCGCGAGTTCCGACTTGTTTAACAGGTCACTAGTTTGACCGTTAAGCTCGGTAAGCATGATCTGTAACAGGTCGTGTTGTCGTTGCGCTTTGGCATTACGCTTGGCGTCAATCGCCTTGAGCCGACCACTGTCAAGGACTGCACTCGTCTCGTTGTTAATAACTGGGATTGTTGACGCACCTTGGTTGACGGTGGCGGTTTTAAGGGTGTCAAGTTGCGCCGTGAGCTTAACGATTTCGGTGGTAAGGGTTTGACGCTCGGTGTCAAACTGGCGTGTCAATTCGGCGTTAAGCTCCTTGGCATATTGTAACCGCTCTTGCATGGTTTGCCGTTCGGTCTCGTGTTCGGCCAGCAGGGTGTTCAAGCGTTCGATCTCGCTCTGTTGGTTGCGCGCTGCTTCCTGGCGTACTAGCAGCTTGCGCAACTCGGCTTCCCGTTCGCTTTGGTCGCCCTGGAGCGCAAAGGCCCAGTCGGCAATGGCGCCCAAACACGCCAACGGGATCAATGCCCAGATCGACATTTCCGGCATGACTTTGAGTAAGACAACCAGCGCCAACACCACAAAGAGATAGAGCGCTGCCGCCGCAATGCCTTGATGCAAGGGCGCCGGCTCCACCAGGCCGGCGCCCCGCTGGTTGAACTTGCGCATCCGCAGCGCCAACTTGATGACCACTAGCCCCAACACTTCCACACCCACGGCCGTAAAGGTGGCGATGCAATAAGCCAACCAGGTCGGAATGCCCAACAGTTGCGGGAAGTGCGCTACAATGCTGGCAAACGAGAGTGAGCCAGGAATTAGCGGCAACACGACCAGGCCGAACAATGCCACGGTAGATAACGTGTGATTGAAATACAATTCCTTGCGCTCTAAATCAGCGCTTAAACCTTCTTGCAGTTCAATGTTGACTGCGCTAGAATGTGAATGACTCACGGTGAACCCCTTTCGTTCATCCTGGGTTGCAGAAAGCCTGCCGGGTGATACGGACCCGCCAGGCTTCTTTTTTGACTTGATCAGGCGACCAGTTGCGCCAACTGCCAGCGTTCGCCAGGCACGGGCTGTGTGCTGCCCATGTCGAGAATGCCGCTGCGCACCTCATACCCTTCGTGGTTCAGGTAGGCAATGATTTCCTCTTTGACCGCCTTGGCCTGGCGCCAGTAGAGATCATAGTCGGTGCGCACCTTCTCTTTGTCGCTGAGCGCATCAATCGCCAGCTTCTGGTCATAGGCTACGTAGGAGAGGATCTGGCCTTCGTGGACGGCCCGGACAAAGACGTTGATGGTATAGCTTTTGCTGCCGCCGTAGGCGCCGTTACGGGTCTCAGCCCGCTGTTGCATGGCGACCCGGATGATCGGGCGCCAGCTTTCCGGGGTGTCGAGATATTCGGTCAATAGATCCGCTAGAGTCTCGAAGTGAATGACAGGTACAGGCATGGTGTCAAAGTCCTTTCTAAAATTCCAGTTCGGTAATTTCGTCCATCGTAAAGCTGAGGCGCACTGTCCGTTCGGTGGTGCGCCCACAGCAGATTGGGCAGTAGCATGGCGCGTTCTTAAGGTTCTTCAGGCGGCGCTCAAACGTTCGATCGGCGCCCGGCCAGGTACGCGCCAGAATCAGTTCGCTGCCGGCGTCTATGGCCACTTGGGTGAGCCGGGCGCCGGTCCCGCTTTGATGTTCGGCCAGGCGGCGTTCGATGTCGTCGGCATAGCCGATGTAGTGCCGAGCATGTTTGTACGCCGGCGAGAGGTGGAGTAGATAGACGCCCTGCATGATCACCTCCCTACCCTTGCGCTGGGTGACAAGTGGGGCACGGGCCGTAGGTCGGGTTGTACTCGGTTTGGCATTGTGGGCAGCGGAAGATACCCAACCGGATTGACAATTGTTTGAAAAATGTGTACATTATGGTTGCTCCTAGCAGTAAACGTTGATAGGTTTTGGAGAACCCGGTAGCGCTTCACCGCTCCGGGTTCTTTGTTACTAGCGCAAGAGCGCCGCGCCCAGCGCCAGCGCGCCTGCAATGGCAAAGAAGGTCAACAGTTCCAAGATGATGGCGCCCAGCCCTGGACCTTTGGCTGGAGGCGTCTGGTAGATCACCGTAACATTGGGTCGTTCGTCCATTCCCTATCCTTTCACTAATAAAGCCAGAATCGACCGATATTCAACACCGGCTTCTTGATACCCCTTGCCGCCGCTGACTCCCCAGACTTCTTTGATGATTTCGTTTTGGGAAAGCCCTTGCAAAATCAGGCTGCGGATGCGCTCCGAACGGGCATCAAAAGCCACTTCACTACCCACTTCACTACCCACTTCACTACCCACTTCACTACCCACTTCACTACCCACTTCCCAGGCGATTGGTGAAGCGGCCCGTGAAGTGGCTTTTGAAGTGGGTTGTGAAGTACCCTCTACCTCTGGTAATAGCCCCTTTTCACTGCTATACGCGCTTTGGGCTGTAAAACTGCGTGCAACCTGCTCCAGGTCGGCGGCGGTGCAGTTGGGAACGGACAGGCGATGAATCTCACCCGATGGCGCCATCCACACACACTGGCCAATCGTGAGCGTTTCGGCTAGCCGGCCAAACTCCGCATTTCCCGACTGGACACGCGCATTATCACGCCGGGCAAACATGGAGATCATAGAAACGAAACTGTTGCGAACAGTCGTATCCATGATCCGCCCATCGAAGTTCTGTCCGATGCACATGGCGTAGACGCCAACCTTGCGGGTTTCCTGGCTGATCATGCCCAGCACCCGCGATAGCTCATTGCCAACATTCGAGCGTTGAAAAAGCCCCGTTGTTTCGTCCACCACCAAAACCAACGGCCAGCGCGCCTTATCCTGGCCGGCCAGGCGACGGCTGCCAATCTGCGCGACGTAATTGAGTGCATCAATGATCTGGCGTTCTTCGCTGGCGACATCACAGAGCATAAGCGAACGCAATGGTTGCAACGATGCGCCCAGACTCTCTTCGCCAGCGCCATAGTGTGGATCGACCACCACGAACTTCCCGCCCTGGAGCACTGATTGCGCTAGAATCGAGCGAATCAACGTGCTTTTGCCGCTGCCGCTCTTGCCGCCGATCAGCGCGCTATACAGTTGGCGCCAGTCCGCCGTTACCGCTTCGCCATCATCGTCCAGACTATAGCCCATCAGAAACCCCTTGTTGGGCAATCGACCATCCTGGTAGAGTTGCCAAAAGGTGCCGGGCGCACTGGCGGCCGCCGCTTGCATCGTTTCGCCGTCGGCGCCGGTAATGTTCTGCGTGTTAGCCGGCTGATAGTTGAAGGTGGTCAGGCCGCTCATGAAGCTGGCCTGGTGCGCATCAATCGCCCGGTGCGCAAACTCCGGTTGCTTGAGCAACGACGCCGGCACGGGCAGCCGGCCCGCTTCATCCGGGGCAACGAACTGGGCTGCCCGCCGCACTTCAATGCGCGACATTTGCCAATGCCGCCAGAGCCAAAGGCCCAGCCACCCCGCCGGCACGGCCAGCAGCAGGGCAAAGCCGACGAAGCCGATCAAGACAACCGCCAGTACCGTAGGGTCACTCAGCAGCCCCATAATGCCGGCGAAAACCGCACTGGTCACGCTGCCGGCAACCATCAGCCCGACGATCCCGATCAGCGACCATTTCAGTGATTTCTCAATGAGGATCATGTTCACCACCAATCTGCGAGCAAGAGCAGCAGGCCGCAACAAAAGAAGCCGGTGCCGGCGATGACAAACAGACAGCTACCGCCCGCATAGAGCAAGACTTTGCCGGCGCCGAACCGTTCGGCGAGGCCCTGACTGTGTTTCAATAGTTGTTGTGTGATCATGCGCCCCCCTACGTTAGCACGCTGGCGAGCAGCGAGAAGGCAAACCAGAGGAGCGCCAGTGCCGGCAGCACAATCACCAGCACGGGGAGCAGGCACCCCACCGCACCCCGTCCGTGGCCGTTGTGGCTGTTTTTGTGCTTGGTGTTGAAAGAATCGGTGATGTGATTGGTGACATAGGTATAGCTGTAGTAGTTTCCGCTATTACTGTTGGTGATGTCGTGTGCATTTTCGTAGTTCATGGTGTATACTCCCTTTGCTGATGTGACTGGGGTCAGTCAGTAGAGCGCCTGATGCCGGCTTGATCACTAGCATCAGGCGCTTTCCCATTTTATGCCCGCAGGCAGCGCCGCAACCCCTTGCGCAACCCACGCCCCGCCCGACTGGCCGCCCGCCCACACTTCTTGCGCAGATAGCCGCCCACCGCAGCCCGGAAGCTGCCGCCCTTCCAGTTGCTCTTCTTCTTGCCCTTCGCTTTGCGTGCCATTATTCCCCCTCCTGTAGCCGTCTGGCGGCTTCGCTTTCAATCTCTTGCATCGTCTTCCCCAGCGCCCAGCCGGACGCCTCTACGCTCGCTACCTTCAACCGAAAGGTGATCAGCATCCCCGCTTCGGCAAAGTGCTTTTCCCAGGTCGGCATCTTGTTGATCGCCGCCTCGGCCAAACTACCCCACGTTGGTGTTGCCATGCGTTACCTCTTTCTGATCCGGCAGGACGGACAGCAACAGGCTGCGTGTCCGCCGGCTATACTCCCAAATGTCATTGGCGGCAATGTGGCAATCGACCCAGCTGGGCCGTTGTTTCAACGTCCACATCAACGCCGTGATCTGGCCGACGTAGTATTCCATGAATGCGTCGGCGTGTAGATGCAGCGTGTCTTGAATCCGGTGCAGTTGCGTTTGAATCTCTTCAATTGTCTTCATGCCGGCGCCTCCTCTCTCATCTTGTCCCACCATGCACACGCTTGGACAAAGGCCGTCGAGCGCAACGTTTCACCGCCGCTCTGCGCCCACAGCAGCGCCGACAGGGCGCCAATGCTGTATTCCCGCTGGGTCTCTGCCGCTGTGCGCATGGATTGGATGATCGTCTGAATTTCCGTCTCCAACCGGCTGTTCACTTCGGGCGAAATCGTAAACATCGTGGCGCCCTCCTTAGAGCGTTGCCGTCATTTCGCGGCTCATCTCCTGCAAAAGTTCGGCGCGCTCCACGGTCGGCAACGTCGTCGCCACCTGTAGATAAAACTGCTGGCGGTTTAGATAAAACTGCTGGCGGTTGGGCAGGGCGCCCACGGGCTGCGGCGCCGCCTCGATCAGCGGCAGGCGCTCGGTACAAAAGCCTGTTGCAAAGTCATAGTCCAGACCAGCGTCTTCTAGAATAATCAACTGACTAGGATTGATGTTGACAGCTTCGCCGTCGGCGATCATTTCGTCCAGCAGCGCTTGGTAGTGGGCGTGCCGTTCTGCCCGCCGCTGCGCGGCCAGTTTCAGCGCTTCCGGGAAGGGAATGGTATAGCGGTTCATATTGCAACCTTTCTACAATTGGTATTGCCAAGAAACATTGTTAAGGGAACTGAAAACAACTGACGTGCTATCGGGGCGGTCATCTTGAGTAGTAGCACAAAGCTGTGTTACTATGGGAGGCAGGCTTCACGCTTGCTCCGCTGGGCCGCCTGCCTCCCAACAGGCGTTGGCTTATCATTCATCGCTGACTCATTGCTGACCAAACGAATTGGGAGAACCGTATGAACCTGTTGGATGCCTTGGCGGAGTTCCGCATCGCCAAGACCACGAAACTGGCGCCCACAACCCTGGATTGGTACGCCATCCAGATCCGCGCCTTTTATACGTGGCTGACCGACCAGATCGCCGGCGGCGACATCCCCGCCGATGACTGGCTACAGCCCACCACCTTCGAGAAGTATTATGTCTACCTGGCGACCCCAACCGATGGCGATCCACCCGGCCGTGGGCTACAGCCGGCGTCGGTGAGTGGCGCCCACCGGGCGCTCAATGTGTTTTTGACGTGGCTGTGTAATCGGAAGCGGAATGGCAAGCCGCTTTTGGCGTGGAACCCGCTCACCGAAGTGGAAGCGCCCCATGTCCCCAAGCGCCAGCCTCGCCGCACCACACCCGAAGAGTACGAGCAATTGATCGCCGCCATTCCACTGGCGAACAACTGGGTTGATGCGCGTGATTATTTGCTAGTCAACACGCTGTATCTCTGCGGCATTCGGGTGGCCGAACTCTGTCGGCTGCGCATTGAAGATTACGATATTCGGAATCGCCTGCTGATCGTGCGGAAGAAGGGTGGCGACGATCACCTGATCCCGTTGCTGGAACCGGTGATCCGGGCCTTTGTGGCCTATCTTTATGCCCGCCCGGCCTGGACCGATAGCCGGGTGTTTCTGGCCAGCGATGGGCGCATGGGCGTGGATGGCGTGCTTTCGACCAACGGGGTGCGCCAACGGCTAACGCAGTTGTGCGAGCGGGCCGGCGTTACGCGCCTGACCCCGCACAAGTTTCGGCATGGCCTGGCGCGCTACATGTTGGACAAGGGCGCCGATATGAAGTTGATTCAACGCATCCTCGGTCATCAGCGGATGAGTACCACCGCCGACATCTACGCGCTGTGGGACAATCTGGCCGGCGTCACCGACCAATACAAGGCGATTATGGCCGAGATGACCGCTCATCGACCGAAGCGCCAACCTGACGAAAAAAGTTAATAGCATTTACCGAAGCCACAGCGCTTAATTTGCTGTCAAGTGCTGAGACCCTGGTTTAAACGAAAAAAGGGGTGTGATACGTAGCGGTATCACACCCCTTAATTGTGGATCAAGATGTTGTGGGTTCGAGCCCCATCAAGCGCCCCTCACCTTTACGGGATTAGCCGAGAATTGGTCGTTCTTGAGGGGCAGTCCAGTAAGCTGGTTGCCTTGCGACTATCTGTTGGGTATTCAATTGATAAGCTTCTAAAAAGCAGTGTGCCTATTCCTGAGGCACACTGCTTTTTGTTAGTGGGGGAGTTTACAGATCTTACAGTTAACGATAGCTGGGCCGCGCTCAACGGTGATCAAGTAACTGTACAGGACTTACGCAAGACGAATTACTGCCGGGAACCCAGAGGGTTCCCGGCAGTAATTCGTCTTGCGTAAGTCCTGTGTAACAGGGAATACTTGTGCTGGTCATTCATGATCGAACGCCTTATCCAATCTCCTTCTGCCGCTTCGGCTCTGTGCTGCTACCGTTTATCAATTTCGGCCAGCAACTCATCGGCGGCTTCCTCAATCGCCAGATAATCATTTTGGGCGGCGCGCTGCTTGGCCGCAATCAGGCCGCTGCGGTGCAGGCGTTGGAAGTCGCCATAGGGGAATTTGTAGCGCTGCTTGGTCTCAGCGCCGGCATCAGGGTCAAGCCCCAAAAACCACTCGCCATACGCGTCCCAGCCGTGCGCTTCCCGATAGTGATTTTCATCTGCCTCACTCGGCTGGGCATCGCTCCAATCACTGTCCAACACATAGTGATGACTTTTGATTAAACCGTGCGCCTTTTTTAGCGCCTGCTCATTGATTTTGAGTTTGGCCATGCTATTCTCCTTTCTGCTGTAGCCTTGGATCCCCCGCGTCCTGCGTCTCTTCCCATCATGCTAGAGGGTTCAAGGCCGGAAGCAATGGAGCCAGGTATACATAGGAAGTATAGAAGGGATACAAATCCGAATCGCAACTCGAAAATGTGCGCACCGCCTGGGCCTGGGCGACTGCGCATGGCAAGGCTGCGGAACTAGACAAAATTAATGCCGCCAGCAGTCTCCTTTGCGGCCGCTTGCTCAGGAGCAGCTGTGCAAATAGCGCCCCGGTCGCGTCTTCCATAGTGTGTACAGCGGCGCGTCCAACGTTTCCTTGCTCCCGCTCATGGCCGGTAGGTTACAATCACAACGCCATTGCTGGTTGTCTTGGAATCGACCCGGTGCAGTTCTTTGGGCGCACGCTCTTTCTGAAAGAGTCGTGCGCCCAAAGAACTGTACTGGGTCGATTCCGATCAGTCTATGCACTGTTCACGGCATAGCGCAGCAAAACCACGCCCGTTGGGTACGGTTTGGTTTCGATGAGTTGCATATCGACCCGCAACCCCTCCGGGAAGACTCGTTTGCCGCCACCCAGCGCCAGCGGATAGACCAGGAACCGGTACTCATCCACCAGCTTGTGTTGCGCCAACGTATGCACCAGGACGCTGCTGCCATCCATGTAGATGTTCTTGCCGGGCTGCGCCTTTAGCTTGCGCACCTCTTCGATGACATTCCGGCTGATAATGGTCGAGTTGCGCCAGGCATCGGTGGATTGCAGCGTGGTCGAGACCACATATTTCTTCATCCCTTTCATCAGATCGCCAAAGGGGTCGCCTTCGGGCAGTTGCTCAAAGACACTATGCCCCTGCCAGGTTTTCCGCCCCAGCAAAAAGGCGTCACACTCATTCATGGCGGCAAAGAAATCGGCGCCCATGTCGTCGTGCCAGTAGGGCATGGTCCAACCACCGTGGGCAAAACCGCCCTCGGTGTCTTCTTCAGCGCCACCGGGCGCCTGCATCACCCCGTCAAGCGAAACAAATTCTGAAACAATCAGTTTTCTCATGTTCGTTCTCCTTGCTTGTTCATTATTTTGTCCATCTTTTCGAGCGGTCAGACTTATACCAGGAACCCGCCCGTTCGGGCAAGTACCTAAGTCGTGACTGGTTTACCGCCCTATTATAGTGCGGCGGGACGCATTTGTCTTGAACAAAAGGGACACTAGTACACGACGGCGTAAATAAACCCATAGTTGCCAGTGAGACAGTGAGACAGTCACTGACTTACTGTCCTACTGACCTACTGGCTTACTTAGGCCGCTCTGTACTAGTCGAGGGCGCGGTCGCCGGATCGTTGTCGGGTGGGGAAGGCAGGCGCACTTATTCAGCCAGTGCAGGCATGGCTAAAAACGACAACGGCATTGCATTGCTGGCTGACGCCAGTTGGGCCGGGGTTTGACCGACTAGCTGTTTGAGCGAGCGGGTCAGATGCGGTTGATCGGCATAGCCGGCCACATCGACCGTATCGAGGATCGACACCCCTTGGCGCAAGAGCGCCGTAGCCAGGCGGGCGCGTTCGATTTGGCTGATTGTTCCATGTGTTAAACCGGCGGCGCGCAGGAGATGGCGGCGCACTGAACGCGGCGTGAGGTCAGTGGCGTGCCCTTGCAAGGCCGCCGTCACAATCGGATCGCAGACGAGTAATTCTTCCTGAACCAGTCGCGCGACAAAGGTCTCGACATTGTCAAAGGTAGGGAATTCCCACGCCGAGCCGTGTAACCAGAAGGCGCGCCCAGACGCCGACGGTAGCTTGGCTTCACCATCGACCAAATCGCTGGTGGGCAGATGGGGCATAAAGACACCGTGGGTGAACTGGATGCCGAGCCATTCGCCATCCGGTGGGCAGTGGGCAACCGTGGGGTGGGTCTCAGGGCCACGTATTGACACATAGCTTTGCTCTTCGTAGCGCGCGATCACCATCTCCAACCGGCTTGTCGCGATCGAGAGAAAGGGGCCAGCCTCGTTGCTTTGGCTGCGCCAGATCGTTTCGACCAGGGGTGAATCGGCGGGACGACTCTTAATGTCAAACAGGTTGTTGTTGCTCATGGTGTCAGTTTACCTCATTTTTCCCAAGGCTCATCTACGGAAAGTGTGAACACCTGTCAGGTTTTGGAAACCTGACAGGTGTGGCGGGTCGAAACCTCACACTTTCTGTAGATGAGCGTTTCCCAATTCCGCAACGGTTTCCTTATCGCCGAGAGCGTGCGTTGCACGGGTCACAGATGTTTGTATGACCGCATCATCGTCTGACCCGTGCAACGCACGCTCTTTTAAGCCAGCGTAGGGGCGCCGTCAATGTATAAAGCGCGGTGCGCAGGGCGGCGTTATGCCAGATGTTTTTAGCCTCGCGCCAGCGCACCTGGGTGTCAACTAGTACAGATTGCTGGATAGGTTGCCCAGTGGCGCCAAAATGGGCGGCGAGCTGTTGCAAGGTGGCGCACCAGAACTCATCTTCGACCTTGGACATGCCCAGCCGCATCATCAATTCATAGAGCGGATCGTTGGCGCGCACCAGCGCTTGAATCTGCGCCCTGGTCTGGTCATCCTCGCGCGCTGCACTAAAGGTGATCAGGCCCGCAAAGGGATGACCTTCCGAGGTCATAAAGCTAAACGATTCGTCGTCAGCATAGATCACCATGACGCCGGTGGCGATCAGGGGCGCGCCGCCAGGGATGCTCACGCCGCCGGGGCCGGCCAGGTTGAGGACGGCGACATCGCCGGGTTTGATCGCCGCCACAGTCGCGAAGAAACGGTGCCCCGGCGGCCAAAATTCGCTAAAGTGGGTTTTCCACTCGCGAATGACTTCGTCCGGCGCGGGCGCGGCCCCGGCAAAGGTGATGCGATAGCTCTTCTGCCACAGTTGCCCAAAGCCGCGCACCGGGCCGGACAAGTGGCGGCGATCCACATTCAAGTTGACGGCATCGGCGGGTAAGTCGCCCACGGCCAGCCGGTCAACCGGCTTTGCCCAGCTTGTTTCGGGCGAGCGGGGCGGGGTGGTGTGATTGTTTGTGGTCATAGGTTGGCCTCCTTGGCAGAGCGCTTTATCCTTGCGCAGCGATGGCCTCCGCTTCGGTATCGAAGAGGCGGATCGCTTCGTTCAAACGCGTCAGCACAAAAATGTCGCGATAGTGCGCACTCAGGCCACAGGCCCAGAGCTGTTGTTGGTTGCGTTGGACGCGAATCAGCAACGTCACGAGCAGACCGATGCCGGCGCTATTCATATAGTCCAGGCCGCTGAAGTTGAGCAAGATGATTTTGGCGCCATTGTCGCTGGCTGTGTGGAAGGCGTTCATCAGCGCAGTTTCGGCGGCGTCATTCACCTCGCCGCGAATATCGATGATGCCAATCGGGTTGTGCATGCGCACGTTCGTTTGGAGCGTTGCTTTTGGCATTGGGTCTCCTCTCTAGCGATTCATAATCAGCTCAACCGTATGGCCGGTGGCGGTCGAGCGCACATTCAGTTCATCGACCATGTTCTGTATCAGAAACAGCCCCCATCCCCGCGGTGTCTGCAAGCCCGCGAGTTTGGCTGCCAGGTCGGGCATGGTTGGCTCAGGCACCGGCACTCCATTCCCCTGATCGGTGATGTGGACCGCTACCTGGGTGGCGTTCGCGTAGACGACAAGCCCGACCGGCTTGGTCGGGTCGTTACGATTGCCATGCTCAATGGCGTTCATCGTCGCCTCGGCGACGGCGGTCTGCAGTCGTTCCAGTTTGGCCGCCGGCAAGGGGTGGGCGGCCAGCGCTGCGGCCACTTGCTGCATGGCAGTGCGTTCGTTGCCCCGTTCGCTAGGCAGACTGAAAGCTGTTAGCGTCTGCCACGCTTGCGCCGGCGGTCCCTCAATTTTCAACGTGCGATCTTCATCTGGCAGGCGTACCTTCTCGCGTTGCAAGACGATCAGGGTCGTGTCGTCCTCTTGTTCCTGGTTCGGACCGGTGAACGCAGCTTGATAGTCCAGCAGGTGTCTGATGATCGCTGGCCCACGGTGCTGGTTGGCGATGAGTTCCTTGATCTTGTCGGCGCCAAGCATGTTGCGCTCGGAATCATGCGCCTCCACCAAACCGTCGGTGTAGAAGATCACCGCATCCTGTGTACTCATCACCATCTCCTTTTGTTCGTAGCTCATAGTAGGCAGCAAGCCGAGAGGCATCCCGCGGGCGTGTAACTCTTTTACCTCATGCTCGGTGCGCCAGTAGGGCAGATTGTGCCCGGCGTTGGCGTAGATCAGCGTACCAGTGGCCGGATCGAGGATGGTGTAAAAGCAGGTCACAAACATCCGCTCTGGGATGTCGCCGACCAGCCGGTCGTTGACCGCCGTCAGGATGGCGCCCGGTGTATCGTGCAGTTTGGTCATTTCGCGCAGCAAGGTGCGCGTCATCGCCATCACCAGCGCCGCCGGCACTCCCTTATCTGTCACGTCACCGATGATCAGACTGAAGCGACCATCGGGCAGGGGAATGAAGTCATAGAAGTCGCCCCCTATGGCCCGCGCCGGCTGGTAGTGCGTCTTGATCGTCCAGCCGGGCAGCGTGGGCTGGGTCTGCGGCAGGAGCGTCTGCTGGATGGAGCGCGCCACCAACAGTTCCTGCTCGATCTGCTCGCGCTGTTGCGCCTCCTGGCGCTGTTGGCGGATCAGCTTGGCGACTTGAAAGGCCGGTGCGGCTTGAGTCGCCAGGTTGGTGAGCAGTTGTCGATCATCAGTGGCATAGCCCTGTTCGCTGCGCCGCGGGCCAAGCGTGATCACGCCGATCAACGCGTCCTGGTTGACCAACGGCGCAAGCAGCACCACACCAACCTCCTTCATCGCTTGCAAGGCGGGCGAATGCACTGCCGGCCGTTCCACCTCTACCACTCCTCGGCTGTGCTGCAAGCGGGCGACCAGGGGATCATCCGGCGTCAGGCGCAGCAGTTCCTCTGGTACGGATGGTTCGTCAGGCTTGACGAGAGATGGCAGATCGGCGACCAGCCAGACTTCCACGCCGGTCGGTTGTAATGTCTCTTGCACCACGCCCCGCACCCCGGCGGCTAGCTCGGCGAGATCAGTCTGGTTTTGCAGCCCGGCTACGAATCGCTCTAGCGTCTGTTGGGCATCGTACTTCTGGCGATAAAAACTGCGATCAATGGCCGTCTGGATGCGGTTGCGCAAGGGCATGGCCATGCCCGCGATGACGAGCGTCGAAAGCGCAATTGCCACGCTCGACGTCTGCCCAGTGAGGAAGCGAAAGACCGCTTGTAGCGCCACGACCGAACTGACATAGATTACCGCCAACAACGCCGAGACCACGCCGTAAATCAAGGTGCGGTGGATCAGAAAGCCGATGTCAAAGAGGCGATAGCGCAGAATGGCGACGGCCAGGCTCAACGGCAGCAACAGAAACGGAAAGATGAGCAGCGTAAAATAGTCCTGACTGACGCCGGCCAAGGTCATCAGCAGCCCAACGAGGACCGACCCCATGAAAGCAACGAGGACGCCGAAGGTGACCCAGCGCATCTGCGCCCGCACCGTGGCATCGTGTACCGTACGAAACGTATGGCTGACGGAAGCAAGCATCACAAGAAAGGCCGGCAAAATCTGGATGGCTTGCACTCTCCCCCAGACGGCGGTTATGGCGGCGGGGTCGCCCAGATTTAGCGCCAAGGCCAACCAGGACGCCAATTGGGTGGGTGCATAAATAGCCAGCAAGACGACCCGCGGGTGACGGCGTAGCGGCTGCTTCTGTACAGGAAAGACCAACAACAGATGCACCAGCACCGGGAGAATCGTACTCTGCCAGATGCTGAACAGTAGGGGCGGGTGGGCGAGAAAAAGCGCCGGCGGGTAGAGGAGAACGGCCAGCGTGATCGGCGTCAACACAAGCTGCGAACTGGAGAGTGACCAACTGAAGAGCAGCAGCAGTTGCGCCGGCAAATAGCGCGGGCGCTGCCAAAAGACCACGAAGCCGATCGCCATCATGCTCAGGCTCATCAACAGCAGCCAGCCGCCACCCCACTGCTGCAAGATATAGGTCCAGAAGATCTGGGGCGGCAGGCGTATGATCGGCACGGCCAACGCCAGTTGATGCCCATTGCGCTCGACTGTATAGTCTACCATATTGCCTACCTGCCAATGCGCCGGTCGGGGTGACTGCAAGGCAAACGCTTCGGCAAAGATGCGCGCGACCGGCTTCCCTTCGACGGCGACGAGTACATCGCCTGGTTGCAAGGGCGATGGTGTCGTGCCGTAGTATTCGGTAAAGACATAGCCGGGGTCCGGCTGGGCCAGGTTAAATTGAAAGGCCCAACCATCGGTCGGCAGCCGGGCAATATAGACCACCAGCGCCAGACTATAGAGCAAAATGAAGCCGGCGAACGCCAACATCGCCCAACTGCGGCGGTCAAACCGGCGCTCCGCAAGCTGTCCCGGCGGATTGGTGTTGATTGCTGCGTCAACGCTTGTTACAGAAATCACGATTACACCACCTGAAAGTTGCTCATTATCCTTTCCTTGACCACCCTTCTCCAAGCTTCCTCTGCAATCTGGCCGCGATACAGGGGCGTGTGCAGAAGGGTGTAACCAATTTATTAGTTTCGTACACCGTACCTCATCCGGTCAATCCATCCTGATATAGCAGTCGGGTATAAGCTGACAGTGACCGGAAAGGTGATTCAACGTGCTGGTTTCTCCAAAATCGCTGCATAGAACTCCAGCCCGACGCCTTCCCGATCCGCCTCACTGATCGTATCCGCCGGCAACGCCAAAAACTCACTAAGCGGCTGCAAGCCCTGCGCTGGCAATTGCCAGGGCTGGCTCAAAGCGATGCACTCCTCTACCGAGTAGAGATAGAAGGGTGATCCCGCCTGGCGGAACATGTCTAGAAATTGCTCCATCTGGGGTGTCATCATGCCCGGCAGTTTGGTTTCATAGGTGACGTAAAGCCTGGCTCCTGGCGCCGCCCACACATAGAGGTCATGGAAGAGTTGGCTGATCTCGTCCGGCTTGAGAAAGACCGTAATGCCGCTGAGGCCAAAGGCGACCCGGCGTTCGCCGCCCAAAAACGTCTGCACCTGCGCTGCTTCTAACAGGGTGCGCGCCTCCCGCACATCATGTTGCCGATAGAGAACATTGGGCAGATGGCCGACCAGTTGCTGGGCCAGGGCCACCGTCGCCGGATCGCTGTCGGAGTAGACCACTTTGGCCTCCGGCAACACATGGTGGATGTGATCTTCGCTTGGCAACCCCGAAGCGAAATCGACAAAGTGCCGGAAGCCTTCATGCCAGAGCCGGCGCGCCGCCTGCTGGAGGAAGGCGCGCAACATGCGTACCCACTTGGGCGTCGAGGGCACAAGCGTGAACATATACTCAGCGGCGGCCTGGTCGACTGGATAGTAGTGTGAGCCGCCCAAGGTATAACTGTAGATGCGTGCGGCGCTAGGAACTGTTGGTAGTTCTGCCGCTGGAATGGTTGTCTGCATGATCTAACGTTTGCCTCCTGTTTTCTCCACTACCCCAAAACGCAGGTGGGTAACGATATTTAGTGCGCTCCTGCCATTGTCCCTGGGAGGCGCGTTTCAAAATCGAGTATGCCGACCCACGTCGGCCGCAGCGCAATGCGCGCCATGGCCGTACCCGGCTGATCGACTTGGGCGAGATACGCCGCCGCCGTTTCCGCACCCATATAGCGCCGCGCCGCCAGCCGATACTCCGGCACAATGCCTGGCACCTCGGTGAGCGACACCTGCCCGCGCAGGAGGAGCACGTTGGGCGGAAAGCTTTCGGTGTCAATGGTGATGGCGACATTGGGGTTTACTCGTAAGGCTTGCAAACGGGCAGCAGGGCGCCGCACATGGGGCGCCGCCACGAAGGTGGGCATCACCACTTCTTCGCCGGTCCAATAAAACCAGGTTGGCAGCACACGCGGTGTGCCGTCCAGCGCCACATAGGCAAAGCGGGCTGGGATGGTCGAAGCAAGTAAGCCCTTCGCCATCTCACTCTCCAGCAGCCGCAAGTCACCCTGCGCTAGTTTCACGTTGTCGGCCATGATATTCTCTCCTTTTGTCAACAATAACGTTCTCCGTCAGTATAACAACCGGATGGGGTAGCCGGCCTCTCCCAAATGGGGGATTCTGGTGGAGTAGCGCGGGGTGTGTCCGCAATTGAGGCGCTAGACCTGACAGGTTTCGCAAACCTGTCAGGTCTGCTGAAAATTTGGGACGTACCCAGTAGCGCGTTGCTGCTGCGCAGCACCCTAGGTGCGCGCCAAATAGCCCCGCCAGTGCAGCAGCAAAAAGGCGAGGCCCACCCCCAGCGCCAAGGCCAGGATCATAGCCGCCGCCGAGAGCGTTGCCAACCAGACCAGCTCTGTCGCCACAAGCACCAGGATGCCCAAGCCAACCAACCACAGCCACCGATTCAGCAGGTGTGCGCGCAAGGCGATCAGCAGGCAAGCCACCACGACCGCCAACCCCACCGCCGGCAGTAGGTCCAGGATTGATTGCCTGACGACCGCCAACCGGCTTTCCGGCAGGGCAAAGGCCACGACGCTATCGCCGATGGTCGTGCCCAGCTTGGCATGTCCGCCCGCCGCAATCACCACAAATTGACGCCCATTCTCCGCCAGACGGTAGGTCATGGGCGTGGCCTGGCCACCGGCAGGCAGTCGGCCTTTCCACAGCTCTGCACCGGTTTCGACATCAAACGCGCGCAGATAGTTGTCCATCGCCGCCCCGATCAACACGAGGCCACCGGCCGTCACAATCGGCCCGCCCTGGTTAGGCACGCCGAGACGCCAGGGCAGAGGCACGGGCGCAATATCACGAATCGTACCGAGCGGAACCTCCCACTTCACCTGGCCGGTGGCCAGTTCCACCGTGGCGAGCGTGCCCCACGGCGGCTTAAGACACGGCAGACCTAAGGGGGATAAAAGTGCTACGCGACTCATGCCGTAGGGCGTACCCGCTTGGGGGCTGACCTCGGCGTCGCCTGACCGCGCCGCGGCGGCGGCGAATTCCTGACGCGGAATGACCTCGATAACAAAGGGCAGATGCGTCATATTCAGCACCACCCACCCGCGCGCTGGCTCGAACGCCAGACTACCCCAATTCGTGCCGCCGGCAATGCCGGGAAACATCAGCGATCCTTGCAGGCTGGCCGGTGTGAAGATGCCGTCGTTGCGAAGCTGCGCAATGCGGTTGCGACACTGGCCGCGATCCCACGGCGAGAGGCCCCAGGCGTCGTCGGGCGTGATGTGCATGCGCGCCAACGGTTGTGGCGCTGTGGGAAAAGGTTGGGTGGGCCACGACTCCTCGCCGGGCACATCGCTCTGCGGAACCGGTCGTTCCTCGACCGGAAAGATCGGTTCGCCTGTCTCCCGGTTCAGCAGGAAGAGAAAGCCGGTTTTGTTGGCTTGTGCCACCGCCGGGATCTCTTGTCCATCTTTGCGCACTGTGACTAGCGTGGGCTGGGCAGGGATGTCATAATCCCAAATATTGTGATGCACTAGCTGATAATGCCAGACCATCTCGCCCGTGGCGCCACGCAGCGCCACCACCGAATCGGCATAGAGATTGCTGCCACGTCGCTCGCCGCCATAATAATCGGGGCTGGGGCTGCTGGTCGGGATAAAGACCAGATCGCGTTCCGGGTCTGCCGAAATCTGCGCCCAGACGTTGGCCGCGCCGGTGCGGTCGGCGCTGTCGT
Source organism: Caldilinea sp. CFX5 (assembly GCA_021405325.1). The sequence continues at coordinate 20,292 of QWII01000019.1, read as the reverse complement.
CGGCCCACGTTTGGCGGGCCGGGTCATTGAGGTTGCGCGGGATCGGATCGAAAGACCAGCGTAGTGCGCCGGTGCGGGCATCATAGGCGCGCACCACACCCCGCTCTACCGTTACGGCGCGGTTGTCACCCACTGCTGAACCGACCACCACCAGGTCGTCGATTGCCACCACCGGAGAGGTTACTCCGTAACGGGTGGTATCGGGAACGTAGCTACCCAGCGCTGCGCCTTGTGCCAGATCGACCGTACCCTGGTTGCCAAAGTCCGGACAAGGTTTCCCACTGGCGGCATCCAGCGCAATCAGGCGCGCATCAAGGGTGCCGAGGAAAATGCGGCGACGACAGGTTTCGCCCTCACCCCGCTGTGTATCGAGCCAGGCCGTCACCCCACGCGAGGCGATTTCCGCCCGGTGGACGGTCCGATCAATGCCGGGATCATAGGCCCAGATTTCGGCCCCGGTTGTCGGGTCGAGCGCAATCACCCGGTTGTAGGCGGTGCTTAGATAGAGCCGGCCATCGACCAAGATCGGCGTGGCTTGGAAGGAGGTGCCAGGCCTGCCATCCGAGCCATCGGCGAAGTCACCGGTGTGGTATTCCCAGGCCACCTGCAACAGGGCCACATTATCGCGGTTGATCTGCTGGATCGGTGAATAGCGTGATCCGCCTTGATCCTGGCCATAGACCGGCCAATCGGCCAGCGGGCCGCCCTGGAAGCTGATGCGGCTGGCCTGCCGATAGGCCGCGACGGCGTTTGCGCCGAGGATCAATAGCGCGACCAGCGCCACCAGCGCGTAGGGTAGGTATTTTCTCCATTGTTGCATGATCGGTGATGCTACCATCCGGAGGTCTTCTCTCCCCAGCGAACTCACAGCCGCAGACCGCCGCTCGCTACAATATACTGTCCTGTGATCCAGGCGCTGTCGGCGGAGGCCAGCAACGCCACCACATTGGCGATATCGGTCGATGTGCCGAGGCGACCTAACGCCGTCATGCTGGCGACCTGCTTGCGCACGGCTGGATCTTTGAACATATCGGCATTCATCTCGGTTTCGGTGGCGCCGGGCGCAATCGTGTTGGCGGTGATCTGGCGTTTGCCCAGGTCAGCGGCCAGCGAGATCGTGAAGGCATCTAACGCCGCCTTGCTCATACTGTAGGCCACCGAGATCGGCGGTGACGCCCCCTTGGACGCATCCGACGAGATGTTGATGATGCGCCCACCGTCGCGCAGCCGGGACAGCGCCATCTGGGTGAGGAAGAACGCCCCCCGCACGTTGACGGCGAAAAGCTGGTCAAACTGGGCCGGCGTCATCTGCTGATAGGGGAACAGTGCGCTGATCCCGGCGTTGTTGACCAGAATATCCAACTGCTTGCCCCCTGTGCGTTGCTCCAGTTCCCGATCGAGCGCTTGATAAAGGCGCTCAATCTGGGCGACCTCGGCCAAATCCGCCTGCACGGCGAAGGCGGCGCCGCCGTTGGCGGCAATTTCCTGCACTGTCTGCCGGGCGGTTTCGGCGTTGTGACCGTAGTGAACCGCCACCAACGCCCCATCGTGCGCCAGCCGTTGGGCAATGGCGCGCCCGATGCCGCCACTCCCCCCGGTGACCAGGGCCACTTTTCCTTGTAATTCCATCGATCTTCTCCTTTTTCCGGTGCTTGTCACTCCTTGATTGTCTTTCAATCGAAAGTCAGTCGTCCACCCGTTTCAAATACAACACCACTGGACCAGCCTCGGCAGAGCGCGGGAAGAAGTGACGGCTCCCGTCGCTCACCAGGATTACCGGGTCGGCGGCGACCGTCCGGCGGCTGGCGATGTTGTACCACTCGCCCTGATAGCGGCCCGCGACCAGCGTCACGGTGAACGGCTGCGCCGGTTCATGCGGCTGGAGGATGAGGTACTCTTGCCCGGGATTGGCCAGGGCATACGCCGTTGAGGTGAGATCCGGGCGCGGCGTCATCTCGATCAGGTTCATCCGTTCAGCGAAACGTCGCGTGTCGCCCATCGCGTAGCGCGCGGGTTCACTGTCGGCATACGACGGCGTTCCCGCTGAGGGATCAGGCGGATTGACCCCGCCGATCAGCCCAAAATCCATCAAGATCGGGTGGTGGCCGCGCAGAAAGGATTTCCAGGCCCACAGCGCATCGCCCTGGCCCGGCGCATAGTGGTCGGTGTCGGTGATGATCACCTTGCGGCCATCGCTGGCGGGCGGGTTATCGAACCAGTGCGACGGCGGACTGCCGGGCGCCATCGGATGCCCACCATTGGCGAAGATCTCGTCGTCGTAGCCGGGCGAGATCCAGTCGGCAGGGCTGGCGAAGAGCGGGTCGTTGACCCTGATTTGATCGGCGACCGGGAACTGCATAGTCATGCCGATGGGATGCGGCGCGTAGCCCTGTTGTTGCTCGTACTGCTTAACAAGGTTGATGACCCAGTACTGCCACTGGGTGGAGTCGCCCCAATCGGGCGGTTCGCCCAGCCCCAGCAGCCCGGCGAATTCTTTGTCAACTGTCCCGCCGCCCGCCGCTTCGTTGGCAACCTCCCAAAGGACGTTGGGCAGGTCGTGGACGGTGTCCACCACTTTACGAATATAGGCTTCCTGAAGCTTCTGGATGGCCGGGTCAAGCGGCAACGCCTGGTAATCCTTGATCGAGGTGATGCTGATGCCGTTAATGTTGTTGTCGGCATAGAAGGGATGACCCAGCACATTGTCCGGCGTCGGGCTGAGGTGCAGCGCCCAGCCATCGAAGAGCATGACAGCGACGTAGATGCCTGCGTTGCCGGCCGCGATCACACGGTGACGCAGCCGGTCGAAGTAGGAGGTATCGAAGGTGGCGAGGTCAAACCGGGGTTTGCCATCGCTGGCCGTGCCTGGCCCCGTGCGCGGCCATGGTTGGGGTGCCATGCAGAGATGGAAGTTGCCCCCCGCCGCCTGCGATTTGAATTGCTCCCAACGCCACAGCCGGATAAAGTTATGACCGCGCTCCTGGAGGAACTGGAGGTAAGCCGCGTAGTCGAACGGTTCGGGCGTGGCGGCGCAATCGGCGCCTGGCCCCATGCCATCCTGCAAGTTGTTCCAGATGTGTGAGCCGGTCAGGTAGATGGCCTGGCGCTCGGCGCGGTTGCCCGCGGCGACGGTGAAGTAGCGTGGGTTCTCAGTTGAGACCGCAAGCGGCCCCAATGGTATGGCTTCGGATCGCGTAGCATTTCTCATGTCGATTCTCCTTGGTAGCTGGTGGCTAGTGAGGTATGTCCACACCAGCCACCAGTTTTCTTACTGCCTCTCATACCGCAAATTGATCACGCCATTGGCGTAGGGTTTGCTGGCCACCAGGCGCAGCTTGGCGTTGGCGGGTAGCGAGGCAAAGAGCGGCTGGCCCTGGCCGATCATCAGCGGATGAACCAGCAGATCGAGTCCGTCCCACACGTCCTGGGCCAGAAATGAGCGCCAGGCGCCCTCGCCCGCATCCACGGCAATGTTTTTGCCCGGCATCTGCTTGATCCGTTCCATTGCCCGCTGGAAGGCTGCGCCATCGGGGACGCGTAACAGCTCCGAATTGCGCCAGGTGAGGTCTACGTCGCCGTGCGACAGGACGTATTTGTGCATATCGTTAATTTGCTTGGCAAAGGTGCGTTCTGCCGCTGACTTTGCCGAGGTTTCTGCATCCTGCCAATACGCTGCCAGCGGCGCATAGGTGTTTTTGCCAAAGACGATGGCGTCGATCGTACCGTGAAAGGCGATGCCGTCTTGCATCGCCTCATCGGTGAACGATACCCACTGATCCACGTTGGACACCATGCCATCCAGCGTCATCGCGCAGTGCAAAAATACTTTTCTCATCATGTTTCTCCTTGAGATAATCGTTAGTTTATATCCTTGCTACAAGTCACTGCCTCTCGTTTTTCCACCGCCTGCCGATACCTTGGTGGAAGCCGGTTACTGTGGCGCGCCGCCAAACCCGATCGCGTTGCCATCTGGATCGCGGTACGTGATCTTGCGCACACCGTTCGCGTAAGTTTCCCTCTCTGCAGGATCGAGTCCTCGAGCGGCAGCCTGGGCGACAACCGCGTCAAGGTCGTCGATAAAGATCGTAAGTTTGGCGTGACCCGCGTGTTCCGGCAACTGCTCAATGTACAAGTACCGATGTTCCGCCAGCTCCCACACGGCCTCGATGTCGTTGGGGAGGAATGTAGGTGGGAAACCCAACAACTTTTCATACCATGCCAACGCCGCCGCGTAGTCGGCGACCGGGATCCCTGCGAACAGGTCGAGAGTCTTGGTTTGAATCATGCTGATTGCTCCTATCGCGTTTCGCTCTATCCATCTTTGTTACTTGACCACACGAAAACGCAGATGCGTCACGCCGGGGGCCTCGACCCCGCAGATGCGCTCCTCCCCTTTTGACATGATACTGGTCAACCGGCTCAGCGGCGGACTCGGTAGCGGATGTGCGTGGCCTCCGGCGTGTCGATCACCCGCACGATTTCCAGCTCGATGCGCGACGGCAACACGTCGAACAGCCGTCGGCCACCGCCGAATAGCACCGGAATCTGGTGGATCTGCAACTCGTCGAGCACCCCGGCTTCGAGCGCCCGTTGCGCCGTGTAGGCGCCATGCACCAGCACTTCCCGATCCCCGGCGGCAGCCTTCGCCTGCGCCATCGCACTGGCGATGCCATCCGTCACATAAGTTACCAATGGGTATTTGACGACAGACGGGTCAGGCGGTCGATGGCTGGGTACGAAGATGCGGACACCGTTGCGATCCCCGCCCCAGTGATCGACCTGCTCCACGGTGCGCCGCCCCGCCACAATGGCGCCGTACCTATTCATCTGATCCACCAGTTGTTTGGCCGGTCCAGAGAGTTCGACCTCACCGTCCGGGCCGAAATGGAACCAATCATGCAGCCGCATGAAGCCATCACCGCCCGGGTTGTCCGGTGTGTCATTCGGGCCGGCGATATACCCGTCCAGTGACATGGACATGTAGAGTACTGATACAGCCATTTTGACCTCCTGTCGTCTCCATCCAAACTAGTTTTAACTTATTGCAGACCGGTTATTGTAGACTGGCATGGCGGCATTCCTCATCGGCCAGTGGGGCCATCATTTGGCCTGGCCACAAAGCCATCCAGCGATACGCTCGTGTTGAAAACCACTTTTCCCATGATCATGCTCCTGTTGAAATGATGGCGCCGGCACACCTATCGTGCGGGTGTTTTCCCACATTGCAATTCCTTGCCTACGATCTGACACCACTGCTCCTCGCCTGCCCGAAACACGCCCGCCCACTCGACGGGCTTTGGCAACTGCGTTGGCGTGAAGGGGCCAAAGTTACTGGCCTCATCCGGGCTACCGGAGCCATCGTAGCGCGCCACGGTCGGATAGGGGTAGATCGGACGCGTGCGGGTTGATTGTGTGCGATCACCCAGCGTGACGATGACCTCCTGCGGCGCACGATCCGTTTCGACCCACGCCATGAGTGGCGTCAGGAAATCAAATTGCGGCGTTGCCGTCCCACCCGTGCAGTGCGCCAGCCCAGGAACCAGATAGAGGCGGGCAAACTGTTGCGTCGCTTCGGCACCGCCCATTTCCGTCTGTACCGCCTCGTAATAGCTGATCGTACCCTGTGGGGGAATGCTGGCATCCTCCCAGCCATGCCAGAGGATCAGCTTGCCGCCGGCGTCGCGAAAGGCGGAGAGATCGGGGTCGCTGGCGTCATAGAGGGTACTCATCTCGGCCAGTTGGGCAAAGGTGGCGGGGTCAAACCGCAGGGTTTCCAGGGTGAGCGGTTTATCCCAACTGGCGAGATAGCGCAGGTAGTTATCCGCCATATACTCACTAAAGCCGGGCGAGCGGGGCGGGTCCCAGCCGAAGAACAAAAAGTTCCATTCCAACTCGCTGCCAATGGGCAGACCGCTGGGGTAGAGCCGCTGGCCGTTGGCGGTTGTCGGCCCCGCATAGAGTTTGCGCGCTACTGCCACCTGGGCGTCCGTTAAACAGGCGGATTGGGCTGGCCCGGTACACGCCACCTGATCGGGGGTAAAGTCGCAGGTGCGTGGGTCGCTGATCAAATCGTCCTTCAGGCCATCCACGTCATCGCAGGCGGCCACCGCCGCCTCATGCAATACTTTCAAAGCATCCCCTGTCAGGATCGGGTTGCCATCGGCATCTGTGTTCGTGCGGGCGGTCCACGCCATCTCGATCATGAGCGAGACAAAGAGATGGGCCGGCCCACCCACAACAATGCCGTTAAAGTCGGTGGGATAGCGTTGCGCCAGCACCAGCCCCTGGCGGCCGCCGTTCGAGCAACCGGTGAAGTAGCGATAGGTTGGCTCCTGGCCGTAAAAGGCAGCGATCAACGCCTGCGCCACCGTGGCCATGACATGTTCGCTGCGATAGGCCCAGTCCACCCGCAGTTGGGGTGCATTGCCAGCCCACTGTGCATCCCGACCAATATGACCACTGTTGTTGAGACCGACCACAAACTCACCCAGATTTTCGGGGACGCAGGGGCCGAAGTTGTTTTCATAGTCAAACTGCACCGTTTGCTCCAGGTCGGCTGCGCCACAAAAGCCGCCGCAGCCGACTTGTATATAGCGTCCTGTCCACGTTGTGGTGGGCAGGCGCACATCCCATTGGATCTGCGGCGCACTGTAGCCTGTGACGTGGCAATAGGGCGTCGTCCCGGTGTTAGTCACCACCTCGGCGCTCACAATTTGCGTGGCGGCATCAGGCAGATGGGACAGGTCTGCACCGAGCAGCGCCTCACACGCCATCTGGGGTAGGATGGGCGCGTTGGTTTTGTCCGTTTGGGCATCGGCGGCGCCTGTCATCAGTAATACACTGACAAACGCAAGACCTAGTAGAAAGCCAAATTTTTTCATGATCCGTTTCCCTCTACTCGTGTGAGTACCCAAAAGCTATCGATCAAACAGCAGGGAGGGCTTTGGTCATGCCCTGACCGCAGATCACCTGACGAATGCCCGCAGGTTATTATATCCCTCGTGAAACCCAAGGTCAGTAGACAAAGGGAGTAACGAGGGGAGTATTGTCGGTGTCCAATTTCTCATGTTTTTTCTCCTCGCTCCTTACTGGTGAACATCAGAGCCACCCGCCCCCCAAACGCCTGTAGCAGCCGTGGTGCGCGCATACTCGGCGAAGTCGCGCGGCGCGCGCCCCAACGCACGCCATACCCCGTCGGCCAGATGGGCGTTGCGCCCGTCCAACACGGTGCCAAACAAATAGTTCAACAGCCAGATGTCGTCGGCCGGCACGTCGTACGCTGTCAGCATGGCGCTATATTGTTCGGGTGAGACCTGCACGTAGTGGATCTCCCGGCCGGTCGCTTTGGCGATTTCCGCTACGGCCTCGGCGAAGGTCAACAGGCGCGGGCCAGTCAACTCATAAAGCTGACCGACATGGCCGGGTTCGGTCAGCGCGGCCACCGCCACATCGGCAATGTCCTCGGCATCGACGAAGGGTTCTGGTACGTCCCCAACGGGTAAAACCACTTCGCCACTCAGGATTGGCTCCAACAAATAGCTCTCGCTAAAGTTCTGGCAAAACCAACTTGGCCGTAGGATGGTCCAATCGGCGCCACTGTTCTGCACGATCTGCTCACAGTGCTGCGCCTCTGGTTCACCCCGACCAGCGATCAGCACCAAACGCCGCGCGCCATGTTCCATCGCCAATGTCGTGAAGGCACGGATCTGCTCTGCCGCCCCTGGGATTGCCAGGTCTGGAGAATAGGAGAGATAGACTGCCCCTATATCGCACAACACTGGCGCCCATGTCGCCTGATCCTGCCAGTCGAACGGCGGCGCGCCCTTGCGCGATCCGACGCGGATCGGCCAGCCACGCGCGGTGAGTCGCGTCGCCACCCGACGGCCTGTCTTGCCCGTGCCACCCAACACCAATGTCATCGGCTGCTCGTGTCTGGTTTGTTGCATCTCTTTCATCTCATCCTCCCTATTTCTTTCGGAACTTGTCATCTGGGCAGTATTATGAAAATCAAGAATTTATTTTCCTAACCTTCAAAATACTGCCCAGACGTGTAGTACTCATTCTGCCTGGTTGGGGAAGCCGCGGAGTGAGGTGAAGATTTCGAGTACATAGCCGTCGGGGGCGGAGAAGAGGGCAATGCGGGCGAAGCCAGCCTGTTGAACATGCGGGGCTGCGAGTGAGGGGGCGCCACGCTTGACAAGGTCGGCATAGGTTGCGTCTACATCGTCTGATCGGAAGACGATGACACCGCGGTGACCGCGCTGGATGGGGGCGGGTGTGGCTTCGCCCAGCGAGGAGGCGAAGTAGGCGGCGTCGAGGAGTTCTATGCGTGCGTTGTCGGCGTCCAGTTCCGCGTAGAGGTTGTTCTTGTCGCGAAAGACTGTGGGAAGGCCCACGATCTCGTGCCAGAAGTGAAGGGATGCCGCGAAGTCGTTGACCAGCAGGCGGAAATCGTGCAGTTTCATCACATCGTTGGGAGTATGCTGCATTTCATTGGAACGAATTGCTGTTGTCATGATTGTATCTCCTTATCATGATAGACTGAACTCTGTTTACTTATCGTCGCTCCAGGGGCTAAATTGGATGCCGGCCAACTGCCAGCGCCCGTTGATTGTGACCCACACTTGCATCACACGGGTGGCAATCTCGACTGGTTGGTCCTTGTAGACGGCTTGGTTATGTTGCAGATTGCGGACAATGGCCGCCTTGTCGTACAAGCGGACATTGCATTCGCTCATCGGGAATTGCGTGTGCATGGCATTCGTGATCGGTTGTAGGAAATCCTTGGCCGATAAAGTTCTCCTATTACGGTGTGTGCGCCCGGCTGACGGCAGCGGTATCGACGTACTCCTGCATCTGCGTAATGACGCCCTCTTTGACCGTCCAGACTTGCGCCCATTCTGAACGGGACTCTTTGCCCGTCGCTTTGACGCGGTTCACGAAATGGCCCAACACCACCACTTTGTCGTCTTGGGCGATAAAGCGCTCTGGCACAAATTCGACCTGCTCTTGCGACGCGGCTACCTTGCGAAAGAATTCGCTGACCTGGGCGCGTCCTTGCCATGTGCCGGCAAAGGGCACGTTTTGCATCGGGAATATCTGCCATTGCACATTGTCGGCGAGCAAGGTCAAGAACGCGGCCATGTCGCCGGCATGGATCCGTTGATAGGCCTGTTGTACCAGACGTGTGTTTGTCTGTTCGTTCATGATGTCTCTCCTTTTTCCTTGAAATGACTGGATGCCGGTCGCGATGGTCGATCATAGGGATTCGTCACGAAGGCAGCCCCGCCACCGCCTGTTGGGATCGTCTGCCCGCCTGCGCTCACCCAGCCTTTTGCGGTTGGTAATGGTGGGCGATCGCGCCGGAGCTAAACGTCTTGGTCGCTAAGAGCTTGAGGGTATGGACGCCCATCTGCTCGAAAATGCGCGGCCCCTCGCCGAACGTAAACGGAAAGACGAGAATGCGGAACTCATCCACCAGACCCTGCTTGAGCATCGTATGGGTCAACTCGCCCACACCATACTGGAGCAAATCCTTGCCCGGCTCTTGCTTGATCTGCCGGATGGCCTCGCCCACATCGCCCTTGAGCAGCGTCGCATTCCATTGCAGCGGCTCCTTTAGGGTTCGTGATGCCACATATTTGGGCATGCTGTTGATCCGGTCGGCGTCCTGCCCTTGCCGCGTCGGCCAGACCTGGGCGAAGAACTCGTAGGTTCGTTTGCCCATCAAGAGCGCGTCGGGCATGAACAGCAGGTCGTTGAGATACTCCTGCACATCCGGGCTGTGGAAGGGGAAGAGCTGCTGCCAAAAGGCGCCGTTCTCGCCGCCCATCGCGCCATCCAGTGACATTTCAACTGCGACAATCATCTTTCTCATGCTATTTCTCCTTTTCAGAAAATCCGCTACTTGATCCCCTGGTACCCTGCCTGGAAGAGGCAGGAACCGCTCGGTTATACAGAACGGCTGGCCTTAGGTTTTGTTGACATTTCAGAATCAACCGGTGGTACACCTGTCAGGTTTCCAAAACCTGACAGGTGTAGGCGTCACAAATGTCAACAGAACCTAGCCCGCATCGTCACTTGGTCAGGACAAAATGGGTGGCACGGGGCGTCGTCACATGCTCCGTGCATTGGTAGCCCAAGGCTACCGTGTCAATTCCCGCCAAGAGATGTTCCCCGGAGCCGAGCAGCACCGGTGCGATCGCAACGTGCATCTGGTCGATCAAGCCAGCCTGCAGGTATTGGCGAATCGTATTCACGCCGCCACCCAGCCGGACATCCTGCCCATTGGCGGCTTCTTTCGCCCGCTGCAAAGCGGCCTGGATGCCGTCGGTGACAAAATGAAAAGTGGTGCCGCCCTCCATCGTGATGGATGGTCGTGCGTGATGGGTCAGCACAAAGACCGGCACATGGTACGGTGGATTCTCGCCCCACCACCCCCGCCAACGCTCATCCGGCCAGTCGCCACGGATCGGCCCAAACATATTGCGCCCCAGAATCCAGGCGCCGATATTGGTCAGGCCGCGCGCCTCAAAATCATTATCGGTGCCTGTCTCGCCGGCATCGCTCCCATACATGTTCGTAAACGAACGGGTAGGAAAACGCCATTCGTGCAGGGCTTCCCCGCCGATACCCAGCGGGTTGTCGCGATCCTGATGGGGACCGGCCCCGTAACCGTCGAGGGAGATGGAAAAGGAATGCACGCGTAACTTGGTCATGGTCTATCTCCTTGTATGATATTCCTTACCGCTTTCTTTTTCTTCACGATTCCGTATGCGGCGGTCGAGTAACGGCCCACGAGGGATCAGCCCCCCAGGGATGATCGATAAAGAAGACCCATTCGCCGTTCGGCAGGCGGCGCATAACCTCCATCCCATGATGGTGGACTTCAACGGCTTTGCCGCTTGCGTCCGTGCCCGTGATCCGCCACTGGGAGCGGCAGAGGGCAAAATCGCCCGCCACGGTCGTGTGATGCACGATGACATCCATGTGCGGCTTTAGCCCGACGTAGCCGGCCATCGTCTGGCGAATCTCCTCGGCCCCGTGTGCGACGGCAGCACTACCATGCACCTGTTCCAAGCGCACAACGGTTGCGTCGGGGTGATAGAGGGCCGCAGCGGCCTCAATGTCTTGGGCGTTAAACGCTCTGGCGAGCCAGATGTCAACGAGTTCCGGTGATGGCGCACCCATAAAAACCTCCTTTTCCGTCACAAAACTAGAACTGTTCGCGCCGGAGAAAATCCAGTAACTCCTCATTTACGGCGGCGGCGCGCTCCTGCTGCAGCCAGTGACCGGCACTTTCGACAAAGATGATTTTGCGCAGTTTGGGGACGGCAGCAATCATCGGGTCAAACTGGCCGAAAAGCACGGGGGGATCAAGTTTGCCGCCCATAAAGACCGTGGGTTGCACCAGCTTGCCCACGCCGAGTTGGGGCAGTTCCTGCCAGTCTTGATCCATGGTGCGATACAAGTTCAGCGGGCTGCGAAAGCCGGTGCGCCGATAGGCTTGGGCAAACACATCGAGATCGGCTTCCGTCAACCAGGCGGGCAACGGTTGCGGGTCGGGCATGCCTTCCAGCACCCCGGCCGTGGCCGGTTTTTGGGTAAACAAATACGCGACCAAACCGGGCGGCGCGTCGCCGGACAGGGCATAGTAGAAACGGCGCAACGACGCTTTCGGATCACGCTCAAATTCCACTTCGGCCACCCCCGGTCTTTGGAAATAACCGCTGAAGGAAAACTTGTCGCCGGCGAATCTGGCGACCACGGCACTTGGCGGCTCGTCCTCACGCGCTTTGTAGGGCACACTCAAAATAAAGAGAGCGGCGATGCGTTGGGGAAAAAGCTGGGCGCACGCCCACGCCAGGTTGGCCCCCCAATCATGGCCGACGAGTACACAGTGATTGGCGTGCAGCGCATCGAGCAAGCCGATCACATCCGCCACGCGCTCTTTCATCGCGTAGCTGGCGCTGTCCGGCGGCGCATCGGTGTCGCCAAAGCCACGCAGGTCGGGCGCCACGGCGTGAAAGCCGGCCTCGGCGACAGCAGGCAGTTGCTGCCGCCAGGAATACCAGAGTTCGGGAAAGCCATGCAGCATCACGACCGGGTAGCCTGTACCCGCCTCAGCGATGTGCATGTTGATCCCGTTGGTTCTGATCGTTCGGTGTCTGATTGGCATAAAATCGTTCCTCCTTGCGCCGGGCTAGCCACCTTGGATAGGTCTGCCAGCGGTTAATCCTCTGCCCGTTATTTGTAGGCAATCGCCGCGCTGGTGGGGCCGGCCAGCGCGATGATTTCAAAATGCGTAAACCCTGCCTCGCGGCACCACTCGCGAAAGTCGGCGCCGGTATAGTCAAACGCATCGCCAAATTCGATCAACATGTTGAGCGACATCAGCAAGCCAAAAGCATTCTCGCGGCGGGCATCGTCAATCACATTCTCGATGGCGATCAAGGCTCCGCCGGGCGGCAGCGCCGCATAGGCTTTGCGGATCAGAATTTTCTTCTTTGCCAGATTCCAGTCGTGCAAGATGTTGCCCATGGTGACCACATCGGCCTGGGGCAGCTCATCTTGGAAGAAATCGCCGGCAACGACGGTGATGCGCCCTTCCATGCCGGCCACGTTGATCTGTTCCTGCGCCAGCGGCGCCACGGGGGGCAGGTCGAAACTAGTGAAGGTCAGGTGCGGGTAGCGTGTACCCACGATGCGGGAGAGCAGGGCCAGACCGCCGCCCGCGTCACAGACGGTTTGGAACGGCGTGAAGTCAAACTTCTCCGCCAGCAGCGTAAAATTGGCGGCCTGGATACCGGTCATGGCATCGAGAAACTGACGCAAGGAGACCGGATTGGCATACAGCTCCTCGAAGATGGATTTGCCCGTGCGTTTGGTTTCGCTCTGCGCTTGCCCAGTTTTCAGGGCGGCGCCTAGATCGTTCCAGAAGCCGAACAAGCGGGCATTGAACATCGCGGGTAAACCGCCGATGTAGGCGGGGCTACGCTTGTTCAGAAAGGCTGCCGTCTGCGGCGTGTTCTGGTAGCGTCCTTCCGGCCCATCACCCGCACGCTCCAGAAACTTCAGCGCTACCAGTGCGTCGAAAAAATCATAGGTGCCACGGGGATGTAGCCCCAGGGTTTTACCCAGTTGCGCCGCGGTGTACTGCTCCTCGCCCAGCTTGGTAAATAGATCCAACTCCACGGCCGTCAGGAGAACCTTCGAGGCCCAAAACGCGGTCGCCGTCTGCATGATGTACGACGGATCGAGATGATTGTTCATGTCAAACTTCTCCTTTCGCTCATCTACAGAAAGTTTGAGGTTTCGACCCGCCACACCTGTCAGGTTTCCAAAACCTGACAGGTGTTCACACTTTCCGTAGATGAGCCTCTCCTTTTTGCCATTTCAGTAGCTCTACTTTGGTACTTTCGTTGAATTGTCATGCTGCACCCAATGGGTACCCGGCGGCAGTTTGCGCCGAAGAATCTGTTTTGCCATACAGAACAGGCCACATGCCTTAGCGGCACCGCAAACGATGAAAATAGAACGCGGATGTTACGGATGCGGCGGATTTTGCTGATTCTGATCCGCTTCGATCCGCTACATCAGCCCAATCCGCGTTCTATTTGCAGAACAGATTCTTCGGCGCATCGAATGGCTAGCTGGCTTCGCGATAGACGAACTTTTCAAGCGAGACCGTGGTTTCCTGGCGGTCGGCCCGATAGCGGATGCAGTATGCGGTGGGGTAATAGCCGCTGCTCTCCCACGCCGCCGGCAGCGACACCGCCTTGCATTCGTCCGGCTGGCTCAGCAGGAAGTCGTGGGCAATCATCGGCTCAAAGAAGATGATATGGCCATCATAGGCGCCGTAGATAAACGAATGGGTGAACTCGGCCTGCGGCGGGTCCGCCAATTCGGGGGCGGCGGCATCGACCAGATGGTCGCCCATCCTGGTAACGGCGTCCCCGACGCTGTGATAGTTGGCGGGCAAGTAGGGCGCCGGCACAGGCATGGTGGCGCGCTCAAAATCTTCGCAGTTGATGATCGCACCACACGTCCCCGGACGGATCGCCTGGATTTCCGCTTCGCTTGGCATATAAAAGTGAAAGTCAAAATGGGGGACTAACCAGATCGCCGGCGGATGGCCGTGGGCATTCCAGTTCAGCGTCGCCCACTTGAAGGGGATATCGCCATTTTGGATCACTTCCGGCGGCATGGAGAGGATCAACTCATAATCGCCGATGCACTCGTTCATCTCCAGCGTGCCGTTGCCGTTGACATCAAAGCAGCGGCTCTCCGGGTTTGGATCGGACGGCAGACCTTCCAGCAGTGCTTGGGTGTAGACAATGCCAAGGCTGACAGGGCTGCCGTCGGCGTTGAGTTCGGCATAGGTGCGGGCTGTCCCCTCGCCCATGTCGCCGCTTTCGCCGTAGACTGTGGTGGGCGCCGCCGGCGCCGCCGTGATTGGTTGGCAGGCTGCACTGGTGAGCATGACCAGCAACAGTCCCGCGCTAAACAAGATGTTGAATTTGCGTTTCATTGTTTGTTTCTCCTTTCGTTACGCGCGATGGTTACACCAGCGCCTCGATCAGCGGCAGTGCGAAGTAGATTACAAACGCGCCGGTTACGATCCATAGCAGCGGGTGGATCTCACCGGCGCGCCCCGCAACCACCCGCAGAAACACATAGGTGACAAACGCCGCACCGAGCCCGTTGGTGATCGAGTAGGTCAGCGGCATCACGACGATCATCAGCAGGGCCGGGAAGCCATCCAGCAGGTCGCTAAAGTCGATTTCGCGCAGGTGAGCCACCATCATAAAACCGACGACGATGAGCGCCGGGGCGACCGCTTCGGGCGGCACCAGGCCAGCGAACGGGGTCAGCAGCAGCGCCAGCAGGAAGCACAGACCGGTAACGACCGCGGCCAGACCGGTGCGTGCGCCCGCCGAGACACCGGCGGCCGACTCGATAAAGGTGGTGACGGATGAGGTGCCAAACAGGCCACCGAGTGCTGCCGCCAATGAGTCGACCAGCAGTACGCGGTCGGCGCCCGGCAGATGTCCTTGCTCGTCGACCAGGCCAGCTTTCTCGCCCACGCCGATCACGGTGCCCATCGTATCAAAGAAGTCCGACAGCATCAGCGAGAACATCACCAGGGTGGCCGCCGCGAAGCCCAAACCCTTGACTGCCGCACCGGGACTGTTGAAGGCACTGAAGTTGAAGCCCTGGCCAATGGTGCTAAAGTCGAGCGGCAACCACTGCAGGTTGGCGATGTCCGCTGCGGTCGGCACGCTGGAGACGACCACACCGGGCAAGATCAGCTTGATCACGACCGCCACGCTGGTGGTGAGCAGAATGCCCCACAACAGTGGCGCCCGGAAACCGCGCGCCATCAGCCACAGGGTCAGCAGCAGGCCGACGATTGCCAGCGCCACCGGCAGATGAGTCAGGTGGCCGAGGGTGACAGGCGTGCCGGGTGCGCCAAGCTGGACACCTTGCCCGGCCAGCGCCCCCAGCGGTGTCGCGCCTTCGATCTGCGCCGAGCCGACCAGGGTGATGCTCTCGACCGGTACACGCACAAAGCCAGCGTTGACCAGGCCGATGAACAAGATGAACAGACCGATGCCGGCGCTAATCGCACGCTTGAGCGTCAGGGGGATGGCCTGGAACACGGCAGTGCGAAAACCAGTGAGCACGAGCAGGGTGATCAGCAACCCCTCGACGAAGATCAGCCCCATCGCCGCCTGCCAGGTGATGCCGTTGCTGGCCACCAGGCTGAAGGCGACCACGGCGTTGATGCCCAGCCCCGGCGCCAGTGCAAAGGGGTAGTTGGTGTACAGACCCATCAGCAGGGTGGCGATGGCCGAAACCAGACAGGTCGCCGTCACCAGGCCAGCAAACGGGGGAACCAGTGGCGGCTGGGCGCTGCCGTTCAGCGTCAGAATATAGGGGTTGACAAAGATGATATAGGCCATCACGAAAAACGTCGTGATGCCGCCTAGCACCTCAGTGCGCAGCGTGGTGTTGCGCTCGGCGAGCCGGAAGTAGCGGGTCAGCCACGATGTTTTGGGCGCGCCTCCATCACGTGCAGTCGTCGTCATACGCGCCTCCTCACCCCACCCGGTGCATCGTCGTCTCGTAGGCCCGGCCACCCGTCGCTGCCATGCCTTCGTCGGGTCGCCAGCTTCCGCCGATTTGTCATCTTGTTTCTCCTTGCCATGACTGGTTGCTCATTGCGAATGCAGAAAGTCTCCCTATCGTGAACTGCTTATTCCGGCTTGGACGCGGGCAGCGGCGCATCCAGGAAGGCCGTGATCATCGGAACCAGCCAATCGGCGCGTTCCACCATCCCAACGTGGGTTGTGCCAGGCAGTACGGCAAGCTGGGAGGCGGGAAGCCCAGCGAGATCGCCGAACACGCCGCCACCGAGCAGGCGAAACAGATCAACCGCATGTTCAGGGCGCACCACATCAGAATCGCCGATAACGATCAGCGTGGGCGCCGTGATCGAGGCCACCTCCTCTGCCGGCCAACCAGCAAAGGTGAGATCCAGTTCCTTGAGCTTGCTGACCAGCGTGGGGAAATCTTCTGGGTTGGGTGCGACTTGATCGTACTCGGCTTTCCACGGCGTCTCCGCAAAGACCTCCGGCGTGATCTGTTCGATGGTGGGAAACAGTTCGGGATAGGCGCCCTCGTTGTTGGTATACATCGAGACAATCACCAGTTTGCGCACGACTGCCGGATGGCGAACAGCCACTTGTATGGCGACACCGCCCCCCATGCTATAGCCCAAGACATCGGCCTGTTCGACGTTGAGCTGTTCCAGCAGCGCTGCCACATCATCCGCCATTTGCTCATAGGTGAGCGGGCGGTCAATGTCGGCGGTGTGGCCGTGTCCTTGCATTTCTGCCGCAATCACCTGGCGGCTTTGCGCCAGCAGCGGCACGATCTTACCCATCGCGTGGATCGTCATATAGGCGCCGTGCAGCACCACCAGGGGCGGGCCACTGTGCGCAGCCCCGTGAATCTCGTAATACATCTGGAGGCCGTTCACGTCGGCATAACCAGAGGTGACCTTCTGTGTTTCGCCAGTCATGGCGCTTGTTCTTTGAATGGGTTGGCAGGCAGTCAAGAACAACGCAGCGATCAACAGTACGACAAGCATGATCCGCCAGCAGCGTTTGGTCATTCGTCTTTGGTATGGCATAGAATCATCTCCTATCTCCCTAAATTCCGCTTCTCATTCTGATATTGGCTTAACGCGTTGTGGTTTCATCTCGACACCTCAGCCTGTGACTCGGGCAGGGGTGCGTCGAGGAACGCGTTGACCATCGGAACGAGCCAGTCGGCGCGTTGCACAATACTCACATGCGACGTGCCGGGGAGGATCGCAAGCTGCGAAGCGGGTAGGCCAAGAAACACGTCGCCAAAGCCGCCGCCGCCCAGCAATCGGAACATCTCCACCGCATGTTCGGGGCGAATCAGATCGGAATCGCCAATGATGAGCAGCGTGGGCGACTGGAGGGCACGGATGGTCTCAGCGGGAATATCCTTGAACTGCCGATCCATTGCCGCCTTTTTAGCAAAAAACCGATTGAAATCTTCGGGTCGAGGAGCGATGCGCATGTATTCATCGTGCCAGGGCGAGCCGTGCATCATTTCAGGCTGCATCTCGCCCAGATTGTCCATCAGCCCAGGGTGCATGCCTGCCAGGGTGTAGCCGACTGACATCAGCACCAATTTGCGCACCACCTCTTGGTGACGGATGGCCGCATGCGAGGCAACGCGGCCACCCATGTTATAGCCCAAAATGTCGGCCTGGTCGATGCCCATCTGGGCCAAGGCAGCAGCGACATCGTCGGCCATAGCTTCGATGGTCAACGGGCGGTCGATGTCCGCCGTGCGTCCGTGTGCCTGTAGCTCGAAGCCGATCACCTTGCGGCGTTTGGCAAGCGCCGGCAGCATCTCGCCAAACGAGGTGCCGATGGCCGAGAACGCACCGTGCAACAGCACCAGCGGCGGACCACTGTGCGCAGTGCCGTGGATTTCGTAGTACATCTGGAGGCCGTGTACCGCTGCATAACCCGATTGAACAGTCTGTGTGGTGTTTGTCATTTCATTTCTCCTTTCCGTTTGGATCGGCTGGCAAGTAGCTAATCATGCTTTAGCCCAGAGCGCTATCGAGTCTCGCTTTTGATCTCAAACAAACTCCAGCCCGTACCTTGGCGCCGCCTCGACGTAGCGAGAAATCACAACGTCGACGCTGCTGGGCGGCGGGGCCGTGCGATCCTCAACCATCTCCAGCGTTTCCTCGAAAAACCCTTCCAGGCCGCTTGGCGAAAAAATAACCAGCTGCCGTGCGAGGCTGTCGCCGTTGTTGCGAAAGTTGTGAATCGTACCGATGGGAATGTGGACGAAGTCGCCCGCCGACGCGTGTACCATCTGGTCGCCCATCTGGATGTCGAGTGTACCCTCCAGCACATAAAATGACTCCTGCTCACGGTGATGGATGTGTGGCGGTGGGCCGCCTCCAGGGGGTACGATCGCTTCCATGATGAAGTAGGCACCGTTGGATTGTGCGCCCGTAACGAGGAAGGTGTAGCGATCGCCTGGTCCCCAATACGATGGGCCGCTATCCGCAGGCACATACCGCGCGATATTCTGCTGTGACATGGTGAGTACTCCTTTATTCTGCTGTGACATGGTGAGTGTTCCTTTATTTTGCTGTGACATGGTGAGTGTTCCTTTCTCATGTAACCAAGACGCTAGGAAGCTTCGCGGTAGACAAACTTCTCCAAAGAAACCGTCGTTTCCTGGCGCTCTGCATGATAGTGAATGCAATACTCGGTGGGGTAATAGCCGCTGATCTCCCAAGCCTCCGGCAGCGACACCGCCTTGCATTCGTCCGGCTGGCCCAGCAAGTAATCACGCGTAATCATCGGTTCGTAGAAGCTGATATGACCATCATAGGCGCCATAGATGAACGAGTGTGTGAACTCGACCTCTGGGGGATCCTGTAGTTCGGGAGCGACGGCATCGACCAAATGGTCGCCCATCGCCGCGACAGCGTCCCCGACGCTGTGATAGTTGGCAGGTACGTAGGGAGCCGGCACGGGCGTGGTAGCGCGCTTGAAATCATCGCAGTTGATGATCGCGCCGCACGTTCCCGGACGAATCGCCTGCACTTCCTCCTCACTGATCATATAAAAATGAAAGTCAAAATGCGGTGCCCCCCAGATCGCTGGCGGATGGCCGTGGGCATTCCAGTTCAGCGTCGCGTGCTGGAATGGGATTTCGCTATTTTGAGTCACTTCCGGCGGCATCGAGAGGATCAGCTCATAGTCTCCGATGCACTCGCCCATATCCAACGTGCCGTTGCCGTTGACATCAAAGCAGCGACTCTTCATGTTCGGTTCGGTGGGCAGACCTTCAAGCAGCGCTTGGGTGTAGACGATGCCCAGGCTGACGGGACTGCCATCGGCGTTGAGTTCGGCATAGGTGCGCACCGTACCCTGACCCATTTCCCCACTTTCACCATAGACCGTGGTTGGCGTGGATGGCGCCTTGATTGGATTGCAGGCTGCACTGATAAGCATGACCAGCAACAGCCCAGTGATGAACGACGGATTAAATTTGCGTTTCATGTCTATATCTCCTTGTAATTATTTGACTTCTGTCGCTATTGCAGCGTATAGACCACACCGGTTCTCGGCCCGGCTCGACCGACAAAACATGGTTGAAGACCTGGTGGGGATCCCATCGGCGCTTCGCTACCTGGAGTTTCTTGTAGTTCCCGCCGTAGTACAGCAGGTGCTTACCTGATCGGCATCGCCCTCGTTGTCTGCGGGTCAGGCCAACTGTGGCATGACCTCCCCGGCGAACCGGGCCAGCGAGGCGCGCGCCAGGTCGATCGGCAGGCCGGGCGCGCGGCCGAAGAAGATCACCCGGTCTACGTCGCCCAGCGGCTTGACCCGCGCGTGCAGCCCCGCGGCGACCGCGTCCGGCGGGCCTACCAGGAAGAGATCGCGCGGCAGGTCGTCCACCGACGGGATCGTCGGATTGCCGAACCACGCCATGAACGCGTTCATCAGGTACAGGTAGTGCTCGCGCAGCAGCGCCCAGCCCGCGTCCGCGTCGTCGCACACGAACACGCCCGGCGAGACGATCGCGGTGACCTGGCCGCGCGCCGGGTCGTGACCGTACGCGGCCAGCGTGGCCCGGTACAGGTCGAGCACCTCCGGCGGCGTGCCGAGGTCGGGCATGAAGTGGCAGCCGTGCCGGCCGGCCCGCCGCGCCGCGGCC